>CAZNPG010000022.1:0-1748 GCA_964575305.1 uncultured Gammaproteobacteria bacterium | reverse complement strand
AAGCTTCTTTGGCTGGAAAGAGTACAGTTATTCCTGGTTTAGCTTATAAGTTAGTAAAACCATTCCTAGGTTTGGAAATTACTTCAAAATTATGGAAAATTTTGAATAAAAGAAACTAGATCTAATTTTCTCTAGATTTAAAGAAATTCCATATTTGAATAAACAAATCTATATCTTGATCAAATTGGATGGTGTGTCCAGAGTCCTGGACTATAAAATATTTCACTTCATTATTTTGCAAGCAACCTGAAAAGGTAAATGCATTTACTGTTTTGCTGCCCCATTGAAGAATCTCTTCTTCAGGACTCATAGAGCAACCAAAATTTAATGCCCAATTTTCTGCGCTTCCTGAAGCAGACATAAAGTTTGTATTTGCCACCCCCATTCCCCCATTGACTGGAACTAAATTATCACTATCTCCATTCACTTGAAAAACTGATAAAACCCCCTCGGGGATGATGTTACCAATGTCTACAGTTTGTTGGCTTATTAAGGGAGCTATCCCCTTAAATATGAATGTTTCCTTGCCTATTTTATTAATAATCCCAGAGCCATTTGAGATTCCAACTCCATAGACTTTATCAAGATTGAAGATTGTATTAGAGCTAATGTCATTAATTATACTTTTAAAGAAATCAACATCATCTGCTGCTGTCTCATTGTTGACATTCCATTTATTCTGGTAGCCAGATGGGAAGATTCCTATGAAATTTCCTTCATCTATTAAATCAATAACAGCTTGATGCCTATTAAGCTCCCCTTCACCATTCCCGCCAGCTCCATGAAAAAAGAAAACTAATGGATAGCTACTATCAGAGGGGGTTAGTGGATATCTTATAAAGAACTCTCTATCTTGAAGCGCCCCGCCAATAGACTGTTGAATTATCTTTCTTTGAACAACATATCCAATAACATTTTTTGAGACGCTTATTGACCCATTATCCCCATTACAGTTAAGAGTAAAGGTGTTTTCGCCTACTTTTAATATTTGGACATCAGCTGACCCGCTGAGGGACTTTTCTCCAGTCCAGTCCCCTGAAGCAGAACAAGAATTCACATTCTGAGTTATCCAGTTAAGAGATATACTTTTTGTAATTAGTTGCTCATCTAAGCTGGAAGATAAATTTATAATAGGACTGTAATTCTGAGGTATTTCTGATACACCGCCACCGCCTCCACAAGAACTAATTAAAAAAAGAAGAATAAATAAATTTAGTTTCTTCATCATAACTTTTGATGAATTAGATCTAGAATCTTGTTTAAGCACTTTTCTTGGCTAGCATCATTTACAACTTCAAAATCTGCAAAGTGCTTATATAGAAATTGCCTTTCAACAAATGCCTCTTGAATGGTTTGATCTGAGCTTTTTAAAAATCCTCTTTCAGAAAAATTAGATACTCTTTCAACAATTTTTTTATATGGAGCCTCAATAAAGATTATAGAAGATCTGCTTCTTATATAGTCCATTGCTAATTCAGAAAAGATTGCACTTCCACCTGTAGCTAAAATAGTATTATTAAATTCAATAGACATAAGCGCTTTTTCTTCTATTTTTAAAAAGTTTTCTTTGCCAGACCTGTCCAAAACTTGTTGCAATGATTCTTGGTATTCGGTTTCGATTAGTAAATCACTATCAATAAAGCTAAATCCTAAATGGTCTGCAAGTTGTTTGCCGATTGATGACTTGCCTGCACCTGCCATCCCTACTAATGATATTGATTTCTTCATTTTGATTTAACTGGTGGAGC
>CAZNPG010000021.1:0-5107 GCA_964575305.1 uncultured Gammaproteobacteria bacterium | reverse complement strand
CAAAGCTCTAGTATTGTTCCCAAGGATCAGGATATAGCCATACTCAAGAGAAGAGAAAATATTGCTCCTATTTATGTCTGGTACTCTGAGGAAGAAAAAATTCAGAAAGTTGTTCTGCCTATAAGAGGCTATGGTTTGTGGGGCACACTTTATGGTTATATATCTTTAGATTCTGATTTAAATACGGTCAAAGGTATTGAGTATTATGACCACAAAGAGACACCTGGTCTGGGCGGAGAAGTAGACAATCCTGATTGGAAATCCGATTGGGACGGAAAGAAAGTTTATGATTCTTCAGGAAAAGTAATTCTTTATGTAACAAAAGGTCCATCTTCTGAGGAATATGAGATAGATGGTATTTCTGGAGCAACTCTCACGAGTAATGGTGTTACAAATATGATTAGATACTGGCTTGGTGAAAATGGTTATGGTCCAGTATTACAAAAATTAAGAGAAGGTTTAGTTAAGGCATGAAGGCAATTTCGGTAAAAGAAACAAGAAAACTCCTATTTACTCCAATAGTTGAGAATAACCCTATCGCACTGCAAATCTTGGGTATTTGTTCTGCTCTTGCAGTTACTGTGAAGATGGATGTAACTTTGATCATGTGTATAGCTTTAACATCGGTTGTAACGCTCTCAAACCTGTTTATTTCCATTATTAGACATTACATCCCAGATAGCATAAGAATTATAGTTCAAATGACAATTATTTCGTCATTGGTAATCATTGTTGATGAACTTTTAAAGGCATATGCATATGAAGCGAGTAAACAATTATCTGTCTTTGTTGGTTTAATTATAACTAACTGTATTGTCATGGGCCGTGCAGAAGCCTATGCCATGAAAAACCCACCAATTAAAAGCATGCTTGACGGTTTTGGTAATGGTCTTGGTTATAGCTTTGTCCTATTGGTTGTTGCTGCAATTCGAGAGGTATTTGGTAGTGGTACTTTCTTTGGTATGCAAATAATGCCAGACAGCTATCCTGTTAATAACTTCCTATTACTACCTCCTAGCTCATTTATCATTATTGGAATAATGATTTGGGTTATAAGGTCATTCAGTAAGAGCCAAGTTGAAGAAAATGAAAACCCATTAAAAGCTCACACTTTTAAGCCTTTGAAAGTTAAGAAAGAGGTGCATAGTGGCTGATCTATTAAATCTCTTTGTTAAAACAGTTTTTATTGAGAATATTGCTTTATCTTTATTCTTGGGAATGTGTACATTCTTTGCTATTTCAAAACAAGTTAAAGCAGCATTTGGTTTAGGGATTGCGGTAATAGTTGTTTTAACCATTACTGTCCCTCTAAATAATCTAATCTATAATTTCGTGCTGAAAGAAGGAGCTTTATCCTGGGCTGGTCTAGAAAACACAAACCTGAAATTTGTAGGCTTAATAACTTACATTGGGGTAATTGCTGCTGCAGTACAAATACTCGAAATGTTTCTAGATAAATATGTGCCTGCTTTGTATAACGCTTTGGGCATATTTTTGCCTTTGATAACAGTTAATTGCGCAATTCTTGGAGCATCGTTATTTATGATAGAAAAAAACTATAATTTCACTGAAAGTATAGTTTATGGTTTTGGGGCTGGTTTTGGTTGGGCTTTAGCAATTGTCCTCTTGGCAGGCATCAGAGAAAAGTTAAAATATAGTGATATACCAGAGGGGTTAAGAGGACTAGGTATAACTTTTGTAATAGTTGGTTTAATGAGTTTTGGTTTTATGTCATTTGGGGGTATTTTGCTCTAATGGATATCTATCTAGGAATACTTTCGTTCACATTAATAGTTGCATTTTTAGTTGCCTTTGTAATGTTTGCAAGATCACAACTTGTATCAACCGGAGAGGTCTCTATTGAAATTAATGGCGATCCAGAAAAAAGCATAAAAGTTCCTGCAGGTGGTAAATTATTAAGTACCTTAGCATCCAAAAATATTTATCTTGCTTCTGCATGTGGTGGGGGAGGAACTTGTGCAGAATGTAAGTGCCAAGTAACCGATGGTGGAGGATCAATTTTATCCACTGAGCAATCTCATTTTAACTATAAACAGCAAAATGATAATTGGAGATTATCTTGTCAGGTTGCAGTTAAAGGAGATATGAAAATTCAAATACCAGAAGAAGTTTTTGGTGTAAAAGAATGGGAATGTGAAGTTGTTTCAAATGATAATGTCGCTACTTTTATTAAAGAGTTAGTGTTGAAACTTCCAGAAGGAGAGAACGTTAAGTTTAGAGCAGGAGGATATGTTCAATTAGAAGCTCCCGCTTATGAAAAAATTAGTTATAAAGATTACGATATAGCTGAAGAATACCATGAAGATTGGGATAGATTTAAGATCTGGGACAATGTTGCCACTAATCCTGAACCAATAATTAGAGCCTATTCAATGGCAAACTACCCCCTAGAAGAAGGAGTCCTCAAGTTCAACATAAGGGTAGCTTCACCACCTCCTGGATCAGATTTTCCACCAGGCATAATGTCATCTTATGTGTTTGGCCTTAAGCCAGGAGATAAAGTAAAGGTGTTTGGACCTTTCGGAGAATTCTTTGCTCGTGAAACACTAAATGAAATGGTTTTCATTGGCGGTGGAGCAGGCATGGCGCCTATGCGTTCACATATCTTTGATCAACTAATTAGACTAAATTCCAACAGGAAAATTTCTTATTGGTATGGCGCTAGAAGTATGAAGGAGATTTTCTATAAAGAAGAGTTTGAAAAACTAGCTGAGGAACATGAAAATTTCTCTTTCCATATAGCTTTATCAGATGCATTGCCTGAAGATAATTGGGAAGGGCTTTCTGGTTTCATACATCAAGTAACCGAGAATGAGTATCTATCAAAGCATGATGCTCCGGAAGATTGTGAATACTACCTTTGCGGACCTCCAATGATGAATTCTAGCTGTATCAAGATGCTTACTGATCTTGGGGTTGAGCCTGAAAATATAATGCTCGATGACTTTGGTGGTTAGAGGGCTAAGTCTTTTTTGTCTTGCTTTCTTAGTAAGTTGCTCTAAACCAATATTACAAGACTTTTCTGGTGAGATTTACGGCACAACATATTCAATTAAAATTGCAGAAAATTCTAGTTATGCAGACCTAGAATCAAAAATAAAAAATGAGCTCACAAGAGTGGATTATGTTTTTTCGACGTATAAACCTTCATCAGAGATTTCACTCATTAATAACGATGACGATATAGAGTGGTCTGATGAATTTAAAAACCTCTATGAAACAAGTCTGGAAATATCAACTTTAAGTGACGGAGCATTTTCACCAAAAAATAATAATGGTTATGACTTTTCTGCTATTGGTAAAGGTTATGCCATTGATAAAATTGCCGAACTAGTTGAGCAGAATGGTGTAAATAATTACTTTATTGAAATAGGAGGTGAAATTCGATCAAAAGGGGCTAAATTTAAGGAAAATTGGATCTTTGGTATAGAAAGACCAATAAACAGCAAAAAAAGTCCTTATATCGCCTTTAACATCCCTAGAGGAGGTATATCTATAGCTACCTCTGGTGAATATCGGGAACCAAATCATATTTGGGGAAAAGGTCCAAGAGATTTGTTGTCTGTGACAGTGGCTCACGAAAGTGCAACTTATGCAGATGCATGGGCTACAGCTTTATATGTACTAGGCAAAGATCAGGGTTTGGAAGTTGCAGAATCAAATGGTTTAGCAGTCTTTTTTATTTCAAATAATGGTGATTCCATTCAAAGCAGTAATTGGGGTATGATATCCCCATGATTAATGCTCTTTTAGCCACTTTAGTAGTTGCCTTATCAATATGTGGAATGGCAATTGGTTTAATACTCAAAAATAAGCCTTTAAGCCCTAGTTGTGGTGGGGTATATCTTTCTAAAGGTGAGACTTGTCAAGTTTGTGGCAAAGTTAAAGACTAGAGTCAATCACATCTAATATTTATAAGACTAAATAAGTAATTTTTTGTTGCGCTTTCATTCATCCAGCTATCACTAGATGAAATGAGATCTAAACAACCTTCATTATCAAGATTTATTGGCATTCCCTTAAATAAATACTGGTTGTTATCGTATTCATTGGCTTTAGGTTTTTGAGGCATGATGCTTGCTGCCACTGAGGAAAAATTCCCTTCGCCATCATTTAGGGCAATATGAGCACCATGTAGGTCAGATAAAAAGTCTCGAGTCGAATGGAAGATATCTATATCGCCGTCGTTATCATAGTCTCTAAGATATATGTTGCCTTCTCCATGATGACTATCAGACCTTGGTTGATTGCTAAAGTTAGAAGTAGTTACATCTGTCATGAGGCCTGTACCATCACCTAAAAGAACCTGAATATATGCTCCCTCGTAATAAGGCAAATCCCTTGTAACTGCTACAACAATGTCGTTATTGCCATCGTTATTTATATCGCCCCAGGCAGCATGATTAAATTTATTATGATTTCTGCCAAAAGGACCAATTGGTAATTCTGTCAGGGTCCAGTTCTCAAGATTAGCTGTTCCATCGCTCAAGAAAACAAAACCATCCTCTGGTAGATTCTCAAAGTTCCAACGGTTATCAAAATTCCAAAAAACTAAATCATCAAAATCATCATTATTTAGATCTACTACTAAACTACTCATAGGGTTTCCGTAGGCAAATTGATGGTTTCTTTCCAGATAATCATGAAAAGAAAAGTTTCCTGAACCATCATTAACTAATAAGATATTGCAAGCAAAAATATCAATATCACCATCGTTATCAAAATCCCCTGAACTTGAGTCATGACTGAAACCACAGAGTTTTCCCTCGCCATTATTTTGGTCATCAATATTGGTTGATGATTCAATAAATATTCCTTCAGAGTTGCTTAAAAGCAGAAGGTCAGGGTAGGGCAATATAAAGTTATTTGAGTAGTCCGGATCACGATATTGTAATCCCATAGAGCCTGCAAAAATATCATCAATGCCGTCACCGTTGTAATCAGCAATTGCTAGTCTATATGCATAAGGATGAGTTGGAACTTCACCATTTTCATAAATTGAAAGATCTTCATAAAGATTACCATTTCCGTCATTTAAATAGATATTTACAGGTGCATTTACCTTTTGATCAAGATCAATAGTATG
>CAZNPG010000020.1:0-5409 GCA_964575305.1 uncultured Gammaproteobacteria bacterium | reverse complement strand
CAGCTTCTTCAAATTTATATGTCCATCTTCCATAATAAGTCATTGCTCTTCCATTGAATAAATTTAATCTTCCTGTATCAAAGCCTGGATCATTAATAAGCATGACTACAGTTTTTCCGCTTACATCAATACCTTCATAATCATTCCAATTATATTCTGGAGCAACAATTCCATATCCAACAAAAACTAAATCGCTTGAATCAATTTTTTGATTCTTTATATTCCTCTTAGACCAAAATACTACTTCACTTCCATAATTCAGTTTTCTATCTCTGTCTCTAAAAGAGATTGTAAAAAAAGATGAATCCTTGACTGTTGATGAAACTGCAGGGACTTCATGGAAAAAACTATTATCAAAGGCTTTAAGATTTATTAAAGAAAATTGCTCTGAGATATAATTTTTGGCAAGTTGTCCGCCTTCTGTGCCTGGATTTCTGCCTTGCATGTTATCTGATGATAAAGATTCGATGAGAATATGTAGATTTTCAATTGTTGAAAGTTCTTTTTCAGTAGAGCAAGAAAATATTAAGAAGCATATGATAACTGGCAATAATCTCATAGAGTCATCTTAATCTATTTAAAAAATGTATGCAGCGAGGGAAGATTTAAGAAATTTTAATTATAGAAAAATACTAATTACTCTATCTATAAACCAATATACGCCAATCCCGCCAATGCTTATAACAATTAAGTACTTTATATTTTGAAATATCTTATTGTTATTTAAAAAGTAAACTATCAAAAAAGGAATTGGGATTATTGCAAGCTGAGCTACCTCAATACCTATATTGAAAAATAAAAGTGATAGAGCTAATTCATTATTATTGATTCCAATCTCCGAAAGAGCTCCTGAAAAACCAAATCCATGCAAAAGCCCAAAACCAAAAGCATAGTACCAAGGAAAATTTTTATTTTTGTTTTCTACAGCATCTAAAGCAACAAAAACAATAGTTAAAGCAATCAATGCCTCAATAACAGATTGGCTAATTGTGACAATACCTAAAAATGATAGAGATAAAGTTATGCTATGTGCAATAGTAAAAGCAGTAACAACTTTAATTAAGTTTATAAATCCATTAACTAAGAAAATAAGACATATTAAAAAAACAATATGATCGATTCCTTTCAATAAATGATCAAAGCCTAAATTAAAGTAAGCAACCGGATAAACAGATTGTTCAAGCGGAATAGTTATTACAAGATCCCTTGATCCAGCTATCGATTCATACGACGAACCATCAATGAAATTTATTGAAAGAAGAGCGTCAGTAAGGAAGTCCAGATTTTCAAATCTAATATCTTTACCTTTAATATCTTCAGCACATACAAGTTTATAACTTTCAATAATATTTTTTATGTTGCTTGATTTGGATACCTTAGAAGAATTGCAATTCGAGGGATAAAAGATTTTAGGAGAATTATATTTATACTGTTGGGGATAAAATAATTTTACAGAATAGGAAAAGTCAGATTCCTCATTAAGTATTAAGTGAGCAGGATTGAATTCATGGCTATGGTTATAAAATGAAAAAATAAATAAAAAGAAAAAATATACTTTTTTCATTAATTAAAACTTAAGTCTGGATTTATAATAACCTCATATTCTTGCTTAATTTTATCTAAGAAATTTATTACATTCTCTCTTCTCTTCATAATAAGATAATCACTGTAAACTTTTTGATAAATCTGATTTAGCCTAGGAACATATCCATCAATCTTCTTTTTAATAAAGACAATATGTAATCCATAATCAGAAGAAATCGGTCCGGACCACTGATTTTCATTTATTAATGACAGGCTTTCGTAAAAAGAAACACCAAAATTCTGCTGAAGATCACTTTTTGACATTAAGTTAAGGTCATTTCCCAATATAAAAGGATCTGAATCTACTGCAAAACCATTTGAGATTTTAATTAAACTTTCTTTAGCTCTAATGTCTGAATTATCTTGTGCAGAAAAAAAATGATGGCTAAAGGTAAAAAGATCCTCAACCATATATTTTGATTTATTTTCAACATAAAAATTTTCTAAATCCGCTGGTGAGGGCTGAATATCATCTTGTTTAAGGAATTCAACTTTTTGAGCTAGGCGTCGTTTTATAATTCTGTCATTTTTATCCAATTCTAGTTTTAATGCTTCTCTATAAAGAATTTCTTCATTAACAAGATTATTTATTATCCTCACAATTTCTTCATCAGAAGGATCCCTGCCCACTTGATCTCGCCAAGTATCTATTAGACCAAGTATTTCATCGTCAGGGATTATGATTTGGTTTAAGTCCTCGTCATATGAGAATCTATAATCAACTATGTACAGAAATAAACCTATAAGAATAAATAAACCTATCCTTGATTTCATAAAAAATTAATTTCTTAAACTTATTGATCCACCAAGAGGAATAATTTCGAAACCATCGTCTTCTGGAACGTACCAGATGGGAGAGGACCATGCCCTTTCTTGAATAGTTCTATGAAGGTCTTTTCTGGGCTCAAAGCCATTCTTAATGGCATCCCATGATGACCATCTGCATGTTGGATTTTCGAGAACTCTAACATAATAAAAAGCATTATCTGTGGAATTAAATTCTGGGTCTTGCCATTTAGCTTTGAGCTCAACTGCACCAACATTATCTGAAATTTTGCATGTGTTGATATCTACTTTTGCATTGTTATCAGGACATCTGTGTGTGACAGGATCTACCGCTAGACCATCAGAGCAGGTAACGTCGTAAACCATTTCTTTAGGTCTTCCTGAATTAGTATCAATCCAACCTTTTATAATCTGGATTCTTTGCAGCGGTGCTCCGTTCTTACCTTTTACAGCCCAAACCATGAAATGGGGCTCTTTACCATTATCAAAATTAATGTCTGAACCCATTGGAACACCCTTTTCATAAGCCTGTGAAATCAGATCAGATGAATCTAGATCCACTGATGAAATTTCATAGCCTGCAAAAAACCTTAATTTAATTCTTGATCCAGAAGTTGCATAAGTCTCCTTATTCCTCAGGGCTTTAAATATAGATTCTCTTGTGTTTTCTTCTGCCCAAACAGCCGCAAGACCTGAGGCTCCCCATTGATCAAAACCGACATCCATATATGTACCCTGCTCTCTATCGATCAACAGTACAGGTTGATTAGCATCAATTAATCCTTGAGTCACCGTATTAATTCTTTCTTGAGTTAGAGGGATCGTACCTCTTGCTTCTGGTGAGCCATCTAAAATACCAACTTTTGACCAATAATTAGATTCATCAAAAGATCCTCCAAGCACATGGGTATCCGTCGATCCAATTAATCCAAACTTATAGGGGTTTCCTTGACCAAACCAATCTAAAGTTAAGCCCCTTAAATATGCATCTCTTACATATCCAGCTTGTGGCATGCTATATGTAGGAGGTCTGCTTCCAACCCTAATATCCATAATCTCAAAATCAGCCCATTCATCATCTGGTGAGAGCAAGGGATGAGTTTCTGAAGTTCCCTTAACTTGAGTAACTTCAACAAGAGGTTCATTTCTCATTCTTTTTGATGAGTAGTTCCTGTTAATAGGACCGCCTTCGAAGGTTTCCATCTCAAACATGTTTCCATTTGATCCATTTCCATTATGAGGAACGGCAATTGAATCAACACCTCTTTCTCGCAAATCATCCATCCATGTCCACAAATCCTCAGGATTTAGAGAGTCGATCCTAGTAAAAGGCCTGAGCGGTCTTTTAGACCCCTCAAAAAAAACATTCCTGTGAAGGTTACCTCCCTCAGTATCGGTAGAGGTTGTATATTCATATGCTAAGAAAGTTGTAAAATTTCCTGGGTCATTATGCTCTTCTGCAGCTCTAGCCATATCAGCCCATGCTGATTTATGAACTTTATAATCAAAAGACTTTAATGCAAGTTGAACATTGCTGGTGAAATACGCAGCCAATACTTTAGGATGAAGATCAAAGTAAGGCATATTTATAGTTGAAGCAACGACATCACTGAACATTGCAGTTCTTGCTGGAAAGGTATCTAGATTTTCTTCTGGAGTATTGGTAGCTACATCTGCATTCATATTATGAAATGGCTTTGTGAAGTCTTTTTTTGAAATTCTTGAAGTAGTATCTGCATAATTGTTTATCATGCCCATAAAGAAACCATGATCAGTGACTGCATAAAAATCTAGTGGCTCACGCAACTGAAGATCATACCCCAGAGGATGTTTTACACTTGCACCTTTAGCATACATATAAGCATCATCAGGTGTTCCTGTTACCCCAAAAACATATGCATCAAAAGAATATTTTGTATGAACATGTAAATCACCGAAGTAGACATTTTTGTTAGGATTACTTGTTATGGCTGTTTCAAGCTTTTCGCTTTCTAGTTCAAGTGTTGAATCAATGACATTAAGCGAAGTATCAGTTTGAAGTAATTTAAATAAAGAGATAATTGGTCTTGTCTCTCTTAGATCAAAAGATATAAATATGAAGGTTAGTAAATAAAGAGATACTGGTAATAAGACAAAGTATTTCAAAATTGATGTAAATTTCATTTATTCTCCCTTAATCCTGACCCTAGAATTTTAACATAATAATTTTTTAGAAAAATAAAAAGGAATATAATGTATTTATAGGTTGCGCCTGTAGCTCAGCTGGATAGAGTACTTGGCTTCGAACCAAGGGGTCGGGAGTTCGAATCTTCCCGGGCGCGCCAATAAGGGAGGCAAATATTATATTTACAATTGTTATCTTAAGTTTATTGTTATTAGTTTTCTATTTTAGAAAAACTATTCTTTTTTGGATTATTGGTCGAATGATCAAGCCGACTATGACCTTTGATAACTTTGAGCCACCTCCTAAACCAAATTATAATGATCTTAACTCATGGGCAGCTCATCCTGATTACAAAAATGGGCCAGATCAACTTACACCTAATAATGAAAATTTAAATGGTTTAAAAAAAGCTGCTGTATTTTACGTACATCCAACTGGTTATTTCGGAAAAACATGGAATGCAACAATTGATAAAGATACCTCTCACTATGAAAGAACTGAGGGTATGTTAGCTGGTCAAGCTTCAGCTTTTAACTATAGTTGCGATATTTATGCTCCTGAATATAGACAGGCAACATTCTTTTCTTTTTTTGATGAAACTGGAGATGGGCAAAAAGCTTTAGCGCGAGCCTATGAAGATGTAGAAAGTGCTTTTTTTGCATTTTTAGATTTAATTGGTGATAAACCTTTTTTTATAGCATCTCATAGCCAAGGAACACTTCATGCCCAACAGCTGATCTCTAAACATATAGATGGAGCAAAACTCTCTCAAAGAATGATTGCAGCTTATTTGATTGGTTATCCAATTCTTAAAAGTGACATTAAAAAGCTTTTTAAAGAGATTGAGATATGCAAAAGTCCGGAACAAATTAACT
>CAZNPG010000019.1:0-6314 GCA_964575305.1 uncultured Gammaproteobacteria bacterium | reverse complement strand
TTTCTCCAGAATCAATTGGTGAACTAATTGCAATTTGGGAAAATAAAACCATATTCATGAGTATGTTTTGGAACATTAACCCTTTCGATCAATGGGGGGTTGAGCTAGGCAAAATTAATACCAAGAAAGAAATTGAATAAAGATTTAAAACAACTCACAAATAAATTCCCAAATGAGCCTGGCATCTATAAATTTTTTAATGAAGGTGAAGTGCTCTACATCGGCAAAGCCAAGAACCTAAAGAAAAGAGTAAAAAGCTATTTCTCAGCTAGCCAAACATATAAAACTAAAAGACTCATATCTGTTGCTAACAATATTGAATTTGTAACTACCAACAATGAAGTTGATGCATTGCTACTTGAGCAGAACCTAATTAAATCTGAAAAACCAAAATTTAACATTCTGCTCAGAGATGATAAAAGTTATCCGTTTATACACTTAGATGAAAAACATCCATATCCAAAGATTGAGACTAAAAGAGTCTTAAAAGGCCATGAAGGGCTCTATGGGCCCTATACAAGTGCTTATGCCACTCGTATTGCTGTCAATCAAATTCAAAAAGTCTTTAAAGTTAGAACATGTAGCGACAATTATTTTAAGAACCGATCGAGACCATGCATGGAGTATCAAATTGGAAGGTGCACAGCGCCATGTGTTGGGGAAATCAATGAAGCAGATTACAGAAAAGACATTGAAGATGCTAAGTCAGTTTTGAAAGGTAATTTTAAAGATCTTGAAAAGAAAATGAAAAGCGAGATGTTGCAAGCATCCGATAAAGAAAAATTTGAACAAGCAGGCGCCATAAGAGATAAGCTTGAACACTTAAAAAAGATTAATCAAAAACAAATAATTTTTTCCAAAGGCAGCAATACAAGGGTTGTTGGCATTAGAACAAATCAAAAACTAATCTCAGTAGCAGTTATCCAGGTAGAATCAGATAGATTCGTTAATTTGCAAAAATTTATTTTTAAAAACCATCTTCAAAAGAACGATTATGATGCTTTATTAGAGTTCATACCTAGTTTGATTCAAAAATATCCATCAGTTAATAAAATTGTCACTGAATTTGATGTCAGTAAAAACGATATCTTTGGGAATATTAAGTTTTTGAAGCCGATAAAAGGTAAGAAATCAGAATGGGTAGAACTAGCAAATAAAAATGCTGTCGATGGCCTCTTTAACCATGCAACAAAATATCAAAAATATGCACAATCTCTAGATTTTCTCAAGAGAAATTTAGATATGGAAGATCAACTTACAATTGTCGGTTTTGATGTTAGTGGTGTAAGTGGGGATCTTAAGACAGTATCCTGTGTAAATTTTTCTGAAAGCAGTTTTGATAAATCTAAGTACAGATATTTTAGGGTGCCCATGGAGATTTCTGAGTCTGATTTAGACTCATTGGTTTATGGCGTTAACAAATACTTAAAATCTTTTCCTGCTATTGATTTATTACTCATTGATGGAGGGAAAACCCACCTAAAATATGTCAAAGAACGAATGGATCTTGATATTTCTTGTGTATCGGTATCAAAGGGTGCGAAAAGGAAGTATGGTCTTGAAACCTTGCATACCGATATTGGGGATTACGATTTTAGAAACTCAGAAGACATCTCTAAATTATTTTTAGATATTAGAGATGAAGCACACAGGTTTGCTCTTAAAAATTTTAGAAGCAAGAAGCGTAAAGATATGAAACAGCACTTTCTTTTTGATATTAATGGTGTGGGACCTAAAATAGTGCAAAGAATCTACGATCAATATAAATCAATTAAACCTCTTGCAGAATTAACTCCTGATCAGATTTCTTTAGATCTAAAAATTAAAATTGAATTAGCTCAGGAGATACAAAGTCTGACAAAAGAGATTTATAATTAATTCAATGAGTTCAAGATTCCATTTAGCCATCCCAGTAAAGTGCATAGAAGAATCAAAAGCATTTTATTGTAATTTTCTTGGGTGTGAAGAAGGAAACTATGAAAAAGATATGTGGCAAGATATTAATTTTTGGGGCAATGAGCTCACTTTGCATAATGCCCAAGAAGAAGAGCTTAGTGTAAGCCATAGACATCATGTTGATATGGCTGATGTTTGTGTCCCGCACTTTGGTATTCATTTATCTAACGATGATTTTCAGGAAGTAAAAAGAAGAATTCAAGAAAGTGAGGTCTATGATTTTTTAGATACTCCTTTCTTACGATTCAAAGGTGGTTATCGAGAACAAGAAACATTTTTTATTAGAGATCCTAGCGGTAACGCAATTGAAATTAAAACAATGAAAGTGCCTGAATCTCTTTGGGATACAACCTCTTGATTAAATCCTCAAATCGTATAATATTTGCAGTCTATGACATTACTTAATAAGTTTCACCAGTGCTAATTCTATGCACCACACAATCATTAAACCCAAAATAATTTGAGACCACAAAGACAAAGAAGAAGACCACCTCAGGCACCTGTTAACAAGTATGTTAAAGCTCAAACTTTAACTGTTATCGATGATTCTGGTGAAAAGCTTGGAGTTTTCAGTAAAGATGATGCTGTCAAGCTTGCTCAAGACAAGGGTTTAGATCTACTGCAGATTACGTTCGACAAAGAACCTTGCGTAGCCAAGATCTTAGACTATGGAAAACATAAATTCGATCAAAAAAAGAAACAGTCAGCAGCTAAAAAACAACAAAAGAAAATAGAACAAAAAGAAATAAAAATGAGACCAAATATTGATACTGGTGATATCAAAACTAAATTGAAAAAAATTATGGGCTTTATTGAGAAGAAAGCTAACGTAAAAATCTCAGTCACATTCCGTGGAAGAGAGCTAGGAAACACTAGTTTTGGTAAAACTTTACTTGACAGCATCATCAAAGAAACGGAAGATATTGCATCTGTGTTAGTAGAGCCAAAATTTGAAAACAGAACATACAGTGCGCTATTAACACCAAAGAAAGTAAAATGAGTAAATTAAAGAATCACTCTGGTGCAAAAAAGAGGTTTAAAACAACTGGCTCTGGTCTAAAAATGAGATCAGCAGGCAGAAACCATATATTGTCGAAACATAAAACAAAAAAGAAAAGACATGCTAGAGGAACAGCACACCTAGAGGGTGCAAATCTGAAGGTAGTTAATAAATTATTGGAAGCTTAAGATGCCAAGAACAACGAAAGGAAATTTAGCCGCAAAAAAACATAAAGCTGTATTAGCTAGAACTAAGGGCCATTATGGTGCTCGTTCTCGTTTATTTAAAACGGCTAAACAATCATTAATTAAATCCCTGCAATATGCCTATAGGGATAGAAAAAATAGAAAAAGAGATTTCAGAAGATTATGGATTACTAGGATTAATGCCGAAGTCAGAAATCTTGGGCATACCTATTCTAAGTTCATCGCTGGTATGAACAAAAAGGGCATAGAACTTGACAGAAAGATGCTGTCAGAGTTAGCTATACAGGATAAAGCAGCTTTTGAGAAAGTTGTGAAAACTGCTATAGATTAATGTCGAAACCAAAAGAGATATTTTTACCTAGTCTAGATCGAGAGATCGGGGCAATTCATCCTATTAACCAAGTTAAGTTTGATCTGGTCAAATTGCTTACATCATTTGGCTTTGAAGTCGCAGAAGGTCCTGAAATTGAGAGTGAAGAATACAATTTCGATATGTTGAACATTCCTGCAACTCATCCTGCTAGAGAGATGCATGACACCTTTTATGTAGACGGTATGAAAAATGTACTTCGAACCCATACTTCACCTGTCCAAGTAAGATGTATGCTAGAGAAGCAAGGTCCAATGGCTTTTGTGTCACCAGGAAAAGTTTACAGAAAAGACGATGATGCTACTCATCTTCCTATGTTCCATCAAATAGAAGGTATATTCATTGATGAGAACGTGAGTTTTGCACACCTAAAGGATCTTATCTATAAAATTTGCCACTCATTATTCGGTGAAGAGGCAAAATTAAGGTTTAGACCATCTTACTTCCCATTTACTGAACCATCTGCTGAGGTAGATGTCTTGTTTGGCGATAAATGGCTAGAAATACTCGGTTGTGGAGTCGTTAATCCAAAAGTTTTAGAAAACTGCAAAATTGATTCAAAGAAATATTCTGGTTTAGCTTTTGGTCTTGGTATTGAAAGAATTGCGATGCTGAAATATGAAGTTAATGACATTAGAGATTTTTATAAATCAAACTTAGATTTCTTGAGGCAATTCAAATGAAAATAGTTTATTCACATTTGCTCAATTTCTTGGAAAAAAAACCTTCTCTTGAAGAGCTTTCCGATAAATTATTTCAATTAGGTCATGAGCATGAAATTGAAGGTGAAGTCATGGATCTAGAAATCACACCCAATAGAGGTGATTGTTTATCACTAAAGGGTATCGCCAGAGATCTGAATCATTTCTATAAAGCTGATTTAGATACAGAACACTATGATGCCGATATCCCAGAATCAAATTTAGCCTTTGAAAATAAAGCAGAAGATCTTTGCCCAAACATTAGTTTTGTTGAAATTGAGATTGAGGGAAAAGTTAAAGATTATGCACCTTATCTAGAGAATTACTTTCAAGATCTAAAACTTAATAAGAACAATTTATTTACCGATATTTCTAACTACCTTGCCTATGAAACAGGCCAACCAACTCATTGCTATGATGCCAGTAAGATCAATGGTCCTTTAATGCTTGAGAAAAGAAATAAACAAGAAAAATTTAAAACACTCCTGGGCAGTGAAATAGAACTCAAGGGAGAAAATTTAGTTTTCACTATTAATGATGTTGCAGTTGATTTAGCTGGGACCATGGGTGATGAAAGCACTTCATGTAGTGAAGACACAACGAAAGTTTTAGTTGAGTGTGCTTATTTCAAGCCTGAGGAGATTCTAGGTAAAGCCCGTCAATATAACCTCAACTCTGAGGCGTCTTACAAATTTGAAAGAGGAGTTGATTTCCTTGCGCAAGAACAAGTCTTAAGAAGATTCATAGCAATAGTGTCTGATCATGTAAAGATTAAATCACTTGCATTAAAAACAGAGCAAAGAAAAAAAGATAAAAGGGAAGTTGAATTTGATTCAGAAAGATTGAACAAGATAATTGGTGCAGATCTGACAGAGACAGAACAAAAAGATTATCTAAATTCTCTCTACTTCAAGACAGAAGATAAAGTAGTGGTTCCATCTCACAGATCAGATATAGATCAACTTAATGATCTTGCAGAAGAGGTCACCAGAATGATTGGCTATGACAATATTGCCTCAAAAGCGTTAGCCTTGCCTGTTAAAGCTAAAAAAATAGAAGCAAACTTTGAAGATCTCTGTCGAAGTTATCTTATAAACAATGGTTTTTTTGAAGTGGTGAATTTTCCTTTCAATGACAATCAAGATGAAGCTGCTATTTCCGTGGATAATCCATTAGATAAGCAAAGATCAAAAATGAGAGTTTGTATAACTAAATCACTAAAGGAAAATGTGGTTTTTAATCAAAACAGACAGAAAGATTCAATAAAGTTTTTTGAATTCTCTGATATTTACACCAAAGATGGCAATGAAAATAAGCTAGCTGTCATTGTTAGTGGTAGAACTAATAAAAATTTTAAAGAATTCAATGCCCAGCTTGATTATTCTTATTTGAAAGGACTTATTAAAACAATTTTTTCTGAGATCTTAGGTAAGGAATTAAATTTTGAACTAGATCAATCTAAAAATTATGATCTATACGAAAAAGTTTACTGTGATGACGTTCACATCGGTCGAATTGGTAAGCTTTCTAAAGAATTTGTTGGCTCTAAAACTAAAACACCAGTATTCAGTTTTGAAATAGCTCTCAATAATCTACAATTGCCTTTCAAGAAGCAAAGCAAAATCTCAGACTTTCCTGCCTCATATCGTGATCTATCGTTCAGTCTTGATAATCATGAGAATCTTGAAGAGCTCTCAACACTTATCAAAAAGCATAAAGAATCATCTGAACTTATGACAGATTGTTTTATCTTTGATTTATTTGAAAATAAAAAACAAAACATTTTAAAGGTTGGCTATAGATTTAAGTTTCAGTCTATTGAAAATAATATAACCGATGAAGAAACCGAAGCCGTCATGAATCCATTAATTAAAGAATCTTTACAAATTGATGGCATCAATATCGAGGGCTTGTAATGTCTTACATTTTTACGTCTGAATCAGTTTCAGAAGGACATCCTGACAAAATATGCGATCAAATTTCTGATGCAATATTAGATGAATGCCTGAAATCAGATCCAAATTCACGTGTAGCTTGTGAGACTCTTATAAAAAATAATACAGTTATTGTTGCTGGTGAGA
>CAZNPG010000018.1:0-6323 GCA_964575305.1 uncultured Gammaproteobacteria bacterium | reverse complement strand
GGTATTAAAGAGATGGAAGCGCAAAGCAAAATGAAATCTAATGTTTTATATGACCTAATTGATAGCTCAAGCTTTTACCACAATCCAGTAGATACTTCACAAAGATCTATCTGTAACGTAGTTTTTACTTTAGAGGATCCTGAACTTGAAAGTACTTTTTTAAAAGAGGCCTCCTCTGAGGGACTGGAGTATTTAAAAGGGCATAGAACAGTAGGCGGCATGAGAGCAAGCATATATAATCCAATGAAGATAGATTCTGTGCTTGCATTGAAAGAATTTATGGTAAATTTTGAAAAAAAATATGGATGATGAAAAAGCTCTTTTGTTTATAAGGGAAGAAATAGATTCAATTGATTCAGAAATAATTGCTTTGCTGGAATCAAGATTGAATCTTTCTTTGCAAATAGGCAATGTAAAAAGAAATCTTGGAAAAGAACTTCACGATGATGCAAGAGAAGAATTAATACTTCAAAAGATAGATGAATTAGCAATTCTTTATCCCAAGGAAGATTTGAAATCTATATTTTTAGAAATAATGAAGACTTCATTAAGCGTTCAACAACCAGATGAGTAGGAAGATTCTAATTGTAGGTTCAGGTTTTATGGGTACATCCATAGCTCTAGGCCTTAATCAGACAGATACTTCTTGTGTAGAGCAAGATCATGAATATCAAAATATATTAAAGAATAAATCTATTTATAATGAGGTATTCAGCTCTTATGAAAGTGTTTCAGGTGCTTATGATCTAATAATTATCTGCACTAGACAAGCCGAAGCTCTGCGCAGTATTTTATATTTCTGTGAACATTTCCCAGAATCATTAGTAACAGATATTTCTAGTTCAAAAAATTTTCTTGTTAATAAGAAATTACCTAAAAATTTTATTTCATCACATCCAATATGCGGAAGTCATAAAGTGGGACCAGCTAATGCGGAAGCGAATTTACTTAAAAACAAAGAAGTAATAATTCTGAGTAACACAATTAATAATGATGTTAAAAATTTAAAAGGTTTTTGGCATAGTCTTGGCGCAAATACTTCTGAGATGACTTTAGATGAGCATGATAAACATTATGCTTACCTAAGCCATTTTCCCCATTTTTTTAGCTTTTTGTATAAAGAGATTTTAGAAGAGGAAGGTATTGATTATCAAAAGTACTCTGGTGATAGTATGAAAGAAATTTTGCGCTTAGCAAAAGCAGACAGAGACCTTTGGAATGAAATATTTTCCGACAACAAAGCAAACCTCGACATACTGAAGAATAAAATTAAGAAAAAATTATTGTGAATTTCTTGCCAAAAGATAAATCAATTGCGCAAAGATGTGCTGTTCTAGGCTTAGATTTTAATCAAGATTATATTGGCGAAGATGTAAAAAGCACCGTAGAAGCTGTTAAGCAATTCAATCAAAATTTAGGTTCAACTACATTAGACTTAGGTAACTCTGGGACAGGAATTAGACTCTTAAGTGGTTATATAGCAGGATCTGGTAAGGATTGCACATTAATAGGAGATAAATCTTTATCTCAAAGACCTATGAATAGAATTGCTGAGCCATTAAACAGTTGGGGAGCTGAAGTAAGCCTTAAAGAGCAAAAATTTCCTCCGATTATGATTAAAGGCACAAAGTTATTGCCTGAATTTACATATAACCTAACAATACCGAGTGCTCAAATTAAATCTTGCTTGCTTTTAGCAGCACTTTCTTCAAAAACTAAAATTACCATTTTTGAAAACATCCCATCCAGAGATCATACCGAAAGAATGCTTGAAGAATGTGGAGCAGACATAAAACGAGATGGAAACAAAATCATCTTAGATGGCAGCATAGAGATAAAAAAGAAATTTATTGATGTTCCCAAAGATTTTTCATCTGCTGCCTACTTAATTGCAGCAAATATTCTTAGTAAAAAAGATATCTTGCTTGAGGGTGTCGGCGTAAATAGTACAAGAACAGCTTTTTTAGATGTTGTTAAAGAAATGGGTGGTAATGTCGTGCTGAAGAACCTTGAGAATATCACAAATGAGCCAAGAGCTGATATTGAATCCAATGCCAAGCAAGAATTAAAAGGTATAAATATTCAAGGAGAAAAAATACCAAATCTTATCGATGAAATTCCACTTATTGCAATTATGGGATTATTTGCCAGAGGCCAGACCACAGTAAGAGATGCAAAA
The DNA here is from genome assembly GCA_964575305.1 of uncultured Gammaproteobacteria bacterium. Lineage (GTDB taxonomy): Bacteria > Pseudomonadota > Gammaproteobacteria > Magnimaribacterales > TMED112 > TMED112. The sequence continues at coordinate 4,144 of CAZNPG010000018.1, read as the reverse complement.
GAATTAAGATTTAAAGAATCTGACAGAATAAGTCTGCTACTTTCAAATATTAAGAAGTTTGATCCTAAGGCAACTGTTACAGAATATGAAGATGGTTTTGATATTAATCCTTCAAATAATTTAGATACAAACTCTGTCAATATTGAGACAGGAGGGGACCATAGGATTATTATGAGCTTTATGATCGCATCCTTAGGCAGTGGTAAAAAAGTTATATTTGATGAAACAAGCTCTGTAGAGACTTCTTTTCCAAGATTTTTTGAGGTATTAGAAAAATGGTACCAATAGTAACAATTGACGGACCATCAGGCTCGGGTAAAGGCACTATATCTAAGTCCCTAGCTTTGGAATTAGGCTGGAATTATTTAGATAGTGGATTAATTTACAGATGCTACGCATTCTTGCATTTAAGCAAGGTAAGCAATATCCCAGATGAGATAAAGAAAATTCAACATAACTACAGCTTGGAAAATGAGTCAATAGCATATCAAGGCAAAGATATTACAAGCTTAATAAGAGGTTCAGAAATAACTAAACTATCTTCAGAACTCTCGCAAGAAGAAGAAGTTAGGTCAAAGCTCACTATGATACAAAAGACTTATAGAAAGGTACCTGGGCTAGTGGCAGAAGGTCGTGATATGTCTTCAAAGCTCTTTCCAGATTCATTGGTAAAAATCTTTTTAACCGCTAATCTTGAAGAAAGGGTAATGAGAAGAGCAAATCAGTTGAGAAATGCTGGACAAAAGGTTAATATCTCTGAACTCAAAAATGAGATTGAACTTAGAGATGAGAGAGATACTAAAAGATCACATTCTCCTCTTAAACAAACTCAAGATTCTATCCTCATTGACAGTTCTAGTAAGACTGTAAGAGAAATTACAAATTTGATAAAAAAATTAGTTAATGAAAAGTACTGAAAATACATTAAGAGATTTACTTGATAAAAGTTTTAGCGAGTTCAATCTAGTCCAAGGATCATTGGTGAAAGCTAATGTCGTTGAAATTGGAAAAAAATGGGTAACCTTAGACATCGGTTTTAAATCTGATGGATTAGTTTCAATTGAAGAGTTTCAAGATCATGCCAGTAAATTAGTTGTAGAAGTTGGAGATCAGGTAGAAGTAATGCTTGATGCACTTGATGACGGATTTGGTGAAATTAGACTATCCCGTGAAAAAGCTAGAAAGCAAGAAACTTGGGATAAATTAGAGTCAGCACATTCCGATGGTGAATATGTTGTAGGTAAAGTTGTCAACAAAGTAAAAGGTGGTTTCACAGTATTTGTTGATGTTGTGAAAGCTTTTCTTCCAGGCTCATTAATTGATCCAAAAGGTGGCAAAGATTATCCAGACCTCACAGGGCAAACATTAGATTTCAAAGTAATGAAATTTGATAAGAAAAGATCAAATATCGTTCTTTCTAGAAAAGCTGTTTTACAAGAACAAAACTCAGAAGAGAGAGAAAGATTGCTAAATATCATCAAAGAAGGTGAAAAAATAGAAGGTACAATTAAAAATCTAACTGATTACGGGGCGTTCGTAGACCTTGGTGGTTTAGATGGGTTGCTTCATATTACTGACTTATCTTGGAAAAGAGTTATGCATCCAAAAGAAGTCTTGAATGTTGGTGATAAGATGGAATTCTTAGTCTTATCTTTCGATGAAGAAAAAATGAGAGTCTCACTAGGCTTAAAACAATTATCAGAAGATCCCTGGAAAGATATTGAGAGCAGATATCATGTTGGTCAAGTTGTTGCAGGTGAGGTTGCCTTAACAACTGACTATGGGTGTTTTGTAAAACTTGATGAGGATATCGAAGGTCTGGTGCATATTACTGACTTAGATTGGAAAAACAAAAATATTAATCCAGCCTCAATACTAGAAAAAGGCGACAAAATTGATGTGAAAGTAATGGAAATAGATCTTGAAGAAAGAAAAGTTTCATTAAGTAAAAAGCATACTACTGAGAACCCATGGAAAGAATTCGAGGACAAGCATAATAACGGCGATATCTTAGAAGCACTAAAAATCAAATCAGTAACAGATTTTGGTGTTTTTGTTGAACTAGATGGCGGTATAGACGGCCTAATACATCATTCAGAAATAGAAGTTGGCACACAAACAATTCAAGATTTATATAAAGTTGGCGAAGAAGTTACAGTATCCATAAGTGGCATGGATTCAGAACGTGAAAGAATCTCTTTGACTCTTGTTTCCTAGTAAATCGTCAGTCTTTTAAATACAATTCAAGTTATGTCTAGTAAAAGACTTATTGTTGCCTTAGATTTCAAAAATTTTGATGAAATGTCAGAATTTGTAGCACGTTTAGATCCAAATTCATGCGTTGTGAAAGTTGGCTTGCAGTTATTTATTTCCGAGGGCAACAAAGTATTAGATTTCTTGAGTTCAAAAGGATTTGAAATTTTCTTGGATCTCAAACTTCATGATATTCCTAATACTGTTAATAAAGCTATTGTGGAGATAGCCCAATTTAATGTCTTGATGACAACTATACATCTGCAGGGAGGCATGGAAATGATTGCTGCAGCAAATCAAGCTAAAGGAAATACAAAAATCTTAGGAGTTAGTTTGTTAACTAGCTTAGATGAAAGTGACACTCAAATGCTTTATAACAATAATTTTAATAGCCAGTTCAATAATTTAATAAATGTTGCAGAAAAATCTGAAGTAGATGGCATCGTCTGTAGTTCTAAGGAATTATCATTATTATCTGAAAGCAATTTAATAAAAGTTGTCCCAGGCATCCGAAACCAGAACCTATTAGATGATCAAAAAAGAGTAATGACTTCCAAAGAAGCTTACGAAAATGGAGCAAATTTTATTGTAGTAGGCAGACCAATTACACAATCTAAAAACATTGAAGAAGCAATCATAGAGTACTCATGAAATATACTGAATTTTTAAATCAATTCTCAAGCGGAAGTATCACCCAAACATCAAGTCGAAATTTTTCAACTAATAAACTTCATATTGATCAATCTTCATTGAATGTAGATGAAAAAGTCTTCGGCTTATTTGAAAAGTATGCCAAAAATAATAACTTCATTGAAAAATTCAATGAGCTGATGGATGGCCAGAGGTTAAATAACACTGAAAACAGAGAAGTTACTCACTTTAAATATAGAAATACCAAATCAGACATTTTTGAAGCAAGCCTTGATAAAATGGAAGCATTAGCTTCTGAAATAAAACACAACTATAAAAAAATTCTTATTTTTGGTATTGGTGGGTCTTATTTAGGTCCAAAATTAATGGAAGATATATTTTCATCAAAAGAATTAGAAATAGATTTCATTACAGGTAGCGATCCTTCTGAATATCAACAATATTTAGAGCAGGATTTATCGGATTGTGCCTTTATCATTACTTCAAAATCTTTTTCAACAATTGAAACATTGACTAGTTATGATGCAATTACCAAAGGAAAATTATTGAATCAAACTTATGCAGTAACTTCATTAGTAGATAAAGCTGAAACTTTTGGTATAAGCTCAAACAATATTGCAGAAATAGATATAGGAACTGGTGGACGATTCTCTATTTGGTCAGCAGTAAACCTTGCTCTTTTTATAAGATTAGGCAGAAATAGATTCAAGGATTTCTTGAAAGGTGGTAAAACAATCGACGATTTAAGCAGTTCGGATATTGCAAACAATCCAGCTCTATCTTTAGCCATCCAAGATTTAATCATGAATAATCTATTGCAGATGGATTCAACATTAATATTGAATTATGACTATAAACTGCGAAATTTTTCTTCTTATATCCAACAGTTAGAAATGGAATCTTTGGGTAAAAGTGTTGATAGAGATACTGGGGAATCTCTTTCGTATGAAACTGGCTCCATAGTTTGGGGTGGTTATGGACCAAGGTCACAACATTCTTTCTTTCAACACCTCTTTCAAGGGACAAAGGAAGCAAATGCCTATTTTATTATTTCAAAAACAGATAATTTAAATTTTAAACAGTTTAAGGGTCAGACAGAATCACTCATGTCAGGGAATGATAATGAGCTAGACCTCCATAAAAAAGTAACTAAAAGAAGATTCTCATCTTTAGTCTTGGAAGATCTTTCTCCAGAATCAATTGGTGAACTAATTGCAATTTGGGAAAATAAAACCATATT
>CAZNPG010000017.1:0-11149 GCA_964575305.1 uncultured Gammaproteobacteria bacterium | reverse complement strand
CATGGGTTATTTGGTATTGATGAGTACCTAGAAGTTCAGGCTGTTATTAATTAATCTAGCAAGTCTGGTTCTTCTTCCCATAAAACATCAATAGTAGGCTGAAAGCTTACATATGCTGATAAGTCATTAGCAACGTAGTCACGTGTGGCACATGCTGTTTCATGTGGAATGATTTTTGGTTCACCAACTGCTTCAGCTAGTAACTGGGATTTACAGGCATCCTCCATATTTAGAAAATACCAAACAGCGGTATCAACCATAGTGCCTGTTGTCAGAATGCCATGATTTTGTAGAATGCAGAATTCTTTATCTCCTAATGCCTTTGCAATATTAATACCTTCATCAGGACCATTGGCCACGCCATCATAATCTGAAAATATAGCTGTGCGCTCATAAAATGCACAAGAATCTTGAGAAATTGGTTTAAGCATTTTACCTAGGGTTGAGAAAGTTTTGCCATACATTGGATGAGCATGAGCAATTGAGTTTACATCTTCTTTAGCTTTATATATTTCAGAATGGATACAAAAAGCTGCATCACCTGCTCTTACATCGCCATACACAAGCTCACCTGCAAAATTCATCATCACAAGATCTGATACTTTCATTTGCTTAAAGTGATAACCCAGTGGGTTGAGCCAGAAATGGTCTTTAAATTCTGGGTCTCTGAATGAAATATGTCCTGCTACTCCCAGATCAAATCCACGTCTTGAGAATATTCTGAAAGCTGCAGCTAATCTTTCTAAACCAAACCTTCTCTGTTCTTCAAGAGAGCAAGCAGCAATATTGACTGAGTTCTCAAGACCTCTTCCTTTATAAGGAAGTTTGCCTTTATTGATGTCAATTTTTTCGCCTATTCCCATAATAGATTTATAATATAACTAATAATAATTATTAATATGAAAAAAAACCAATCTTTTAGAATCGAAAAAGACAGCTTAGGTGAAATAAAAGTACCTAAAAAGGCTCTCTGGGGAGCTCAAACCCAAAGAGCTATTGAAAACTTCCCTATCAGCGGCATTAAATTTAAGTTTCCTTTTGGCCGCTCATTTATTAAAGCCCTGGGCACAATAAAATATTCTGCGGCTGTAGCTAACCAAGATCTCGGCAACCTTACGGTAAAAAAAGCTGCTGCACTAAAATCCAGTGCAAAAATGGTTATAACTGGAGAAGTGGACGATCATTTCCCATTAGATGTGTTTCAAACTGGTTCAGGCACAAGTACCAATATGAATGCCAACGAGGTTATAGCTAACCTTGCTTCTAAAAAACTAGGTTCAGAAGTTAGTCCTAATGATGATGTAAATATGAGCCAAAGCAGTAATGACACAATCCCAACTGCTATCTGTCTAAGCGCACTTTATGACATGGAGGATCTGCTTTTTCCAGGATTAGACTCTTTAATTAATGAAATAGATACTAAGGCTAAGAAGCTTAAAGGCACAATTAAAACAGGAAGAACACACTTAATGGATGCAATGCCAATTGATTTTGCCCAAGAACTATCTGGTTGGTCTGCTCAATTAAAAAGTTGCAAGACTTCACTAGTCACAGCAAATAAACGTATGCTTGAACTACCTCAAGGTGGTACTGCAATAGGCACTGGAGTGAATTCGCACAAAAGTTTCGCTAAGAATTTCTGTGAAGCAGTGGAGAAAGCATCTGGTCTAAAAGTTAAACCAGCTAGTAATTTCTTCCAAGGCCTTAGTTCACAAGACAATGCTGCAGAACTATCAAGTGCATTAAAGAACCTATCTCTTGTTCTAATGAAGATATGCAATGATTTGAGATGGATGAATAGTGGACCACTAACAGGTTTATCAGATATTGAATTAGAAGCTCTACAACCAGGCAGCAGTATCATGCCAGGTAAAGTAAACCCAGTAATTCCTGAAGCAGTTTCGATGGCATGCGCAGACGTTCTGGGTAACGATTTAACCATATCTGTCGCAGTGCAAAATGGTAACTTCCAGTTAAATGTAATGTTGCCTGTTATTGCCTATAACCTACTAAAGAGCATCAACCTTTTAGGAAACTGCATGCCTCTTCTAGCTAAAAAGTGTATTAAATCTTTCAAGGTTAATAAGAGCAATGTTAAAGAAAACCTTAATAAAAACCCGATTCTTGTGACAGCTTTAAATCCAATTATTGGTTATAAAAAAGCCGCTGAAATTGCTAAGAAAGCCTACAGTGAAAATAGAGCAATAATTGATGTTGCAGAAGAAATGACAACGATAGAGCGTAAAGAGCTTGAAAGTCTATTGGACCCTAAGAACCTAATTAAACCTTATTTTTAAGATGTCTCTAAAAGAAAGCAAATGTGAAGCCTGCACTATAGATGCTCCTCTGGTTAGTGATTCAGAAGCAAAAGTTTTGTTATTGGAGCTTGATGGCTGGGTAATAGAAAGTGATAGTGGTATTAATCAACTAATAAAAACCTATAAATTTTCTAATTATGCAGAATCATTAGATTTTTCCAATAAAGTAGCAGATTTAGCTGAAAGTGAAGATCACCATCCTAAGATTGTTCTTGAATATGGTAGTGTTGAAGTTTCATGGTGGTCACACAAAATCAAAGGCTTGCATAAAAACGATTTTATTTGCGCAGCAAAGACTGATCTTATCTAAAATGAAAAGTGTACTTGTTGTCTACTCAGGTGGTCTAGATTCTTTTACTCTTTTAAATGAAGCAATCAATAAATTTGAACGTGTTGAAGCAATAACTTTCAACTATGGTCAAAAACATAACAAAGAAATAGATTATGCAGCAAGATTTTGTGCTGAATCTAAAATTCCACATGAGATTGTGAACCTTGATCTAGAAAAAATTCTGTCAGGTTCTGCTCTTGTAGGCGACACAGAAATTCCGGAAGGAAATTATGATAAAGAAAAGATGAAACAGACTGTGGTGCCTAATAGAAACATGATTATGATTTCTGTAGCTGCTTCATTAGCAATAAAGAATGAACTTGATTACCTCTGGTATGGTGCTCATGCTGGTGATCATGAAATATATCCTGATTGTAGGCCAGAGTTCATCGATAAATTAGGAGCTGTTCTTAGTATTTGCGATTATCATCAATTAAATTTTGAAGCTCCATATATGAGTTTAAGCAAGAATGAAATTGTGAGTAAAGGACTAGGCATGAATCTTGATTATGCCAAAGCATGGACTTGTTATGTAGGAGGAGACAAACCATGCTTAAAATGCAGTTCTTGCTTAGAGAGAATGGCAGCATTTAAATTTAACCAAGCAATAGATCCGCTAAATGAAGTATAGAATTAAAGAAATTTTCTTTACCCAACAAGGTGAGGGTAAAAATACTGGCAAAGACTTTATCTTCGTAAGATTTTCTGGTTGTAATCTTTGGAGCGGTCAAGAAAAGCATAGAGCCTCTGCCATCTGCAAATTCTGTGATACTGATTTTTATGGAACCGATGGTATAAATGGCGGTAAATACCAGGCAAAAGAGTTAATTGAAAAAATTAAATCACTTTGGATTTCAGCTGATAGTCAGATTAGGGTAGTTTTAACTGGTGGTGAACCTTTACTGCAAGTTGATAAAGGTTTAATTAGTGCACTAAAGAAAGAAAATATTTATATAGCTGTAGAGACGAATGGTACTTTAGAAGCTCCAGATGGAATCGACTGGATATGTATGAGTCCTAAAGCTAATACAGAAATTAAATTAAGGAAGGGGTCAGAAGTTAAAGTTGTTTATCCGCAAAAAAACCTTAACCCTGATAATTTTAATGTTTTAGATTTTAAGAATTTTTATATTCAACCTATGGATTCTGAAAATTACGAAGATAATGTTTCTCAATCTGTAAAGTTCTGTATGCAAAATCCTAATTGGAAGCTTAGCCTGCAAACCCATAAAATTCTTGGAATAAGATAAAAGCACCAAAAGTAAGAACTATCCAAGAGCCAAAAGCATGCCTTTCTTGGTACCTCCTAGAAGCAATTATTTTAAGAAGCAGTAAAGAAGCTGAGATCGTTATCAAATATAGTGCATAAGGAAAACCTAGATAAAGTGATACAGATCCAAGCAATATAATATCGCCTAGACCTAAGCCCTCTACTTTTCTATATTTCAGGTAGCCCCAATACAGAGTCAGGAGAAATAAAACTACTACTCCAGCAAACAATAAGTTTTCTATAAATGATGCATTAGCAATAACCCAAATAAAGATGAAAATATTTAAGCCAATTGGTATCTCTTGGTATTTTTCATCAATAAGAGCTAGCAATATCAGTGCTGGAATGATCAATCCCAAAGAAAATAAATTTCCCATATATACGCACAGAACAAAGAATGCTGCTAAAGCTAATTCTGTAAATAAATACTTAAAACTAAGGCTTTTTTTACAGCAGCTAGATTTCCCCAATTGAAAAACAAAAGAGAAAATTGGCACTAAATTTAAGGCATTAAGATTCTTTCCGCAGTGATCACAGATTGATCTTAATTTTGCTGTTTTATTATCACTGCCATAATTATCGTATTCATGGACTAAGAAACTTGCTAATACAGCTCCGAACACTGCTGCAAAAAAATAAGAAACTATCATTGATTCTGGCATCTTGAGATCAAATATTGACTTGTTATATACTATATTATGGAAAAGGTTCACAAAGAAGCACTAACTTTTGACGATGTTTTGGTTATACCAATGCACTCAGATGTCCTGCCTAAAGAAGTCTCATTAAAAACAAGATTCACTAAAAATATTAGCTTAAATCTACCATTTTGCTCTGCAGCAATGGATACAGTAACTGAGTCAAAAATGGCAATAGCTCTTGCATCACTTGGCGGTATAGGAATTATTCATAAAAATAACTCTCCAGAAGAGCAAGCTTTACAAGTTAAATTAGTTAAAAAGTTTGAGAGTGGCATTGTCAGAGATCCTATAAGCATTAAATCCACAAACACGATAGAAGAACTCAGACAATTAACATCAGAACTAAAAATCTCAGGCATGCCAGTTGTAGATGACGATAAATTGAAAGGGATTGTAACTGGAAGAGACTTTAGATACGCAAAAAACCAAGAACAAACTGTTTCAGAAATCATGACTCCAAGAGATAAGTTAATAACAGTACAAGAAGGCGAAAGCCAAGAAGTGGTTAAGTCACTAATGTACAAACATAGAATTGAAAAAGTTTTAATTTTAGACGATCAAGACAAACTCGTTGGTTTGATCACAATGAAAGATATAGAAAAGTCTATTGATTACCCACTTGCTTCAAGAGATACAGAAGGAAGATTAATTGTCGGTGCTGCAATTGGTGTAGGGAAAGATCTGCAAGAAAGAGCAGAAAAGCTTGTGGAAGCTGGCGTAGATGTTCTTGTTTTAGATAGTGCTCATGGCGATTCCAAAGGAGTTATTGAGGCAGTGCAACTTATTAAGAAAAATTTTCCAAAAATAGATGTTGTAGCAGGCAATGTTGCAACAGCTGCTGGAGCAAAATCTCTTATTTCTGCGGGAGCTGATGCCATCAAAGTTGGCGTGGGTCCTGGCTCAATCTGTACTACCAGAATTATCGCTGGAGTAGGAGTGCCACAATTATCCGCAGTATTAGATGTTGTTTCTGTGGCAGGCGATATGCCTATAATTTCAGATGGTGGGGTAAGGTTTTCTGGAGATGTAGTTAAAGCCTTGGGAGCAGGAGCAGATACTGTAATGCTAGGTAGTGTCTTTGCTGGTACTGAAGAAGCACCAGGGGAAGTTGAGCTATTTCAAGGTAGAAGTTTTAAAACTTATCGAGGCATGGGCTCAATGAGCGCCATGTCAAAAAGAACAGATGCAAATAGATATATGCAAGGAGAAGATATCGATACAGATAAACTTGTTCCAGAAGGTATAGAGGGCAGAGTGCCATTTAGGGGATGGTTAAAAGACGTTGTTTATCAACTTGAGGGCGGTTTAAGACAAGGTATGGGGTATACCGGTTCTAATAATATAGGTGAGCTAAAAGAAAAGGTTGAATTCCAAAAGATTACCAGATCTGGTGTAATCGAAAGTCATGTTCATGACGTGAGCATTACTAAAGAAGCACCAAACTATAGAGCCGATTAATGAAAAAAATCTTAGTCATAGATTTTGGATCTCAATATACTCAATTAATAGCAAGACGATTAAGAGAACTTTGTGTCTATTCAGAAGTTTGTCCATGGGATGAATTGCCTAAGCTTGATGAGGTTGAAGGTTTTATTCTCTCTGGCGGTCCAGAGTCATCTAATATTGAGGGAAATCCAACTATTCACGAAGATATCTTCAACACTAAAAAACCAATTTTGGGTATTTGCTATGGCATGCAAGTTTTATCTTTCCAAGAAGGTGGCAAAGTAATAAACGAAGGAAAAAAAGAATTTGGACATGCTGAACTAAATGTAATGTCAGTGTCAAACATCTTCAAAAATATAGATACTACAATTGATGTCTGGATGTCTCACGGAGATAAAGTTGATTCCTTGCCGCAAGGCTATGAAATTACTGCATCAAGTTCTAATTCACCAATAGCTGCTTTTCAAAATCAAGAAAAAAAATATTATGGACTGCAATTTCATCCAGAAGTTACACATACCAAATATGGCATAGAAATAATTAAAAATTTTGTTGATGTCTGTGGTGTCGAACAAAACTGGGATGCCTCAGATATTCTTAAACAGATTGATGAATTAGTCAGAAATGAAGTAAAAGAAGATAACGTGCTGCTTGCTTTAAGTGGGGGCGTTGACTCAACTGTACTTGCAGCAGTGCTCTACAAAATTCTTGGAGACAAATTGACTTGTGTGATGGTAGATCATGGGCTTTTAAGGAAAAACGAAGCAAAAAATGTAGTTCAAAACCTTAAAGAGAAAATTGGCTTAACAGTCAATTTAGTAAATGCTGAAGACACCTTTCTAACCAAACTATCAGGTGTAACAGAACCAGAAACGAAACGAAAAATTATTGGTAATACATTTATTGAAGTTTTTGAGAACGAAAGTAAAAAACTTGAAAGTATAAATTGGTTAGCACAAGGAACAATCTATCCAGATGTTATTGAATCTGCTGGCAACTCAAAAACTAAAGCTAAAGTAATTAAGTCTCACCATAATGTTGGTGGCTTACCTGAAAGAATGGATTTAAAACTGCTTGAACCTTTCAGAATGTTATTTAAAGATGAGGTAAGGAAGATAGGTAAAGCAATTGGTTTGCCACATGAAATTGTGGAAAGACATCCATTTCCAGGCCCTGGTCTTGGTATCAGGATAATTGGCGAAGTTAATCATGAAAGGTTAGAGAGACTAAGAGAAGCAGACCATATTTTTCTATCAGAACTTAAGAAACAAGACCTATACTATTCTGCCAGCCAAGCATATGCTTTTTACTTGCCAATCAAGTCTGTTGGTGTAGTGGGAGATAATAGAGTTTATGCAGATGTTATTGGTTTAAGGTCAGTAAATACTACTGATTTTATGACAGCTAAAGCTACAGCTCTGCCACATGAGTTCGTTGAGCATGTATCAACAAGAATCGTTAATGAAATTGATGGTATCAGTAGAGTTGTCTATGACATAACCTCTAAGCCGCCTGCAACTATTGAGTGGGAATGAAAAAGGCAACAGAAATTTTTGGTAAATGGGCTGAGGAAGGCAAAGATATCGGCATGGAAACAGGACATGCAAATTCGGTTAATGAAATGCTTGATTATGCTCTTCAGGAACGATCCAATTTAGAAAAAAAATTTAGTTTTTTGGATTTGGGTTGTGGTAATGGTTGGGTTGTACGCAATGTAAGTAAAAACCCTTTATGCATTAAAGCAGTTGGCATAGATGGTGCAGAGCAAATGATAATTAATGCTAAAAAAATAGGAGGACAAGGTAATTATATTCTTGCTGATATTAACTCTTATACCTCTCCTGTAAAATTTGATCTAATTCATTCTATGGAGGTCTTATATTATTTAGATGATCCTGCTTCAAAGATAAAAAGTCTTTGTGACCATTGGCTTGAAGATGATGGCAGGCTAATTATTGGAATTGATCACTATTATGAGAATTTAGATTCCCATTCATGGGAAGAAAAAGTTGGAACTCGAATGCTGATGCTAAAAGAGGCAGAGTGGTTGGATATTTTTCATGAATCTGGGCTTAGTGATATTAAAAGTTGGCGCTCTAATCAATCTCAGGATTGGTCAGGCACCTTGGTCTTAACAGGCAAGAAGGGGTAAAATTTAAAAATCATGGAACCAGATTTTAGAGCCTTACAAGTTATAGCAGAAGTTGCCTTAGGCATAGTTGGGTTCTCAGCAATACTAATAGGTTTGAGTAGATCAAAAGATGGTTTTAGCGCGCCCGATAATTTCAGAATTCAACTTCTCACATTTTCAGCATTTGGAGCAGTATTTTGTGCTCTTCTTCCTTTTGCCATTTTTAATGGGATGGAAAATGCATTGGCTTGGAAAATAGTTTCATGGGTTTTATGCATCTATATTGTTATTGGGCTTTTAGTTTTTCCAAGAAGGTTCTTTCAGCTTAGATCAGATGGTTACAAAGAGCTTTTCCCTCTGAAATTAGCCTTCATCCAAATAGGTATACAAGCAACGATTTTTCTTTTATCAGGTAGTTTGATTATTGATTTGTTAACTCAGACTAATGCAGTATATATTTTTTGTTTAATGCTATTTGTGTTGCAAAGCACAATTGCCTTTATTAGAACAATGTTCTACCGAGTTAATTAGTTTTCTTAGATAGAACTAGTAGACCCGCTAGTATTCCTAAATTTTTTACAAAGTTTTGTGTTTCATGTGCCTGATCTGGATTATCTGCCATATTCCAGAAATCATGTATATAAAGATTAATTAGTATGGTGACAACTGCTAGAACCAATGAGCCCAAATGAACAAATTTACCGAACATCAACATTGTGCCGAAGAAGATCTGGGCTATAGCAACAAGGCTTAATGAAAGAAAAGGCAAGGGCACCTCTCTCTCAATAACAACATCAAAGTTTTCTTGAAAGAAGAATACCTTTGCTAAACCAGGAAGTAGGAAATAAAGGCCAAGCAAGAATCTACCTAGAGGGTAAAGGTACTTAGCCGATATTTTTTCTGTCATTAATTTCCAGAGCTAGATGCTTCTGGCCAAGTCATTGGCATCTGCTGCTGTGGATTAAATAATCTCTTAGGTCCTTCTGCTGGATATGCATTAATAGCACTATCTATTTCAGCTTGTGTAAGATATTCGCTCTCTGTGAGCTTAAACACATCAAGACCTCTAACAATCTCTGTGCCATATATTGTGCCTTCATAGAAATAAACTGACCAGAAACCACCTGTTCCTAAGGTATCCTCAGATATTGGTCCTCTATCAAAGTAGCCAATTTCAATTGGGTTATCTGAATCAGTAAAATCCATCATGGAAATACCGCCTTGGTACCAAGCTTGGATAAATATATCTCTGCCTTTAACTGGAATGATAGAGCCATTATGAGCAACACAGTTTTCAGTTTCTGTTTGTGGTGCTGGCATTTTGTAGTGACTTTTGAAAACTAATTTATTGTCTTCGATGTCATATATTGCATTTGCTCCCCAATTGAGTGGATCCCATGCTCTACATCTTGGTCTTCCGCCACCACCCCATTCATCGGTAAAGACTACTTTAGTCCCATCGTTATTAAATGTAGCTGAATGCCAATAAGCAAAACCTTCATCTGTAACAACATCGATTCTTTTTGGATTATAAGGATCTGAAATATCAAATAAGATGCCATTTCCAGAACATGCTCCAGCTGCTAAGTTTGCTGAAGGGAAGACTGTTATATCATGACACTCATCAGTTCTTGAAGTTTGCTGTGTACTATCACCATGATCTCCACCTCTCCATAGGCCTGCTAAAATACCAGTTTCTTCGTCTGCAAACACAGCAGGACTTTTTACAATACGAGCTTTACTTGGATCATCTACTGGTATTTCAATAACATCAATTCTGAATAGTGCTGTTCTGCTATCACCTGGACTATCAAAGCAACCAGCTAGCTCCTCTTCATCTCTAATGCTTGAAGTGCCTGAGTTATATACAATAATTATTCCATCTTCATCAGGACCAGAAACTACCGAGTGCGTATGTGATCCTCTACATGTTTGTACTGCTCCTACTTGAATAGGCATTTCCAAATTTGAAATATCAAAAATTCTTATACCTCTAAACCTTTCTGGAGTAGGTTCAGACCCAGCTCCTTGTAAACCACAATCTAATCTACCTCTTGTGTCTTGAACAGACATAATAAGCAAGTCTCCAACGATAGATACATCGCCTTGGCCTCCTGGACAGATTACTGACGAAACCAAAGAAGGTATGCCATTTTCAGCCAATCTATAGATATTGAAACCATGATAACTACCAGCTACTAATACATCATCTTTAAAAGCCATATCTGTATTAGAAAAACTTAGCATTGGTGATCTGCCTTGAGATGACACTTCAATAGGCTTTACCTCATCATCCTCATCTTCATCAATAGCCTTTTTCATTGCTGGATTCTTAGGATCGTAGAAACCAACAGGTTTTCTCAATGAAGCAATTAGCTCCATATTACTAATGACTTCTTCTGCAGTGAATAGTCCAGCAGCTAAGCCAGCTCTTGGATCATCAGAAATATTGATAAGAATTCTATTCATTCTCTCAATTTCTATTGCCTGATCGTTTACTAAGTCAGAGACAAACTCACTCAAAAGCTGATCATATCTTGAGCCAGGTTGTTCTTTTAAGTGGTCGACCATCTCAATTGCACCATCATGATGGGCAATCATTAGCTGTAAAAATAACCTATCAAAGTCTGCAGATTTTGAATTTTCCAAGTTTTTTAATTGAAGTGGCGAAGCCATTCCTGCCATTTTGTGCATACCATGATGCATATCATGACCCATGCTATGGTGCTTGGTGTGATCCATATCATGGTGCATGTCCATATGCTTCATTTCATAATTTGTGTCTTCATCACGATCCTTTAACCAAGAAACCATAAATTGAATTTCATCTTCTTGTGAACCTTCAATCCTGCCAGCAAGATCTATTATTGCTTTTGAATTAGTTCTTTGTGGCGCCATTCTAGACATTGTTAATGCTTGCTCATGGTGCACTATCATGCCTTGCATAAAATA
>CAZNPG010000016.1:0-11487 GCA_964575305.1 uncultured Gammaproteobacteria bacterium | reverse complement strand
CAGTAGCCTTCTAAGCTATTGGTCGGGGGTTCGAATCCTCCCTGGCGCGCCAATTGCCTTATATTCCAATAGACCTATAAGATTCAATAAGTTTCTTAATAGAATATATATAAGCTGTTGTTCTAAGAGTAGGGTAATCATTCTTATTCCAAATCTCGCTCATATTTTCATAAGCTTCAGTCATCATATCTTCTAAACCCGACCTAACAAGATCTAGCTCTGTAGGACCCTGATTAAGTAAGTTTTTAGTCTTAGTAGATACTTTAGAACCTGTTGTATTTTCTATAACATTTAGTAAAGAAGCATTTTCATACTCTTTTCTTCTTTTCTCCATTCTGCCAAATCTCATATGTGAGAGATTCCTGACCCACTCAAAGTAACTAACTGCTACACCTCCAGCATTTGCATATAAATCTGGAATTATCAAAATACCTCTTTCATTTAAATAGTGATCAGCCCTTGAAGTTAAAGGTCCATTTGCTCCTTCACAAATAATTTTAGTATTTAATATTTTTTGATTGTCTTCTGTTATGGTGCCTTCTTTAGCAGCAGGTATAAAAATATCACAACCAACTGAAAGTATTTCATCTCTTGTTTTTATTTCAGATTGTTTTGGATATTCTGAAGGTTCACGAGAATCTACCATCCATTTACTTATAAGATCTATATCTAAACCCTTTGGATTATAAAAAGAAGTATTTTTCTCAATTATGCCAATGATCTTGCATCCATGGTCTCTTAGTGCTCTTGCTGCAAAATAACCAACTTTTCCTAAACCTTCAATTACTATACTTTGGGATGCTAATTTTCCTTTAATTTTTGTTTTTTTAACGTCCTGTGAATCAAAAAAAGAAGTTAAAGCATAGAAAATACCTCTTCCAGTAGCTTCTGTTCTGCCATCGACACCACCCATATTCTCTGGTTTACCTGTAACACAAGCGAAAGCATTAATATCTTGTGGGTTTAACCTTTTATATTCGTCTGCTATCCAAGCCATTTCTCTTTTACCTGTTCCCATATCTGGTGCAGGCACATTTAGACTTGGAGATATAAGGCCTCTTTTAACAAGCTCTTCAGTAAACCTTCTAGTAATTTTTTCTAGGTCTTCTTCTGAATATTTTGCAGGATTAATTTTTAAACCGCCCTTTGAGCCGCCAAAAGGAACATCTATTACGGCGTTTTTAAAAGTCATGAGAGCTGCCATTGCTTCAACTTCAGAGGCATTAACTGCTGGACTATATCTGATGCCACCTTTCACTGGCTCAAGATGTTCAGAGTGAACAGAACGCCACCCAGTAAATACTTTTATGCCTTTACTTAATTTAACTCCAAAACGAATTGTATGAGTGCTGTTACAAGATTTAATCTGCTTTGCTAAACCCGATTCGACTCCAAGAATATCTACAGCGTCATCAAACATTTTTGTGACACTCTTTAAAAATAAATTATCTGCCCCCATTTTTCCCCCTATCAATTGCATAATGATATAATTTTTTCAGCCAAAGATCATAAAAAATATGGTGGGCGTAGCTCAGCTGGTTAGAGCGCTGGTTTGTGGTACCGGAGGTCGAGGGTTCGAACCCCTTCGCCCACCCCATTTTTTGCATATAAGTACATAAAATCTATTAATGTTTTAAAGTTTTTCTATAAAGTTTTAAAAAAAACTGTCAAAGTTTTTATTTTTTCACTGAAGTTATTGATTTATATAAAATCTGCTCTATATTCTAATTATGTCCGAAAATAACTTAGTCCCAATGGTCGTAGAGCAAACCTCAAGAGGTGAGCGTGCTTTTGATATCTTTTCGAGATTGTTGAAAGACAGAATTATATTCATTGTTGGTGGCATAGATGACTATGTTGCAAACTTAGTGGTAGCACAACTTTTATTCTTAGAGTCTGAAGATCCAAAAAAAGACATCTACATGTACATTAATTCACCTGGTGGGGTTATAACCTCAGGTTTATCAATTTTAGACACCATGAATTATTTAAAATGCGATGTTTCAACTGTATGTTTTGGGCAAGCAGCAAGTATGGGAGCAGTCCTTTTAGCAAATGGAGCTAAAAAGAAAAGATTTGCTTTACCAAATAGCAGAGTAATGATTCACCAGCCACTTGGGGGTGCAAGAGGGCAGGCAACAGATATAGAAATTCAAGCGAAAGAGATTCTCACACTTAAAGAGAAACTAAATAAAATACTTGCAGAAAAAACTAATCAAACTCTTAAAAAAATTCAAACAGACACTGAAAGAGATTTCTTTATGAACGCTGAGGAAGCTGTTAAGTATGGAATAATTGATGAAGTCTTGAAGGATAGGAAATAGTGGCTGAAGACAAGACTAAATTACATTGTTCGTTTTGTGGAAAAGAGCAAGCAAAAGTCAAAAAACTCATTGCAGGACCAAATATCTACATTTGCAATGAGTGTGTAGATCTTTGTAATGACATCCTTAAAGAAGAAGACAAAAATGAAAAAGATCAAAGTTTTCAAATCTCAAAACCGAAAGAAATCTATTCTTATTTAGATGAAATAGTAGTTGGCCAAGAAGATGCCAAGAAGAAACTTTCGGTAGCTGTTTATAACCATTATAAAAGAGTTTTCAGCAAGGTGTCTGCAGAAGAAATTGAAATTCAGAAAAGTAATGTGATGCTTTTAGGTCCTACAGGATCTGGGAAGACACTTTTGGCTCAGACGCTTGCAAGATATCTTGATGTGCCTTTTGCTATAGCGGATGCAACTTCTCTTACAGAGGCTGGATATGTTGGCGAAGATGTAGAAAATATAATTCAGAAACTTCTTCAAAATGCTGACTATGATGTTGATAGGGCTCAAAGAGGAATTGTTTATATTGATGAGATAGACAAAATATCAAAAAAAGGAGAAAACGTTTCTATCACTAGAGATGTTTCAGGAGAGGGAGTGCAGCAGGCTTTATTAAAGATAATAGAAGGTACAACAGCAGCAATACCACCTAAAGGTGGAAGAAAACACCCACAACAAGAGTTCATTAATGTAGATACAAAAAATATTTTGTTTATTTGTGGAGGAGCCTTTAACGGTCTCGAAGAGCAAATAAAAAAGAGACTATCTAAAGGCACTATAGGCTTTAATACCGAAACTGAAAATATTGAGGAGTTGCCTATAAACTCAATGTTTAAAAGTGCAAAAACCCAAGACCTTATTAAATTTGGGATTATCCCTGAATTTATCGGAAGATTTCCAATCATTGCTGCACTGGAAGAATTAACGGAATCAGAACTAGTAAGGGTTATGTCGAAAACAAAGAATTCAATTAGTGCCCAATATCAACACCTTTTTAAAATGGATGAAATTCAACTTGAATTCTCAGAGGATGCATTCGAAGCCATAGCAAAAGAAGCAAAAGAAAGTGCTTCAGGAGCAAGAGCAATAAGATCAATATTTGAAGATATTCTTCAAGATTTAATGTTTGATCTTCCCTCGGAAGACAATGTTAAAAAAATTGTGATAGATAAAAAAACTGTGCAAACAAGAGAACAACCATTGAGATTGTTGAATAAAAAAGTAGCAAATTAATGGCATCTGAAGAACTAAAACCTAAGGTAAAAATGCCTATGATCCCTTTAAGGGATGTAGTAATTTTCCCTAACACCGTCTCAACTCTTTTTGTTGGAAGAGAGAAATCTATTTTTTCGTTGGAAGATGCATTAAGAAGCAATAAAAAAATATTTTTAATTGCTCAGAATTCACCATCTAATGAAGAACCAACAATTAAGGATTTACCTACAATTGGAACACTTTCAACTCTACTTCAAATGATAAAACTCCCAGATGGAACGGTAAAAATATTAGTTGAAGGCATCCAAAGGGCAAAGTTAAAAAAAATCACTACTGATGAAGGTTATTTTGCTGAGATAGAGAAAATAGATGAGGTCTTAGAAGATTCAAAATATGAGAGAGATTTACTCTCAACAATTAAAAACCAATTTACAGAGTTTGTGGCCGTATCAAGAAAAGTCTCACATGAAATAATAAACCAAGTTGAGTCAATGGGTAGTTTGGCAAAAGCAGTTGATGTTATTTCCTCAAATATTCACTTATCGGTACAAGACAAACAAAATATTCTAGAAAAAGTAGACGTAGTTGAAAGATCAGAATTTCTATCTAGCTTATTAGAGGCTCAAATTGAGCTAATTGAAGTTGAGCAACGTATAAGAGGAAGAGTTAGAAAGCAGATGGAAAAATCGCAAAAAGAGTATTTTTTAAATGAACAGATTAAAGCTGCTCAAAAAGAACTTGGTGATATTAACGATGAAAAAAGTGAGCTGGATGAGTTACAAAAAAAGATTGAAGAAACAAAGTTATCAAAAGAAGCCTTAGAAAAAGTAAATACTGAGTTCACAAAACTTAAGCAAATGTCACCTATGTCGGCTGAGGCAACAGTAGTAAGAACTTACATTGATACAATTCTGGATGTTCCCTGGAGCAAAGCAACAAAAATTAATTTAGACCTTAAGAAAGCAAAAGATATTTTAGATGAAGATCATTATGGTCTGAAGGAAGTAAAAGAAAGAATATTAGAATATTTAGCTGTTCAAAAAAGGGTCAGCAAAATGAAAGCACCTGTATTGTGCTTTGTTGGTCCACCAGGTGTTGGTAAAACTTCTCTTGGAGAATCTATCGCCAGAGCAGTTAATAGGAAGTTTTCTAGATTATCTCTTGGAGGTGTAAGAGACGAAGCAGAAATCAGAGGCCATAGAAAAACTTATATAGGCTCGATGCCTGGAAAGATTATTCAAAAATTATCAAAAGGGAAAGTAAAAAATCCACTATTTCTTTTGGATGAAATTGATAAGGTTGGTATGGACCACAGAGGCGACCCAAGCTCTGCATTATTAGAAGTTCTTGATCCAGAACAAAATAACACTTTTAATGATCATTACCTTGAGATTGATTACGATCTTTCAGAAGTTCTATTTATATGTACAGCTAATTCATTAAATATTCCACCTCCATTGCTAGATAGAATGGAAATTATAAGACTTCCAGGATACATAGAAGATGAAAAACTAAACATTGCGAAAAACTATTTGGTGCCAAAGAATAAAGAAAAGAATGGACTTAAAGAAAAAGAAATTACATATAGTGATAATGCAATTTTGAAAATTATCAGAAATTACACTCGAGAAGCAGGGGTAAGAAACTTAGATAGACAGATAAATAAAATATGCAGAAAAAAAGTAAAAGATCTTTCTCTAGGTGCTAAAGCAACAAAACTTATAGATAACAGAGTTGTTAGAAATATTTTAGGGGCAGAGCCTTATAAATACGGTCAACACGATTCCGAGAATTCTCTTGGTCAAGTTAATGGGTTAGCTTGGACTTCTGTTGGAGGTGAGTTATTGCAGATTGAAGCTGCTGTGACATCTGGAAAGGGCAGGGTTATTAAAACAGGTTCACTTGGTGATGTAATGCAGGAATCGATTCAAGCTGCACTTACTGTGGCAAAGAATATAGCTTTAGAAAAGAAAGTAGGGTCAGATTACTTTGAAAAGCATGATATTCATATACATGTACCAGAAGGAGCCACTCCAAAAGATGGGCCTAGTGCAGGTATAACAATGTGTACTGCTATAACCTCGTTAGCTACAAAAAAGAAAGTAAAAGCTAATCTTGCTATGACAGGTGAAATTACATTAGCAGGAAAAGTTTTAAAAATTGGTGGGCTCAAAGAAAAATTAATTGCTGCCAAAAGAAGCGGCATAACTAATATCATAGTTCCTCATGAAAATATGGGTGATATTGAAGAGATTGAATCAAATATACTTAAAGATTTAAATATCATTTCTGTAAAAAATATTACCGAAGTTTTGAAAGAAGCCCTTGTATAGAGCATTCAAACACCCCAAAGTCAAGAAAATGGCCTCTAAATAAAGTTGATTTATTTCGGTAAAAAATCTTGATTTATTGATTTTTAGGGTCTAATGTTATTAAAAGCCTGTAACAAGGCATTTTGAGGAGATTTTATGAATAAGGCTGATTTAATTGATCAAGTTGCCAGCGAGACTGGTAGCACTAAAGTTGATGCTGCTAAAGCATTAGATGCTGTTGTAGATGCTGTGACAGGCGCACTTGCTAAAGGTGATTCTGTTTCACTAGTTGGATTCGGAACTTTTTCTGTAAGACACAGAGCTGCAAGAGAAGGGATTAATCCACAGAATCCTTCACAAAAGATTCACATACCTGCAGCTAATGTACCGGTTTTTAAAGCAGGTAAAGCACTTAAAGCTTCAGTAAACTAAATTTAACTGAGTGATCAGTTTCTTACGGGAGAGGCTACAAGGAATTGTAGCCTTTTCTTTTCTAGGTATAGTTGCCCTAACATTTGCGTTTTTGGGGTTACCTACCTTTACGCAAACATTTAATAACAATGATTATGCTCAAATAGGGAAATATAGTATTTCTCAATCTGAGTATTTCAGGACAAAATCACAGGTGGAGCAAAATCTTAGGAGCCAGTTTGGTGATGGGTTAAATTTTTCAGATCCAGCAATCATAGATATTGTTTCGAACCTAACTAATAATTCCATCATTGAAAAATATACTTTGATTAATCTAGTTGATGATCTTGGTATAAAGGTTCCAGCTAAATACATTGAAACAGAATTATCAAAACTTGAATCATTCCAAGTAGATGGAAAATTCAGTCAAGATTTATTTAAAAACTATTTGATTAACTTTAATTTATCAAAAGAAGATCTTGTGGAAGATTTTGAATCCGATCTTAAACTTAATTTAGCTGTATCTCTTATTGATGCCACATCAAGTTCTTATGATAAAACTATCAACCAATATCTTGATCTACTAACTGAAAGAAGATCCGTAACCTTTGTTGAATTAAATACAGAAAATGTAACAAAGGAAATTGAATTAACAGATGACGCTTTGCAAGAATACTACAGCTCAAATATAGAAGAATTCTCAATACCTGAATCTAGATCTTACTTATTACTTGATTTGAAAAAAACAAATATGGATTTAGGGGTTTCGGAAGAAGATGTACAGCAAGCATATAATCTATTTTTAGAAAATCTACCCACTCCAGAAAAAAGAATTTCACATATCATGATCATAAGAGATAACTATGAAAGTGATGAAGCATATCAAGCTAAAGTTTCTCAGGTAGCTGTTGAAACTAAAACTGTAGATTTTTCGGAAGCAGTAAAAGCATTATCAGATGATTTAGGTACTGTAGATACAAATGGTGATTTAGGTTTTACAAATGGAGAAGTATTCCCATCAGAATTTGAACAAGTAATTAGAGAATTAAAGCTTGGTGAAATTTCAAATCCGATAGAGTTTGAGAGTAATACTCATTTTTTAAAAATCACAGAGTTAACAGGTGCTGAAAATACTACACTTGAAGATAAGAGAGCAGAGCTAGTTAGTGAACTAGAACAGATTAAATTTGAAGATAAGGTAGCTCAAGTTTCAAGCAACATCACTTTCTCTGATTATTCAGTAGAAGAAGTGTATGCGTATGCACAATCAAATGATCTTGAAATAAAAGATTTTGAAGGAATGCAAATAGATAGTCTTCCATTTGGTTTTGATAATGCTGGTGTTGTTATTGAGACTGATCTAAATAATTGGTCTAGCCCTTTACAGATAGCAGTTGATAATTACTCTTTTGCATATGTTTACGCTATTGCTGAGAAGACTTACAAAGAGTTTGAGAGCGTGAAAGCTTCTGTTACTGAAAAGTTAACAGCCGAAATGAAATCCGATTATCTTAATGAGGTGTATGCTAGTTCAGAAGACTTAAAATTAGATAAAGATTTTTTAACAAGCGCGTTTGAAGTGGATAATTTTAAAGTTGAGAACTTTAAAGGAATTAATAGATCGACATCATTATTATCAAATGACATAGTTGGCAAAGTCTTCAATAATTCTGATATCGGCCAAATTAAAAAAGAAACCACAAATAATGGCTTATTAATTTATGTTGTAGAGGACAGAATTAAAGGGGATTCAAGTGATGTCTCAGAAGAAGACAAATTAGCTATCCTTGAAGAATCTAAGAGAACAAATCTTCAATTAGCTTTTAATGATTTAAGAGAAAAATATGGTTTTGATGAGAAGATTTCAATAAGCAATCAATTTGCTAATCAAAACTTATAGCTTGAATAGTATAACCACCGTCAACATAAATATTTTGACCTGTAATACCACTGGACATATCACTTAATAAGAAAGTTGCTGTATTGCCAACTTCTTGTGATGTTATATTTCTAGCTAGTGGTGTGTTTGCACCATGTTTATTAAGCATTGATTTAAAACCCTTAATTCCAGAAGCTGCAAGTGTTTTAATTGGTCCGGCAGATATAGAGTTTACCCTTATACCTTTAGGCCCTAAAGTTGAGGCAAAATAGCGAACACTAGCCTCTAAACTAGCTTTAGCCATACCCATAACATTGTAATTAGGTGTAGCTTCCTGTGAGCCAACGTAAGTTAAAGTGATAATTGAACTGTTTTCACTCATATGAGGATGAGCCTCTTTTAATAGTCCTGCAAAACTATAGGAGCTGACATCATGCGTTATTTGAAAGCCTTCCCTGGTTATACAGTCTTCAATATTTCCAGAAATCTGATCCGCTGGAGCAAACCCAACTGAATGCACAATACCATCAATTTTTCCCCATTTTTCTATAGCTGTAGATATTAATTTTTTAATATCATTATCACTAGATAAATCACAAACTTGAGTAAAATCGCCACCATTATCAGCAGAAAATTCATTGATAAACTTCTCAAACCTATCATTTTGGTAACTAAAACCAAGAGTTGCTCCATTTTCATATAATGAGCTGGATATTGCAGCTGCAATAGAATATTTATTTGCGAGACCTACAACAAGTATTTTCTTCCCTTTGACCATGCTTGAATTATAGTTCATTTTCATTATTTATAAAATTACGCAAAAATGCTTTTAAGACCGCTGAAATTAAGCTTTTTCCCCATTTTTCAATAAAAAACTGCTAAATATGACCATTTTGTGTCATTTATATGGCAAAAAAGTATTAAAGGCCTTCTAAATTGACTATCATGGTGGGATATTAACTTTTTAATAAGGTATTAATATGAATATATTCAAATATTTAATGAGCTTGCTCGTTATTACTTCTTTCTCTTTGGGTGTTATTGCTCAAGAAGATGATAGTGATGTTGAGGAAGTTGTTGTTACCGGTTCGAAAATTAAGAGTGCCGACTTGTACTCTTTTGCACCAGTGACAGAAATTACTGCAGAGGATATTGCAGTAACAGGTAAAGCCTCTATTGGTGAAATCCTGCTTGAGCTACCTAGCCAAGGTTCTGGTCTTTCCAGAAACTATAACAATGGTGGTTCTGGTGCGGTTAGAATCGATATGAGACATCTTGGTTCAGGTAGAAACTTGATCCTTGTAGATGGCAGAAGATGGGTAAATTCAGGTCAAGGAGCTAATGGTTCTGTTGATTTGAACTCAATACCGTCTGCCATGGTAGAAAGAGTCGAAATCCTAAGGGATGGTGCGTCAGCTGTTTATGGTTCTGATGCGATTGCTGGTGTTATCAATATCATCACTAAAGATGATTACACAGGTACTTCAGCTACATACCAAATGGGTGAATACTTTGACGGCGGTGGTGAATCAGAAGTGATGACATTTACTGTTGGTGAATCTTTTGGCAAAGCTTCTTATATTGCTGGTGTATCTATTGTTGACTTAGAAGATCTAAGTAATGCAGCTAGACCAGAAACAAATGCAGCTCCATCTTTTGGTGGGTCATCAGGTACTCCACAGGGTAGATTTGCTTATTCAGGTGTTGTCGGTGATTGTTCAAACTTCACAGTTGCTGAAGGTACTTCAGGTACTAACCCAGCTACTGACTTTAGATGTTGGACAAGTCCAGATGATAGATTCAACTACAATCCATATAACTATATCGAAACTCCAAGTAAAAGATTAAATGCTTTTGCAAAGATGTCTAGAGAATTGGATAGTGGTCAAACTGTAAGACTCGACTTTATGTATCAAAAAAGAGATTCAGACAGACTGTTAGCTCCAATGCCACTTTTTTATGGTTTTGGTGATTTCGGTGGAAATGAAGGTATTGGTGCAGGAAACCCTTACAACCCATTTGGCATAGAATTTTGTGACTTAGGTGGGACAACTAACGATGGTAGAACTTGTGATGATGCAACATTAGGTGCAGGTAACTATGCAGTTGGTTGGTTTGGTAGAAGAATGTTAGAGACTGGTAACAGACTTTATACAGATGATATCGAAACTTACAGAGCTATGGCATCTTTAGATGGCGATATGATGGGTTTTGATTACACAGCATACTTCTCAAAAGCTACAAACAATGCTTTAAACACTACAGACGGTTTGCTTGATACAGGCGCTGTCAAAAGATCTTTAGCTTCAGATTGTGGTCCTGATGGAAATGGTACAACTTGTTTGAACATTTTCGGTGGCCAAGGTCCAGATAGTGCTTACATAGGTAACAACCTATGGTCAGGTTCAGGTTCAATTACTCCTGAAATGGCAAGAGCAATTTCTTTCCAAGCTAAGAGTTCTGGTGGAAACCAAATGACAAACTATGGTGTCGACTTTAACGGTGAACTATTTGTTAACCCACAAGGTTTTGATGTACCAGTTGCTTTTGGTTATGAGCACAGACAAGAAGATGGATTTAATTTCCCAGATGCATTTATTGCTAAAGGTTTATCATCAGGTAATGCTAACCAACCAGTTTCTGGTGGTTTTGAAGTTGATGAGCTATATGGTGAATTAGTCTATAAAGTTCATGAAATGTTAGATTTCACAGTTGCTTCTAGATGGTCAGATTACTCAACATTTGGTTCAACAACAAACTCAAAATTCGGTATGTTGTTAACTCCAACTGCTGATCTGAAAGTTAGAGCAACATTTGCGGAAGGCTTTAGAGCTCCAAGTATTGGTGCACTATACAGTGGTAACTCTGATAGTTATCCTGATCTTGCTGACCCATGTGATGTTAACGCTGCAAACTTTACAGGTAATGCTGATGGTACTCAAGTAGGACAATGTCTTGCTGATGGTGTCCCAACAGGTTTCACACAACCTAATACACAAATACGTATTACAGTTGGTGGTAACCCTAACGTACAACCTGAAGAATCAGAAAGTTTCAACTTTGGTGTCGTATGGCAGCCTTCAGGAGTCCAAGGACTTAATATGTTTGCTGATTACTACGATATTGAAATTACTAACTTGATTAGTTCAATTGGTGCTCAGTTACTTCTTAACGGATGTTATACAGGTTCTGACCCAGGTTATTGTGGAGCAATTGACAGGCTTTCAACAGGTTTTGTTGCTGATTTAAGAGATACAACTAATAACGTTGGTACTCTTGTCACATCAGGACTTGAAGTTGGTGGTTCATATGGTTTTGCAACAGCATACGGTGATTTTGTTCTATCA
>CAZNPG010000015.1:0-13373 GCA_964575305.1 uncultured Gammaproteobacteria bacterium | reverse complement strand
CTCTTCTCTTGAGTATGGCTATATCCTGATCCTTGGGAACAATACTAGAGCTTTGAGCACTTGCAGATGCCTTAATGTGATCATAATTATTTTCAACTTGAACTAATTGACCAGAGGCAAAATCTACATAAAGCGTTTCAATATTAGAGAATTCTTTCTCGACCTCGTCTGTCACAATACCTGCAGCAGCAAGAATCTTAAGTTTCTTTTCATTTTCAATGTTTAAGTTTTGTTCTGGTCTTACAGAAACAGCAGTCACAGAGACAATTACAGCGCAAGCAACGCAGGCAATTAATGGAATAATCATCTTATTCATGAGTTATATCTCTCCATTCTCTTACTCGTGTTATATGAAGTTACACAATAATCTATTGCAGGGGCAAGTAAGTTAGCGAAAAGAATTGCCAACATCATGCCTTCTGGAAAAGCTGGGTTAACAACTCTTATAAGTATTACTAATACTCCAATTGAGAAGCCATAGATCCATCTGCCCATATTAGTATTTGCAGCGGTAACAGGTTCAGTAGCCATGAACACTAGTCCAAATGCAAAGCTACCTATGGTTAAGTGCCACCACCAAGGGACACTAAACATTGGGTTTGTATCTGATCCAATAAAATTTAATAGGCTTGTCATAAGAATCATCCCAATTAATGTAGCCATAATTATTCTCCAAGAGGCAATTTTTGCATAAACCATATAAGCGCCTGAGAGCAATATTAATAGTGTTGACGTTTCACCAATTGATCCTGGTATCTGACCAAGAAATGTTTGTGTCCAAGTATAACTAGATTGAATACCTGTTATCCCCTCTTGTGCTCCTATTCCAAGGGCTGTAGCTCCTGAGTAGCCGTCTATAGGCCCATTATCTGCTAATGATGATATCCAAACCATATCACCAGACAATTCAGATGGGTAAGCAAAGTAAATAAAAGCTCTACCAGTTAATGCTGGATTCAAAAAGTTCTTTCCTGTTCCTCCAAAGAATTCTTTGCCTACTACTATCCCAAATGCAATTCCAGACGCTGCTTGCCAAAGTGGAATATCTGGAGGACAGCTTAGAGAAAATAATACAGTTGAGACAAATGCTCCTTCATTAATTTCATGCCTTCTGATTGTTGCAAAGATTGCTTCGCAGGCAATACCTACGACGAAAACAGTGAGATAGATGGGCACAAAATATACCATTCCAAACCAAAATCTATGTAAATGATTACTAGGATCTGTTCCTACTAATTGTACTAAGACATTATGCCAATCACCTGTAGAGGTAAAACCTCCTTTTTGCATGTAATCCAGACCCCAAAAACCCATGTTATACATGCCCCAGAACATAGCTGGAAAAGTTGCCAACCAAACAACAACCATGACTCTTTGGATATCCAGCCTGTCTCTAATATGGGTTTTACCAGTTGTCGCAACTTTTGATGAAAAAAAGAAGTTTTGAATTACTTCATATAAATAGAAATAGTCTTTATCTTTTGAAGGCCTATTTTTATCAAAAAAATTCTCTAAAAATTTCATGAAGTCTCTTCCTTCCAAATCATTTTCATACAATCATTAAATAGTGACACATAGTCATATTTACTAGGGCAAACATACGAAAAGATACTCATATCTTCTTCGCTTAAGTCAAAGATGCCCAATTCCCTTAGTGCAACTAAATCTCCAATAGCTAGCGACTTTAAAAATAATGTTGGATCAATATCAAAAGGGTTAACTTCATCGAAAACACCTATTGGTACAATTGCTCTGTAACCACCATTTATATTTGTATCAAAATCAAATTTTTGGGGCTTAAGTAGGCTTGATAAGAAAACATTTGAATTGCTGTGGTCAGAGAAACCAGGTTTTAACCAATTAAAAAATGTTGCTTTTCTTTCATCTGATACTAAAGAAACTTGATTAGAGTAGCGAGTAAGATAATCTGAATAACTATCACCACTTCTTCCATACAACAAACTCCCGGAAACTCTTCTAACATCTTGAGAAGTGAGGCCTGCAGTAATTTCTTCCATATTAGCACCTTGTCTTGTTTGAATAACTTTTGGTTCGTTACAGGCTGGACCACAAACGCTGACATACCTTTCATAACAAAAATTACCACTCGTTATGGATTTACCAATTCTAACGATATCTTGCCAGTTGATAGTCCAAGTTTTTTTGCTTTTTGTTAGAGGTTGTATATTTTGAATATGAAGAGAGCTGTTTCCAGAAGGGTAATTACCTTCCACAACAAATTGCTGAATATCTAAGTCACCAGTATAAATATTAGAATATGAGCACAAATAAAGAGGACAGTTAAAAGCTTCTTTAAGGTATTTTAAGCCACTTATAAAACTCTCTCTTTCTATCTCTAAAATTTGATTAGGGCTAACTTCTAAGTCATCTGACTTGCACGCATTGATAAATAAAAAATCGGGGCTAGTGCCTATATCAGGAACCCTATTAAAAGGTCTTTCCTTAAAACTATCCCACAAACCAGCATTAGAGAGGTTCTCAAGATAATTGCTTGATCTTTCGAATGTTCTTGTTTGATCACCATGTCTTTTAACCACAACAGAAACTAATGCTCGCTTGTCTCCTCTATTTATCTCATGGATTGTGCCAGATGCTGGAGATTTTACTGTGAAACCTGGATTGGTTTTATCTTCCCAGATTGCTTGACCAATACTTATTTCTTCGCCCTCTTTTACCAGAATTTTTGGCTTAAGACCAAAGTAATCTTCTGCTATCACTGCAGAAAACTGAGGGTCGATTGTATCAAGATTATTATTTCTTACAGAGCCGTGAAGAGGTACGTCCAGGCCCCCTTTCATTTTAATTTTTTTCATTTACTGTTTTGGGTATCTAATTAAATTTACACCAAGAACTTTTTTCAAAAGCCTTACAACTTGTTTGGAGTAACCATACTCGTTATCGTACCAGACGTAAATAGTTACACAGTTAAAATTGCTAATAGTTGCTTGTGCGTCATAAACACAAGCAAATTCGTTGCTATAAAAGTCCGAAGAGACTCCATCGATTGAGTTCGAGTAATCAATTGTAGTTCTAAGATTAGAGTGAAAAGCTGCCTTTTTGAATAGTTCATTTAGCTCTTCAGCAGACACTCCTTTTTTGAGGTTTAGGTTCATAATAGCCAGACTTACATTTGGCGTAGGAACTCTGATTGCATTAGCAGTTAGTTTTCCTTTCATTTCCGGAAGTATCTCGGATACAGCTTTAGCAGCACCAGTATCAGTAATAACAAGATTTAATGCAGCGCCCCTCCCTCTTCTATCAGATTTGTGATAATTATCTACAAGGTTCTGATCATTTGTGTATGCATGAATAGTTTCTATGTGACCATTTACAATGCTATAGGCTTCGTTAATTAATTTAAGCGGTGGCACTATCGCATTAGTAGTACAAGATGCTGCAGCAACAATCTTATCTTCTTGTTTCATCTTTTCATCATTAATACCAAAAACGATATTCTTGATCTTGCCCTTAGCTGGAGCTGTGAGAATTACTTTATCAACTGATGGGTTTCTTGTGTGCTGACCAAGATCTTCTTCATTTGTCCAGGCTCCAGTATTATCGATAACTGTCGCCTTTTTTATCCCATAATCCTTATATTTAACTTTGCGGGGATCGTTTGAATAAATAATAAATATTTCATTTCCGTTAACAATTAGAGAATTATTTTTTTTATTAACTCTTATTGTTCCAGGAAATGTACCGTGAACGCTATCATTCCTTAACAAGCTTGCTCTTTTTATTAAATCATCGTCATGTCCGGAATCTCTTATTACAACTGCTCTTAAACGCCAATTTGAACCTGCTCCTGTATCTGTAACAAGTATTCTTGTAAGCAGTCTTCCAATCCTTCCAAACCCATAGAGAACAACGTCTTTTGGTCTTAGAGGGTATGATCTTTTGGTACGTTCTTGGCCATCTAATGTTTTGCTCACATAGTGTGATGCATCAATCTCAGGATTGTTTAATAGATCAGAAACCATTTCACCAATGTCTATTTCACAAGGCATAAGTTTCATTTTGGAAATTTGCTCTATAACGGGGTAGGTTTCAAGCTCACTTAATTCATTGCCTTCAGCTTCTCTTACAAACCTGTGAAGTTTCATTATTTCTATGGGAGAACAATTGCTAAGTGGACGACCATACATAAGCAAATGAACTCCACTTCTAAAAAGCTTACCAATGATGGGAACCATTGATTCAGCAAGAGCTTCTCTCCATTTCCAGTCACCAAAGTAATCATCAACCTTGGGTCTTCTTCTTTTATCTGGATTGAATCTCTTAACCAATTTAACTATCTATGTATTTATCTAAGAAATAGTCAGAGCTACCAAATAGGTTGGTAATGACTAATAATCTCTTAAGATAATGGCCAACAGACATTTCTTCTGTTACACCCATTCCACCATGCAGTTGCACAGCTTCTTCACCTACATATTTACCTGCTTTGGCAATTTGATGTTTGAGGCCATAAACTAGTTTTGTTCTCTCAGCAGCATCATCTGTTGCTAAGACTTTTAATAAATATGATTTGCTAAATTCAGTTTCCATAAACATATCTACCATTCTGTGCTGCAGTGCCTGAAATTTTGATAAAGATTGACCAAATTGCTCTCTCTGTTGAGTGTATTCAATAGTAAGCTTATAGCACTTTTCCATTGCCCCAATTGCTTCAGATGAGACGGATATTATACCTTCTAGAATTGCTGCATTAAGAATTTCTAATGCATCTTTTTTGGAAAAAACTGCACTAGCTGTGACATTGTCTAACTTAAGATCGCCTGAAACAAAACCATCATATGTCTTATAAGAAGTTACATTAAGACCTTCTGATTCTTTTGAAACAAGTGCAAAAGCATAGCCTGAATCATGTTTTCCAAAGACTAAAAAGTGGTCAGCATTTGGAGCATTTAAAACAGTTGTTTTTTCACCATTTACCACTCCATCTGCAGAAATTTCGCAATCAACATTGTCTAAGTTGAAGCCTTTTTGTGGCTCATAATTAGCCAGAGAAAATTGAGCATCTCCAGTTATTAAACTTTCAACCAAAGCTGATTTATCTTCATGATCACATCTTTTAAGAACTCCACCTGATAAAACTACATTTGCTAAGTACGGTTCAACAACAATGGATTTACCAAATTCCTCAAACATAAGACTTAAATCAGTATCTCCACCATCTAGACCACCCATTTCTTCTGAGAAAGGAATTGCTAACCACCCTAATTCAGCAAATTGCTTCCAATGCTCTGGGTTATGACCATGCTCAGAATTAACACTTTTCATTCTAGTTTCGAAATCGTAATCTGAGCTACAGAATTTTGAGACCATATCCCTTAAGAGATTCTGTTCGTCTGTATAACTTAAATTCATAATTTACTCTATATTCCTAAAACAGCCTTTGCGATGATATTTTTTTGAATCTCATTTGTACCACCGTAAATTGTTACTTTTCTAAAATTTAAATATTTAGGTGCTGTAATTTGGTCTGATTTAGTAGCAGCAACCTCAACATCTGAGAAACCATAAGGTCCGCCATATGGCATAGCATCATGGCCTGCCATTTCTACAGCAAGGGTCGTTAATCTTTGTTGTAGTTCTGTTCCTTTAATTTTAAGCAAGGATGATTCCGCTCCAGGGCTCTTGCCTTCCCTCATTGCCGCAAGTCCTCTGAGCTCTGTCATCTCCAGCGAATCAAGGTCTAGCTCAAACTGTGCCACCTTAGATTGAAAGCTTTTATCCTCAGATAAAGGCTTATCAGTATGAAATACTTTCTTAGCCCTTGTTTTCAAGCTATTTAGAACTCTTCTCATATTTGGAGCACCTGCAATGGAGCTTCTTTCATGGAAGAGTAGGAATTTAGCGTAAGTCCAACCTTGACCTTCTTCACCAACTACATTTTCAGCTGGTACTCTGACATTGTCGAACCAAATCTCATTAACCTCGTGATCACCATCAATAGTAATAATTGGTTTGACCTCAATACCTGGTGTTTTCATATCGACTAGTATGAATGTGATTCCTTCTTGTTTTTTTCCAGAATCATCAGTTCTTACGAGTACAAAAATCCAATCAGCATGTTGACCTAGTGTGGTCCAAGTTTTTTGCCCATTAAGTACGTACTCATCACCTTCTCTGACTGCTTTACATTTTAAAGAAGCTAAATCAGATCCTGAACCAGGCTCTGAATAGCCCTGACACCACCAATCATCAAAGTTTAGTATTCTTGGCAGGTATTTCTTCTTTTGTTCTTCTGAACCAAAAGTCCAAATTACTGGAGCAACCATTTGTAAACCAAAAGGTACAAATGTCGGACAACCAGCGAGAGCAAGCTCTCTAAGGTATATATAAACCTTAGTAGCATCCCAACCTGTGCCTCCATGTTCTACAGGCCACGAATGACCCATCCATCCTTTTTTGGCAACTGCTTTGTGCCAATCAACGATTTCCTGACGACTAAGTTCGTCACCGTTATTCATTTTTTCTTTGACATGTTTTGGATAGTCATTATCCAAGAACTCTCTTACTTCATCGCGAAACTCTAAGTCTTCTTTCGAAAAATTTAGATCCATAATTTACCCTCTTCCATTCATTAAATAAAATCTAGTATTATCTAAGTGTGTTTATGATTAAACTCAATTGGTATTAAAAACTTTATGCGTCTATTTTTCAAGTTTCTGGCTGTTTTTATGGCCCTCTCTCTTCATATTTTCTCCGAGGAAGAAATACAATACGTAAAAGTTGAAGTAGCTGCTGTGATTTGGAAAAATCAGATGACGACAGAGTCCTTTGAAAAAGTTGAGGAATATACTCTTGCAAATGAAATTCTTGCTCTAGAGAAAGCAGAAGAACCTCAAATCAATCTTGAGACCATAGAGTTACCGCAAGGTCAAATTAAAATTGATCTTGATTATATTGAAGAAATTTTCTTCGATGACTATGAGGTTGCTGAAGAGGATGAAGTCGAGATAATAAAACCACCTAGAATTTACAGAGTTATTGATAAGAAAGAGCATGAGCTCAATGGCACAATGCGCAGAATATCAAAAATAAATAACCTCAAACTTACAGACCATAAATCTTGGTATCAGCCACTTAATAACGAGAGTGAAAGCCCTTTTGTGCTGGTTTCGTCTGGTGAAAATCAATGCATTGTAAAAGTCTTTCAATCAAGATACCCAAGAATACATGCTAAATGTGTTGAAGGGCCAGATGCTTTAGAAAATGCTTACATAATGAGCAAATCTGAATTCAATGTAAAACCACTAATTGGAGAATTTTTGCTTAAAAATACCGGTACAGAAGAGGATGAAAAAGTAGAGGAATTTCTGTATTTACTAGATGAGCAAAGAAGAATTTCTCTCGATGAATTTCATTACTTTGATCACCCTAAAGTTGGTTTGCTTGTTGGTGTTTACAAATACCCTAAAGAAGAGAATTAAGCTTATTTGTAGTATGCGTTTTCATTTTCCGTATGATCAGTTATATCTTTGACACCTTTTAGATCAGGAAGTTTTTCTAAAAGAGTCTTTTCTATACCTTCCTTAAGAGTTACATCTACCATACCGCATCCTTGGCAACCTCCTCCAAATTGCAATACAACGTAATTATCGTCTGTAATACAATCGAGGTGCACATTACCCCCATGAGATGCTAATTGTGGGTTAATTTCATCGTAAAGAATATAATTAACTTTATCTTCTAGGGTCGCATTTTCGCCAATATTTGGAACTCTAGAGCTTGGTGCTTTAATTGTAAGTTGTCCACCAAAATTATCTTTATCGTAATTTACCTCTGCATCATCTAGAAAAGCTAAGCTTTTCTCTTCAATATATAAGATAAAATTTTCAAACTTAATTTTATGATCAGTTGCTTGCCATTCATCTTCCCTGCAAAATGCCAAACAAGTCTCAGCTCGTGGCGTGCCTGGATCAGAGACAAAAATTCGAATATCGCATTTAAAGTCCTTTTTCTTAATAAGTTCTGAAAGATATTCTTCAGCTGTTGCAGTTACGTTAATCATATCTAGTATGTAAGTTTACTATGAAAATTTTAAATGATTTATTTTCCTTGATTTCTGGTACCGGTAAAAAGGACAATCTGCAAGACATGATTGAAGATAACCCATTTAGACTGGTCTTGGCTCTATTAATTGTTTTGCTGATTTTTATAGGATCTATTGGATTAATAGTCTATTTAATCATTTAGCTAAAGCTTTGACTCTAGCTCAGGCAATGCTTCAAAAAGATCTGCAACCAGCCCATAGTCAGCAACTTTAAAGATTGGGGCTTCTTCATCCTTATTTATGGCAACAATAGTTTTTGAATCTTTCATACCAGCTAAGTGTTGAATAGCTCCAGAAATCCCAACTGCTATATAAAGATTTGGGGCTACAGATTTTCCTGTTTGCCCAACTTGATAGTCGTTTGGCACAAAACCGGAATCAACTGCTGCTCTGGATGCGCCTACTGCAGCATTAAGTTTCTCAGCTACAGCTTCCAATAAAGCAAAGTTTTCCCCATTTTGCATCCCTCTTCCACCAGAAATCACTATGTCAGCGGAAGTTAATTCAGGTCTATCTGAGACTGTTAGCTCATTTTTAACGAAATCTGACTTTCTTGAGTCAGTTTCAGGAACTTCTTTATCCTCGACAGATGCAGAGCCACCTGTGTTTGATGCTTTATCAAATGATGTAGTTCTTATGGTTAATGCATTTTTTTCTTGAGATGACTGCACTGTTGCTATGCAAGAACCTGCATAGATGGGTTTCTTAAATGTTTTATCATCAATAATGTCGGTTACTTCTGAAATCTGTTGAATATCTAATAATGCAGCTATTCTTGGCAAATTGTTTTTACCTGAGGTGCTAGAACTTGCTAGAAAGAAGTCGTATTCTGAGCTCACAGAAACAACACAAGCTGCAACATCTTCTGCCACCTCACTAGTAAATTTTTCATGGCTAAAGTTAAGGACTTTTGAGACACCTTCTATTGCTTTAGCTTCCTCTAGTACTGATGTACATGAATTATTAGTTAGAAGTAGATCCACTTCTCTTCCAAGTTGTTTTGCTGCATCAACTACACTTAATGTAGCTGCAGACAGGTTGGCGCCATTATGTTCTGCTAAGACCAATGTTTTCATATTATTTTTGCCTCATTTTTAAGCTTATCAACCAATTGGTCGACAGTTTCAACTTTAATGCCCTCTTTTCGTTCCGGAGGTGATTCAACCTTCAAAGTACTAACTTTTGCTTCTACAGAAACACCCAAGCTCTCAAGATCCATCTCCTCAAGAGGTTTTCTTTTTGCTTTCATAATATTTGGTAAAGAAGCGTATCTTGGTTCATTTAATCTGAGGTCAGTGGTTACTACCGCAGGCATTTCAGCTGAAAGTGTTTCAAGGCCACCATCAATTTCTCTTGTAACTTCAACTTTATTACCATCAATATTCACCTCAGATGCAAAAGTTGCTTGTGGCAAGCCCGTTAAGGCTGCAAACATCTGTCCTGTTTGATTATGGTCACCATCAATTCCAACCTTACCCATAATTACTAAGTTTGGATTTTCAGCTTCATATATTTTGGTTAATACTTTAGCAACATCCAACGGTTGGACAGGATTATCAGCTTTCACCAGAATTGCTCTATCAGCACCTAGTGCAAGAGCTGTTCTCAGCTGTTCTTGATGTTTATCATCACCAATTGTTACTACTACAATTTCATCAGCTTTGCCTGCCTCCTTTAACCTAATAGCTTCCTCTACTGCAATTTCACAGAAGGGATTCATTGCCATTTTTACATTATTTAGGTCGACATCGGTGTTAGCCTGATTAGGTCTAACCTTGACGTTGTAATCATTTACTCTTTTAATGGGAATCAGTATTTTCATATATTTAAATTTTGTCAGTTAGTAATATATAGGAAATAGATAAAAATTAAACACCTTGGTAAATAATATGGAAAGAGAATCAATGGATTATGATGTAGTCATAATTGGTGGTGGTCCTTCAGGTCTTTCAACAGCAATTAAACTTGCACAAACTTTCAAAGAAAAGAATCTTGATAAGACTATTTGTCTGCTTGAAAAAAGCGCTGAAATTGGTGGACATATCCTTTCTGGTAATGTTTTTGAAACTAAGGCTTTAGATGAGCTTATTCCGGATTGGAAAGAGAAAGGTGCACCGCTTGATGTTAAGGTTAAAAGAGATGCTATTAGATTTCTTGTAAACGATAAATACAGCATCCCAGTTCCATCTTTTGTTATGCCAACCATGCAAAATCATGGTAACTATATTTTGAGTTTGGGAAATTTATGCAGATGGTTAGCAGAGCAAGCTGAGTCACTAGGTGTTGATATTTTTCCAGGTTTTCCTGCAGCAGAATTAATTTATAAAGATGATCGTGTCGCTGGAGTAATAACAGGTGATATGGGTGTTGATGGTGATGGAAATCCAAAAGATTCTTTCCAGCCAGGAATGGAAATTTTAGCTAACGAAGCCACAGTATTTGCTGAAGGTTGCCGAGGCCATTTAGGTAAACAACTCATTAAAAAATTCGAGTTAGATAAAGGTAAAGATCCTCAGCATTATGGAATTGGTTTTAAAGAAATTTGGGAAGTTGATAATGAGCTGCACGAAGAAGGATTGGTCATGCATACAAATGGATGGCCATTACCAGATGATACTCCTGGAGGGTCTTATATGTACCACTCTGATAAAAAACAAATTTTATTAGGTCTGGTAATTCCATTAGATTATAAAAATCCACATCTTAGCCCTTACGATGAATTTCAAAGATGGAAGTCTCACCCAGCTATTAAAAAGTATCTCAAAAAAGGCAAGAGAATTTCATATGGAGCAAGAGCACTAATTAAAGGTGGGCTTCAGAGTTTACCAAGCATGGAATTCCCTGGTGGTTATTTGGTTGGTTGTAATGCAGGTACAATGAATTTTTCAAAAATAAAAGGATCTCATACTGCTATGAAATCAGGCATTGAAGCAGCTAAAGTTATTGCATCAAATATAGAAGGAAATCAAAAAAACTTAAACGAAGAAATAAAAACTAGTTGGCTGTATACAGAGCTTTATAAATCACGAAACTTTAACCCGTTCTTCCATAAATTTGGTGGCTTAATTGGCGCTGCAATGAATGTAATAGATCAGTTTATTTTTCGAGGGAACCTACCATTTACACTTAACCACTCAACTCCTGATCACGAGTCTCTCAAGCTTGCAAAGGACTGTAAAAAAATAGATTACCCTAAATACGATAATGAAATTACTTTCGATAAATTAAGTTCAGTTTACCTTTCCAATACCTACCACGAAGAAGAGCAGCCATGTCATTTAGTGCTTAAAGATGCGG
The DNA here is from genome assembly GCA_964575305.1 of uncultured Gammaproteobacteria bacterium. GTDB lineage: Bacteria > Pseudomonadota > Gammaproteobacteria > Magnimaribacterales > TMED112 > TMED112. Next base: position 1,993 of record CAZNPG010000015.1, on the reverse strand, counting down.
ATTTGCCAATTAACAAGACACTAGAACTATACGATGAGCCAGCTCAAAGATACTGCCCTGCTGGAGTGTATGAAATAGTTGAAGAAGAAGGCAAAAAACGTTTTCAAATTAACTCACAAAACTGCATCCACTGTAAAACTTGTGACATTAAAGAACCATCTCAGAATATAGATTGGGTCTCACCAGAAGGCGGTGGTGGCCCTAACTATCCAAATATGTAGTAATCTATTACTACTATGAAATTTGGACAATTATTAAGCGTCGTACTTATTGCTGGATTGGTTGGTATTGCAACAAATGTTGGTTATGAATATCTGACTACGGAGAAACCTCATCCAGATCAAAAGAAATTTAATGAATTTTTAGATGAGAATTGGCAAGATTCGCTAGAAAGCAGCCCTTTATTTGCTTCTCTTCTTGGTGACAAAAGATACGATGATCAAGTGTCTAGCAACTCTGTTGAGGACTTCTTTTCCTCAGGCGAATATGAAAAGTATGTTCTAGAAGTGCTAAGTGAGATAAATCCTGAAAACCTGTCCGAGGATGGGAAGCTTAACTACAGACTATTGAAATCAGATTATGAGGTAAGTTTGGAGGGTAGAAACTATCCAGGATATTACATGCGCTTGAATCAAAGAGGTGGTGTACAGGATTATTATCTGTATGGAAATAGGTTAAATTTTGCTGATTTACAAAGCTATAAGAATTGGTTCGAAAGAGTTAAAGGTTATACACAAAATGTGCGAAATTCACTTGCTATAAACAAAGAAGGACTAGAACTTGGTTACACACAACCCAAGTTAGTAACTAGAGGTGTGTCGGCTCAAATAGGAGCTATGCTTAAGCAAGATATTGAAGATCACCCCTACTACAAAATTTTTAAAGACGTTGGTAATGTTGCAACAACTGAAGAAGCAACTGCACTTCAGAATGAAGTAAAGGATTACATTCAAAATGTTCTGAATCCTGCTTATCAAGAGCTATACGATTTTCTAGTTAATGAATACTTGCCAAAATCCAGAGATTCAATTGGTATCAGTGATGTTCCAAACGGTAAAGAATGGTATGAATATTTAGCAAGATATCACACTACAACAGACCTTACTCCAGATGAAATTCATGAAATAGGTTTGAGGGAAGTTGCAAAGATTAGAGCAGAAATGGAAGGCATTATTGATCGAGTTGGTTGGGAGGGAGATTTTAATTCTTTCTTACAATACCTCAGAACTGACCCTAAATTTTACTATGAAACGGGCGAAGAATTGCTCCAAGCATACAGAGCAATGTCAAAAGAGATCGATGCTTATATGCCAACATTATTCAATAAATTACCAAGAGCACCTTATGGCGTTATTCCAATCCCAATGGAGTCTGCACCTTTCACAACTACAGCGTATTACAATGCTCCAAGTGCAGGTAGACCAGGATATTATTACGCCAATCTTTATATGCCAGAAGTTAGGCCTAAGTATGAGATACCTGTCCTTTCCGTCCATGAAGCAGTACCAGGACATCATCATCAGATCTCATTGGCACAAGAAATGGAAAATGTTCCAAACTTTAGGAAGTATTTAAGTATTACCGCGTTTGTTGAAGGATGGGGTTTGTACAGTGAGCAATTAGGCGAAAGCATGGGGATATATGATGATCCTTACGACAAATTTGGACAACTTACCTATGATATGTGGCGAGCTGTAAGATTAGTGGTAGATACAGGTATGCACTACAAGGGTTGGTCCAGAGATGATGCTGTAAATCTTTTTTTGAACAACACTGCTAAGACAGAACAAGATATCAACAATGAGGTTGATAGGTATATTGCCTGGCCTGGCCAAGCTTTAGCTTACAAAATTGGTCAATTAAAAATTATGGAACTCAGAGACAAAACTAAAGCAGCTTTGGGTGATGATTTTGATATCAAAGATTTTCATGACCATATGCTGAGTTTTGGCTCAATACCTCTAAATATTCTTGAAGAAAAAGTTGATGAGTT
>CAZNPG010000014.1:0-19822 GCA_964575305.1 uncultured Gammaproteobacteria bacterium | reverse complement strand
CAAGCTGATCTAATTTATCTTTTGATCTGGCTGTAAGTATCAAATTAGCTCCTCTACTGGAAAAATCTTTGGCCATTGCTAGCCCAATGCCTGAAGACGCTCCAGTTACTAGAATTGTTTTATTTTTGAATTTAGACATATTTTCTCCTGAAATCTTATTAATTATTTGATGTTTAATTTTTAATTTTCAAATACTAGTAGAATATACTTCATACCATCTTGTCAAAAGTCTCTAATATTGCCATAGTTAAAGGAGCAGGAGATTTTTATGAATTACTTAAAATTTTTAATACTTTTGTCAGTATTGTTTTTAGCTGCATGCTCAAATGAAGCTGAAACAACTGAAGCAGAAGTAGAAACTACAGAAACTGAAGAAGAACAAGGACCTCCATATACAGAATATATGACATGTACTCCTGGTTCCGACTTTAATGATGCAAGTGCAAAAGCAATGATTGACGAATGGAATGATTTTGATTTTGCAGAAGGTTTCTTTTACTCAGCAGGTCATGCACCTGTTCAAAGCGCTTCACTAGGTGGAGATAATAAAGTTTATTGGCAGCTGTTTTGGGAATCCAAAGATGCTTCAAATGCTGGTTGGGCTGATTGGGCTACAAACACTGAAGCTGATGCATGGAGAGAGAAACATTCATCTGTTATGGTTTGTGATGGCGAAGGCAGAAGGGGTTATGATGTTTATTTCCCTCTTGGCGATGAAGCAAATTGGAATGGGCCAACTGAATGGGTCACGTATGGTCATTATTGTAAATACAATGACGAAAATGGACTTGATTTACTAAGAGAGGCTGTTGGTGCATTCAATGAATACACTTTAGGCACAGATAATGAAACAACATTTGCTTACAGCGTGATGTTTCATAATGGAGAAAATCCAGAACCATTTTCTAACTATGATTTCTTCTGGAATAACTACTATGAGAGTCATTCAGATGCAGAGTCCGCTTATCAAAGATTTGCTGATATGGGTTCTGATGTTCAAGCAATGTTTGATGCATCTGCTACATGTGAAGGACCTAATGCTAGCAACTCTTATCAGTTCTATCCAGATCCTGATGATGCAGATGACGCATAAATAAATTCATTTCTAAATAAAGCCGCTTTTTAGCGGCTTTTTCTTTGCATTTTGTTTACGATAAACCAGTATGGAATTTTTAAATGAATTCTTTTTGCAATTTGCAACTATTGCATGGGGACAACCTACACAACTTCTGCTTTTAGGCGCTGGTTTATTTTTTGCCATTACAGCTAAATTTAAACCATACAGATATTTATTTTTTGCTTTTGATGTCTTGAGAGGGAAACATCCAAGCAAGGGCGCTGGAGAAGTTAGTCATTTTAAAGCACTTACAGCAACACTTTCTGGAACTATTGGATTAGGCAATATTGCTGGTGTTGCTGCAGCTATATATTTTGGGGGACCTGGTGCTATATTCTGGATGTGGGTAACAGCAATTTTTGGCATAGCTACAAAATTCTTTACTGCGACACTTTCATCACTATATCGCGAGATAAGTCCAGATGGTACTGTTAATGCCGGCACAATGTATGTCATTAAAAACGGACTTCCAAAGTATATGCTTCCATTTGCCTATATGTTTGCTTTTTTTGGGATGATTGCTGGTTTACCAGCAGTTCAAGCAAGCGAAATAGTAAGAATTACCGAAAGTTTATTTTTCTCTGATGTAGAAAATTTTGCTTATATAGCTGGTGCTGTAATGGCCTCGATTACAGCAATTGTAATTATTGGTGGGTTAAAAAGAATTGCTAATGTTTCAGCGTTACTTGTTCCACTTATGAGCGTTATTTATTTTGCTGCAGTGTTTGTAATAATTGTTCTTAATTATCAAGAACTAATTCCTGCTATAAGCTCTATTTTTTATGAAGCATTCAATTTTAAATCTGCGGTATCTGGTGGATTAGTTATGGTCATCTTAACTGGTATAAAAAGAGGTGTATTTAGCAATGAAGCGGGAGTAGGGACAGAAGCTCTAATTCATGGAACAGCAACAACCACTCATCCAGCTAAACAAGGCCTAGTGGCCATGACAGGACCTATATTTGATACTCTTATTATGTGTACTTTGACTGCAATAGTTATTCTTATGAGCGGCGTAGAGCCTACTGCAGACAACAAGGGTGTTCTGCTTACTGCAGAATCATTTGAGGTGATGTTAGGATCAATTGGTCCACTAATTCTATTTTTTGTAGTTTTATGTTTCGGATTGAGCACTATTTTTACTTATTCCTTTTATGGAACTGCATGCGTTAAGTTTTTATTTGGTAAAAAAGGTGTGCCCATATATCAGATTATTTTTATAGGTGCTGTTTTTGGTTTTTCTATTGGCGGTTTTGATCTTGCATTAAATGTTGTTGACAGTGCATTTGCGATGATGATTTTTCCAACTCTCATCTCAACAATTTGGTTAGCTCCAAAAGTTGTAGCAAAGGCAAATGATTATTTTATGTCTTTGAAGAATTAAGATAAGACAAAATTGAATCAAGTTTAAGTTGACCACCAAAGTATATTAGTTCTTCTTTATCTAAATTTAACAAGCTATTTTTTAATGATTCTTTTGCGTCATCAAAATTATGGATAAAGCTTAATTTCTGAAATCTTACGTTAATTGCAAATAGAGAATATTTTTTATCGTATCTACATAAAGTTTCTCTTTCTGAACGTATAACCCATTCGGAGACATTGCCTTTCGGGTACTTTTCAGATTCAAGATGCATTCTTTTTGTATCTCCATGGATAAACCAATTTTCACGCTTAAATGGCTTACCGATTGGAGCATTAGAGATAAACCTCTCAATTGGATTGCCAATCTTTTCATTTAAAGTTTTAACAGGCTTATGAATAGCTCGTAATGGTTCTCCAATTTTTTCTTTTAAATTCCAGTAACTTGGTGAGCAGACTGATGCAGCCAATAGTCTCTGATCTCCTGATGATTCAATAATGCATAAGTCATCCGGTACTGAGAGCGACATAGAAGCTATGGGGTCTTTATAAAGATTGTTTGACTGAATATGTTTGGTGAGCAGTTCTTGGGCCTCTAAAGAGCAATTTGTTGCTCTAACCACTGTTTCATAAGAATTATTGAGCAGATCTTCTTTATGTTTTCTTAATTCCTCATCTATTGAAACGTCAAACCAATCTTCAATCTGTATAGGCTTAAGACCTAATCGATATTTACCCTTGCCATCTGACCAGGGTGGTTTGGACCAAAAATCTAAGTTAACAACAATTTCTTGAGACATAATCTAATTTGTTTAATATGGAGTCTAAGCAATATTAATTCAAAAAAGAATATGAAAAAAGTAGCAGTCATTGGCGCTGGACCATCTGGTATAACAGCTATTAAAAACCTCAAAGAAAAAGGCTTTGATGTTATTGGTTTTGAAAGATGTTCTGGTGTTGGAGGCAACTGGAGGTATGATGATCCCTCGGGTCACTCAAGCGTATTTGAAACCACACATATTATAAGCTCCAAATACACATCTTATTATGAGGATTTCCCGCTTCCCAAAACTACATCTGACTATCCTTCACATAAAGAATTGCTAAGTTATTTCAACGAGTATTCTGAACACTTTGGAATTAAAAAACATATTCATTTCAATGCAGAAGTTATCAAGTGTGAACAAGAAGATAATGGTCGATGGATAATTGAATGGAAACATCTAAACACTGATTTAATCAATGTACAAAAATTTGATGCTCTGGTTGTTTGTAATGGTCATCATCATGAACCAAGACTTCCAAACTACCCTGGCAATTTTTCAGGTGAATACATTCACTCTCACAGTTACAAAAAAGCTGAACCATTCCGTAACAAAAAGGTTTTAGTAATTGGTGGCGGCAATTCAGCATGTGATGTAGCAGTAGAGACATCTCGAATTTCTAAAACAACGGCCATAAGCTGGAGAAGGGGTTATTATTTAATACCAAAATTTATGTTTGGTCTTACTAGCGATGTGTTTGGTTTAAGATCAAGATGGTTGCCTCGTTTCATAAGACTACCTTTTATGAAATTTATGTTAGAACTAATGCAGGGAAAAAATGAAGACATTGGTTTACCAAAAGTAACTAATCATATACTTGCTACACATCCCACAATTAATTCTGATCTTTACAATGCTGTTCGTCATGGAAAAGTCTTACCTAAGCCAGATATAGAGAAATTTGATGATAAGTTCGTATATTTTAAAGACGGCACATTTGAGGAATTTGACACTGTAATTGCTTGTACAGGCTATAAGATTAAGCATAAATTTTTTGATAAAAATTTAATCAATTTTGAGAAAGGCCCAGTTCACTTGTTGCATAGAATGCTTCCAGCAAATATTAAGAACTTATACTTTATAGGCCTATTCCAGCCACTAGGTTGTATTTGGCCTGGTGCAGAATTGCAGTCTAAACTTGCAGCACGACATCTAGCAGGTGAGTGGGAACCAAAAGGTGATATCAAGAAGCTAATTGAAAATGAGCTTAAAAATCCAGATGTTACGCAAGTTAATACAGATAGGCATACTATTACTGTTGACGACTATTCATTTAGAAATAGATTAAAAAAAGAATTAGCAAGAGCAAATTGAATTTATGAAAGAAATATTTTTTTTAAGACATGCCAAATCAAGTTGGGATGATTTTGCGCTTAAAGATTTTGATAGGCCATTGTCCACGAGAGGCATACAAGATGCCGAACTCATGGGCAACTTCTTTCGTTCAAAAAAAATAAAATTAGACTTAGTTCTATCAAGTCCATCAAAAAGAACTAAAGAAACAATTGAGCATTTTTTCTCAAAAGATAAACCAAAATTAGAATTTATTGACAATATTTATCATGCATCGATGGAAAATATATTGGATGAGCTCTATCAGATTTCAGAAGAAATGAATACTGTCATGATTGTTGGGCATAACCCCTCAATGCATGATATAACTGAATTTTTAACACAAAAATTTCTCAATAAATATCCAACATGTGCTTTAGCTCAAATAAGTACAGAAAATAAATGGACCGAACTTACGCAAGGTTGTTCTAGTCTTGAAAATTTTATGAAGCCTAGTGAGCTTCGCTAGGAGAAAGGAATCTGTCTTTAAAGACAATAGCTCCTGATATAAGAGCTGAAAGAACAGTGTATCCAAGAATTATTTCTGGCATAAAGTTGAAATAACCAATACTTATGAGAAGCAATACTGCAATTGACCTTATAAGCTCAGCATAATAAACAAAAACACGGTTCTCGTACATAAACGATGCAAATACCATTAATGTCACAATATTTACAGATATAAGCAGCATGTCTATGAAGTCTATAGAAGCAGAATTAAATAGCACTCCTTGTGTATAAATGCCTACAAATATTAAATGGGTAAAACCAAAAATCTTCGCATAAGTAGTTGTTTTGGGATCAAATTTTCTGAATTGAGTTAAATCATTTTTCTTAATAGGGTATTTCTCAGCAACATCAGCTGGACGCCATTTTGGTGTTGAAAACCAAACAGCTATTTTGTCAGTCCACTTTTTAGTTCTCCAAGTATCTTTGAATATCTCATTCCAAACTTCTAGATTTGCCCATAAAGGATTCCATGTATTTAAAGGCTTAGATGTACCATATACTGGTTTAAGATCTTCTCTTTCATCTATGAATGTGCCAAACATTCTATCCCATAATATAAATACACCACCGTAATTTGCATCTATGTACTCCTTATTCTGCGCATGATGAATTCTGTGGTTTGAGGGGGTTACTAAAATGTAATCAATTATCCCAAGCCTATTAATATGTTCTGTGTGCACCCAGAACTGATAGAACAAGTTGAGTGCGGCAACCGTCACAAATATCTCTACGGGAATGCCCAATAAAAGCATAGGAGTATAAAAAATCCATTTGAATAAAAAATCTGTTCCTGTTTGGCGTAGCGCAGTGGACAAATTAAATTCTTCGCCGTGATGATGAACTACATGAGAAGCCCATAAAACTTTAATTTGATGATGTGATCTGTGTAGCCAGTAATAACTTAAATCGTATAAAACAAAGGCTAATACCCAAACATACAGGTCATAAGAAGCCAAAAGGCCAAGGTTAAATTGTTGTGATATAAATGCGTAAACTAGTCCCTGAACACCCAGCCCCAATAAAGCAGGATATCGACTCATAAGCCCTAGACCAATACTTGTAACAGTATCGTTGAGTCTGTAATTATTTTGTTTTTTGAAATAGCCGTATAAAAATTCACAAGCAATCGCCAACAAAAAAATTAGTACAAAGTAAGCTATTAAATTTGAAGTATGCATTTTTCTTTTCTATGAGGTTGCTAGCAATCTAAATCAAAATGTTTGTGAGCGCCCAACAACAATAAATATATTATAGTTTAATAATATTACTGCAAGATTATAGCTATGAAAGATTTTTTTATTAATTTAATTTTAAATGTTTTTTTTATGCTGCCTGATTGGTTTTTGGAAACTTTTTTTTCAAAAAAAAGTACATTTATCAGAAATAAATATCTAGACCATCAATCTACAATATTCTTAAAATTGATGGAAATCTTTGGCTATAAACTAGATGTAGATAATTTCAATAATGCTGAGAGAATAAATTCCAATAATGCTCGCATGAGCTTAAATTTAAATAAAAAACCTCCTAAAAAATTTGAGTATAAAGATTTAATTGTTGCTAAAGAAGAGGGCACTATTGTCAGAGAGTACACCCCAAAATTAATACAATCAGATAAGCAAATGCTTTATTTTCATGGTGGTGGTTATGCTCTAGGAAGCATTGAAACTCATCATAATTTTGTTGGTTTATTGTCTGTCATGCTAGGCATAAAAATATACTCACTTGAATATAGCTTATCTCCAGAAAATAAATTTCCAAAAGCATTAGAAGACGCCAAAATAGCATATAAATATATGCTTGATAAAGGTATACAAAGTAATCAAATTTTGCTTTGTGGGGATAGTGCAGGAGCCCATTTAGCAGCATCATTGAACTTTGATTTAACAACATCTAAATTACCAATGCCAGGTGCTCAAATACTTATTTACCCTATGATATCCCCAACTCTTAATTTTGAATCTATGGAACTTTATAAGGAAAATTTTTTACTAACAAAGAGTTCAATGGAATGGTTTTGGGATCAGCTTAGATCTAATGTTGCTAATGATGTAGATCCTAGATTTGATTTATTAAAACAAGATGGTTTGGCTTGCTATCAAACTCCAACATTATTGGTAACTGCTGGTTTTGACCCACTTTGTGATGAGGGAATTGAGTATGCAAATTTCTTGGAAACTAATGGTAATAACATATCAAAATTGCACTTTCCTGACCTTTTTCATGGCTTTGTAAATTTAACAAATATTAGAAAAGCTGAAAAAAGCACTTTACAAATTATTGATAGTATTAAGGTTTATTTATGATCAGAAACTTAATAATTCTTTTTTGGTTTCTGTTTGTTATTTCGGTGTTTTTAAACTCAGATAATCTGTTTTTTAAATTAGTTGAATATTCAGCAATTTTTGCAATCTGTGTACATTTCTTAGAGTACTTATATTTCTACAAAAGGATTTCAAGCAATACCAATTATATGCATGGCTTTCTAATGACAATGCTTTTTGGATTTGAATTTGTTAGGAGGTTAAGGAAGTAATTGTTCTACTTTTTTTAGAGCTTTAACCATAGCTTTCTTCACATCAGCAGACTCTTTCTTACTAGAAGTGCCTTTTGAATAGACTAAATTAGTAAAATGTTCTTTAAGTTTTTCATTCATATCAACTGATTTTTCAGTAAACCTGTTTCTTAGCTCCTCAAATTTGACCCTAGAAACCATTTCTTTGGGTCCTACTGGGTCAAGTCCAGCAAACATTTGAAATCTTATAGCTGCTTCATTAAGATCCATTGACTCAGATGGCTTACCATTTACAAACTCTGGTATTAAATCTTTTGAAACTTTGTCTGATCCTTTTTCAATTAGCTCTTCAAATAGGTCTTGATAAGATTTGAGCTTTTCTTGTGCTTTTTCATTCTTCTGCAACATAGCAAAGTCTTTTATAGCTTTTTTGAATTTCTTTTCTTCGGCAGTGCCTTGAAGGTTCTCTAATCCTAAGAATCTTTGCTCTGCTTCACCTGGAGCAACTTTTTTATCTCTTAGATCTTTAATTATGTCGTCCATCAGCCCTCTAGATTCATCAAGCTCTTTATCTTTAATTCTCAAAAATTCATCACATACTTGTTCAAATTTTAGATTAACTTCAGGGTCGAGTTTCTTGCCTGCAGGACCAAGAGTTCTCCAATGCTCTTGCAGTTCTCTTATTTTCTGGACAGATGCATCAATATCTTCTTTGCTAAGGTTTTTGACTTCCTCTATTACTCCCTCTTTAAGTGATCTATTGTGAATTTCTACTTGCTCAAGTAACTTATTTACAGCATCTCTAGATGCTTTGAACTTATTATTTAAATCTTGGAAGTCTTTATCCGGTACAGGTGCAAATTGTTTCCATTTTTCATGAATGCCTTTTAAGAACATCACAATTTGAATTACTGTTGTATTTTCAACGGTTTTTCCAGCAGGGAAGGCATCGATATCTTTTAAAAGAGCTAATTTCTTATCTCTATTCTCTTCTTTTTTATCTTCCAAAACAGCAAAGTAGTCCTTGCATGGCGCCCAAGCTTTTTCACAAGCGTCTTTAAAAGTTGACCATTTTTCTTTACTAGCAGTTTTGCCATGCTGATCAAGATTTTGCCATTGTTTCTGAAGTGAATTTATTCTGTTAGCCAATGATCTTGGCTCAAGTTTTTCAGCTTGAAGTTTATTAACTTCATTGATTAATTCTGTTCTCTTGTCTGATGTTGCAAACTCTGCCCAATCATCATATTCCTTAGCAGTAAAATTAAGTCTTTGGAATTTATGTCGAAATTTTGAGGGAATGGGCTTACCTTTTCCAAACTGGGAATTTAGTTTGCGAAGGTCCTTTTGAGCCTTTTTAATATGGCCTGTAGAGAATAGACTCTCTATCTCATTTAGTTGTTGATTAAGATTTATTGCTTTGTCTCCCACAAATTAGCTGAATATTATTTATAATTTCAAACAAATAGTAATTGAATGAAACGGATTTTAACAGGTATAACGCCAAGTGGCTATCCCCATTTAGGAAATTATATAGGTGCAATTAAGCCATCACTAGATCTATTGGATGAAAAGTGTGAATCATTTCTGTTTATTGCCGATCTTCATGCTGTTATTAAAGTATCAGACCCAGAGCGATTAAGTGAGTTGAGCAACAGTATTGCAATGGCTTGGTTAGCTTCTGGTTTAGATCCCGAAATGACAAATTTTTATAGACAATCAGACATACCAGAAATTACTGAGCTAGCATGGTTACTAAGCTGTATAACGGAGAAAGGCTTGCTAAATAGAGCCCACGCCTATAAGGCAGCAATTGATGTTAATAATGAAAGCGGTAAAAAAGATATTGATGAGGGCATCTCTTTAGGGTTATTTTCTTACCCTTTGCTTATGGCTTCAGATATATTGACTCCAAATGCAACGCATGTTCCTGTAGGCAAAGACCAACAACAACATTTGGAAATTACCAGAGATATTGCAGAAAAGTTCAATAGAAAATACGGCGATTTTTTTAATGTGCCAGAAGCAGTAATAAAGGATGAAAAAACAGTATTAGGAACCGATGGTCGAAAAATGTCTAAAAGCTATAACAATATAATTCCTTTATTAGCTGATGAGAAAGATCTTCGCAAATCCGTCATGAAAATTGTGACTAATTCACAAGAACCAGGAGAGAAGAAAGATTGGAAAGATAATACTCTTTTTAGCATCTATTCCAGCTTTGCTTCAGAAGGCAACCAAAAAGAAATGAAGGACATGTTTAGTGATGGCATAGGTTGGGGCGATGCAAAGCAGAAAGTCTTTGAGGAACTAAATCAGATCCTTTCACCAATTCGAGAAAAATACTTAGAATTAAATTCAAATCGAACACATATTGATGAGATTTTAAAAGCTGGAGCAGACAATGTACGAAAACAAACCCTGCCTGCGATTAAAGAAGTTAAAAGGCTGGTAGGCATAAACAAGTTATAAATATTTGCTTATTAGTGATTGGATTTACCCTTATTCACCCGTATATACTTAATTTAAATGCAAACAAATAAAAAAGCAGTACTCATGATTAGTCTTGGCACTCCTGACAGCCCGGGATGGTTTGATGTTGCTAGCTATCTTAGTGAGTTCTTAGGAGATGGCAGAATAATCAATATTCCGTCATTTTTAAGATATGTGCTCGTAAATCTAATTATTGTGCCAACAAGAACTTTTTCATCTTCAAAAAGTTACAAAGAACTTTGGACCGAAAGAGGATCTCCTCTTAAATATCATATGGAAGATCTTACTGTAAAAGTTAAGGAAAAATTGAAAGATACACATGATGTTTTTTATGCAATGAGGTATAAAAATCCTTCAGTTAAAAACCAACTCAATGAATTAGAAAAAAAGGGTTACGATGAGATTATTTTATTTCCTGTTTTCCCCCAGTATTCTTCTGCTGCAAATGGATCATTCCTTGATCATGCATTAAAACAAATAGCAAAGTGGACTGTCATACCATCAGTTAAAACAGTTGATCAGTTTTACGATAATGAAGACTTTCTACAAGCTTTTAGTGAGAACATAGAAAAATTTAATTTAGATGAATACGATAAAATTATATTCAGCTATCATGGGTTGCCAATGAGTCAGCTTGATGAAGTTTATGAAAAAGGGAAATGTGATGACCGTGAATGTGAGGATGGGGTTCAAGGTGATAACCACCATTGCTATAGAGCTACTTGTTATGAAACTACAAAATTGCTGATTAATAAAATAGGTATTCCAGAATCAAAAACTATCACTTCATTTCAATCAAGACTTGATTCCAAATGGGTAAAACCATTTAGTGATAAGGTCTTAGAGCAATTTGCTGATGAGGGAGTAAAGAAAGTTTTGGTTGTTTCTCCATCATTTACCGGCGATTGTTTAGAAACAATTATAGAAATTGGTGATGAATACAAGGAACTATTTATTGAAAAAGGAGGTCAGAAGCTTGATTATGTACCTTCGCTAAACTCGAATGATAGTTGGGTTAGATGTATAGTAAATATTATTAGGGGAATATAAATGAGAGAGACACTGGATCTGCAAAAAAAAGCATTCATAACAAACGGACAACCATCCTATAACCAAAGAGTTGATAGCCTGAAAAGATGTATTGCTTTGCTAGAAACGCATGATGAAAAAATAGTTGAAGCTTTAAATGAAGATTATAAGAATCGTTCTGAAACTGAAATAATGACGTCTGAAATTGTTCAATCAGTTAGGAACTTAAACTTCACAATTAAAAACTTAAAAAAATGGATGAAGCCTTCAAGAAGGGCATCTTCTTTTATGGCTGATATGCTTGGCTCTAAAGCTGTTCTACAGCCATCTCCACTTGGAACTGTTGGAATAATAGCTCCTTGGAATTTTCCTATTGGGATGATTTTCTATCCAGCTGCATCTGTTTTAGCTGCAGGAAATAGAATCATGGCTAAACCATCTGAATTCACACCTAACACAGCAAACCTCATTAAAGAAGCAGTTGGTAAATATTTTGATGAATCAGAATTTGCTGTGTTTCTAGGCGGTCCAGAAGTAGGTTCAGAATTTACTGCTCTTCCCCTTGATCACTTACTTTACACAGGAAGTGGAAACATAGCTAAAAAGGTTGTTGCAAATGCTGCAAAAAACCTGGTTCCTACGACTTTAGAGTTGGGTGGAAAAAGCCCAACAATCATAGCCTCAGATGCTAATTTAGAACTAGTAGCAAAAAGAATTATGTTTGTTAAAACATTAAATGCAGGCCAAATTTGTTTATCACCAGACTACATTATGGTTAAAAAAGGTCTGGAAGAAAAACTCATAGCTGAATTGAAAAAAGTTTTTAATACTTTTTATCCAGAAAATAATGGTGCAGATTACACGTCTATGGTGAATGATCACCACCATAATAGAATGCAAGAATACTTATTTGATGCAAAAGATAAAGGCGCTCAAATAATTAATCTCGGCAATTTTGATTCGTCAGAAAAAAATACAATTACAACAAAGGTACTGTTAAACGTTAACGATGACATGCGTGTGATGCAGGAAGAAATTTTTGGTCCATTACTCCCAATTATGGTTTACGAAAATCTTAGTGAAGCTGTTTCTTATGTTAATAACCATGATCACCCGTTAGGTTTATATTTCTTTGGAAACAAAAAAACTGAACAAAATTATGTGATTAATAATACAAGATCAGGCGGAGTTACCGTCAATGACACCATGTTTCATTTAATGCAATCTAGGTTGCCATTTGGTGGTGTAGGGCCATCTGGATATGGCTATTATCATGGCCATGAAGGTTTCTTAAACTTCTCTAACCTAAGGTCAATTTATTACCAAACAAATTCAGATAGTATTTTTGGCATGCTTAGACCACCAAGAAGCAAACCTTTTGAGTTGCTCTCAAAAGTAATGAAAAAATTGTCTTGAATCAATTTCTAAGAAAAATCTCATTTAGGTATCTCTTTAGAAGAGGCACTAAAACATTATCATCACAAACATTACTTACTGCTAGTGGGGTAGGAGTTGGAACAGCTGTGCTAATTGTTGTACTTTCAGTAATGAACGGATTTGAGAATGAACTCCAAAAAAGAATTCTTGGAGTGATACCTCATATTACCCTAGAAAAAAGTGGTGGTTTTGAAAATCTGGAACAAGTGTCAGCTGATATCAAAGAAGATGATTCTGTTCTAAAAGTTGCGCCATATTATGCTTCTCAAGTAGTAATTAATAATAGAAGTAATTCAAAGGGCATTATGCTAAAAGGCACTAGTTCTTTGAATGAAATTTCAATTATTCCTGACAATATGCTGATTGGTAGTCTATTGTCTCTAGAGGATGGCGCTGCAATTATTCTAGGTGACAGTCTGGCATATGAACTAAATGTTGCAGTAGGTGACTCAGTAAATTTATTAAATATTGATCAAACAAATCCTCTCATTGGTGTTCCAAGAGTGGTTGCTTTTAAAGTTGTTGGACTGTTCTCAGTAGGTTCAGAAGTCGATCAAATGTATGGTCTAGTAAGCACAGAAGCCTTCAAGAAGCTCATACGACCAAAAAATGGTGCTGGCATTGAGGTAAGAGTAAAAAATGTCTTAGAGGCTAAGGCAATTGGTAGATCTCTTATTACCGAGATTGAGAGCGGTGAATACATAAAGCTTAATAGTTGGGATCAATCTTATGGAGGTCTTTTTAGGGCCGTACAGCTTGAAAAAATAATGGTCTCCCTCTTAATGTCTTTAATTCTATTAGTTGCGGTTCTAAGCTTGCTTATGTCGGTTAATAACTTGATAAAAAACAATGAAAAAGAAATAGCAATTTTGAGGACAATGGGTTATTCCAGATGGGACATTCAAAGCATATTTATGCAATTAATAATTACTATTGGTTTAGTTGGTATTGGCTTAGGAAATCTGCTTGGCATTTTTGTTGCATCAAATATTACTGAATTTTTAAATTTTCTTTCTCAAATCTTCAACATTTCGATGCTGGATGTTTATTATTTGGACTACTTCCCATCTATTGTTAGCACCAATCAAATCTTATGGATTAATGTGACAACTTTTATTTTATTGCTTATTTTTGGTTTCATTCCCTCAAATAAAGCAGCTAATACAAACCCAGTTAATATAGTGAACAAATCATGATTTCTATTAAAGATTTACATAAAACATATACAGATAATTCAGCTAAACAAATAGTTTTTGAGAACGTTTCTTATGAGTTTAATTCGCATGGAGTTTATAGTGTTGTTGGTTCTTCTGGATCTGGAAAAACCACTCTTCTTAACCTGATATCTGGTTTAGATAGTTTTGATAAAGGTTCTATTGAAATAGATGGGATGAATCTAGATACATTGTCCATTGAAGAAAAAAGCGCCTTACGTAAAGTTGATTTTGGGTTTGGCTATCAATTTCATTACTTATTAGAGAATCTAACTATTCATGAAAATTGTATGGCAGCTTGCCATGGCAAAGATAATAGCCATATTTCTAGCATTTTAAAAAAACTAGGCATTGATCATATTAAGAATAAATTTCCATCTAAAGTTTCTGGAGGTGAAAAGCAAAGAGCATCAATTGCAAGAGCATTATCAAAGCAACCAAAAATACTAATACTTGACGAACCCACTGGCAATTTAGACCAAGAAAATAGCCTTATTGTGCAAGATTTTCTAATAGCTTACGCAACTGAAAATAAGTCGCTAGTTATCTATGCTACACATGATATTGCATTTGCTAAAAGAGCAGATAAATCTTTAAATATTGTTGAAAGAAGTATCGTAGAAAAATGAATAAATCTATCTATACAAGGCTATTGGGTTATACCTTTGAACATAAAGGTTTGTTCTTTCTGAGCATAATTGGCTTCATTCTTTTCGCAGCAGCTGATATTTCTGCAGTTGAATGGCTTAAACAAGTAATATCTTACATAAATGAGAGCAATGAAAACTCTCTTAACCCATTAAATCTAGCGCTATTTCTTGCATTTATATCTGTGATTAGGGGTATAGGATTCTATGTGGGCAACTACTTCATGGCGAACGTTGGACTAAAAGTGGTGCACAGTCTAAGACAAGATCTAATTTCTAGCTTGCTCTACCAGCCAATGAGTTTCTTTGATCAAGCTTCTAAAGGAGAAATAGTAAATAGAATAATCTTTACTACAAATCAAATTACAGGAGCAGCAACTAATGCTCTTAAAATTCTTGTTAAAGAGGGTTTCCTGTTAATTGGTCTTTTCGTATACCTTATGTACTTAAGCTGGAAATTGACTTTGGTGATCCTAGTCATTGCTCCCTTAATTGGAATTATTGTCTCTATAGCTGGTAAGCGTTTAAGAAGAGTAGCTAAAAAAATCCAGGACGTTATGGGTATAGTCACCCAAGTAAGTAATGAAATTGCATCTGGAGCACGTGAAATCAAATCCTTTAATAATGAGAGTGGTGAAGAAGAAAGGTTTAAGAAAGCTAACGATGAAAACCTAAAACAAAATCTTAAAATGGAAAGTACTGGGAATATCACTACTCCTTTAATTCAAGTTTTCGTGGCTTTTGCTTTAGCAGCAATGAGTTACCTTGCACTTACAAACTTAACTGAGTTGAATTTGCCTTCTGAATCATTCGTGGCTTTCTTTACAGCTGCAGGCTTGATGGCTAGACCTATAAGACAACTCTCAAGCTTAAATGCTGTTATACAAAGAGGTTTAGCAGCTGCAGAGGATATATTCTCTGCAATAGACAATGCTCCAGAGAAATATGATGAAGGTTTAGATATTAATAAGACTTTAGAAGGAGAGATTGAAATTGAAAATGTTTCTTTCTCATATTCACACGACTCAGATCCGGTTTTAAAGAATATCTCAATCTCAGCTAAGCAAGGTGAAACTATTGCATTGGTTGGTAAGTCAGGAAGCGGTAAATCAACAATAGTAAACCTATTAAATCGTTTTTATGACGATTATGAAGGAAGAATAAGAATAGACGGATATGACATCAAGAAAATTAAATTAACTGACCTTAGAAACTCCATATCTTATGTTTCACAAGACCCAACTTTGTTTAACGACACTGTTAAAAATAATATTGCTTATGGACTAGGTGAAGTTACAGATTCAGAAGTTTTCCAAGCAGCTCGAGAGGCCAATGCTTATGAATTCATTATGAACTTACCCGAAGGTTTCAATACCATTATTGGTGCTAATGGCATAACTCTTTCAGGTGGAGAAAAACAAAGAGTAGCTATTGCTAGAGCCTTGTTAAAAAAATCGTCAATATTGATATTTGATGAAGCCACTTCAGCCCTTGATAATGAATCAGAAAAAGAGATACAAGCGGCTATTGAAAAAGCATCACAGAATAAAACTACATTTATAATTGCTCATAGACTTAGCACAGTAGAGAACGCTGACAAAATCTGTGTACTGGAAAATGGCGAAATAACGCAAGCAGGAACGCATAACGAATTGATCAAAGAAGAGGGCTTATATAACGTATTACAAGGTAAGCCAGAGCTTATTGAAGAGATCAATATATCGGATACAGAAGTTGATTTTGTACCAACATTAATCAATGAGAAAAAGAGTTTCTGGGATGAATATAATTTTGGCAATATTGCTTTGACACCACTAAGTTTTGTTTATTGGGCTATTAGTAGCTTTAAAAATACTTTTCTAAAACCTAAAACTTCAGTCGGTAATGAAATTCCAGTAGTGGTAGTTGGTAATGTAACAGTTGGTGGGAATGGAAAAACTCCTCTAGTAAGTCAGATAGCAATTGATTTAAGAAATCTTGGTTATAAGCCTGGTATTATTCTGAGAGGTTATAAGGGTTCATTTACAGGAACAAAACTTATCAATGAAGAGACAACATCAAAAGAAGTAGGAGATGAAGCTATTTTCCACTATAACAGAGGTTTTAATGTTGTTGTTGATAGAGATAGAGCTAGGGCGCTTTCATACATTGAAAGACATACTGAATGCGATATTGCTATATCAGATGATGGTCTCCAACACACCGCTTTAAGAAGAGACTTTGAAATTGTTGTTGAAGATGCAAATAGGAATTTTGGTAATCAGCTTTTCTTGCCTGCTGGTCCATTAAGAGACAATATTTGGAAGACTAAGAAAGTTGATCTTTTCATTTATAGTGGCAGAAAAGACGGTAATGACAATTTCTTTGAACTTGAACCAGAATCATGGGTCAACCTTGATACTGGAGATACCTATGCCGTTGATGAGTATCCATTTGGCAAAACTGCAAATGTAGTTAGCGGTATAGCAAATCCAAACAGGTTCTTAAAAACATTGAATGGTCTTAAAGTAAATTTTGATTACAAACTTTTTCCAGACCATCATTATTTCACCAAGAAAGACATAGAATTTAATTTTGAGAGGCCAATCTTAACCACCGAAAAGGACGCAGCCAGAATGGGTGAAAAATTTAAGGGATCTAATATTTGGTATCTAAAAATGGGTGTGAAATTAAATACAAATATTAGCAAACTTATCACGGAAAAGATCAATGGCTGAAGGTTTTACAATCCTGATACCAGCAAGAATTGGATCAGAAAGATTACCAAGAAAACTTCTGCAAGAAGTGGGTAATAAAACTGTGATTCAAATGACCTGGGAAAGGTGTAAACAAAGCAATGCTAATGAGGTAATAGTAGTTACTGATTCTGATGAAATATTTCGACATATTTCTAATTTAGGAGGTAAAGCGTTTCTCTCAAAAAATAAACATGATTCTGGTACAGATAGAGTGCAAGAGTATGTCGAATCAGTTGGGTATAAAAGTGAAGCAGTTGTTATAAATGTCCAAGGTGATGAGCCTTTAATAGATATTGAGGCAGTAAATGAATTAGGTGATTTTATGCATGCCAATAAATATAAATATGGCACAATTGCCCGACATTTTTCATCTAATGCTGACCTGCTTGATCCAAATAAGGTAAAGGTAATAATCAACGATGATAATTCAGCACTAGAGTTCTTTAGAGATACGCCTGTAGTTGTTAAAGATTTTTCAAAGCTAGTACTTCATCATCTTGGAATATACGCGTATCAAGTTGATTTTTTAAATACTTTTTCCGGTTTGTCTAAAACAGAAAATGAGATAAGCCTTAAATTAGAACAAATGCGAGCACTAGATAATGGTCTACCATTACACGTATTAGAACTCAATTTAGATGAATCGTGGGGAATTGATACTAAAGAGGATCTAATCAGGCTGAGGAGCCATCTTAAGCTTAATTAATGAATATGCATGATCTTACAAAAAAGAACGCTTTAAACCTCAAATCTGAGGCTTCAGAACTCTTTTCTTTTGAAACAGAAAGTGATCTTATTGAGATACTCGATTACGCTGAAAAACAAGAAAAAAACTTACAAGTAATTGGTTCAGGCACTAATACTATTTTTCCACGTTATTTTTCCAAAATAGTGGTTAAATCTTCCAATAATAATTTTAAATATGCTGAAGAAAATGGTTGTGCTTATTTAGAAGTGGGCGCAGCTGTAGATTGGGACGATCTTATTGATTTTTGTTGCAATAAAGATATTTATGGTCTTGAGAATTTAGCTGGAATACCTGGTACTGTAGGTGCTGCTCCAATCCAAAATATTGGGGCCTATGGCCAAGAAGTTTCGAATCTA
The DNA here is from genome assembly GCA_964575305.1 of uncultured Gammaproteobacteria bacterium. Classification (GTDB taxonomy): domain Bacteria; phylum Pseudomonadota; class Gammaproteobacteria; order Magnimaribacterales; family TMED112; genus TMED112. The sequence goes on along the minus strand of CAZNPG010000014.1, from coordinate 1,503 downwards.
ATAAGCCATGTGGAATGTTTTGATACTGATCTAGCCATAACTAGAAAAATAACAGTTGAAAATTGTGAATTTGGTTACAGAAAGAGCAAGTTTCAAACCTGTGCAAACCTTATAGTGACAGCAGTTGGCTTTAAGTTATCCAAGCAATTCAATCCTGTTTTAGAGCATGAAAGCTTAAAAAATCTTAATTTCACCAAAGCCTCAGATATGATCAAGAAAATTAGAGCAATTAGAAATACAAAATTACCTAATCCAATGGATTTTCCTAATTTAGGCAGTTTCTTTAAAAACCCAATTTTATCGACTTCAGAAGCTGAAAAAAATAAAAAATTAACAAATCTAAAAAGATTTGAGATGCCTAATCAAAAAGTTAAATTCTCAGCTGGTGAAATGCTAGATAAACTAAATTTGAAAGGCATGAAAATTCGTAATGTTGGCTTATGGACACAGCATGCTTTGGTTTTAACCAGTAATGGCATTACTTCAGCAAAAGATATTAGAAATGCTGAGGATATATTAAAGAAATTAGTTACCGACCATTATGGGATTGAATTAGAGAGAGAGCCTTCTTATTTATGAATATTTCATTATTTTTATCTTTAGCCTTTGCGCATCTAGTAGCAGTTACATCGCCTGGACCAGATTTTTTTTATATCGTCAAAAGCAGCTTTGAAAAGGGCTTAAAAAGCTCAGTTATCTCTGCAGTTGGTATTGGTCTAGGAGTATTTCTGCATTGTTTGTTTGCTATTGTAGGCTTAGATTTTTTATACCAAAAAATACCTAGTCTCTATACTATAATTGGAACAGTTGGCGCAGGGTATCTGATCTATTTAGGTGTGAGTGGAATCTTTGCCGATCCAGAAGCTAAAGACCTAGCAGTGAAAGAAACTCAGACTCTCAACCTCTGGCAAAGCTTCACAGGGGGCTTAATGGTAAATATTTTTAATGTTAAAGCTTTTATCTTTTTTGTCTCTTTGTTTAGTGGTGTTGCTTTGAGTACTTCTATACTTTTCCAAATTAGTATTTCAGTCTATTTTTTTCTTGCCACTGCGACATGGTTTGTCTTTTTGAGCTTTATTCTTAATAGAGGTTTTAAGTCATTACTGAACCACTCTGTTCAGCGTGCCATATCAAAGATTTCTTCCTGTTTTTTAATTGCCATAGGTTTTGCTTTAGGGGTGTATGTATGGGCTTAAATGAGCTGGAAAAAACCGCTTTATCTCTGGATGAATACCCAATAGATCAATGGGACCCAAAGCTTTGTGAGGGCGTTGAATTTCGTATTGATTCAGATGCTAATTGGTTCTATAACAATTCAAAAATTGAGAGATTATCAATGGTGCAATTATTCTCAAAACTAGTGAAATGGGAGAAGGGCCAATATTTTGCTGTTACGCCTGTAGAGAAAATTCCCATCAAAGTTGAAAAAGAGGTTTTTAGCATAATTGACTACAAACAAGATGCTGGGGATTACTACTTTCAAACTAATACCGAAGAGTGGGT
>CAZNPG010000013.1:0-20914 GCA_964575305.1 uncultured Gammaproteobacteria bacterium | reverse complement strand
TAGATACATCATTGGATCATCAGGAGTATGTAGAAGATTGTCAGGTATGCTGTAATCCGATTTTACTCAGAGTAGATATTTATGAAGGTTCAATTAATATTGATACAGCAAAAGAAGATGATGGGTTTTAATTAGAGATATGGGTATATTCATTCTAGGAGGCGTTGTTTTTATAGTAGCCTTCAGTCTTTTTAAGATTTCGGCTTTTAGAAAAGTTAAACCAGATGAATCCTGGATAAAAATTGCTTTAGTTGGATTAACTGATTACTTAATTCTAGTTTCAGGAACTATAGGCACAGGGATACTCTTCATGACCTTGTATAATGCCGGTCATTGATAAGTGGTTTGTGTGGGATATCTTCTAGACTAGTTTTATTTCACCGACGCCTATTCTGCCTTTGTACTCTTCAACTGAGAACTCAACATTGTCATTTTCATTCAATGTTTCAATTCCACATTTTTGTAATGCGCTGATGTGTACAAATACATCTTTTTCACCGTCTTCTGGCGCAATAAATCCAAAGCCTTTAGCATTGTTAAAAAACTTTACGACTCCTTTTTGCATTGCGTCCTCCTATTTATTATGAGCTAAACAATACAGCAAATACTTCAGATGTCTACATAAAGCTTAAAGACTAGTGACTTTATTTATCTTTTTCACAATAAATTGACTAATTTAGCCTTAGATGGGTAAGATTTCTATGAGAGTTATTGAAATGAGAAGAATAGTAACAGGTCACAATAAAGACGGTAAATCAGTAATTATTTCTGATAGCCCTCCTCCAAAAAGTATTGGCGAGGAAGTTGGAGGTCTATTCGAGCTATGGAATACTGATGGCAAAAAAGTTGATTCAAAAGACACAATTGATAGAGCGGACAGCGATATATTATTGAGCCCTCCTAAAGGTGGCTCTAAGTTCAGGTATTTTCAAATAAACCCTCTTCCAGAGGGAATACCAAATGATGTCTTAAATCAAATAGCCCATGATAATTTCTCTCAAGTTGGTGCAGCGGGTGCAAGAGTAGATACAACCCGTCATCCTGCAATGCATAAGACAGAAACAATTGATTACATCATTCTCTTAAAAGGAGAAGTTACTCTTTTGCTCGATGAGGAAGAAGTAGATCTAAAGCCTTTTGATGTTGTTGTACAAAGGGGAACCAACCATGCTTGGGTGTGCAAGGGCCAAGAACCTGCACTATTTATTGCTGTTTTAATTGACGCTGAGATTGTCTGATAGATCTATTTGTCTACCAATCGAAGGCAGTTTAACTTCTCCCATTGCCTTGAAACCTCTATAAAGCGCATCAGGAAAACTTTGTTCTTCATTAATGAGCTTACCCTCTGTAAAAACAGTGTAGCCATCCCCTCCTTTAGCTAAATAGCCACTTGTAGATACGGTATATTTATTTGAATCTACTATGTCTCTGCCATTAATCTTTAAGCTCAAAAGTCTTTGCATAGCTGGTTTATTGCTGTTGTATTGTATTTCTAGGCCAGAAATTTGACCTATGCCGTAAGGCAAAGTCAGGCTATATTCAATTAAGTCCTTAATTTGTTTACCTGATAACTCAATGATTGTGAGATTATCTGGAAAAGGATAAACATTTAGTAAATGCTCTAGAGATATCTTGCCAGAATTTAAATCGGCTCTAATAGCCCCTGAATTTAAGAAAGATATATCACTGCCTGCTGCATCACGCATAATATCTGTCAATAAGTTACCAATGGTAGATTCATTGTTGTAAAGACGCATTGAGGGTTGCTTTATAGTTGCAATGATCTCTGAGAGTTCAGGATAGAGCTTTCGGTATTGGTTTATTAGCTTTTCAGTTTTCTGATCAGCAGGAAATGCTTTTGAATCTACAGGAATCAAATAACCCTCCAAAAATGTTACATCATGTTCATTAAGATTCACTCTAAATTTTGTATAACCAAGATGCATGCCCTGACCAAAAGTTAACCCTATAACTGTGCCAGTTTTGGGGTGGATTACTGGCTCCGGCAAACCATTATCAGAGTGCCCACCAAAAATAGCATCAACACCCCTTAATTTTCCTGCCATTTCATAATCTTCATCAAAACCACGTTGTACATTTGGATCAGATTCTTTGTCAGTTTGCATTGGGGCAGTTTTGTTTTGGTGAGTTAAGATAACTAACATATTTACATCTTCACGAATCTTATCTGCCCAATATTGAGCTGTTTCTATTGGATCTTTAATGCTGAGGCCAATGCGATGAAATGGGGCCATGGTGTTATAAAAGGCATCAATACCCATAACTCCAATCACTCCAATTTTTACACCTGATTGCTCAAGAATTGTATAAGGTTTAGCAATAAGTTTACCTGACTTTTCGTGGAAAATATTGGCATTAAGAACAGGAAAATTAGCTCTTGGTATTATCTCTACCAGGGCGTCCCAATTATATTCAAATTCATGATTTCCAATATTTAAGGCGTCGTAACCCATAGCATTATAGAGATCAAAAGGCAGTTTACCTTTTGATTTTTTGGATAAGGCACCTGTATAAATATCACCAGCATCCACTAAAAAGCTTATGTCTTCAGTAGCTCTTGTATTATCAATTAAGGTAGCAAGGTGTGATATCCCACCAATCAACTCCATATCCGTACGCCAGACTGCTTGAATTGGCTCATAGACACTTTCTATATCGTTAGTGTGTAATATGACTATCTCTTTTATTGCGGCATTATCTTCAGAGTTTATTGTTAAATTAGTAGATAGTATTAAGCAGAATGCTTTTAAGAATTTATTCATTTTTACACTAGTACAGTGGCGGAGAGAGTGGGATTCGAACCCACGATACGCTATTAACGTATGCCAGTTTTCAAGACTGGTGCATTCAACCGCTCTGCCATCTCTCCTAAAAAAGAGTATTGTATATTTTTTTCGGTAAAAATTCTTTAGGTATTAGTAACGAAAGTGTTTAATTCTTTCGCCGCTCTTTTCGATTTCTGTCATCGATTTTATCCCAATATCAAGATGTTTTTCGGCCCATTCGCTTGTAACTTTCTTATCAGATTCTTGTGTTTTTACGCCGTCAGGCGTAGTTGGAACATCAGATACAAGCAACAATGCACCTCTTGCTATTTCATTGTAATGGCCACCAATGAAAATAGTGGCAACTTCCATGTCAATCCCTATAGCTGTTGATTTTTTTAACCGTTTAAGAAAAGCTTTATCGTGTTCCCATAAACGCCTATTTGTGGTAAAAATTACACCAGTTCTGTAATCCTCACCAGCTTCTTTGATTTTTTCCGATACAAATTTATGTAGTTTAAACGAAGGTAATGCTGGCACTTCAGGAGGAAAATAATCATTAGTAGTGCCCTCACCTCTTATTGCAGCTATTGGTAATATAAAATTACCTATTTCAGATGCTTCTTTTAAGCCTCCACATTTTCCGAGAAATAATACGCTTTTTGGGTTTTTTGCTGATAATAGATCCATTATTAAAGCAGCATTTGGAGATCCAATACCAAAGTTTATGATGCTTAAACCTTCAGAATTGGTAGCACTTTGCATAGCACCACCTTCACCTTTAATTTCACAATTGAATCTTTCTGCAAAGGTTGAAACATAGTTTTTGAAATTCGTAAGAAGAATATAATCACCAAGTTCATCAATTTGTGAACCAGTGTATCTTGGTAACCAGTCTTGCGCGATTTTTAACTTACTAACCATAAAATTGGTGATGAATATTAACAGATTAAACTAAAAAAGAAAGTTTATTTGAAGTCTTTGATGCTAGGACAAGTGCAAACTAAGTTTCTATCACCATAGACATTGTCTACTCTGCCTACTGGAGGCCAGTATTTCTGATGTTTTGTCTGGCTATTTGGGTAAAAAGCATCCTTTTTAGAATATGGGTGTTTCCAATCTTCAATTAATTCATCAACGCAATGTGGTGCATTTTTTAGAGGATTATCGTGAGCATCATAATTACCGTCTTCAATTGCTTTAATCTCATTTCTTATACCAATCATCGCGTCACAGAACCTATTAAGCTCATCAAGAGATTCACTTTCGGTAGGCTCAATCATTAAGGTGCCTGCTACAGGCCAAGACATTGTTGGGGCATGAAACCCATAGTCTATTAAACGTTTGGCTATATCTTCAGCTTCAATACCACATAAGTCTTTAAAAGGCCTAACATCGATAATGCATTCATGGGCAACGAGGTTATTTTTGCCGGTATACAAGATCTTATAATGACCACTTAGTCTTTTAGCTAAGTAATTAGTGCTTAAAATTGCAACTTGTGTAGCTTTTCTAAGTGAGTCTAGCCCCATCATAGCTATATACATCCAACTTATAGGTAATATGCTTGCACTACCATAATTGGTACCAGAGATAGCATAACCAGAATCTTCATTAGCTAAAGGATCTTTGGGAAGGTATGGCACCAGTTTCTCCACTACACCTATTGGACCTACACCAGGACCTCCTCCTCCATGCGGGATACAGAAAGTTTTATGCAGGTTAAGATGAGACACATCTCCTCCAAACTTGCCTGGGTAACACATTCCTACCATTGCATTAAAATTTGCTCCATCGATGTAAATAAAACCACCATGATTATGGATAATTTCACAAACTTCTTTTACATGTTCTTCAAAAACTCCATGCGTTGATGGGTATGTAATCATCATGGCAGCTATATTATTTGAATGTAGTTCTGCCTTTGTTTGTAAATCGGACATATCAATGTCGCCATTTTCATCGCAGTTGATTACGACAACTTCGTAACCTACCATTTGTGCAGATGCAGGATTTGTTCCGTGTGCAGATTCCGGTATAAGGCATATATTTCTTGAATGATCATTATTAGCCTTATGATAACTATCAATAGCCAGCAAACCTGCATATTCTCCTTGAGACCCTGCATTAGGTTGTAAAGATATTGCTTTATATCCTGTTATATTCGATAACCATTGTTCGAGATCATCTATTAATTTGAGATAACCTTGAACTTGTTCAGTTGGTGCATGGGGATGTATATTGGCAAACCCATTCCATCCAACTGGGATCATCTCTGATGTGGAATTAAGCTTCATAGTGCATGAACCTAATGGAATCATTGATCTATCTAATGCTATGTCTTTATCACAAAGACTTCTGATGTAACGTAATAGCTGTGTTTCTGAATGATGTGAATTAAAGACTTCATGAGTTAAAAATAAGGTTTTTCTTTTTAAACTCTCAGCTATGGAATCATTAATTATTTCTTGTGAGTCATCAATTTTATTGAATAGCTCTAAAATTAGCTCTAAGTCTTGATGATTTGTTGTTTCGTCTATGCTTATACCAACTGATTTATTGGATATTTTTCTGAGATTTATTCTGTTTAATTCAGCTGCTTTATGTATTAAATTAGCATCTTCAACATTTACTACTATCGTATCAAAAAAGTTTTTATGTTTAAGTGTATAGCCTTTATCTAAGAGATTATTCGCTAATTGAGTTGTAAGCTTATTAACTCTTTCTGCTATTAGCTTTAATCCTTCAGGTCCGTGATAAATAGCATAAAAACCAGACATTATTGCAAGCAATGCTTGCGCAGTGCATATATTGCTAGTGGCTTTTTCTCTTCTTATATGCTGTTCTCTTGTTTGCAATGCAAGTCTGTAACATGGTCTGCCCTGTTGATCCTGTGTTAGACCAATTAATCTACCTGGTAGAGATCTTTTAAAACTATCTTTAACTGCCATAAATCCAGCATGGGGACCACCAAAGCCCATTGGAACTCCAAATCGTTGGGCAGATCCAATTACAATGTCAGCATCGAATTCACCTGGAGTTTTAAGCATAGTAAGGGCTAATAAATCTGTACCAATTATGAATAAGCCATTTTGGGCATGAATTGCCTCTGATACTTTAGATAGATCCTCAATACCACCATCTGCATTGGGATATTGATAATAACAACCAAAGAATTCGGTCGCTTCATCCATTTGATCACCAATAACTATTTCTATATTTAGTGGTTTGGCTCTACTTTTCATAACAGAAATGGTTTGATCAAAGCAGCTTTTGTGTATGAAAAATTTATTTGATTTTGATTTTGATACTCTATTAGCCATCATCATGGCTTCTGCAGCTGCTGTAGGCTCATCTAATAAGGATGCATTTGATATATCCATAGAGGTAAGATCAGAGATCATTGTTTGATAATTCATTAAAGCTTCTAATCTACCCTGAGCAATTTCAGGCTGATAAGGAGTATAAGATGTATACCAACCAGGACTTTCGAAGACATTTCTTTTTATAACGCCTGGCACATTGCAATTGTAAAAGCCTTGTCCGATAAAACTTTTAAAAACTTTATTTTCTTTTGATAGTGCTTTTAGCTTTTTAAGTGCTGAAGGCTCATCAAGAGGTTTAGGCAAATCTATTGAATCAAGGTCATAAATTGAATCTGGCATTAAATCTTTAAGAAAACTATCAAGATTCTCATAACCCAAATCATGCAAAATATGCTTAATATCTGGATCTTTCAGTCCAATATGTCTGTGAGAAAAATCTTGAGATTTATCAGTCATTCTTAGAAAAAATTTTAACTTTCGCTTGAACTTTCATATGCACCCGCATCTAAAAGTTTTTCCATTTCACTTATATCTTGAGGTTTAATTTTAAAAAACCAACCGTCATCATAAGGAGAAGTATTAATAATTTCTGGATTATCATTTAAAGCTTCATTAATTTCTGTAACTTCACCAGATAATGGTGAATAAACATCTGAAGCAGCTTTTACAGATTCAACTATAGCAATATCTGCACTTTGAGAAATTTCTTTTCCAACTTCTGGCAATTCAACAAAAACTATATCACCAAGGAGTTCTTGAGCATGATCTGAAATTCCGACAGTTACAGTACCATCTTCTTCTACCCTTGCCCATTCGTGTGATTCTAAAAATTTTAAATTATTAGGAATATCTGCCATGGTTTTATTTTAAATGCTTTAAAAAATTTGTCTTACAAAAATGTAAATTAATCTCTTTATCTCTTAGAAGAGCACGTCCAGAATTGTGATGATTTGTATCAACTCTACAAAACCCTATATTTTTTTTGAATGTAGGGCTCCAAGTGCCACTAGTTATTAAACCTTCTCCACCATCGAAGTAGACGCGTGTACCAGCTCTTAATACCCCTCTTTCCTCAGTGTAAAAACCTATCAGTTCTTTTTTTGCTTCATCTTTATCTAGAATAGCGCTCTTTCCTATATAACTGCGTTTTAAATCATTGTGATCTACAGTCCATCTTAAGTTAGATTCATATGGGTGATTTTCGACAGTCATATCAGAACCATATAAATTTAGACCAGCTTCAAGTCTAAGAGTATCTCGAGCTGCTAATCCAATAGGCTTAACTCCTTCTTTTATTAAATAATTCCATAATTCTAAGCCCTTACTTTGATCCGAAATAATTTCGAAACCAAGTTCACCGGTATAGCCAGTTCTTGCAATCATTACTTCATCATCTTGATATATATGAAAATTTTTGAGATTTAGGTCATAAATAGTAGAAAGTACCTTTTGAGAATTAGGTCCCTGTATTGCAATAATAGAAGCGTCCTCTTGGAACTTAACTTCCACATTAAAGGCTTTAGACTTTTCTTTAAACCAAGCATTATTTTGCTCCCTTGTTGCACAATTAGAGATAATCCTGAAATTTTTATCTCCAAGATGATACACAATTAAATCGTCAAGTATTCCTCCATTTTCATTTAGTAAGGGAGAATACAATGCTCTTTTGCTATCAAGAATTTTATTTACATCGTTTGGTATGAGTTGTCTTAGGAATTCAATTTGATTGTCTCCATAAAAATCAAATACTGCCATATGAGAAACATCAAAAATACCAACATTAGCTCTAACTTCATTGTGTTCATTAATCTGTGAACCATAGTTAATTGGCATTTCCCAGCCAGAAAAATCAACTAAATTGCCATTATTTTGAGCATGAAACTCATTCAGGTAAGTTTTTTTCATTTCTTTGCAGTGAACTCTATCTCCACTTCAGCACCAAAAGGTAGTCCAAGCACTGCAAATGTGGTTCTTATTGGAAGAGGCTTTTCCAAATAAGAGAGATATATTTCATTTAACTTAGCCATATGTTTTATGTCAGAGAGAAGTATTTTTGCTTTTATTACATTCTTATAAGCTAAATTATAATGCTCTAAACCAGCAGCTAAATTTTTAAATATTTGGTGTAACTCTTCTTCAAAACCTCCATCAACTAAACCATTTTCATCATTGCCCAGCATGCCAGAGAACTCAACCATATCATTAATTTCTACTGCATCTGAGTAAGGGGTATTAAATTTTTCAGAGTTAATCGTTTTATATTTCATAAAAATAGTGAAAATTTACAATGTTTATTGTACAGTACGCTTTTATGGCAGCAAACAAACAGCAAAAAGTTTACTTAATTCCTGAAGGCGAAACCAGAGATAGCCACACCTATCACTATACTGTCGTCAAAACTAAGAAATTCATTCAAGAAAATGAGAAACTAAGAATCAAAAAATTCAATCCTGCAAAAAGAAAGCATGAATGGTTTGTAGAAGCTAAATTACCACCACACAGCAAAAACTAGAAACTTCTCAAAACGTCCTTATATATTTTCCTATGAATAGAATAAATAGGTTATTTGAATACCTTGAAGACTTAATTTTATCAATTATCGCAATAATGACATTAGGTGCAGTTGGTTTTGAGTTATCCGCAGTTTACCAAAGAGGTTCCATTGAGCTTGCTGATCTGCTTTTAATGTTTATCTATGCTGAGGTTCTAGGAATGGTAGCTATTTATTTTAGAAGTCATGTATTGCCTGTAATATACCCTCTATTCATCGGTATAACTGCACTTGCAAGACTTATTGTTCTGCAAGGAAAAGATTCTATGCCAGAACAGCTAATCTATGAAGCCGGCTCAATCCTATTGTTAAGTCTAGCTGCCCTATTACTCAAAGACGTAAAGGTTACCCTTACGCACAATAAGAAAAAAACATAAACTAGATTCTCTAGGTTATACAAAATGTATCAAACAGGAAGTTGCCAGTGTGGCAAAATTAATTACAGCTTTAAGCAAGAAGATGTACTGTCCGCGCACCATTGTCATTGTAAAGATTGCCAGAGAGCTACAGGTTGCGGCAAAGCCACAATTATCTACATTCCAAATAAAAAGCTAAAAATTGATGGAGATGTAAAATTCTATGAAAGTAAAGGAAGCATGGGCACTACAATTAGAAGAGGTTTTTGTGACAACTGTGGTTCTGGAATAGTCAGTTATGCCAAAGAACTTCCAATGATAAAATTCATCAAAGCAGGCACTTTAGATGATTCAAGTTGGCTTAAAGTAGAGTCTAGCTTCTTCGCCAAATCTTCTGCAGATTGGAATGCTCCCGATGAAAACATTAAAAGTTTTGAAGGAAATCCCGATATGCTTTCAAATATTAAAAACGTATTTAAGTCTCTGTAATTAAATGTCTAATTATTCATCTTATATCGGGATAGTTGGTGGTGGAATCTCAGGATTAACTGCAGGCTGCACATTGCTTGAACAAGGTCATAAAGCTGTAATTTTTGAGAGATCTAAACAACTTAATGAACATGGTGCAGGCATCTCTGTCTCACCAAATGCGATACGTATACTAGATAAATTAGATCTAAAAAATAAGTTTATTGAAACATCTTTCTCCCCAAAAAAGTTCATATTTCATTATAAAAATAAGAAGATTGGAGAGATTAATGGCGATAAAGAATTCATAACATCTACAAGACAAAATTTACTGCAAATTCTCTACGATAGATACATTAAACTTGGTGGTGAAATCCTTTTTAATCATGATTTTAAAGATCTAGATCAAAACAAAGTTCAATTAAATTTTAAAAATAATCTTAGATATAACGTTAAGCATGTATTAGGGTGTGACGGAATCAAATCACCTATTAGAGAAGAATACTTTCCAAATTCAGGAGAACCTGTCTACAGTGGTTATCACGCATGGCGTGCTACGGGCACAGGGGAATTAGCAGATGGAAAATTTCATTTGGGTAACGGCAAACATATTGTGTTTTACCCAGCAAATGAAAAAGGAGAAATTAGCATGACAGCTGTTGTTAAGAATAAAGATTCTATAAATGATTCGTGGAGATCATTAGGTTCTAAAGTAGAAATGCTTAAGGATTTTAAGACATTTGATCAAGAAATATTTTCGATGATAGATTCAAGCAAAGATATTTATAAATGGGGAATTTACACAAGACCTCCACTAAATTCAATTTACATCAAAAACATTACCCTATTGGGAGATGCTGCACATCCCATGGTGCCTTTTCTGGGTCAAGGCGGTTGTATGGCTATAGAAGACGGATATACCTTTGGAATGTTAGTCGGCAAGTATCAGGGTAATTTAAGAATCGTCCAGCAGCACTATGAAAAAATTAGACTGAAAAGAACTAATAAGATTCAAGCGCAATCTTTACTACAAGGAAAAATATACCATTTAACAAATCCTGTAATAGTTTTTTTTAGGAACATGTTTATTAGATACACTTCAGTTGCAAAAACGAACATGAAAAAAATATGGAATTACGATGTAGATGCTGAAATTAAAAAGCTAGATAACGCTTAATTAAGTACCAAGATAGATAAATTTAAAATTGATGCAAAAGTAATCCATAAAATATAAGGGGTATAAAGCACCAAACTCAACCAAGCTTGCGTTTCTCTTAATTGTTTCATTATCAAAATATTTAAGAAAATCAGAACTACAATATCCAGAAAAGCAAACCCAATGCTTTGGAATGCAAAAAATATCCAGCTCCATAGACCATTAACAACAAGTTGTAATAAATATAATTTATAAATTGTTTTAGCATTGATAAAACTAACGATAGACATCAGAAGATATAAAATTGGCCAGACAATACCAAAAAGATAATTTGGTGGATTGAAGCTAGGTTTGCTTAAACTCTCATACCAAGACCAATCGGTATATACAGTTGATAACCCACCTAACCAGGCAATAAAAAATGTTGCTAAGACAAGACTTGATTTAAACAACGTTTGTCTAGAAATTAATTTTTCCATTGATATCAAATTGTTTCAAAAAGTTCCAAATTTCATCGGCTGCAATAATGTCATATTCATTAAAATCTGTTGGCCAATCATGTCCCATTCCTTCCATTAAAAATAGCTCTACATAAACATCATTTAAACATTGGCTATCTTGGTAAATAGAACCAGCATCTCCATCATTATTTACATCTGGTAGTGATATTATATTTTGCACCTGACAGTTGTTGTAATCTTTCCAGTACGTCATCATTTCTGGGACAGAGGTAGAACGCCAATTACCGTCATAAGGAACTACTGTGTCATCATCTCCATGAATATGAAATATTGAAGTTGGTTGATTGGGATTACAATTTGAATAAGTATTGGGCGTCATAGAGCCGCCTACAGATGCTACTCCAGCTATCCTATAGCCAATGTTGCAGGCAAGATGATAGCTCATTTTCCCCCCATTTGATTTACCTGTAGCATAAACTCTTCCAAGATTAATTTGATATTCACTATAGGCCCAATCTATGAGGGTAGAAATATAATCTATATCATCTGCGGGACTTTCACTTGTCCAGCCACTGTCATTCCAATGAGGCTCTCCTGAGCTAGGCAAGATAGAACCTTGAGGATAAATTACCAAAAATTTATCTTCATCTGCAAGGGACTGAAAGCCTGAGTATCCCAAGAAATCTAAAGCTAGTCTCCTGTAACCATGAAGATTAAATAATAGTGGTGTAAAAGTGATTGAAGATCCCACACCTTCTGGTATATATACATAGAATTCACGGTCAAGATTTTGATGTTTTACTGAGCAATAAAGTGTATTAGGTAGGCTTGTTGTAGTGCATTCAGGTGCATTATTTACTGGTGGAGGTGGTGTAATTATCGGAGAAATTTCAGGTTCTGTAGATCCTCCTCCACCGCCACAACCATATAGAAGAGTAGTAATGATGAGAAGTAGTTTGTTAAGGGATGATTTTGCCATTTACATCAAAGTCCTTCAAAAAATACCAAATTTCATTTGCTGCAACAATATCGTTTTGACCGTTATCGGTCGGCCATTCATGCCCCATATTTGTCATAAGATAAAGTCGTACATTCACATCACCCAAACATTGATTGTAAAGAAAAAATAGACCTCCTAATCCATCACCATTCACATCATCTATTGTAGTGAGACTATCTTGATCGCAATCATTGTATTCATCCCAATATTCCATAACAGTTGGTATAGGTCTAGATATAGAATTTCCGTTATAAGGTACTACACCATCAGCTGTACCGTGAATTTGTAGGATAGCCGTCGGATGAGATGGGCTGCAGCCATTATAAGTTTGAGGAGTCATAGAACCTGTAACTGAGGCAATTGCTGCGATTTTAGAGCTTAAATTACAAGCAAGGTGGTAACTCATAAAGCCACCATTAGACATGCCAGTAGAGTAAACTCTATTTCTATCAATTTTATATTCGCTGTAAGCCCAATCTATTAGACTTGAAAGGTAATCAACATCATCTGTTGTGCTGCCTACTGTCCAACCTCCTACGTTCCAATGTGGCTCCCCAGTTGAGGGAAGTAGAGTACCTTGAGGATATATGACTATAAATTTTTCGGTATCTGCAATTGATTGAAACCCTGAATAACCAAGATTCCATATAGCTCTACTTGTATAGCCATGCAAGCTAAATAAAAGCGGTACTTGTGAATTTGTTGTATCAATATCGTTCGGAATATAGATATAGAATTCCCTATCTAGATTTAGCCTTTTTGAAGTGCAATAAAGGGTGTTGGTATATGCCGTTGAAGTACAAACCGGCACAGTATTTGTAGGTGGTGGCGGTGGTGGTGGAGTGATAACAGGGATAGTTTCAGAACTTGAGGATCCTCCCCCTCCACAACCAGATAATAAAATAATTGATAAAAAAATTATTTTGTTTAATAGCTTATTCAGAAATTGCCCCATTGATATCAAATTCTTTCATGAAACCCCAAATAGTTGAAGCAGCATCTATATCATAATCGTATCCTAAACCATCGCGATTTGGCCATTCATGGTCTGTTCCACCTAATCGATAATAAGATAATCTGACACCATCAGTACATTCGTCTTTAATTGTTGCTGAGTAACTATACCCATCACCGTTATTATCTGCTCCATCTAGAATTAAAGTTTCTGTGCATTGGTTGTAGTTGCTCCAATACTCTAAAACAGCACTAAAACCGACTGAATATGTGCTGCCATCTATAGGTATAGAGCTATCATTCTCTCCATGTATATGAACTATTGGTAAAGGTCTTTGAGGAGTACAATTATCGTATTCTTCTGTATACATTAACCCAGCTACTGGTCCAAATGCTGCAACTTTATCGCTTAAGTAACAAGCTAAGCTATAAATCATAAAGCCGCCATTCGAGAAACCTGAAGCATATACTCTACTAGCATCTACATAATATTCAGAGACTAAAGCATCAATTAATTCTGATATAAAAGAAACATCACAAACCTCACCTGGTGTTTCACAACCTATGCCAGTAAACCATCCAGTTGAACCTTTACCTTCAGCTACAGTGCCTTGAGGATAAGCAACTATAAAGTTTTCATCTTCTGACAATTCTCTGAAACCTGTATACTCCATCTCATATTCAGCATACCCATCACCACCATGAAAATTAATCACTAACGGTGAAGTATTAGTAGAACCTAACAAGTTATCAGGAATATATAAAAAGAATTCTCTATCTAATCCACCAGAATTCATCGTGCAATATTTTGTATTACCTGTATTGTCATGATCGCTGCAAGAAGTAGGCCCAGGTTCAGGGGTTGGTGCTGGCGTCGGAGCTGGAGTAGGTGCAGGTGTTGGAGCTGGAGTTGGTGCAGGTGTTGGAGCTGGAGTTGGTGCAGGTACTGGTATAGCTGTCTCTTGGGATGAACCGCCCCCACCGCCGCAAGCAGATACTAAGATAATTGAAAGAGCAATTAATAAGCTTTTAATAGAAGTTTTAATCATTTTATTGGTAAATATATAACAGTATTAGTCGTGAGTATCATTATAAAGATTAAACATGTGATCATGGGCCCTAAATACACTCGACCAGTCATTTGAAAGAATATTCTATTAAAGTAAGGCAAGATAAACATTATTGGCACAATACCAAATAAAAGATTCACACTTAACCAATTTGTGGTCCAGTAAACTGTGCCCGTTGCTGCAAAGACAGTATATTGAATGATTATTATCAATATCAGGCCTGCAGAATTAGCAAAGCCAGCGATTAATCTTGATAGCCATTCAGGCTGATCTTTAAAGCGCATTGCTCCATTAACTCTTAATGAATTTGAAAAAAAGAATACGAAAAAGAAGGGAATATACATACATAAGACTAGTAAGATCTCTGGTTGAAAAATTCTCACACCCATAAACCAAAATCTGTAATCAACATGAAAAATTAAATAAATTGTAAAGAGAATTAAGTAATAAATTACAAATACTATTAAAGCTAAAATAATAGTTTTTAATAACTCATTATGGGTAATTTTTAAGCCCCAAGACTCTTTGTTAACCCCATGTTTTCTGCCAAATAAATAATAGCTTAGGAAAAAGAGTAAAAAGCCTATTGTGCCGTTAAACAAAGCCCATAACATTACTGAATTATTCATTCGTTGTGGAAAAAACCACGTTAATTCTCTGTTAGAAGCTGCTGGAAATAATTCCTTCGCAATATCGACCATAGGAATAAATGTGACACAAGCTATGCTGGCACCAACAAAGAAGACAGACCAAAACACTACTTTTCCTTGAGTCGATTGTTTGGGTAAAGCTGGAGGTATTTTTTTAACTATATGAGAGAAGTATTTAGCAGTAAGCAAGATTCTTGTTAAAGGAATAATTAACAAGAATGCCGTAATCATATTTATTAACGTAAATAATTCTTTCCATTGCCAAATTTGATCGTATGGGTCTAATTTAATTGGTGAGGAAAAAACGCGATCAAAATAAGATAGTTGATTAGCTGTTGCTTCCTTATTGTAGGGTTGGAATGGGTGCAATAGTTTTTCATTAAAAATAACTCTTAAAGTATTATTTGCTTGGTCACCATAATATTTACCAAGCTTTATTGTAGAAACAGTATCTTCAAGTCTTAAGACGCTATTTACTGTGCGCAGTGATTCAGGAGCAATAGTCATATCAGCTGCATCCCAGCCAGAGAGATCATTTCTAAAAGCTCCTTCATCATAAAGGGCATAACTTACTCCTACATTGGATTTAACATCTCGCAAAACCCTATCTGTAAGTGTTAGGACATAACCTGATACATATACTGAATGTAAAAGACTTGGCTCATTATTTTCCTTAGCAATTTTGCCAAAATAATTTGCTCCTCTTATTGCAGCATTGCCTCCCATTGAGTGGCCAGTTGTACCTAGCAGATCCTTATTTATATACGTATAGCTATTTGTATCATTTATATGCTCTATTAAAGCAAACATGCCATACCCTTCTGTAGTTGCCGCTCTTCTGCTTAAAGATGAACTGGAAAGGCCTTGTGCATATGGATCTATCAGCCCAACGACATGCCCTCTTCTCGATAATTCAATTGCTATGTTGGATAAAGCTTCTTTTGATCTTTGAAAGCCAGGAATAATAGCAATGAAAGGTGCTTTATTCAGTTCTGTAGCATTATCGGGTTTATAGAGATCATAGTAGATGTATTGACCATTTTCTGTATGTAATTTTTCCAATGAAATTGAAGTATTGCCAAAATTTGATTGAATCTGAGATGCAAAGAAACTGCTTAAAAATATAATAAATATGCAATGCAAGAGTTTCATCTAGATACTATAAATGAAAACTCCGATCTCAGAGGAGATCGGAGTTATAAAATGTGAGTAAATTAGTCGTGAAGTCTCCAGCCAACCCAAGTAGAGTTTGTATCACATGTCATATGATTCCATCTTTCTTGTTCAGCTTCAGAGCCATAGGTTTTATCCCAAAAGATATCTATTCCTTCCCCTCTTGCAACTAATCCTGGTGATGCAGCACTTACCCAAAAATCAGGACCTTCACCTCTGGGTGAGCCTGCTCCAGGGTAAATATATCTATAGCCTCCTTCAGCCCCATTAGCATAATGTTCTTTTGCCATTTCAGCATGAGCTGTTCTAAGAGCTACTGGATCTGCATTTTCTTTATATTTACACGGCCAATAATCAACAGTGAAGAAATTCCATGGATTTTCTGGATCTCCAGTTGATGGACCAATTCTTTGAAAAGCAACAGAGGAGTCTTTGCACTCCATCGGACTTTCAGGAAAACTTTTATCGTCATTCATCATATTCCACATTGCTACTTGGAATTCTCCCATTTCTTTCATTGTTGGAGCATGAGTAACAAAAAACATATCTTCGCCACCTCTCATTTCTTCATTTGTATAAAAGGGCCACAACATAACAGACGACACATTGTCGTCAAGACTATTTGCTTTTTCTTGATAAGCTTCAGCCCATTTTTCAAACATCTTTTCAGTTTTTGAGTCGCTTAACCCCTCTTTAGCACTACAGTATAAATAATCGCCATATGCCTCTGTATACATCTCATCGTGATCATCACTGAATGCAAAGAAGCTTAAAAATATAATTAATAAAATTCTCATAATTTTCTCCTAAATTTATTCATCTTCAAAATCACTTCTGACTGTCTGATGAACACCACCATAAGCAGCAGAAGAATAGTGTTGTGATCTTATTACCCAACCACCGTCTTCATTCACCCATGTTGTAGTAACACGCGTTCTATATGGTTGGTTATCAGAACCTGCAACACCTTCGTAATAAAACCTTACAAGATATGCATCTTTAGTAAGTTTCGTCGCTTCTGGAAAATATACATTATTTAGCCCATCGGGATAATTTTTTGCATAATCCTCTGCTGTATAACTTACACAGGCTTTATGAAAGCTACCATCTGAATTTGTGCTGCAAACACCAGCTTTACTCTCCATAGCTACCATGGTTTTAAAATCTCGATCTGTTCTAGCAGTGTAGTATTTATCAACTGCTGCTAACACAGCTTTTTCTTCCGCATGATCATCAGCAGAAGCAGTAAAAGTAAAAATTAGTAATATAGATATCAAAAATCTCATATTTCTCCTTTATAAAAAATTAATTTATGAAATTAATTAATTGTATTATTCAACAAAAACAGTATGTTTCTTGCCTTCATCAACTACTCTTATAACGAGTAGTTCTGTACATGCATCTCCTAGATCAGGGGCATCATCTTCGCCACCATGAACCCAGTCTGTCCTCTCATACCAATATTCGCCTTTACCATAATTTTTCCATTCACCTGTGGACTTTGATTGAGATACGCCATCAAGGACATAAACCAACGTGCCTGCAGCAGGATGAAAATGTTTAGGGGTAGTGCCAGCATTGCAAGTAGCACGTTTTTCGACAAAAAGTTCCATACCACCATCTAAATTAAAAACTTCAGAAGAGAGAAGTCCTTCAAATTTTGGTTGTTCATGGTCGTCAGCAGAAATAAGAAAAGTAACAAAAAGTGTTAAAAATAAACGCATAAAAAACTCCAATATTATTTATAGCACACATAAATTAGTTAATGGTAATTAGAATAAAAAAAGGCACTCAATTAGTGCCTTTTAATAAAACTGAATGATAATTTACAAAACACAAAGTTTTCTTTGAACCGTAAGTTCAGTGTGTTTATTGTAAAGCGATACATATGAATCATATTCCTTTTGTGATTTTGCCGCATCAGCTTCAGATTGGTTGTTTCTTAAATCACGCCATTCCTGCCATGATTCTTGACTTCCAATGACCATAGAAGTAATTCTATGTACTTTGTCAGTAACATTGCCTTCACTGTCTCTTCTGTATTGAAGCATAGGGACTACCAAGATATCTGAGCCTCTATCCTTGTAAAACTTTTGATGCATCCTTGCAGCTTTTAACCAACCGTTTGCTGTTCCATTCTTAGTAAATTTAGCTACATAATAATTAGCTTCTTTACCTTTACACTCAGAAAAGTCAGTCGCAGCACCGTAGCTGACCATTGATAACATTAATAATAAAAAAATTCTCATATAAACTCCTTTCTTTATTCTGTACATTTTTGATGACTTTTAATACATAAATATGTAAATATCTTTATATGAAAGTTTTTGGTGCTAATTACTTCAGATATATCTTAGAGTTCATAATTATCATAACTGGTGTCGTTTTATCCTTTTATCTTGATGATCTTAGGCAGTTAAATGAGAAAGAATCATACAAAGATACACTTATTGAAGAGCTTTTAGTGACATCACAAGAAGATTTAAAACAGATTGAAAAAATTACCCTTGATCTTAATAAGGTGCAAGCATTTATTAAAGAACTTCTTTTAGATTTAGAAGATGAACAAAAAGATATTTCAGATTCAGAAATAGCAGAAAAATATCTTTTTATAACTCAAAAGATGAGTGTGTCGTTTTTCCCACAAAATGGTACTTTTAACCAATTAATTTCAACTGGATCTATCGAGCTTATTGATTCAAAAGAATTTAGAAGAGTTTTGTTGAATAACTATACACATTACTATGAAAGAAATAGTGCAAATAATAGGACTTTAGACGATCTTTATTTAGCTTTTGGAGCTAATATCGACCCCAATATAACAGTTAGCTCAATCGAAAAAGAAGATGCATCATTTATATATTCTGATCTTGTAGTAAGTTCTTATGACATAGATCATGAATTTTATCTGTCCAATACATTTAAAGCATATCTTTTAACTGCTCAGTCAATGGTTGGAAAAAATATTGATATGTTAGAGATATTTAGCAAGAGCTATTCTGAAATTATAGCCCTTGCTAATAAAGAAATTAGTTAATTACCAACCACAAGACCTATCTTTGTTCTTCTCGTCTAACCATTCTTTTAATGGTGCATAGTAATTAAGCATAGCTGTTCCAGAAAGCTCTCTTGTTCCTATAATGCTCTCTAAGGCATCTTGCCATGGCTCGCTCTGCCCTAATGAAAGCATAGCTCTAAGTTTTTCACCAGCTATTTCATTATCATAAATAGAGCACTCATGTAATGGACCTTCAAAACCTATATCTTCGCAAAGAGACTCATGAAATTGATACTGAAGTACCCTGGCTAAATAATATCTTGTATAAGGTGTGTTGCCGGGAATATGGTATTTTGCTCCTGGATCAAAAGCATCAGCAGGTCTTTCAATAGGTGATTTTACCCCTTGGTATTTCTCTCTTAATTCCCACCAATAATCATTCATTTCATCTTCTGTTAAATCTCCATTGAAGACAGCCATTCTCCATTTATCTAACATTAGTGTCCAGGGAGTTGGCACAACACCATCAAGTGCCTGTTTCATTAAAAAAGCAATGCTATTTTCTTTGGCTAAATCTGCTTCTTCTTTTGTCACAAAACCTATCTTCTCAAGATAATTGGGTGTAATTGAAAGAGAAAGCAAATCACCTACTGCTTCATGAAAACCATCATTAGCTCCACTTTGGAAGACTGAAGGTTGATGAGCATAAGCTTGATAGTAGAATATATGCCCTAATTCATGGTGAATCGTTACAAAATCTTCTGCATTCTTTTCAATACACATCTTAATTCTTAAATCTTGTGTTTTTGGATTTATATCCCACGCACTTGCGTGACAAACTACATTTCTATCAACTGGCTTTACAAAAAGAGATCTTTCCCAAAATGTATCCTCAAGAGGCTCAAATCCTAAGCTTAAAAAGAAATCTTCAGCTATTTCTACCATCTCAACTTCAGTTAAACCTCTATCATTAATGACCTTTGTTAGATCAATAGATTTGCCTGTAGATTCTTCTTGGTAAACAAGGTCATAGACATTGGCCCATGATTGAGCCCACATATTCCCTAGCACATGAGCAGGAATTGATCCTTCGTTTGGCACCACTTCATCGCCATAAAATTCATTTAGTTCAGCTCTAACGTGACACTGTAAACCTTCATATAGAGGTTTTAGGTCTTCATATACCCTATCAACTGATTCAGAAAATTCACTTACTGGCATATCGTATTTGCTAAACCACAGATCAGATAAACCTTCAAATCCCAGGTCTTGTGCTCCTTGATTGCCGATATCTACCATTCGAAGATATTTATCTTTCATTGGTTTACCAATTTCACGCCAACCGCTCCATGCTTTTAGTAATTCATCGGGATCTCTTGAATTATCAATAATCGCTTCAAAACCTTCTAGGTCATAACATTCATCGTCAGAGAAGCAATGAGTGCCTGTGCCATACATAGCTTCTAACTCAGTTGTTATACCAGACAGCTCGCCCGCTAATTCTTCATCCAATGGTGGTGGCATAACAAAACCATTTTTTATAATGTTCAGGGCTCTACGATCTTTAGGATCTAATTCAAGATCATCAAATGTAGAAGCTATTCTTGCATCTTCTAAGCCTTTGAGAGTATACCTTTTTGAAAAATCGGCCATGACAACCTGAGAGTCATAAGTGATAAAATTTGATGATATCCATGAAGCTGAGTAAATTACTGGACCTTCTGTTTCAGCACTTTCTTGAATATCAGCTAAAAATTGTTTTGCATCTTCTTCTGAAACTGTATCAGCATCAGAACAACCAATAAGAATCATTAACGGTAATAAAAATTTTAAATATCTAAACATGGAAAAATTATATCACAGCAGTATAACCACAATTGATTAATGGCAGTGCTGGTATATAGTGTAAGTATGAGTTTAATAAGTTTATTTACACACATGTGCACAATAGGTTTTGGTTTATTA
>CAZNPG010000012.1:19807-25513 GCA_964575305.1 uncultured Gammaproteobacteria bacterium | reverse complement strand
TTCTCGACGTTTACTTCATCTCCGGTAGTAATTTTGTAAATATAATTCCAAACATTCTTTTCAAAAAAATTCTCAAATGATGGTTGGCCCATCACAAAATTTACTTGGTCTTTTGTCATTCCTATTTCAAGTTTATCTAGGTCATCCTGACTGAAAACTGTACCTTGTGTAATTGTTACTTCATATAACCTTGTATTCGAGCAAGAAAATATTAATAGAGATATAATAATGATCAGTAATTTTTTCATTTGAGATAGAATAAATGTTATGAGTGATAAAACCAACACAAATTTAAAAGAAGCAGGCCTTAAAGCAACGTTACCTAGAATTAAGATTCTTGAAATTCTTCAAAGAACATCAGGTACCGAGGATCATTTTACGGCAGAAGAAATTTACAAAGAATTAGTTTTAAATAATTATGATGTAGGTCTTGCGACAGTTTATAGAGTTCTTACTCAATTTGAAAACGCAAGGATTGTAGTTAAACATCAATTTGAATCTAATAAATCTGTTTATGAATTAAACGATCCACTAAACCATGATCATATGGTTTGTGTTGATACTGGTGAGACAACTGAGTTTTACGATGAAGAAATTAAGAATAAGCAAAGAGAAATAGCATCTAAACACGGCTATGAACTGCTTGATCAAAGTATAGTTTTATACGTAAAGAAAATTAAAAAATAGAAATGTCAGAAAAAGAACAAAAAAAAGAAGAAGAAAAATTAGAAGAAGAAAACGTTAAGGACGAAGCTCAAGATGTCGAAGAGCAAGAAGATCTTAATAATTTGACGTATGAAGAACTACTAGAGCAAGTAGATAAACAAAAGGAAGAAACACTTAGAGCTGTTGCAGAACTAGAAAATTTTAGAAAAAGATCTTCAAATGAGATAACTAATGCGCTGAAATTTGCAAATTCAGAGTTGCTTTTATCCATTATTCCTTTAATTACATCTCTAGAGAAATCTGTTGAAGGCTCAGAAGAGTCAGAAAAAATTGACAAAGAAGGCATTTTGTTAATTTTAAATTCTTTTGAAAAAACCCTTGAGAATTTCAATATAGTTCCCATTAACCCTTCAGGGCAAGAGTTTGACCCAGAGAAACATGAAGCTGTTTCAACGGTCAATAACCCAGGGGAGAAAGACAATTTTGTCACAAATACTCTTGAGAGAGGGTGGACACTCAATGAAAGAGTTGTCAAACCTGCTCTTGTCGTAGTGAATAAAAAGTAAATTAATTTTTTATTTACATATTTAAAAACATAACAAGGAATAAAAATGGGAAAAGTTATAGGTATAGATTTAGGGACAACAAATTCATGTGTCTCAGTAATGGAAGGCTCAGAGCCAGTTGTTATATCAAATGCTGAGGGGAATAGAACTACTCCTTCTGTTGTAGCGTATTCATCAGATAAACAAGTATTGGTTGGACAAGCAGCCAAGCGTCAGGCTGTCACAAATCCAGAAAAAACATTATTTGCAGTAAAAAGACTGATTGGAAGAAAGTTTGATGACGAATATATACAAGAAGATATGAAATCAGCACCTTATGGGATAGTGAAAGCTGAAAATGGTGATGCATGGGTAGAAGTTGATGGAAATAAAATGGCTCCTCCACAAGTGTCAGCAGAAATTCTCAAGAAAATGAAAAAAACTGCTGAAGATTATCTTGGAACAAAAGTAGATGGAGCTGTTGTCACGGTGCCAGCTTATTTTAATGATTCACAGCGACAAGCTACAAAGGCTGCTGGAAAGATTGCTGGTTTAGAAGTTAAAAGGATTATTAACGAGCCCACAGCAGCAGCACTAGCTTTCGGTCTTGATAAGTTAAAAAAAGATGGCGTTATAGCTGTTTATGATCTTGGTGGTGGAACTTTTGATATTTCCATAATTGAGATGACAAATGTTGATGGTGAATATCAGTTTGAGGTTATTTCAACCTCTGGTGACACACATTTGGGTGGTGAAGATTTTGATTCAATACTTATCAATCATTTTATCAATGAATTTAAGAATGAATCTGGCTTTGATTTGAATACAGACCCAATGGCACTTCAAAGACTCAAAGAAGCTGCCGAAAAAGCAAAAATAGAATTATCAACTACTGAGCAAACAGAAGTTAATCTGCCATATATAACGGCTGATGCAAGTGGACCTAAGCATTTTGTTCACAAAATAACTAGAGCTAAACTCGAGTCGCTTGTAGGTGATTTAGTTAAAAGAAGTTTAGAGCCTTTAAAAACTGCTTTGAAGGATGCCAAACTTGCTCCAAAAGATATAGATGAAGTAATACTTGTTGGTGGGCAGACAAGAATGCCAATGGTTCAGAAAGCAGTTACAGAATTTTTTGGTAAAGAAGCTAGAAAAGATATCAACCCAGATGAAGCTGTTGCTTTAGGTGCTGCTACTCAAGGGGCAGTGTTAAGCGGCGAGAGATCAGATGTTCTGTTGCTAGATGTTACTCCACTTACTCTTGGTATTGAGACACTCGGAGGTGTTTTAACACCAATGATAGAAAAGAATACAACCATTCCTACGAATAAATCTCAAGTTTATTCAACTGCAGAAGATAATCAGACAGCAGTTACTGTTCACGTGCTTCAAGGTGAGAGAAAAAAGGCTTCAGATAATAAATCTTTAGGCCAATTCAATCTTACAGATATACCTGCAGCACCTAGAGGGACGCCTCAGATTGAAGTGACATTCGATATAGATGCAAATGGCATAATCAACGTATCTGCTAAAGATAAATCAACTAATAAAGAACAATCTATCACTATTCAAGGTGGTAGCGGTTTATCTGACGAAGAAATTGAAAAAATGGTTAAAGATGCTGAGCTTAATGCAGAAGAGGATAAGAAATTTGAAGAATTAATTGCTTCAAGGAATATGGCTGATGGATTGGCAAGTTCAACTAAAAAAGCCATGGAAGAAAATAAAGAAGAATTAAGCGATGATGAATCAAAATCTTTAGAAGAAGCAATTACAAAAGTTGAAGAAGCTTGTAAATCAGAAAGTAAAGAGGATATTGATAAAGCAGTTGAGGAGTTATCTAAAGTTGCTCAACCTCTATCTGATAAGCTTTTCAAGAAAGAAGCTCCTGAGCAAACAGCAGAGGAAGATTCAGACGATAAATCTGAAGATGCTGTAGATGCAGAGTTCAAAGAAGTTGACGACGAAAAAGATAAATAATTGTGAAGAGGGATTATTATGAGATTCTTGGAGTTGACAGAAATGTTTCAGCTCCAGATCTCAAGAAGGCCTTTAAAAGACTAGCAATTAAATATCATCCTGATAAAAATCCTGGAAATACAGAAGCAGAAGCAAAATTTAAAGAAGCTGCAGAAGCTTATGAAGTATTAAGTGATCAAGCAAAAAGACAAACCTATGATCAATTTGGCCATCAAGGAGTCAATAGTAATTTTGGCCAATCTGGATTTCAGAATGTAGATATTAATGATATTTTTAATAATATTTTTGGAGATGAAATCTTTGGAGATATTTTTGGAGATATTTTTGGTAGAGCGGGAAGCAGAAGACCTCCAAGAGGAAGAAATATTCAAATGGCATTTGAGATGTCGTTAGAGGAAGCTGTTTATGGAAAAGATGTTGAGATAAGGCTTCCTAATTCAAATAAAAAAGTCTCTGTAAACATACCAGCAGGCGTAGACACAGGAAATAAAATTAGATTAACGGGTGAAGGGGAAGCAAGCCAATATGGTGGAGAACATGGTGATTTATTCATCGTTGTTCAGGTTCAAAAACATGATTTTTTGGAACGAGAAGGTAACCACTTGTATTGCGAGGTGCCAATTAGAGTTGACCAAGCAATTCTTGGGGCAGAAATAGAGATACCAACATTATCCAAGAAAGTATTACTAAAGATTCCACCTGAAACACAAACTGGAAAAATATTTAAATTGCGCGACTTAGGTGCTGGATCTCTAAGAGGAAAAACTACAGGAGATCTTTTCGTAAGGGTAGTAGTAGAAACTCCATCAAAACTTTCTTCTAAGCAAAAAACTGCGATTGAGTCAGCATTTTTGGGCACAGAAGAAAATTTTCATGAATCAGATAACTTCACCACAAAAATAAACAAAAAATTTAAATGATAAATATTGCTTTAGTTGGTGCATCAGGAAAAATGGGCCGAGCTGTTATCAAGGAAGCAATGAATGATAAATCAGTTCAAGTAACAAATTTTATAGTTAGTGATAATTCAAAGCATTTAGGACTAGATGTTGGTAATTATCATTTCTCACAACCTTCAGGTACTGTTTTCAGCACAAAATCAAATGAACCATTTGATTGCATAATTGATTTTGCAACCAGAGATAATATTGATGCTCGTCTTTCATACTATCGAGAATTAAATAAACCATTATTATTTTGTTGCACAGGTTTAAGTGGAGAACAGATAAATGAACTTAAGCTTCTTTCAAATGAATTCCCAGTTTTTATTGCTCCCAATACTTCTGTATTGACAGCTTTAATGACTAATTTATTGACCACTATTCAAAAAGTTCAAGATAGTTACAAAATTGATATTTCAGAGAAACATCATAAATCTAAGGTTGATATGCCATCTGGAACAGCTATTTCATTAGCAGAAGCGGCAAATATTGAAGAAAAAAATATACAAAGCCTAAGAGAAGGTGAGCATGGTAATTGGCATAAAGCCTTGGTTTCAAGCGAATTTGAAGAACTAGAGATCAAACATTCAGCAACAAATAGAAGTATTTATGCACAAGGTGCATTAAATATTGTTAAATGGTTTTACCAGAAGCCTAAAAACCTTTATTATATGCAGACCTTAATAGAAGACTTATATGAGTAAAGTAAACATAAGCATAGAACAACTGTTTGAACTTGGTGCTCACTTTGGGCACAGAAAGAGATTTTGGAATCCTCATATGGAGGACTACATCTTTTGCGAAAAAAATAATATACATATTATTGATCTCTATAAAACCCAAGAAAAAATCATCGAGCTTTACGAAATATTTAGAAAGCTCTCGTCAGTTGGTAATAAAGTTATGATCGTAGGAACAAAAAGAGTTGCATCTAGTTATGTCTCTGAATTTGGTGAAAAGACTGGAATGCCATATATTTCACACAGATGGTTAGGGGGCATGTTAACTAATTGGAAGACAATTAAAGTCCCAATAAACAAATTGCTTGAGTACCAAGAAAATAAGGCTTCTGGCGAATTAGAATCAATGATCAAAAAAGAAGCCGTAATGCTTGAAAAAGAAATGAAAAAACTTTCATTAGTATTTGATGGCGTTAAGGATATGAAAGGTTTGCCTGATGCGCTGTTTGTTATTGATGTTGAAAATGAAAAAATAGCAGTTCAAGAGGCACTAAAAATGGGAATACCTGTTTATGGCTTAGTAGACACTAATAGTAACCCAAGCAACCTGACGAATTTTGTTCCAATAAATGATGACTCATCAAAAACAATTAAATTTGTATTGAATTTGCTTTCTGAAGCAATTTTAGAAGGGCAAGATTCAGCAAGAAAACAAGGTCTAGTTCAGAAACTTGATGGAGATAAAGGTCCAAAAGTATTTTCACTAAACACTTCAACAAAGACCGTTTCTGTTAAAGCTGACGACAAACCTGAAACTGTGGTTGAAGCTAAGGCAGAAGTGGAAGAAAAGAAAGAAGAGAAAACTGCTGCTAAAAAACCAGCAGCTAAAAAAGC
>CAZNPG010000012.1:0-19707 GCA_964575305.1 uncultured Gammaproteobacteria bacterium | reverse complement strand
AAGCTACAACAGCCAAAAAACCAGCAGCTAAAAAAGCTACAACAGCCAAAAAACCAGCAGCTAAAAAAGCTACAACAGCCAAAAAACCTGCAGCTAAAAAAGCCACGACAGCTAAAAAAGCAACAACAACTAAAAAACCAGCAGCTAAAAAAGCTACAACAGCCAAAAAACCTGCAGCTAAAAAAGCAGATAAATAATGGTCACAGCTCAACTAGTCAAAGAACTTAGAGATAGAACTGGCATTTCAATGATGGATTGCAAATCAGCTTTAATGGAAGCTGATGGTGATATAGATAAAGCAATTGAGGTTCTCAGAAAAAAAAGTGTCTTAAAAGCAGAAAAAAAATCAGGCAGAGCAACTAATGAGGGAGCTATTGTACTTGGTTCTTCAGATAATATGGATTTTATTATTGAAGTTGATACAGAGACAGATTTTGCTGCAAAGGATGCAAGTTTTCAGACTTTCTTAAGTGAACTATCGAATTATTGTGCTGAAAATAACCCTGAAGATCTAGATGACCTTAATGCAAAATATAAAGATGAGCTCTTAGGTATTATTCAAAAGATTGGTGAAAATATTAAAGTCTCATACTACGAAAAAATTTCAAAAGAAGGTGGTGTAGTAGCATCTTACAAACATTCTGATAACAAATTAGCAGCAATTGTAAAAATAGATTCTGGTGATGAAGAAGTTGGCAGAGATATTGCTATGCAAGTTGCAGCTAACAATCCCATGGCAATATACCCAGAAGACATAGATGAAGATATATTAAATAAAGAGAAAGAAATTGCATTAGCAACTCTAGCAAACGAAAACAAGCCTGAAGAAATTAAAGAAAAAATAATAATGGGCAAATTAAACAAATTTAAAATGGAGAACTCTTTAGTTGAGCAACCATTTATCAAGGATCCTGATAAGAAGATTAAAGACTTATTAGGTGGTTCTAAAATTATAGGCTTTTTGAGAAAAAAGGTTGGTGAGTGATCACATCTAAACCTCTTAAAAAAATTCTTCTTAAATATAGTGGTGAAGCAGTTGCTGGTTTAGCAGGCCAAGGCATTGATCCTAAAATTCTCCACTTTATGTCTAGAGAAATAAAAAGTGTTGTTGAAAAAAATGTATCTGTTGGCTTAGTTATTGGTGGTGGTAATTTATTCAGAGGGCAAGAACTTAATCAAGATGGAATTGATAGAGTGGCTGGTGATCACATGGGAATGTTAGCGACGGTTATGAATGGCATAGCACTAAGAGACTCGCTTGAAAGAAATGGGATCAAAACTAGAGTAATGTCTGCAATACCAATGCCTGGTATTGTTGAGCACTATGATAGAAGGCGTGCAATACATTTATTAGATGAAGGCTTTGTTGTGATCTTCACTGCAGGAACAGGAAATCCTTTTTTTACTACAGACACTGCAGCCTGCCTAAGAGGGATAGAAATTAATGCTGATTTAATGCTCAAAGCAACTAAAGTTGATGGTGTTTATTCTGATGACCCAAAAAAAAATCCAGAAGCTATCTTATTCAATTCTTTAACTTTTGATGAAGCTATACAAAAAAATCTAAAAGTTATGGATACTACAGCACTGACACTTGCAAGAGACAATGAAATGAATATTAAAGTATTCAATTACGAGTCAGAAGGAGCATTACTTGGTATAGTAAAAGGTGAGGAAATAGGTACATTAATATCAAATGGCTAGTTACGAAGAAATTTTAGAATCATGTACAAGCAGGATGCAATCATCCCTCAATAGTTTTAATGATAACTTAAAAAAAATTAGAACAGGCAGAGCAAATCCAGCTATGCTCGACGGAATTCAGGTAGATTATTATGGCAATATGACACCACTTAACCAGTGTTGTTCTATAACTGTGGAAGATTCAAAAACATTAAGCTTATCTCCTTGGGATAAAGGTCTTGTTCAAGAAATAGATAGAGCAATTCAAAAATCAGATCTAGGGATTAACCCAACGGTAGCTGGCGATGTAATAAGAATAATTATGCCACCTCTTACAGAAGAGTCTCGTATAGATTTAACTAAAAAAGCAAAAGCTGAAGCTGAAAATGGACGTATTGCTGTAAGGAATGTAAGAAGAGATGCTCTTACAGCTATGAAGAATTTAGAGAAAGATGGTGAGCTAACAAAAGATGATATCTCAGATTCTGAAAAAGATATTCAGGACATAACTACCAAATTTGTTGACCTCATAGATTCTTCATTGGCTTCCAAGGAGAAGGATCTCTTAACTATCTAATGTCTAGCCCTAAAGTAGCTGCCATCATAATGGATGGAAACAGAAGATGGGCAAAAAAAAATAATCTACCATCTGCATCAGGCCACAGAAAGGGTATTGAAGCTTTAATTGAAATTGTCAAAACAGCTAAAGAAAATTCTTTAGAGCGTCTAGTCGTCTATGCTTTCTCAACAGAGAATTGGAACAGACAAGATTTCGAAGTTAATGCATTGATGAACCTCATCAATTTTGGTGTTGACGTAAAACTTGAAGAAATAAAAAGTAATGGCATTAAATTAAATTTTATTGGTGATATAAATTCAATGCCGAAAAAGGCACAAGATGGTATTAATAAGTGCGTCAGCGAAACCAAAGATTTAAACGAATTCACCCTCACAGTTGCTTTAAATTACGGAGCAATATGGGATATGGCTAATGCTGTAAAGATGGCTAGCGCAGAGGATATAGAACTAAATCAAGATAATTTTTTAAAATATACTCAAATTGGAGAAAGTGATATTGATATTTTTATAAGAACAGGTGGCGATATGAGATTAAGTAATTTTTTGTTACCTAATATTGGCTACTCAGAACTATTTTTTACAGAGAAACTCTGGCCTGAATTTAATAAAGATGATTTCGTTAATATTCTTCAAGAATTTAATCAAAGACAACGTAGGTTTGGAAAATGAATCGGATATCAATCTTTGGTTTTACAGGATCAATAGGAACCCAAGCCTTAAGTGTAATTGAAAAATACCCATCAAAATTTGAGCTTGACGTCTTGGTTTGCAATAAGAATGTCAGCCTAGCAGTTGAGCTAATAAGAAAACATAACCCAAAAAATGTTTTTGTTACCGATAGTAAGGCTCGCTCAGAAATAATGGCTTCATGTTGTAGTGAAATTAATTTTTTTGATTCTATGAATGCAGTAAGAGTGTATCTGAGTGATAATAAGAGCGATATCTATTTATCTGCAATTAGTTCTTTTGATTGTATTGATCTAACTATTGATGCTGCCAAATCTGGGAAAAAACTTCTTTTAGCCAATAAAGAATCATTGGTAGTCTTTGGTAAACAAATTATGCAAGAATGTAAGCAAGCTCAAACTCAAGTTATACCAATAGATTCAGAACATTTCTCTTTATTTACAGCTTTAAAAAATAAAGATTTATCAGAAATATCCAAGGTTTATTTAACAGCTTCAGGTGGGCCTTTTGTTGGTCAGAAATTGAGTGAATTGGATAGTAAAACACCTGAAGAAGCTCTTAAACACCCTAATTGGGATATGGGCGCAAAAATTACCATTGATTCTGCAACCTTAGTTAATAAATGTTTTGAATTGATAGAGGCAAAGCACCTCTTTTCTTTAGATCCAGAATCATTAGATATTATGATCCATAGACAGAGCATTATACATTCTATGCTTGAGTTCAAAGATGGTTCAGTCGAAGCCCAGATGTCTCAGCCAAGCATGATTATTCCACTTGCATATGGACTTCTGGGAGAGCATTCGCAAGATGTAAAGAAAGACTTCTCTTTAGATCTTCTAAACGACAATATTGATCTAAGCCTTGAGCACTTTCCAGAGGATCGAAACAAGCTGAGAGAATTAACGTTAGATGTAATGAAAAGAGAGGATAATAGCGGTTTAATCTTTGCCACCCTAAATGATATCGCAGTGAAAAAGTTTTTGAATAATGAGATACAATTTGGTGAAATTTATAACTTGATACTAGATAATTACTACTTAATTGATAAAAAAGAAATAAATTCAATACAAGAATTAGAAGCGAATAGACTCGAGATAGTCAAATTAATAGATGAGAAATAAATGTACGCATTAGTTGGAGCTTTAACACTTTTTTTGATACTTGTTACTTTTCACGAATACGGACACTATTCAGTTGCTAGATACTTCAAAATAAAAATTATCAAATTCAGCATTGGGTTTGGGCCTGATCTGTATAAATGGAAAAATAAAGATGATGTTAAATTCTCGCTTTCTGCGATACCTTTTGGCGGTTACGTTGCATTTCATGATCCAGCCGATACAGAAAATTACAATAAACTAAATACTGAAGAAAAAAAATATGTGTTAGCCAATCGACCGGCATTAGAAAGGTCTTTAGTTGTTCTAGCAGGACCTATATATAATTTTATTTTAGCCTTCTTTGTCTTTACATTAGTTGGCCTCTTTATCCCTAAACAATCTGATATGGTTTCTGCTCAAGTTGCAGAAATAGACAATCAAAAATTTTATGAAGTAGTGGCTGTAAATAATAAAGAAATTAATTCAGTACAGGCTCTAGAGATTGAACTTCTTGATTTAACTGGCTACACAGGCAACGTAGAGATTGAATTGTTTGATTACAAGGCTCAAAACAAAGTTTACCTTGAGAAAGAAGTAATTGAACTAAAATTTGAGGAAGGGCAAGCACCTTCTCAGTTTTTTGGAATTATCCCCTTTGCCGATTTTAAGCCTCGCATTGAATATGTTGAGACTGACAGCACTGCTGAGAAAGTTGGCTTTAATTCTGGAGACACTATTACCAAAATTAATCAAGAAAGTATAAATTCAATGTATCAAGCCACAACTGCCTTAAATAAATTTGGCCAGCAAATAGTTGTTGGAATAGAAAGAGATGGCAGAGAGATGAATATTACACTTCCTTCAAAGCAAGAAGGAACCTCATATGGCTTGCGTCTAGGGCCTGAAGCAAATTCTTTTACATCTTCCATAGTTTTTGGTTATAACCAAACAATTTTTTGGATTAAAAATACTTTTAAATTTCTTTTCAAAACACTTAACGGAACAATGGGTTTTGAAAACTTAAGCGGACCAGTTGGAATAGCTAAAGTTGCTGGTGATTCTCTAGTGTCTGGCCTAATTCCCTTCCTTTTATTGCTGGGGATATTGAGTATTAGTCTTGGAGCGTTTAATCTCTTACCATTACCAATGCTTGACGGGGGGCAATTTTTGTTTATCTTAGTGGAAAAACTTAAAGGATCTCCAATAAGTTTGAAACTAAAAGCGGCTTTAATGAATCTAAGTTTCTTATTAGTACTAACTTTATTCGTTTTTGTAATGATGAATGATATAGCGAGAATAATTTGAAAAAAATATTAACTTCACTAGCTCTTGTCTTTGCCTTGAACTCTCAAGCTGAGATGCTGGTTGATGACATTAGGATTGAAGGCCTACAAAGGGTTTCACTTGGTAGTGTTTTAGATACTGTCCCAATCACTATTGGTGATAGAGTTGATAAAACTGATTATCAAAGAGTCATAAGAACTCTTTTTGCCACAGGTCAATTTGATGATATTAGGCTTAGATCAGAAGGCAACATTCTTTACATCACAGTAAAGGAAAGACCAACCATATCAAATATATATATTGATGGTAATTCAGCGATCAAAACAGAAGATTTACTTGGTGCATTAAATGGTGAGGGTATCAGAGAGGGGTCAGTTCTAAAAAGAGCTACACTGGATTTAATAACACGAGGTCTGCAAGCTCAATATTCACAACAAGGCAGGTATGGGGCCACTGTTGTAGTAACTCAAAAAGATAGACCTAGAAATAGAGTAGAGGTAGATATAGATGTTGATGAAGGAACTTCAACTGCCATCTCAGCAATAGAAGTAATTGGAAATGATGCTTTTACTGATTATGAAGTAAAACGAGTTTTTGAATTATCTGAAGGATCAATACTTTCAATTTTCACTAGCGACAATAGGTATACCAAAGAAAAACTTAGAACTGATTTAGAAAATCTAGAGTCATTCTATAAGGATAGGGGGTATCTACAGTTTGAGATTGCTTCATCACAAGTTTCAATAAGCGATGATCTTCAAGAACTTTTTATAACCTTAGTCTTAAATGAAGGTAAGAGATATAAGTTAAATGATATAAAGATTTCTGGAGAATTGCCGCTTGATAGAGAATTTTTAGAGAGCTTCATAAATATTCAAGAAGATGCTTTTTATTCAGAGGCATTAATAACCAGCTACGAAGAGTTTTATGCCAATGCTTTGGGAAATGATGGCTATACCTTTGCAGAGGTTGAAGGAGTGCCAACTATCGATGAAGAAAACAATTCTGCTGATATTACATTTGTTTTCAACCCTGGCAGGAAGAATTATGCAAGAAGAATAATCTTTAATGGGAATTATTTCACGACAGATGAGGTTCTTAGGAGAGAGATGAGACAATTTGAAGGAGCTCCGGCATCTAATCAGCTCATTGAACAATCTAAGCTACTACTGGAGAGAACAGGCTTCTTCAAAACTGTAAATGTTGAAACAGTACCAGTGGCAGGAGAGGATGACTTAGTTGATGTAATATTTGATGTTGAGGAACAGCAATACGGAAATATTATTGCTGGTTTCGGTTATTCTCAGTTTGGGTTCTCTTTCAATTTTAACGTTCAACAGCAAAACTTCTTGGGAAGTGGAAATACTGTTGGGATTGGAACACAAATTAGTGATTATTCAACAAACATATTCTTACAATATGAGAACCCTTATTACACAGTTGATGGTGCCAGTAGAGGATACTCACTAAATTTCAGAGAGTTTGATTATTCATCATTCGGTTTAACTGACTATAACACTGCCAGTTATGGTGCAGCAGTAAGTTTTGGTTTCCCTATTTCTGAAACACAAAGACTTGGATTTAATATTGCAGCTGACCATACTGAATTACAGTCTGGATCACTAGCATCACGTGAAATATTGGATTTCTTGGAAGCTGAGGGAGATGTTTTTGATACTCTTAAATTACAAGGATTTTGGACAAGGGCAACATTAAATAGAGGAATATTCCCAACTGATGGAACACTCAATCAAGTGTCCTTACAAACAACAGTGCCTGGATCCTCATTAAATTACTTTAGATTAGATTTTAAAAATGAATTTTATACACCTATTAATGAAGACTTGATATTTAAAGCCGCTTCAAGAATTGGTTATGTTGACTCATTCGGTGATAGTGATGTGCCTCCATATTTTGAATATTTCTATGCTGGTGGGCCATACTCAATCAAAGGATATGAAACAAATAGCTTGGGGCCAAGAATTACTCCTGTTCCATGTTATGAATATGTTTCAGCTGAAGATTATTGCCCTCCTTTAATTGATAATAATTTTGATGGTGTGCCGGATCAGCCATATTACAACTCATATGCTCAGTATGGAATCAATAGACCAATAGGTGGTAATGTCTTACTTGAGACAAGTCTTAATATTATTTTTAAGGTTCCATTTATTGAGGATCAAAGCCAATTCAGAACAGCATTTTTTGTAGATTTGGGTAATGTTTTTTCAACCTTCTGTTACAACTATCAGACACAGTGCTTTACTCCAAACTTTGATGATTTAAGGGGTTCATATGGTCTTGGCGGTTCTGCGATAACCCCATTTGGCCCAATAAGTGTTTATTTTGCTGTTCCATTTAATAATGATCCTCTTGATAGGACTAAGAGGTTTGAATTTACGGTCGGTAATAAGTTCTAAAAAATCTCGATTCTTTGGCAAAAGTCATATAAAATAGCGAAACTTAAGGATTAATTATGAACAAACTAAAAGTTTTATTTCTTACTTTGTTGCTTGTAGCCTTTTCAGCTCCAATCAATGCTAAGACTGTTGTGTTAAATGCTGAAGTAGCTATGTTGAGTACTCAATATGCACAAGAAGCATTTAAAACTCTTGATGAAGATGCTGGCTTTATAGCTGACAGAGAGAGACTTGAATTGCTTCAAGCAGAAGGACAAGCATTAGTTGAAAAATTTCAAAAAGATCAAGAAGTTTTATCTGACGAAGAAAAATTAGATATGCAAAAACAATTGCAAGATAAGCAGGCTGATATTCAGTTTCTATCTAATAAGCTTCAGACAAAGGCACAAGAAGTCCAACAACAGGTAGTTGGTGCACTTACACCTACTTTTCAAAAAGTATTAGGTGAACTAATTACACAAAAAGAATACGACATGATAGTTGCTCCAGGAGCATTGCTTTATGCAGATCCTGATTTAGACATTACTGAAGAGGTTATTGCATATCTAGATAATGCTTTGACCGAAAAGTCTGAATAGTAGTAATCTATCTTAATGGAATCATTTACTCTAGAGCAGTTAGCCAAATTAATAGGTGGTACTCCTCTAGGGTCTTTTGATTTAAAAATTTCTCACCTTCAAGATTCAAAAGCCTGTGATAGCGCATCAATTTGCTATGTTAAAGACAATAAATTCATAGATTCATTGAGTGCTGAGGCTGGTGCTGTTATTACCACTGAAGCCCTTGCAGCAGATATCAAATCAACACAAAACTTCATTATTGTTGATGACCCTTACCTTGGTTATGCAAAGACCTCTAAAGTTTTTTTTGAAGCTTATAAAGCTTCTAATGAAGCAGTTGAAACTCAATATGGTAAGAATGTACATGTTGGTAAAAATACAGTGATAAACCCAAATTGTGTCATAGGTGAAAATGTCATTATTCATGACAATGTTTCAATTTATTCCTGCACGCATATTGGTGATAACTCTATAATTCACTCAGGTTCTGTTATTGGTTCTGATGGTTTTGGTTATGCTCCTACTAATCCAGGGTGGCACAAAATTGAACATTTGGGTGGTGTGATAATTGGTAAAAATGTTGAAATTGGTGCTAAGACAGCAGTTGATCGTGGTGCTCTTGGTAATACAGTTATTGAAGACGGTGTGAAGATTGATAACCAAGTTCACATAGCGCACAACACTTTCATTGGTGAAAATACAGCTATAGCAGGTCAATCTGGTACTGCCGGGAGTGTGAAGATTGGAAAAAACTGTCAGATAGCTGGACAAGTTGGAATTGTAGGCCATATTGAGCTTGCAGATAATGTTGTGGTAATGGCAAAAACATTAGTAACAAAATCATTGAAAGAATCTGGTGTCTACAGTGGTGTGATGCCTATACAAAAACATAAAGATTCGCTTAAGTTTATAGCTAAGATAAAGAAATAATGGAATACGACGTAAAAAAACTACTTCCTCACAGAGAGCCATTTCTCTTTATCGATGAAGTGTTAGAAGTAAATGAAGAATCAATCGTAGCAAAGTGGTTTGTTTCTCCTGACGAAGATTTCTTTAAAGGACATTTTCCAGATTTTCCAATTATGCCTGGTGTGTTGGTATTAGAAGCTATGGCACAGAGCACAGGAGTTCTTGGATCACACATTATGAAACAAACAGCTAACAAAAGCTCGGTATATCTTCTATGTGGAATAGAAAAAGCAAGATTTAGAAAAAAGGTATTACCGGGTGATACACTAATATTCAAATCTTCAGTAATAAGTTCAAAAAGAGGAATCTGGAAATTTAAATGCGCTGCTTATTCTGAAGAAGAGTTAGTGTGTTCAGCAGAAATTTTATGCGCAGATAGAAGTTTAAATGAGTAAAATTCATCCAACAGCAATCGTAGATAGTTCGGCTTCCATCCATGAAAGTGTAGAAATAGGACCATATTCTGTAATTGGGCCTGAAGTTAGTATTGCCGCAGATTGTGAATTGAAATCTCATGTGATAATTAATGGCCCTTCTAATATAGATACGGGCAATAAATTTTTCTCATTCTGCGTGGTTGGAGAGGATACTCCTGATCTGAAATATAAAGGAGAAAGAACAACTTTAGAAGTAGGTAAAAACAATACTTTTAGGGAATTTTGTAAAGTTCATAGAGGTACTGGTGCAGATCTTGGTTACACAAAAATAGGTGACAACAACCTTATTATGCCAGGAGTGATGATTGCTCATGATTGTGTATTAGGAGATAACAATATACTTGTTGATAATTCTGGTTTAGCTGGTCACGTAAAATTGGGCGACCATGTGACTTTAGGCGGGTATACTCTGATACATCAATTTTGTCAGTTAGGCTCATACTCTTTTACAGGGCTTAATGCTCAAATCACTATGGATGTACCAGCTTTTACAAGAGTTGCAGGTAACCCAACTAAACAAGCTGGTTTAAATAGTATTGGACTAGAGAGGAAAGATTTTTCAAAAGAAGAAATATCTAATCTAAAAAAGGCTTATAAAATCTTTTTCAGAGAAGGTTTAAAAGTTAATGAAGCTTTAGAAAAAATTAAATCAGAATGTATCCAAAACGATTCAATCAAGATCTTTATTCAGTCAATTGAAGATTCTACAAGGGGAGTCCTCAGGTAATTGAAGATTGGGATTATCTCAGCTGAACCTTCTGGAGATTTACTAGGATCAAAACTGCTCTCAGTTCTTCAGCAAAAATTTGATGACATCAAGGTAGTGGGAGTAGGTTCAGGCCCACTTTCAAACTATGGACTTTCTAGTGAGCGATCACTTTTAGAAATAATGGGATTGGTAGATCCAATTCTTAACTACAGCAAAATAACTAATTTCAGAAAAAAGCTTATAAAAGATTTCATTAAGGAAGAAATAGATATTTTCATTGGTATTGATGCACCAGATTTTAATTTTGAAATACATAAACAAATGCAAAAAGAGGGAATTAAAACTATTCACGTAGTTTGCCCTTCAGTTTGGGCTTGGCGCCCTGGAAGAGTTAAGCATTTTAAGCATGTTGACTATATGCTTTGTTTATTTCCTTTTGAGTTGGAATATTGTGCAAATGTAAGAAAACAGGCATTTTGCATTGGTCATCCATTGATTGATGAAAAAGAAGCTTATGAGAATGAATTCAAAGAAGATGTTGTATGTATTATGCCTGGAAGCAGAAAGTCTGAGATCAAAAACAATCTAGATGTGATGATAGATGGATTTAATCAATTTAATTTTGAAGAAAATTTTAGGGCTGTGATTCCAGTTTATAAAAAAGAAGACAAGTATTTAATACAGCATAAAATTCAGAATCATAAATTTATAACATGCGAGCATGTTAAATCGGCAGAGATTTTAAAGAAATCCAAGGCAGCAGTTGTCTGTTCAGGAACCGCAACCTTAGAGACCTTGCTTGCAGGTATACCAACAACTGTAGTTTATAAAACCAATTGGTTTAACCATTTTATTCTAAAGCACTTAATGCTTTCAGAATTTGCAAGTATTCCCAATATCATCGCAGATGAAGAAGTATTTCTTGAACTGATACAGTCTGAAGCTTCTTCTGAGAATATTGCTCATGACTTAAATTCAAATCTCGCTGACTATGAATTTAGGCAAGAAATGATCAAATCAGTTAAGGATAAGCTTACCCAAACCAATCTAAGTGACTTTGTAGAAAGATTATATGAAGATTGCAGGAGTTGATGAAGTTGGCGTTGGATGTTTAGCTGGCCCGGTAATTTCAGCAGCAGTAGTCTTTGGAAATAACAAACCAGATCTAGTTTTCAAAGATTCAAAGAAGACTTCAGAATCTAAAAGAGCGCAACAAGCTAAATACATTAATCAAAATTTTTATGTAGGCATAGGCATTGCAACACCCAAAGAGATAGATGCTCTAAATGTACTGAAGGCAACACATCTAGCGATGAAAAGAGCAGTGCATAATTTACCGGTAAAACCAGCAAAAATTCTCATAGATGGGGTCCATGTCCCAGAAAATCTTGATAACGCTGAAGCAATAGTTAAAGGAGATGAGCAATACCAAGAAATAGCTGCAGCTTCTATAGTGGCAAAACATTTCAGAGACCAGTTAATGATTAAGTATGCTAAAGATCTTGATGGATATGCTTTTGAGAAACATAAAGGATATCCAACAAAAGTTCATAAACATGCCATTAATTATTTGGGATATACAAACATTCACAGAAAAAGTTTTAAAATTTAATGATGTCTAATTTTATTCATTTACAAACCAAATCTCATTACAGCATTTCGTGTGGGCTGCCTAAAACAAATGAGATAGTAGATAAAGCTATAGAAAAAGGCATGGATGCAGTGGCATTAGCCGATAAAAACACATTTTTTGGTTTGGTAAAGTTTTATAACTATGCCTTGAAAAAAGGTATCAAACCAATTTGTGGTGTAGATTTTGATGTGAAAGTATCTAATGGTT
Organism: uncultured Gammaproteobacteria bacterium; assembly: GCA_964575305.1. GTDB lineage: Bacteria > Pseudomonadota > Gammaproteobacteria > Magnimaribacterales > TMED112 > TMED112. The sequence goes on along the minus strand of CAZNPG010000012.1, from coordinate 7,436 downwards.
ATACAAACCTAATTCTATTGGCCAAAAATAAAAATGGCTTAGAGAATTTATTCAAACTCAGCACAGAATCATTTATTACATCTGGAATAGAGAAGCGCAGCGTTCTGGAAGAAGATATTTTAAAAAATAGCTCTGATCTAGTTTGTATCTTGCCTGCTTCGTCAACCAATATTAAGAATCTTGCATCAAAAAAAGCAAAAGAGCTCATAGAAGCAGAATTAGCAAAATATTCTGATGCGTTTGGTAATAATTTTTTCTTAGGAGCTTCATGTTTTAACGAGCAAGGCTATGATCAGGCCACCTCTTTTGTATGCAACATTGCTCATGGTAAGAATATTCCAGTAGTGGCTCTTAATGATGTGCTTTTCTTAGAAAAAGAAGACCATCTTGCCCATCAGGCAAAAGTTGCAATCAATAATTCAACATTATTAAAAGATGAGATTGATAATCCAGTGGTATCCAATGAGCAGTACTTCAAAACTAGAGAACAATTAAGCACAATTCATGAAGATGAGCCTCTCAATAATACAATTGAAGTTGCAAAGCTTTGCAACGTATTTTTAGAGGAAGGACAATACTATCTGCCTTCTTATGAAGTACAAGAAGGTAAGACTCTATCAGAACATCTTGAGGACTTAGCGAAAACTAAATTAGAAGATTATCTTAAGACTAATAAGAAGTTTGATAAAAATATCTACCAAGAAAGACTTGATAAAGAACTAAAAATTATCATTGAGAAAGGATATCCAGGTTATTTCCTTATAGTTATGGACTTTGTTAAGTGGGCTAAGGAGCAAGCAATACCAGTAGGCCCAGGTAGAGGATCAGGTGCCGGATCTTTGGTTGCTTATATGTTATCAATCACCGCTCTTGATCCTATTGAGCATGGCTTACTTTTTGAGAGGTTTTTAAATCCAGAAAGAATGTCTTTGCCTGATTTTGATATTGATTTTTGTATTGAAGGACGCGATAAGGTCATTGAATATGTCCAAAATAAATATGGTGTTGATTCAGTTGCGCAGATTGGAACTTTAGGAACCATGGCAGCGCGTGGGGTTACAAGAGATGTAACAAGAATATTAGGTAAACCTTATGGTTTTGGAGATATGATTGCCAAAATGATACCTCTTACTCCTGGTATTAAACTGACAGAGGCAATAGATGAGTCACCAGAACTTCAACAATTACGTAAAGACAATGAAGAAGCAGCAGAGGTGCTTGAACTATCCTTAAAATTAGAGGGTTGTGCTCGAAGTATCGGTAAGCATGCAGCTGGTGTTGTTATTGCACCAAATGATATCCATGAATTTACGCCATTGCATTATGATGTTGAGACAAATTCAATGGCAACTCAGCTTGATATGTATGATGTCGAAGAAGTTGGTCTTGTAAAATTTGATTTCCTTGGTTTAAGAACACTTACTGTAATAAATAATGCTGTGAAATCTGTTCAGAAGATCAATCCTGAATTTAATTTGAATGATATATCTTATGAAGATTCAAAAGTTTTTAACCTGCTTAGTTCTGGTAAGACAAAGGGCATATTTCAGCTTGAATCAAGTGGCATGATGGACTTGATTAAAAGAATGAAGCCAGAGAACTTCTCTGATATTACAGCTCTTGTAGCCTTATATAGACCAGGACCTTTAAATTCTGGTATGGCAGATGACTATATCAACAGAAAAAATGGACGTGAAAGTATTGCCTATCAGCACCCCGCTCTTAAGAAGGTTCTAAATGAGACATATGGCGTATTTGTTTACCAGGAACAAGTAATGGAAGCTGCACAGGTACTAGCATCATACTCGCTCGGTGATGCGGATAATCTGAGAAGAGCAATGGGAAAAAAGAAAGCTGATGTTATGGAAGCAGAGAAGAGCGTCTTTGTTGAGGGTTGCGATAATAACAGTATTGGTAAGAAAAAAGCGAATGAAATCTTTGATAATATTGAAAAATTTGCTGGTTATGGTTTCAATAAATCACATTCAGCCGCGTATGCCTTAATCGCCTACCAAACTGCTTACCTAAAAACTCACTATCCATCTCATTTCATTGCATCTGTTTTATCTTCAGAACAAGACAAAACCGATAAACTCGAACCTCACGTCAAGGATTGTGCACTTATGGAAGTAAAGATACTCTCTCCCAATATCAATTCTTCTCATCCAACTTTTATAGTTAATGAAAACGATGAAATTGAATATGGCTTAGCAGCATTAAAAGATGTTGGGCGAAAATTTATTGAAGAAGTATGTGCCGAGAGAGCAAATGGCAGGTTTGTGAGCTTGATGGATTTTGCCTCACGTGTTGATTTAAGAAAAGGAGGTATTAGATCTCTTCAAAGCATGGCCAAGGCAGGTGCTTTTGATGAGATTTGTTCTAGGGACGAAGCTGTTAGTTCTGTAAAAAACTATCTTGAAGCATCAGAACAAAAATTTAAATCCAAAGAATCTGCTGTTATGGAGATGTTTGCAGAACAAAGTGACTTAAAAGTATCAGGCTATAAATTGCAAAAGTTCTCTGAATCAGAAAAGTTGAAAATGGAGCTAGAATCATTTGGTTTCTACTATAGTAAGCATCCAGTCACTCTATTAAGAAAGACTTTATCTTCAAGAATTCAACCGATTAATAAACTCATGACCACAACAAATGAGAAATACATCCCAGCCCTAATTAACCATAAAAGAATTGTAAAAAAAGGCACCAGCATTTTTGTCTTTTTAGAAATTTCTGATGAGACAGGCATTATTGATGTGTCAGTACCAATTGAATTACACGATGAAAAGAAACCTTTATTCAAAGAAAACGGTGTCGTTATGATTAAAGGTACAGTTGTGGCAGATGATTATAGAAAAGGTAACTATGAAGATGTGGGCATAAAGATAAGAGCAACTGATGTTATTCCAATAGAGCTGGCACGTAGTACATTAACTTCCAAAATAAGATTAGATGTCTCAAGAAATCAGCTAAAAGAACTAGGAAATGGCAAATTTCAGGAGCTAAAAGCATTAAATGATCCTGATGGTGTAGAGGTTGTACTAAATTTGAAGGACGATGACCTTAATATTTCTAGTGAGCTAAAAGTTGACACTTTCAAGGTTTCCTTGGAGGATAGTACGTTCGAAAAAATAAATGAGATATTTGGAGAAGAAAACTACAAGCTTTTTTAATCATGGACCAGCATTTAGAGTTTGAACAACCAATTTATACCTGCCTTGAAAAAATAGAGCAGTTAAAAAAAATTGTGCCTGCACCAGCTAATTTAGCTGAAGAAATCTCTGCTTTAGAAAAGCAATCAAAAGAAGAGACTGAGAAGATTTATTCAAATTTAAGCCCTTGGCAGAAAGTCCTTGTTGCTAGGCACCCTAATCGACCGCACACCTTGGATTATGTACATAATGTCTTTGATGGTTTTGAAGAAATGCATGGTGATCGTTTAAGTGAAGATGATAAAGCTATCGTTGGTGGCTTTGCTTTTCTAGATAATTACCCAGTAGTAGTAATAGGTCATGAAAAAGGCCGGGAAACAGAAGATAGAGTAAGTCGAAATTTTGGCATGCCCCATCCATCAGGCTTCAGAAAAGCAAATAGACTAATGAAATTAGCTGAGAAATTCTCCATACCAGTATTAACTTTAATTGACACACCTGGTGCTTATCCAGGTGTTAAAGCAGAATATTCAGGACAACATGAAGCTATAGCAAAGAGTTTAGAAATTATGTCAGATCTGAAGACTCCAATCGTTAATTTAGTTATTGGGGAAGGTGGTTCAGGTGGTGGTTTTGGAATTGGCCTAGCAGATAGGATTGGAATGTTAGAGTATTCAATTTATTCAGTTGCATCACCAGAAGCATGTGCCTCAATACTTTGGCGAACCGCAAAAAATGCCGAAGAAGCTGCTGATGCTTTAAAGCTCGATGCTTCAAATTTAATAGAACTTGGTATTATTGATGAAATTGTTGCTGAACCAATTGGTGGTGCACATAGAAATCATGAAGAAACTTACGCTCAAGTTAAAAAGTATTTCTTGGATGAGCTGAAAGGGCTCTCAAAACATTCTATTGAAGGCTTAACCAGCAAAAGATACGAAAAATTCAAAAGCATTGGAGTCTAGTATGGATTTCTTCAATAAATCAGAACAAGCAATTCTGTTAAAAGCTGAAAATATTATTGTTGGTTTTAGTGGTGGTGCTGATTCAACTCTAGCTCTCTATGCAACCAATGAATTTCTGAAATCACATGACCAAACTTCAAAACTAACTGCTCTTTATGTTGACCATCAAATGCATACTAATAGCACGGCATGGTTAAAACATTGTGAATCATTTTGTGCCAAGCAAAACATTACTTTTGAATCTCAAAAGGCTGAAATAAATCAATCTGGTCAAGGTTTTGAGGCTGCTGCCCGTACAGCTAGACAAAATATCTTCAATGCCTATGACAAAAATTCAGTAATTATTCTTGGACATCATATGGACGATCAAGTTGAAACAGTATTTTTTCGTGTGTTGCGAGGGACAGGTCTTAAAGGCTTATCAGGCATTCCAAGACATACCAAAACTAATGGCAATGATTTGCTTCGGCCGCTTATGCACATAAGTAAAGAAGAAATTCTGCAATTCATAAATGATACTCAATTAGATTTTATTGAAGATGAGTCCAATCAAGACAATTCTTACAGTCGAAACTTTCTTAGAAATAAGATTATTCCTTTAATTATGGAGCGCTGGCCTGGAGCAAAGAAAAATACAGCAAGAATGGCAAATTTATTATCTAAACAAAGCAAACTCTATCATCAGTTCCTTACTGATAAATTACAATCCGTTTGCGATGATGATGGGTTGCTCCTAGATAAGCTATCTACCCTAGATTATTTTGAAAGAGCAGAATTAATTAGAATTTGGTTAGATCAGCAATCATTTGCTTCGCCAAATGAAAGTCAAATGAAGGAGTTAGAAAAATCTTTCTTTCAATCAAGACAAGATGCTAATCCTACGATAAAATTCTATAGAGAAGATGCTCAGAAAACAGGTGTTATTTTGAGTAAGACAAACAATTACCTTATTGCGGAAGAATTAAATGAGTGAACCAAAAGTATTATTCGAAGATCATGGCAACATTGCAGTGATCAAATTAAATAGACCAGAAAAGCGAAATGCCTTAGACCCTGAAACTGTTTTACTTTTTAACGACTATTCAGAAAAAGCTAAAGATCCTAAGTATAGAGCTGTAGTTGTCACTGGCGACGAGAGTGCGTTCTGTGGCGGCGCTGACTTAACAGCAGCTATGGAAGGTATGGGCTGGGAAAGTGTTGAGCAAGGTTTAAATGAGGGTTATCACGTTGGTTTAAACAATCTAGTTTATATGGATAAAGTTGTGATAGCCGCTGTTGAAGGAGCATGTGCTGGCATAGGCTGTGCTTATTACTTAAGTTCAGATATTTCTGTGATGGCAAAATCCAGTTTTTTCCAAATAGGATTTTCAAAAATTGCTCTTATTCCAGATGGCGGGTCAAATTGGCTGCTTACAAAAGTAGTGGGCTACCAACAAGCATTCAGAATGGCTGCAGAAGCTAAAAGAGTTAGCGCAGAAGAATGTATGAATCTTGGTATGTGTTCTGAGGTATGTGAAGATGGCCAAGCCTTTGATACAGCGATGGAGCTAGCTAAGCATTATGCTACTTTAGCTCCTAGAGCAATTTTTAAGACTAAGCATTTAATGAGAGATAGCTTTAATAAGTCCTACGAAGATAATTTAAAAGCTGAAGCTAAAATGCAAGAAGAAATGGTTGGCAGAAAAGACAATATCGAAGGTGTTACAGCTTTTATAGAAAAGAGAAAACCAAATTTCACTGGCGAATAATTACATAATTGAAAATTTTTCAGAACATCACTTAGATGATGTGATGGAAATTGAAGCTTATTCAAACCCGACACCTTGGTCTAAGCATACTTTTGAAAAAATCTTAGAATTACGCTCAATGAGTTTTGTGGTTATCCATAATTCAAAACTTATTGGCTTTTGTATTGCTAATAAAGTTCTGGATGAGTGCCATTTGCAAAATATTTCTGTAGCAGAAAGCATGCGCAGACAGGGAGTTGGCGATTTCATGGTGGATATCCTTCTTAAACGCATGAACTTATTTGAGCTGAAGACCGCATTGCTAGAGGTGCGAAGATCCAATAAAGTTGCACACGATTTTTATCGAAAGAATGGCTTTCAAGAACTATCAGTACGCAAAGATTATTATCAAACTAAGAACGGTAGAGAGGATGCAATTATTATGCACCTAGAAGCTGTTTAATATCAGGTTCTATTGCTTCTGGAAAATCTAAAGAGCCGTATCTTTTTTCCACGGTGCCATCTTTACTTAACAGAAACTTTGAAAAATTCCATTTCACGCTTTCTGTACCTAAAAAGCCCTTCATTTTGTCTTTAAGAAATTCAAATAAGGGATCGGCATTAGCGCCATTGACATCGATTTTGCTAAAAATTGGAAATGTAACGGCATAATTCAGACTGCAAAACTCTTTTATATCTGATTCGTCGCCTTTTTCTTGTGCACCAAATTGATTGCAAGGAAAGCCTAGAATCTCTAAGCCAGTTTCAGAATATTTGTCATAAAGCTTCTGTAAGCCTTCGTACTGAGGGGTAAAACCACAAGTAGAAGCAACATTTACTATGAGTAAAACCTTATCTTTGAAGTCTGCCATTGAGACTTCTTTGCCGTTTATATCTTTTACTTTGTAATCGTAAACACTTTCTTTCATAATTTCTTTATGTCCAATCAAAATCGAGCAGTCATCATAAAAACTTTTGAGCAATTAAACAAGGCTGAGCTCTATGAGATCATCCAGTTAAGAATTGCAGTCTTTATTATAGAACAAGACTGCCCTTATCAAGACTTAGATGGCGTTGATGATCAATGTTTGCATATGTGGGTTGAGGAAGATGGTGAGATAGCCAGCTATTTAAGGATTAACCCAGCAGGATGTAGATTCACAGAGCCTTCTCTTGGACGTATAGTGACCAAAATGGCACATCGAAACAAAGGTTTAGCTGAAATTGTTATCAATAAAGCTATTGAAGTACTATGCACAGAGCAACCAACAGCTATCAGAATTTCAGCGCAGAGCCATTTAGAAAATTATTACGAAAAGTTTGGTTTTCTTAAGGCTAGTGAGGAATACTTAGAGGATAATATACCTCATATAGAGATGTTAAGAGATGCATAAGATAAGTAGATCAGCAGTAGAGCAGCACTTAAATTGCCAAAGGTGCTTTTACCTTGCTTACAAACATAAAATTAGACCACCCAGCCTACCTTTCACTTTAAATAGTGCAGTTGATAATCTCTGTAAAAACGAATTTGATCACTATCGTGCTAAAGCTGAACCACACCCAATGTTTATAGAGCATGGTATAGATGCAGTGCC
>CAZNPG010000011.1:37316-43093 GCA_964575305.1 uncultured Gammaproteobacteria bacterium | reverse complement strand
AACATAAAACTACAAAACTATTCCATTTTGTTGGCACAAGTTTTTCTATAATGTTCTTAGCTTTTTTTATTGTGGAGCTAAATCCAATTTATATTCTTTTTGCATTATTGTCAGGATATGGTTTTGCATGGGTAAGTCATTTCTTTGTTGAGCATAACAAGCCTGCTACTTTTACATACCCTCTATTTAGTTTAATAAGTGACTATGTGATGTTTTGGGAAATTCTCAGAGGCAAGCACAAAATCTTTTAAGCAAATTCAATATCAAGGTCAAGCACAACTGGGCAGTGATCTGAAGGCTTCTCCATAGCTCTGAGCTCATGGTCTATTTCAGAATTTATATATTTCTCTTGCACATCCTTAGATAGTAAAAAATGATCAATTCTTAACCCTCTCTTAGGATCTTGATCAAAACCTCGTGATCGATAATCAAACCAGGAGCATTTTGTTGAATTAGGATTTCTTTCACGCCAAATATCTACTAACCCAAGGTCTGTAAGTTTTTTATACCATTCAATTTCTTCTGGTAAGAAGGCAGTATGGCCCTGCGAAAGCCATCTTTTAATACCATCTTCATTCATACCAATATCATTCCTATTTGGAGCAATATTAAAATCGCCAGTTAGAACAACATTGGTACTCAAGCTTTCAATATGTTTGGTTATTCTTTTGTAATATCTGTCCTTATAGGGAAACTTATCTGGATGTTTCCTATTCTCTCCTTGAGGAAAATAGGAATTACAAACAGATACAATTCCTACATTAGTATCGTAATCGCACTGTATATATCTTTTTTGAGATTCATCTTCACCTCCTTCTAAGCCTTTAATTACACTTATAGGAGGTTGTTTAGAAAATATGGCTACTCCATGGAATCCTTTCTGACCATAGTTATAGTAGTTGAAACCTAATTCTGTTGGTATCTGGTCTGGGAAGTCTTCATCGCTAACTTTAATTTCTTGAAGCGCAATAATATCTGGATCGTATTTCTCTTTAAGCGCTTTAAGTTGATGGGGTCTCGCTCTTAAGCCATTAATATTAAAGCATATAATTCTAATCATGATTCTACTGATAAAAGCTGCACTAAGACTCTAAATGATTGATCAATTTCAGCATCTATAACAAATTCATCCTCTGTCACATAGTCCTTGTATTCATCATAATCTTTAAACTCTGATTTTCCAGATAATCTTCTGCCATAATTTGCTAATTCAAGCGTATTATTTCTGTCTATCTCTAAAATCTCCTCTCTTTCTTTTATATTTAGGCTTAATGAAAGATTCGAGTTTCTTTGTATTCTTATTTCATCTACTTTTGAAAAGTAATCAGAATTATCTATTCTATTCTTAAAAGATTCTTTTAATTCTTTGGGCCTATCTAGATTAAATTTAACAAAATAAGTATTTTCTATGTTGTTTGGTTTAATAGCATTTTCATACTCACTTTCACCTAAATTATCTGCATTAATTAAAGAAGGTATTTCAAGATTTGGTTTTACACCATAAATTTGAGTTGGTGTACCGGTGACACGATAATAAAGTGAATCAGTTAATTTGATTTGCCCATTATTAGTTGTCCTAAATCTCTGTACACTACCTTTGCCAAATGTTGTTTGTCCTACAACTAATGCTCTATTGTAGTCCTGCATAGCACCAGCAAATATTTCAGAAGCCGAAGCGGAGTACTTATTAACTAATACGATTAGAGGTTTATTCCAAACTTTATTTGATCTAAAAGAATTTAAAACTTCAACCTCTTTATTAGGATTTTGAACCTGTACAGTAGGCCCATAATTTATGAAAAGTCTTGTTAAGGAATCTGCTTCATGCAAATAACCTCCGCCATTATTTCTTAAATCTATTACTGCCCCTTCAATATCACCATAATTAAATTCTCTCAGGAGTTTTTGAACATCTGAAGTAGCAGTTTTACAAACATATAGATTGCGTCTTAAGCATTCTATATCACTATAAAAAGAGGGTAGCTTGATATATCCAACATTCCTGTCCTCAAACTCTATAACTTCAGAAAATGCATCACTGTCCTCAAGCTCAACAGTCCCTCTTACAAGACTTACTACTTCTTTGCCAGAGTCATTTTCAATCTCAAGCCTAACAACTGAATCTTCTTCACCTCGAATTTTTTCGACAATGTCGTCAAGTCTCCAGCCAACAACATTTATTAGTCTTCCATTTTTACCTTGACCAACCCTGATAATCTTGTCGCCAACTCTTATTTTATTTGACTTTATTGCAGGACCTCCTGGCATCAGTTCTTGAATTTTTGCTTTTTCATCTTCATAACCAAGAATTGCTCCTATCCCTTCAAAAGAAAGATTCATTCTAAGATTCCAATTTTCCAAATCTCTTTCAGAAAAATATGTGGCATGCGGATCTAACATTGAAAGAAAATTATTAGCTAATAAACCAAATCTATCTGATTCTCTTATCTTTGAAATTGATGAAAGCCTATCTGAATAAATTTTTTTTAATTCATTTTTTGCTTCTTTAAGGCTTTTTCCTGAAAGCATCGTATTGATTAGTTCATTTTTTATAATTTTTCTTTGATAGTTTGTTTTTGTAACTTCATCCTCAAAGTAGTTCTCTCTCGATTTAAGTTTTATGTATTCATCTTTATCGAAATTAAATATATGAGTATTAAGTAACTGCCTTCTATCTTTTAATGATTCATGATACCTCTGATAATAAAGGTCAACGATAAATTTTAGGTTGGTATAGTTAAATGAGTTTTTATCTAATTTTTGATTTTTAAACTTATTGATATCTTCAACGAGAAAGGTAGTTTTTTCTTTATCTAGCTTATGGGAAAAATCTTCAATAAAGGTAATTTCATAAAGTTTATTACGGTCAAAGTTAAGAATTGAAGATTCCTCAAATTCAAGGACAATCGAAGCAAACTCAGATTCATAATCTATTCTTTTCTTATCGGAAGAACAGCTAAGTAGTATTAGAATCAGTACAAAATTAGATAACAGTCTTAATGCCATATTTTTCTTTTTCTTTCTCTATGATCTTGTCTTTTTCTTCCCAAATACTTTCTAAAAAAGCTTTTAATTTATCGCGCATTTCCTGATTGTTTGTGTAATCAACGCCTCTAAGTTCTTCAGGTATTTTATAAGTATTTATTGTCACACTAGCTTCTCTCAAGTCCCCACATAAAAAATTCCAAAATGCTCTTTTATCTGATTTGTATACGAGAGTTACATCTGTGAGATGATCAATATAAGGCATTACCTCTAATGTATAGCCCATGCCACCAATTTTTGGTGGCATAAGATTTGTAAATCTACTATTAGAAGCAAGGTATTTTTCTTTATCTATTCTTGTTCCTTCAATGAAACCAGCAACATTAGTTGGCATAATTTTATACATTCTGCATGCTTTAATCGTTGAATTTTTATCGGTTTGAGCTAATTGAGGGTTTGCTTTGATTGCTTCTTTGGATCTCCTAACAACATAAGGCATAGCTAGACCCAAATTTGCTGTCCAGGTTAATGGCAGCCACCACAGCTCAGCTTTCATGAAAATTCTTGGAACACTCTGCTTGAAATTGCAGAAATATAGGTAGAGGAATATATCAGCCCAACTTAGATGGTTGATAGTAGTAAATTGCCAAATATCTCTTTTAAGTTTCTCCTGACCATAGACCTTATAGTCTGGGTTATGCATCAAATCTTGTATTCTGCTATTAAAGTATAAGTAAAGCTCTCCAAAGACTTCATTTATTTTCAAAATATTCTTTTGGACGAAATTTATGGGAATAAACCTCAATAACCCCAATGGAGTCACAATAACAATCACAACTAATGCATTAAGCAAGCACAATATGAAAGTAATTATTCCTCTTAAAAACCTAATCATTTAATTTTTTGCCATATTTCTTCAAGTTCTTTCAAGCTCATTTTATCTAAAGCAAGATTATTGTCTTTAGCATGATTTTCCATTGCTCTAAACCTATTTTCAAATTTTAAATTTGATTTTCTCATTATATCCTCAGGATCTAAATTAAAGTGTCTTGCAAGATTTACAAGTGTAAATAAAATATCTCCAATCTCCTCAGATATATTTTCTCTATTATCAGCTTTACGCTCTATCTCAAGTTCTAGCATCTCTTCTTGAATTTTAGCCATAACTTCTCTGCTACTTGGCCAATCAAAACCCACCCTGGCTGCTCGTTTCTGTAATTTTTTTGCTCTAGTCAAGCTAGGAAGATTTTTTGGTACATCATCCATCAAAGAATCGTATTTTAGGTTTTTTCTTTCCTCGGCCTTAATGTCTTCCCAAATAGTTAAGCTTTCCGAGGCTGTAATGGCACTTTTATCTGAAAAAACATGAGGGTGTCTCCTAATTAACTTATCATTTAACTCGGATATTACATCCGTTAAGTTAAATAAACCTTCTTCATCAGCCATCTCTGCATGAAAAACAACTTGAAATAGTAAATCGCCTAATTCTGATTTAAGTGCTTGAAAATCTTCTCTTTCAATAGCATCTGCAACTTCATAAGCTTCTTCAATTGAACAGCTAGCAATAGATTTGAAAGTTTGCTCCCTATCCCAAGCACATCCATTGTTCGGATCACGTAAACTTTTGAAAGTGGCAATTAATTCCTTTAGTTGATCATTTAATTTGTTCATAGATATTCTCTAAATCATCATTGATGACTATATCAGCATAATCATCAAAAGGTGTTTTATCTTTATTTAGAATAATTATCTTAGCTTTATTAGCCTTAGCTACCTTGATAAAACTATTAGCTGGAGAAACTTTTAGTGAGCTACCCATAACTATAAAGTTTTTTGCTTTTGCTGAAGCTTGATGAGCAATGCTAAGTATATTTTGGTCTAGTGATTGTCCAAAAGATATAGTTTTAACTTTGATAAGACCGTCTAGACAAGAAGGACATAACATATCTACTTCATTTTTATATTTTTCATAAAAATCTATTGTAGGTGACTCAAAACTACATGTTAAACAACCACAATTGAAGATATTGCCATGCAATTCCAGCACATTATTTGGGTTTTCTATATTCTTGTGTAGCCCATCAATATTTTGGGTTATGTGGAAATTTTTAGTATTTTTATTAATTAACTCATTAATAAGGTTATGCATTTTTGTTGGAACGGCTCCAGAAATTTTTTTGTGAATAGCTAGATTGTTTTCCCAAGATTTTTTTCTGCTCTCAGAATTATTAATAAAGTCGCGAAAATGTACGGGAGTATTGCTTTTCCAGAAGCCATCTTTATCGCTCCTAAAGTCTGGCAAGCCTGATGATACGCTTAAACCAGCTCCTGAAAAAAATGTAATAGCATCTTTTCCTTCAAGGATGCTCTTTAAAGTTTTAAAATAAGTGTTCAATGTTTAATTATAAAAATATTTTAGTTGTTGTGTTTGATAAAAATAAATCAAACAAAGCATTAAAAGAAGTTCAAGAAATTTTATCTGAAAATAATACAGAATATGAAATCTATGATCAGAAAAATGATGCAAATAGTTATAGTGACTATGATTTAGTGCTTGTTATTGGTGGTGATGGCTCAATGCTGTCAGCAGCAAAACTTTTCTCTCACATCAATTGCCCCTTTCTAGGTGTAAATCTAGGCAAGGTTGGCTTTATGGCTGATTTGGATTCAGAGAATCTTGCAACTGAATTACCAGAAGTTCTAAGTGGTAATAATTTAGTAGAAGATAAAGAAGCTATTTCATGTAGTTATAACGGAAAAAAATATACAGCTTTCAATGAGATAGTTTTGCA
>CAZNPG010000011.1:0-37216 GCA_964575305.1 uncultured Gammaproteobacteria bacterium | reverse complement strand
ACACCAGACGATTTGAATAGCTTTATTATTATTGATGGTAACCAAGAAATTCAAATTGAAAATAATGCGAAAGATTTTGCAGTAACTAAAAGCAATCAGAGTTTTAAACTATTGCACCCGAAAAATCATGATTTCTTTAAAACATGTCGAGATAAGTTGCAATGGAGTATTTCCAAGGATGAAAATAGCTCTAATTAAGCAAGTTCTGTATAATCCTCACAAATGAACATAAAGAAAGCAGTATTTCCAGTTGCTGGTTTTGGCACAAGATTTCTTCCGGCGACGAAAGCCACTCCTAAGGAAATGTTGCCTATAGTTGATAAGCCATTAATTCAGTATGCCGTTGAGGAAGCAGCAAAAATCGGTGTTGAAGAGTTTATTTTTATTACTCATCACGCAAAATCTGCTATAGATAAACACTTTAAGAATAATGAAAATCTCTATGAAACTTTAATCAAGCAGGGTAAGCAGGATTTAGCTGATTCAATAAAAGACATTGGTGGAGCAAATGCAAAATTTATTTCAGTTGATCAGGGAGAGCCAAAAGGGCTTGGCCATGCCATTGGCTGTGCAAATGATTTAATTGAGGAAGGTGAGTTTTTTGCAGTAATTTTAGCCGATGATCTTATTTTTAGTGAAGGCTCCAATGTTTTAGAACAAATGAGAGATCAAGCTGAAAAATATAACAAACAAGTCCTAGCCTTAGAAAAGATTCCTCAAAAAGATATTTCAAAATTTGGAGTAGTAAATCCAAACTCTACTGATGGCAGAATATCTCATCTGTCAGGGATAGTTGAAAAGCCTTCAGCTGCAGATGCTCCTTCAGATTTAGCGGTAGTAGGTAGGTATATATTTAAAAAAGATATCTTTTCACATATTGATAATGACAATGCCGGCAAAAATGGTGAAATACAGATTACAGACGCAATTATGAGTAATATTGAAGATTTTGTGGGCTATGAATTTCATGGAGAAAGATTTGATTGTGGTAGTAAGATTGGCTATCTTAAAGCCAATATCGCATATGGACTTCAGAGCCATGAGTTAAAAGACGAGCTGAGCTCCTACTTAGGAGATATTAAAAATTTATAAGATAGTAAGAAAAGTACTCTTTCTTTTTCCACCTGAAGTAAGCCAATCGCTATCCCATATTTTTCTAAATGCATTTTCCTGGATTTATAGATCTAACCAAAAAAGTTTTAGTGTAAAAGGCCTTAAAGTAAAAAACCGTCTTGGGTTAGCAGCTGGTTTAGATAAAAATGCTAAGCAAGTTAGTCAATTTGATGATATCGGGTTTGGCTTTATAGAGGTTGGCACTATCACACCAAATGGGCAATATGGCAATCCAAAACCCAGAGTTAGAAGATTAATTAAAGAAGAGTCGTTATTAAATAGCCTTGGTTTCCCTAATGACGGAGCCCAAAAAATTAAAGGTAGATTAAATAAAATCAATAAAGAAATTTGTTTGGGTATAAATATTGGCCCAAATAAAGACACAACACCCGATAAGATTATTGATGATTATTTATTTTGTTACCAGGAACTACATGAGCACGCAGATTTTATAACTCTAAACATATCATCACCTAATACTCCTAATTTAAGAAAATTACATAATATTGAAAGTTTTACAAAGATTATAAAAGCAATATTAAATGAAAGAGACTTACATCAGCATAAGCCTAAAATATTAGTTAAATTATCGCCAGATGAAGAAGACATTGCTTATAGAGATCTTATAAATACTATCAATCAAACAGATATTGATGGCGTTATTGTCAGCAATACAACTAATAATAAGATCTTAAAAGATCAACTTAATATCGGCCATTTGCCTGGAGGTATATCAGGCAAATCTTTAAGAGATAGCTCTAATAAAATTCTAAAAGAAATCAAATCAATAATAAGTGACGAAAAAATTATTGTTGCAGTTGGCGGTGTTTTTGATGTAGATTCTTATAACGAAAAACTTGAAATAGGTGCAGATCTTGTACAAATGTATACAGGCCTTATCTATGAAGGACCAAATTTAGTTAAAAGAATTATTGAAAATGACAAACAAATCTCTCGTAATAGTTGAGTCTCCATCTAAAGCTAAAACTATTAGCAAATATTTAGGCAAGGATTTTGTTGTTAAGTCTAGTGTTGGTCATGTAAGAAGGCTGCCTAAAGGAAGTAAGGCTATAAATCTGGATGATTGGTCTATAACTTATGAGATTGACCCAAAGAAAGAAAAAGTTGTCAAAGACCTAAAGACCTCAGCAAAAGGAGTCGCAAATATATTTCTAGCAACTGACTTGGATAGAGAAGGGGAAGCAATTGCTTGGCATCTAAAAGAAATTTTAGGGAAAAAATATAATTACAGCAGAGTAAGATTTAATGAAATAACTAAAGGTGCAATTCAAGAAGCCTTTGAAAAACCAGGCAATCTTGACGAAGGCCTTATTGATGCCCAGAAAACAAGAAGAATCCTAGATCGTATAGTAGGCTATGATCTGTCTAGCCTTTTATGGCAGAAGATAGGTAGTTATGGAAAGTTATCAGCTGGTAGAGTTCAATCTGTTGCTGTACGCCTTGTTGTTGAGCGAGAGAAAGAGATAAAAGCTTTTTCACCAAAAGAGTACTGGGAAATAGAGGTAAGTTTAAGGCAAGATGAAAGGGATATAGCCTTTAAGTTAAATACAAAAAAATCTAATCTTGAAATAACTTCTAAGAGCGAAGCAGAAAAACTAGCATCTGAATTGCAAGACTCAGAAATCGAAATTACTGATAATGAAAAAACAAAAAGGAAAATACCAGTAAAGCCACCTTTTATAACTTCAACTTTACAACAGACTTCAAGCTCAATGCTGGGCTTTAGCCTATCAAAAACCATGAAATTAGCTCAAGACTTATATACCGGTGGATATATATCGTATATGAGAACTGACTCTCCTAACATTAGCATGCTCGCGCAAAATAATTGTAAGCAATATCTGCTTGATACTTATGGTGAGGTCTATAGTGCACCAAAAAACTTTGCATCAAAAGGCTCAAACTCTCAGGAAGCTCACGAAGCTATAAGGCCTACTGATGTGACATTTAAGGCAGATGAATTATCTCTTAGCCAAGACCATAAAAAACTTTACAACCTCATATGGTCAAGGTTTGTTGCATCTCAAATGCCTCAGCCTGAGATTATTGTTAATAGCATAAAGGCTAAAAAAGCTGAAAAAGTATTTGAGTCTTCAGTTAGTAGCATTAGTTTTGATGGTTTCTATAAAGTCATGCCCCCAGGGAAAAATAGTGGTTATGTAGATTATGACTTGGAAAGTTTATCTGTAGGCCTGATGAAAAAAATCAGCAAGGTTGATAAATCCCAACATTTTACAAAACCACCTTCTAGGTATTCAGAAGCAAGTTTAGTTAAAGAGCTTGAAAAACGAAGTATAGGTAGACCATCAACATACCAAGAGATTATTACGAATATTCAAGACAGGGGTTATGTAAATAAAGAAAATAAAAGACTTTACGCAACCAAAATTGCAAATTTAATTTCCGACAGATTGTTAAAGTCTTTTAAAAATATTATGGATTACGGTTTTACTGCAGAAATGGAAAAAAGTCTTGATGAAGTAGCTGAAGGCAAGGAAAGCTGGAAAAAGCTATTAGAAAATTTTTATGCTGACTTTAATAAAGCAAAAGAATTAGCAACAGAGGAAATGGAAAGGAATAAGCCAATTCTTACGGAAGTAAAATGCGAAGTTTGCAACAAGGACAGAAGAATGCATTTGAGAACTAATCAAAATGGTCAATTCCTTGGTTGTGAAGGGTATCTCGAAGAAGGTGATGAACAATGCAAAAATACTAATTCCGTTTTGCCAGATGAATTGTTTACGGATAATGATGACAAAGAGGCTGAGAGCATATTTGGTAAAACTAAATGTCATCTATGCGGCTCTAGTATGGATGGTTACATTATTGATGAGACAAGAAAGTTACATATATGTTCAAGTTCTCCTATCTGTTCAGGAACAAAATTAGAAGAAGGCAATTTTATAAAACCAAAGAATGGTGAAGAAGAGCTTATAGATTGTCATAAATGTGATGCAAAAATGGAGCTTAAGCTCGGAAGGTTCGGCAAATATTTTGCTTGCCAATCTTGCACAGCAACAAGACAGCTCATGAAGGATGGAAAATTAAAGCCTGTATTCATGGATCCTATTGAAATGTCAGACTTAAGATGTCAAAAATGTGATGATATTTATTTATTAAGAGATAGTTTAAAAGGATTATTTTTGGCAGCATCACAATTTCCAAAAAATAGAGAAACAAGAGCACCGTTAGTTGGTGAGGTTAAATCAGTTTTAAGTAAACTGCCTGAAAAACACCAAATATTTTCTAGTGCACCTGATAAAGATCCAGATGGAGATGATCTTGTGGTGAGATTTAATAGAAAAGATGGCAGTCAAACACTTTCCTCTGAATCAAAAGGTAAGAAAAAGAAGTTGTTCTACGTTTTTGATGGCAGCAATTGGAAAGAAATGCAAAGAGATTAAGAAAAAGACTTTAATAATTCTCAAAAGCACCTAATATAAAATTATGTCTAAATATTTAGAGCTAGTCGAAGTTTCAGAAGGTGTAGTTGTTCTAAGAAGATCAGATCAAAAAGAAGCACCACTTGTAAAAATTGAATTTTCTGCAGAAGTAAAAACTTTATTAAATGGAATGGAGTTTGATGTTGCAAAGGAAATGATTAAGTCTGGAATAGAAACGCTTAATAGTGATATTGATGTAGATGCTCTTGATGATGACGTAATAGATTCATTCTTGAAAAAAGATCCAGAAGACAGAGTAGTCCACTAACTAGATATCTTCTCTGATAATTCCAACAGCTCTTCCCTCTACAGAGAAATTTGAATGTTCATTTATTTCGATATCTGAAAAACTTTGATTCTCTGCAACTAACCTAATGCCTTTATTATCTTTCTTAAACCTTTTGAGTGTTACCTCATCTTCTATTCTTGCAACTATAATCTCGCCATTCTCAACGTTTTTTGTTTTTCTGATACCAACAAGATCATTATCTAAAATACCTGCTTCTATCATGCTTTCACCCTGAACTCTCAAGAAAAAATCTACTGATTTTGTTAGAGGGTTAGAATGAATTGTTTTTTCAACGTTTTCAAAAGCTAGGATTGGGCTACCAGCTGCAACACTACCAATGAGCGGTATACCAGAAATTTCTTCTACAAGCTTGATTCCTCTTGATGAACCTGGAACCTTTTCTATAACGCCTTTTTTAACTAGAGCTTTAATATGTGATTCAGCAGCATTTACAGATTTAAAATCCAAAATTTTTGCTATTTCTGCTCTAGTTGGTGGATAACCATTGCTCTGTAGTGATTCTTTGATAACATCAAAGACTTTGATCTGTTGTGCAGTAAGGTTTAACATATACTGTAATTATATACAGTAAATTAAAGTAAATACAAATAATTATGTCTTTATTAAAAATAGGAATTAGTTCAAGAGCTCTTTTTGACTTAGTGGAGAGCCACGAAATATTTAAAAAAAGCGGGATTGAAGAATATTCCAACTATCAAAAAAAGAATGAAAACAAACCTCTGGAAAAGGGAGTGGCTTTTGATCTTGTAGAGAAATTACTCAAGATGAATAATAAAAAAGAGCAGATAGTTGAAGTTATTCTTTTATCTCGTAACAGCTCAGATACTGGTTTAAGAATTTTCAATTCCATTGAAAAAAATGGACTAGATATTTCTAGAGCAGTTTTTTCAGGCGGCGAAAGTCCATTTCCATATGTTGATGCTCTAGATATTGATCTATTTCTTTCTGCAGATGTTAAAGATGTAAAAATGGCTATAGAAAATAATATAGCTGCAGCACACATATTTACAGATAAATACAAACCATCAGAGAGCGAACAGCTAAGAATAGGCTTTGATGCTGATGCAGTAATTTTCTCAGATGAATCTGAAGTAACTTACAAGAAGAAAGGTTTAAAAAAATACCTCAAAGAAGAAGGGGCATCAAAAAAACCAATGAATCCAGGACCATTTAATAATTTTTTAAAGAAATTAAACTTGATCCAATCAAAATACTCTGCAGATAAGTGCCCAATTCGCATAGCACTTGTAACTGCAAGAGCTGCTCCAGCTCATAAAAGAGTAATTAATACTTTAAGAAAAGAAAATATAAGGATTGATGAAACATTCTTTTTAGGAGGTCTTGCAAAAGGTAAATTCTTGAAAGGTTTTTCTGCGGATATATTTTTTGATGATCTGGCCGAGAACTGCTTGGAAACAACTAGTCACGTCTCAACAGGTCATGTACCATACGGTATAAATAATTCAAAATGAAAATTCTATGTACTGATCTTGAAGGGACTTTAGCACCTGAAATTTGGCAAGAAATTGGCAATTTCTTTGGAATAAATGAACTTAACTTAACTACTAGAGACATATCTGACTTTGATGAACTAATGTCCAAGAGGATGGATGCCCTTCATAAAAACAATGTTAGCTATGAAAAAATTTTAAATTTTGTTAAAACTATTAAGCCTTTTGATGGTGCAAAAGAATTTCTTTCATCAATATCAAGTGATTATCAAATAGTAGTTGTATCCGATACATTCTATGAACTTGGTTTGCCGGTTGTCGAAAAATTGGGAAATATTCCATTACTTTGCCATGAACTTATTATAGAGAACGACTTTATTGTTGATTATAAAAAAAGACAAGAAGAACCAAAGAAAGAAGTTATTAAAGGATTTCAAGCAATGAAATTTGAATGTTTTTGCATGGGCGATTCTTACAATGATATTCAAATGATAGATGAATCAAACGGAGCATTTATTTTTGCTCCTTCGGAAGTTAAGGCTTCACGTCCTGATATAATCTCATTTGATTCTTACGATGATATAAAGGAATACATGCTTAATGAATAATTTTTCTGTAGAGAATTTTTCTCGCCCAAAGTTAACACTACCAAACAATGGAAAAAAATTGTTATTGCATAGTTGTTGCGCCCCTTGTGCAGGTGAAATAATGGAAGCAATAGCAGCATCAAAGATTCATACAACCATCTATTTTTATAATCCCAATATTCATCCAAAAGAGGAATATGAAATTAGAAAAGATGAAAACATAAGATTTGCTGAAAAATTGGGTTTTGATTTTATAGACGCAGATTATGACAAAGATAATTGGTTTCAAAGAGTTCAAGGCTTAGAAGATGCCCCTGAAAGAGGTGAGAGATGTACAGTTTGTTTTGATATGCGATTTGAAAGATCAGCGCTCTACGCCCACGAAAACAATTTTGATGTTTTTGCCACTACTTTAGGTATTTCAAGATGGAAAGATCTTAATCAAATAGATTCCTCTGGTTTAAAAGCTGCAAATCGCTATAATGATGTCCATTATTGGGATTTCAATTGGCGCAAGCAGGGTGGCTCGTCTCGAATGTTGGAAATTTCTAAAAAAGAGAAATTCTACAAACAAGAGTATTGTGGTTGTGTTTATAGTTTAAGAGACACTAACAGATGGCGTAAATCTCAAGGTCGAGAAATAATTAAAAGGGGAATCAATTTTTACGAGATTAAATCATGAAAAAATTACAAGGAGCTGGCTTAAGAGGTCAATCTGCAGGACAAACTTCATTATCAACAGTTGAACAAGAAGGGAGTCTAAGGTACTTAGGTTTTAGCATTGAAGACTTAGCTAGTCATGCAAGTTTCGAAGAAGTTGCATACTTACTATTGCTTGGTGAGCTTCCTAACAAGAATAATTTAGAACAGTTTGAGAATGAACTCTTCAAATTAAGAACAATGCCAGATTCTTTGGTAAAAGTAGTTGAATCAATACCGGCAGAAGCTCATCCAATGGAAGTTGTGAGAACCATAATTTCTTATATGGGAGTCATCGAACCAGAAAAAACATTCGATGATCAGCTTTCAATTTCTAAAAGACTTCTTGGAGTGACAACCACTGCCATTGTCTACTGGTATAAGTATTCACATGAAGGGGTAAGAATTGATCAAGAGACAGGAGAAAAATCTGTTGCGGCTCATTTTTTAAAATTACTTAGACAAGAAGATATACAAGATTTGCATAAGAAGACTTTAGATGTGTCACTTACTCTTTATGCAGAACATGAGTTTAATGCCTCTACTTTTACAGGCAGAGTCTGTGCATCAACACTTTCTGATCTTCACTCTTGTCTTACAGCAGCTGTTGGAAGCCTAAGAGGACCGCTTCATGGTGGCGCTAATGAAGAAGCAATGAAAATGCTTGAAGAAATAGATTCTGTCGATGAAGTCAAAACTTTTGTTGATAAAAAACTGGAAAACAAAGAAAAAATAATGGGTTTTGGTCACGCTGTTTACTCAATCAAGGATCCAAGAAGTGACATAATCAAAGAATATTCCTCAGAGTTAAGCAAAGATCATAAAGATAAAAAATTACATGATTCAGCAGTCATAATGGAAGCTTATTTAAAAGAGAAAAAAGGGTTATTTCCTAATACAGATTTTTTTCACGCACCTGCATATCATTACCTTGGAATACCAACAAAGCTTTTTACACCGCTCTTTGCAATAGCAAGAATAGTTGGTTGGTCAGCACATGCTTTTGAGCAAAGAGGCAATAATAGAATAATTAGACCAAGTGCAGATTATATTGGTCCAGGCGATAGAAGCTGGATTGATATTGAATCTAGATAATGCCAAAGTTTGATCCAATAATTGAAAAAATTTCTGATTATGTTCAGAGCTATCAAGCTAACGAACACTCACTAATAGAAGCAAAAACCTGTTTTTTTGATAGCATTGCTTGTGCATTTATGGCACTTGACCACGATCAAGTTAAAAAATTTACCCAGCTTGAATATATTAAGAATTCATCTGGCACAGTAAGAGTAATTGGAACCAATATCAAAACAAATGCGGTTGATGCTGCCTTTTTAAATGGTGCTTTGATCAGATGGTTAGATTTCAATGATACTTGGCTAGCAAAAGAGTGGGGGCATCCATCAGACAACCTATCAATTGTATTGTCATTAACAGATTATTTAAAAACCCACAAAGATGTGGAATTATCTTTTAAAGAAATTTTAAATTTCATGGTATTAGCTCATGAAGTCCAAGGAGCACTAGCAATAGAAAATAGTCTAAATAGAGAGGGCTTAGATCATGTAGCGCTCGTAAAAGTTGCTTCTGCAGCAGTGGGTGCAAAAATGATGGGATTCAAAGCTGAGCAAGTTAAAGCAACTATCAGTAACGCATTTCTTGATGGCCAAAGCCTAAGAACATATCGTCATTTCCCTAATACTGGTGCTAGAAAAAGTTGGGCAGCTGGTGATGCATCAGCTAAAGCACTAAAGCAAATATTTATTTCTGAGGTCAGTGATGAAAGTTATCCAACAGCACTTACCTCAGAGGTTTGGGGTTTTAATGACGTGTTAATGGGTGAAAACCCAATGAGACTTGAAAGAAACCTTGAGTCTTATGTCATGGATAATATTCTTTATAAAGTTTCTTTTCCTGCAGAGTTTCATGCCCAAACAGCAGCGGAAGCAGCTATATCTATTTCTAATAAACTAAAAGGCAGAATAGACGAAATTGAAGAAATATTAATTTCAACTCAAGAGCCTGGGGTAAGAATAATCTCTAAGAAAGGACCACTTACAAACTATGCAGACAGGGATCATTGTATTGAGTATATAGTTGCATGGTGTTTGATAAATGGAAATCTTAGTTCTGATTCTTACTCAGATGAAGCAGCTATGGATGAAAATATTGATATTCTAAGAAACATTACAAGAACTATTGAAGATAAAAAATACACTGAAAAATATTACGATCTAAGCGAAAGAGCTATTCCAAATAAAGTTAGAGTCAAATTAAAATGTGGTGAGACCTTTGAAGAAGAAGTACTTTATCCACTAGGACACAAAAAAAGAAGAGATGAATCAAAACCTTTTTTAAGAGAGAAATTTTGTAAAAGTATAGAAAACAAAGATTTTGATAAAGCTAAGCTAATTAGTTTTTATGATGAAAATGATCTAGATTCTATTAATATATACGATCTATTAGATAAAATTTATAAGTAATATGTCAGGAAATACATTCGGAACAATTTTTAAAGTCACAACATTTGGTGAGAGCCATGGAAAGGCTTTAGGAGCAATAATTGATGGCTGTCCACCTAATATAGAATTGAATGAAGCTATTATTCAGCAAGAGCTCGATAAAAGAAAACCAGGACAATCTAAATTCGTTACACAAAGAAAAGAAAGTGATGTGGTTGAAATATTATCTGGAACGTTTGAAGGCAAAACTACCGGCACACCTATAGGTTTAGTCATAAGAAATGAAGACCAAAAAACCAAAGATTATGAAAACATTAAAGACAAATTTCGACCTGGTCATGCGGATATAACTTACCAAGATAAGTATGGAATCAGAGACTACCGTGGAGGTGGTAGAGCTAGTGCTCGTGAGACAGCAATGAGAGTTGCTGGTGGTGCAATTGCAAAACAAGTAATGAATAGTCTTGGTATAAAAGTAAGAGGCGGGGTTGTGCAAGTGGGTGACATTAAAGCCTCAAATATAGATTTTGAAGAAGTTAATCCTTTTAATTTCTTAGATTCAGATAAGGTTAGCTCATTAGAAGAATTTTTCTCAGAACTTAATAAAGCGCAAGATTCTATAGGTGCCAAGATACTGGTAAACATCACTGGCATGCCTTCCGGCATAGGGTCTCCTGTTTTTTCAAAACTTGATGGAGAATTGGCAAGGGCATTAATGAGCGTGAATGCTGTTAAAGCTGTAGAGATTGGATCTGGATGTAATGTTGTCACAATGAGGGGCTCAGAAAACAGAGACAAAATTAATAAATCTGGTTTTGAGACAAATAATTCTGGTGGAATGCTTGGCGGCATATCAAATGGAGACGAAATCAATATTTATGCCTCATTAAAGCCAACTTCAAGCATCTCTCAAAAAACAAAGACACTAGATATGAATAAAGATGAAGTAGATCTTCAAGTCAAAGGCCGACATGACCCATGTGTTGGTTTAAGAGCAACACCTATTCTTGAAGCAATGGCTTCGATGTGTATTCTCGATCAAATTCTCATAGATAGAGGGCAATGCTTCAATGTTCAAAGAAATTTTAAGGATTGATTCTTCAGAAATTTTTGAGATTTTAGAAAATCCATCAAATTTTTTATTTGAAAGATATAGCCTTGAGTTCACTAACAACCAAATTTATTTTATTTGTTTAATCGTCTTGGTATTTATTGTTGGGCTATTAATAGATTTTTTTAAACCTAAACCAGAAATTAAAGAACATGACTTACCTGATAATCAATCAGGACTAAATGATATTGGATCAAATTCAATAATACAAAAAATAGATTTAGCAAACGCTTATATAAATATGGGCAAAACTAATCTAGCAAAAAAGATACTGCGAAGATTAGAAAATGCTCCTTTGACTAAGTATGAAAAAAAGGAGCTTAATAAACTAAAAAAACATATAAATAATGATTAGATTCTTTGTCCAAATTGAATACGATGGGACCAATTATCACGGGTTTCAAAAGCAGCCAAAAACCAAAAAAACCATCCAATATGAAGTTGAGCGAGCGCTTTCAGACGTAGCAAACCATAAAGTGGTTACCGTTTGTAGTGGCAGAACTGATGCTGGAGTGCATGCGATGAATCAGTTTGTTCACTTTGATACAAAATCAAAAAGAAAGATCGACTCTTGGGTAAAGGGAGTTAATTCTTACCTACCTGAAGATATTTCAGTTAAAAATTTCTTTAAAGTAAATCCAGACATGCATGCAAGGTTTAGCGCTAATTCAAGAAGCTATGTTTACGTTATAAAAAACTCTGATACACCTCCCGCAATAGGCTCAAGAAATTGTCTATGGATACGAAAACAATTAAATGTAGAAAAGATGCATAAAGCAGCTCAACACCTCTTAGGTGAAAAAGATTTTTCAGCATTTAGAGCCTCAGGTTGCCAGTCAAAAACACCAGTTAGGGAAATTTTTGAAGCAAAAGTATCAAAGAATGGGAATTTAATATTTTTTAAAATTAAAGGGAACGCTTTTATGCTAAATATGGTCAGAATAATTACAGGAACCTTAATTGACGTGGGTATGGGTAAAATGAATATATCTCAATTTAAAGATATTATTAAAATGAAAAAAAGAACAAGCGCTGGTAAAACAATATCGGCAAATGGCTTATATTTTCTTGGACCAGAGTATAATGAGCTAAATTACTCAAAAGAGGCTTTATTAAATGAATTGGATTAAAGATTTCATTCCAACAATGAAAAAAAATCTAACCGATGCTTTCGGTGGAGAAAAAGACAGCAAAATACCTGAAGGGCTTTGGAAATCTTGTGATAAATGCGGTTCAATTTTATATATTCCAGAATTAAAAAAGAATTCATATGTTTGTTCTAAATGTGGGCATCATTTTAAGATTAATGTAAAAGAACGTATTGAAATCACCTTCGATAAAGACACATATAAGGACCTCAATGAAAATGAAGCCTTTAACGATTATTTGCAATTTAAAGATACAAAAAAATATAAAGATAGGTTCCAAGAGGCACAAAGTAAAACTGAATCTGATGAAGCTTTATCTATTGGAACAGGACTAATTAAGAACAAAGAAGTTGTGTGTGCAATATTTGAATTTGATTTCTTAGGTGGATCAATGGGTGCAGTTGTTGGTAAAAGATTTACTGCTGCTGTTGATTATGCAGTTGATCATGGTCACCCGCTGATAGTTTTTTCAACAAGTGGAGGAGCCAGGATGCAGGAATCAATGATTTCTCTTTTTCAAATGGGTAAGACTGCAGCAGCAGTAAAAAAACTAAAGAATAAGAAATTACCATTTATCTCTGTTCTAGTAGATCCTTGTTATGGTGGAGTTACTGCTAGTCTGGCAATGTTAGGAGATTTAATACTGGCAGAGCCAAAAGCAAGAATTGGATTTTCTGGCAAAAGAGTAATCCAAGATACAGTTAAGGAAGATCTTCCTAAAGATTTTCAGACAGCAGAAAAGCAACTTGAGAATGGTTTTGTAGACAAGATCATTGATCGAAAGAATTTCAGAGAATTTGTAGATAAAATTCTAACCATGCTGCAATAAATGAGAGAGCTAGTTAAGTACCTTCTTGGAATAGTAATTATTCTTACAATAATTTATACAATCTTTATTAGTTACAATGTTTTCGTATTTATAAATTCAGATGATTCTAATTTAAAGATTGAGAGCTATTCTAAAGATATAGAGCTAGTAGCAGAAGAAAGGGCATTGCTTGAAGAAATGTTTAATGATGCAAACTTACAAGAATCTTCAAATGATATAAATATTAATTATGATGGCACTCCTATTTCCTGGGTGCTAAAAATAGAAAGGGTGTTGATTGATACTTCTCCTGAAAAGTTTAAAAGTGAACTTCTAGAAAATAGTTTTATCTCAATTATGACTGACGAATATATTTTTATAGGGCCCTATATTGACAAATCTCAGCTTGAGCTTGCAAAGCAATACTTACAAGAAAGGTTCAATCAGGAATTAGGAACAATTGAAAGATGGAAAATTTAAATTTCAGTATTCTGGATTTACTTTTATTCACTGGCCTTATTCTGCTTTTTTTTCGTGTTAAAAATAATGGCTTTTTAAAAGAGTTAGTTTTTATCTCAATATTATTTACTTACTGTTATTTAACTCTTAATAATCTAAAAACTGTTTATGATTATTTTGATGATGAAGGATTTGATTATGCTCAATCAATTTATAATGTTTTTCTAGGTCTTTTTGCTTGTGCAGGACTCCCATTTGTAAACTTCTTTACAGGACTATACATCCCAAAATTTAAAGGAATGATGAATTTAATTTTAGGTTGTTTAATTGCAGTAGTGCGTTTTCTGCTATTAATATTTTTTATGTTGCAACTTTTTCCTAATTTTACTGATACAACTTTGGTTAAAAATTCTTTTGTTGTTAATATCATACTTTCTTATTTTGAAAATATATTTATTTACCTATTAAGCTAATGTGTGGAATTGTTGGAATAGTACAAAAAGATAGTTGTTTTACAGAATTATATGATTCATTAATTATGTTACAGCATAGGGGTCAAGATGCTGCTGGCATAACTATCTGTGAGAACGGAAAACTAAATTCTAGAAAATCTAAAGGACTAGTTAACGAAGTTTTCAATCAACAACACTTTGACAGACTAAAAGGAAATTATGGAATAGGACACGTTAGATACCCAACGGCAGGCGGAAACTCTAAAGAATACGCGCAACCAATGTATGTGAATTCTCCTTATGGAATTTCTCTAGCTCATAATGGCAACTTATCTAATACAGCCGAACTTTCTGATGAACTATTTCATAGTGATTTAAGACACATTTCCACCGACTCAGATTCAGAAGTTTTGTTAAATATCTTGGCACATGAAATTTCGAAACGCGGTGCAAATGAACCAAGTCCAGACACATTTTTTGATGCTGTTGAAAGTACTTTTAAAAGATGTGAAGGAAGTATAAATGTAGTCTCAATAATAACTGATTATGGACTTCTAGCATTTAGAGATAAGCTTGGTATAAGACCTATGTCTTTAGGTTCAAGGCAAAACAGTGAAGGGGGCAAGGATTATATGGTTTCCTCTGAAAGTTGTGCTTTTGCTTCATCTAATTATGAATTAGAAAGAGATGTGCTTCCTGGGGAAGCTATTTTTATTTCATTTGATGGAGAAATATATTCAAGAATTTGTGCTGAAGACGCTTCTCATAATCCATGTTTATTTGAATATGTTTATTTTGCTAGGCCAGATTCAATAATTGATGGAGTAAGCGTATACCAGTCACGCCAGATTATGGGCAAGAAGTTAGCCGAAAAAATTAAAGCAGAAATACCAGATGAAGATATTGATGTAGTAATTCCAATACCTGAAAGTTCAATTACTAGTGGAACGCAAGTGGCAAGGACACTTAATAAAGATCTAGCATATGGTTTTGTAAAAAATAGGTATGTTGGCAGAACTTTCATAATGCCAGAGCAACAGTTAAGAAAAGCTTCAGTAAAAAGAAAATTGAATCCAATTAGCGATGAATTCAAAGATAAAAAAGTTCTTTTAGTAGATGATTCTATTGTACGAGGAACAACTATGAAAGAAATTGTAGCAATGTGCTATAAAGCAGGTGCCAAAAAAGTTTCAGTAGCTTCAGCGGCCGCAGAAGTTCGTTTTCCAAATGTTTATGGGATTGATATGGCTGCAAAAAAAGATTTAATTGCTAGCTCTAGATCAAATGATGAAATTAGAGATTTTTTAGGTTGCGATAATTTAGTCTACCAGTCTCTTAAAGATCTTGAGGAATCAGTCTTAGAGTTAAATCCTGATTTAGAAAAACTTGAGAAATCAATATTCAATGGTGAGTACCCAACTGATATCTCTTCTGATTACTTGGAAAAACTTGAGGTTAAAAGAGGTTAAATTAATTTTTGATTTCTTCTATATCTAAATGACTTATATCCATATCTCTTACCTTTTTTAGATATTCTTCAATTTCATTAAAATTCATATATCTAAAAACATCATCTGACATGGTATTTAGATCTGTCATATATTCTTTGTACTCTTTTTGGTTTGGTATTTTCCCCAGTAATGAAGATATTGCTGTAACTTCTGATGAAGCTAAGTAAACATTACAGCCATCTCCCATTCGGTTTGGAAAATTCCTTGTAGAAGTTGAGACCATAGTAGTATTATCTGCAGCTCTAGCTTGGTTACCCATGCATAATGAGCAACCAGGTATCTCCACTCTTGCCTTAGATTTGTCGAATATCTCATAATAACCTTCTTGTTTTAGCTGATACTCATCCATCCTCGTCGGTGGCACTACCCAAAGCCTAGTTTTTGATTCACCGTATTTATCCAGCAGCTTACCAGCTGCTCTAAAATGGCCAATATTTGTCATGCAAGAACCTATAAATGTTTCATGCACTATATCTCCAGCAACTTCGGATAAAGTCTTTACATCATCAGGATCATTTGGACAGCAAAGTAGGGGTTCAGTAATTTCATCTAATGGTATGTTTATTATTGCAGCATATTCAGCATCTTTATCAGCCTCCATTAGTTGTGGGTTCTTTATCCATTCCTCCATTTCTCTTGCTCTTCTCTCTAAAGTTTTTGGATCATGATAGCCATCTGAGATCATCCATCTTAACAAGGTGATATTAGAATTTAGATATTCAATTATCGGTTCTTTATTAAGTTTTACAGTACAACCTGAGGCAGATCTCTCTGCTGAGGCATCGGATAATTCAAATGCTTGTTCTATCTTTAGATCTGGTAAGCCTTCAATTTCTAAACATCTTCCAGAAAAAATATTTTCTTTATTCTTTTTATCAAGTGTTAATAGGCCTTCCTTCATAGCATAATAAGGAATTGCATGAACTAAATCTCTGATTGTTATACCTGGCTTTAACTTGCCTGAAAATTTTACCAATACACTTTCAGGCATTTCTAATGGCATAACACCTAGAGTTGCTGCAAAAGCAACCATTCCAGACCCTGCAGGAAAACTTATGCCAATTGGAAATCTTGTATGGCTGTCACCTCCAGTGCCAACTGTATCAGGTAAGAGCATTCTATTTAACCAAGAATGAATAATGCCATCCCCCGGCCTTAAAGAAACACCACCTCGATTTATAAAAAAATCTGGTAGGGTTCTATGGGTAACTTCATCCACGGGTTTTGGATATGCAGCTGTATGGCAAAATGATTGCATTACTAAGTCTGAAGAAAACCCTAAACAAGCTAATTCTTTTAATTCATCTCTTGTCATTGGACCAGTTGTGTCTTGCGAACCTACTGTCGTCATTCTTGGTTCACAGTATTGACCAGCCCTAACGCCTTGCATTCCACATGCTTTGCCGACCATTTTTTGTGCAAGAGTAAAGCCTTTTTCATTCTTCTCATTTTCACCATATCTTTGGAAAACATCTGAAGTCTCTAAGCCTAATTTCTCTCTTGTTTTATCAGTAAGCTGTCTACCGATAATAAGATTTATACGTCCACCAGCTCTAACTTCATCAAAAATTACATTGCTTTTTAATTCAAATTGAGCAATTTTCTCATTGCTTTCTGCATCATGGATAGTGCCATCGTATGGTTTGAGTATTATCTTTCTACCATGAGTAAGAGCATCAACATCTAACTCAATTGGAAAGGCACCAGAGTCTTGAAGTGTATTGTAGAAAATTGGCGCTATTTTATTACCAAAGCAAAAACCACCTGTTTTTTTTGCTGGAACAAATGGTATTTCATCGCCCATATGCCATAAAACTGAATTAGCTGCTGATTTCCTCGAAGAACCAGTGCCAACCACATCACCAACGAACGCTAGTTTTGAGTTATCTTTTTTTAGATCAGCTAATTTTTCAAGTGGATCACTAATATTTTCTGACCACTTCAGAAATGCTTGAGCATGAAGAGGTATATCAGGCCTTGACCATGCTTCTTTAGCAGGAGAGAAATCATCAGTATTCGTTTCACCACTAACTTTATAAACTGTTAAAGAAATTTCTTTTTCAACCTCTTTTTTACTGGTAAACCACTCTGCATTTGCCCAGGACTGAATGATTTCATTGGCATGATGGTTACTGTCTTTTAAATCAAATATTTCATTAAATGAATCATATACAAGAATTGTATTTTTAAGTGCTGATACAACATTCGAACCATATTTCCCTGATTTTAATACTTCGACTAGGGCTTCTACTGAATAACCTCCCAGCATGGTTCCTAACATTTGTATTGATTTTTCTGGTGAGATTAACTCTGTTGAAATTTTTTCTAGTGCAAGATCTTTCAGAAAAGCAGCTTTCACATAGGCTGCTTCATCAACACCCGGTGGAACTTGATGTTCTAAGAGATCAAGCAACTCTTGACTGCCTTGTCCTTTTTCAAAAAGATCAGCTATTGATTGGACTTGTTCTGCATTCAATGGAAGAGGAGGAAGACCTTCCTCTCTTCTATTTTCCTTCTCTTTGTAATACCCTTCCAACATAACCTAAAAATTTGATCTAGATTTTACATCTAAGTACTCTAAATATAAAGGTAGAGAATTTTTTATGGCAGAAAAACTTATCAAAAGAACACCATGCATAGGAGTATGCTCTACAACCTATGGAGATGACATATGCAGAGGATGTAGAAGGTTTAGGCATGAAATTACTTCATGGATTGAATATACAGATTCGGAAAAAAGCATAATTAATCGTAGGCTAGAAAAATTTAAGATTACTGTGCTTGAGGAAAAATTTCATGTTAGAGACTCTGAAAAACTTAAAGAAGCACTTCTTGAAGCAAAAGTTAGATTCAATCAGGACCTTCAACCAATCTGCTGGGTCTTCGATCTTTTTAGAAGCTTAGATACAGAAAATCTTAATTTAGAAGAATTCAGTTTGAACGTTAGAGAAGATTTTATTGATACATCTTTATCCCAATTAAAAGATGATATAAATAAAGAATTTTATGAATTATCTCTAGCCCATTACCAAAGATACATACAGCCTAGTTTTTTTACTTAATTATTGGGATCTCATCAATTTTTGTTGTGTATCTCTGTGATTTTATTTCTCTTTTCATCTTCCAGGTATTCCGATAACCTTGATTCCCAAACCCAACTTTGGCTATTTCCATTAGATTAATATAGTCGATGGTTTCCATTAATTTCGATGCACTTTCTTCATCCCTTTTTTTATCAAAGAGAGACATTTGATAACCATAGCTATCAGTAAAATCACTTAACAATATGCCTGCTTTTGCATATTGGTAACCATTTGCAAATATTTGTTCTAATATGCGGTTTGCACTCTTGATTATTATCCTTGTGTCGTCTGTAGGGTGAACTAATTCAAGAGATCTGGAAGCATATACTTGTTTAACCTTGGTATTGAATCTATTTGATCTAATGAAGGTAGTTATTAATCTACATTTCTGTTTCTCATACCTTAATTTTTCTGCAGCTCTACTTGCATGAAAACTAATTGCTTCACTGAGTAAATTTTTTGACCTTATACTTCTCCCAAAACTCCTGCTAACCATTATTTGCTTCTTAGGTTCCATAAAATCGTGCAATGTTATACATGATTGACCTTTTAATTCCCTAACAGTTCTTTCCAGCACGACGTTAAAATTATCTCCTATTAGTCTTGAATCTATTTGTGTTAGATCGTGTGCACTTTTTACTCCGATATTCTCTAGTCTTGCAGTTAGTCTCTTGCCTATGCCCCAGATTTTTTCAACTGGCATAGATTTTAAAAAATGTCTTATGACTCTTGGTTCAGACAAAATAACAACCCCATCAAATCTTGGATCATCTTTAGCAACTTTATTCGCAAGCTTAGCAAGTGTCTTAGTCGGCGCTATGCCGATACTTACAGGTACGCCTACCCATTCTCTAATTTTTCTTTTGCAGTCATAAGAAAAATTAACCAGATCAATATTCTTTTTGAATGATCTCAGGTCTAAAAATGCCTCATCTATACTGTATATATCAATTTCTGGACAAAGGTCAGATAGAACATTCATAACTCTATTAGAGATATCTGCATAGAACTCATAGTTAGATGAAAAGACTACGCCTCCTTTCGATAAGTACTGATCTTTAACCTGATACCAAGGCTGCGTCATACTGACCCCCATTTTTTTAGCTTCTGAAGATCTTGCTATTACACAACCATCATTATTGCTTAGGATCACAATAGGTCGATCTTTTAAATCTGGTCTAAATATTTTTTCACATGAGGCATAGAAGCTATTACAGTCAATTAAAGCAAACATTAGTACCTATTAATTGAGGAAGTAACGACACCAAGAAATTCAAAATTAATTATTTTGTCTATGTCTAATATTTTATTGTTTGGGCAATTTGTAACTAAAGCCTTTTTTGATCCCAGAAGAATTTTTCTACAAAGAAATTCACCATTAATCGAGGCTACCACTATATTGCCATTTGTAGGTTTGAGGCTTCTATCTATTATTAGTATGGCATTGTTTCTTATTCCAGAAAAAATCATTTCATCACCTTTAAACCTCATTAAAAAAGTAGCACTAGCTCTTTTTATTAAAAGGTCATTAATATTAATAGGATTTTCTACGTAATCGTTAGCAGGGCTTGGAAAGCCAGAGTTTTTCAGCTTTTTGTGAGAAAAGGGATCCTTATAATCTTTATTGGAAAACATAAAAGTACTGTATATTTATACAGTATTTTATAATAAATTATTAGAGTGGAAAAGACTTAAGATCAATGTTTCCTTGCTTATATTCAATTATCCAGCCTTCATTGTTTTCCCAACTCCCAAGTACTGCTCTAGAAGCACCACTATCAAGTTTGTGAATAGCTGGTCTATGTGTGTGACCATGTATTAAAAGATCTAGATTATTTTTGCTTATAACCTCATCAACATAATCTATATTTACGTCCATTATATTTTCTGCTTTATTGCTACTAGATTCAGCGCTTTGAGATCTAAGCTGATTGGCATAATCAATTCTCTCCTCAACAGATTTAGATAGGAAGCTCTCTATCCATTCTTTAGATCGTAATGTTTTCTTTAAATTTTGATATTCAATATCATCAGTACAGAATACATCACCATGAGAAACCATAATTTTGCAAAATTCATCTTCGATAATGGTCATATCATCAATAATCTGGATTCCTGTCATTTCTTCAAACCTAGACCCAAGTAAAAAGTCTCTATTGCCATGTATTAGAAAAATATTGAGGCCACTATCAGTGGCTTTCTTAATATTTTGAATGATATCTTTATTAACTGGGTGTTTATCATCATCACCAATCCAATATTCAAATAGATCTCCAATAATATAGAGTGAATTAAATTGGCCATTAGCTTCAGATAGCAAGTTATAGAAGGTTTTAAGTCTGGTATTTTCTATAGGTTCCAGGTGTAGATCTGAAATAAATGCGATAGCCATAATTTGATAATAAAACTTTTTTTTAGATTATGGAAAATGATTAAAAGCATTTAGAATGCAAACATGAAAAAAAACATCATCATCATTTGCTTAACGTTATTAATCATGGGCTGTAATACAGAAAAAGAACGAGTAATAGATACAACCGATCCATATCTTTGGCTTGAAGATGTTGAGGGCGCTGATGCTCTCGATTGGGTAAAGTCTCAAAATAAAATCACAGAAACAAGATATGCAGAATCCGAAGAATTTTCTTCAACTTATGAAGAGTTACTAAAAGAATATCAATCAACAGACAGAATACCTTATGCCAGTGTACAAGGTGGCATGATGTATAACTTCTGGCGAGACGAAAAAAATGTAAGAGGGCTTTGGCGAAGAACAACCATTGAGTCTTATAAGACCGACAACCCAGAATGGGAAACTTTGCTCGATATTGACGAGCTAGCTGAGAAGGAAAATGAGAATTGGGTTTATAAAGGTTCTAATTGTCTTGCTCCAAACTACGAAAAGTGTCTTTTACGCCTTTCTATAGGAGGCAAAGATGCTGTAGTTGTAAGAGAATTCGATTTAGTCAATAAAACATTTGTTGAAAATGGTTTCAATACTCCTGAATCCAAACAATATTTAAGCTGGATAAATGAAAACCAAATAATGGTTGCTACCAATTTTGGTGAAGGCACCATGAATGAATCAGGTTATCCAAAGCAAGTCAAAGTATGGACAAGAGGTGAAAATTTAGAAGATATTGCACCAATTTTTGATGGTGATTACACCAAAATATTTAGTTTCCCATTTGCTTCAATAAGACCAGACGGAAACTATTATGGAGTAGTTGAAGGCCCAACATTTTTTACTCAAGTACTACACTTATTAAAAGACGAAAAATTAGTACAAATTGATTTGCCCTTAAAGATGGATGTCGCTGGAACTTTCAAAGGCTCTCTGATTGTAAGTCTTGATGAAGACTGGAGAAGTTATGTTTCTGGTTCATTAGTTGCTGTAAATATAGAAGATGCTCTTAATCAGAAAATATCTGATGACTCAATTGAACTTATATTTGCACCAACAGAAAAGCGATTCATGCAAGGCGTAAGTCTGGGCAAGGATGAAATCTACGTTAATGTTCTAGATAATATTAATGGAAAAATTCTACATTTTGAAAAAGTAGGGCTTAACTGGAGAGAGAGTGAAATAAGAAGTTTTGGTAATGCAGCTCTTTCAATATCTAGTATTGATGAGTGGGATGAGCATCTTTTTATAAGCGCAGAAAGTTTTACTGAACCAACTTCTCTTTACTATTCAGATGAGAACAAAGATTTTGTAAAAATTAAATCTCTCAAAGAAAAATTTGATCCAAAAAAATATAAGGTTGAGCAGCTATATGCTACTTCAGCAGATGGCACACAAATCCCTTACTTCCAGGTATCAAATGTTTCAATGGAAAAAAATTCAAGCAACCCAACACTTCTTTATGGCTATGGGGGTTTTCAGATTCCTTTGACTCCTTCCTACCTTGGTTCATTTGCCAGACACTGGTTAGATGATGGTGGCGTTTATGTTATCGCTAATATTAGAGGCGGTGGTGAATTTGGGCCAAAATGGCATCAAGCAGCATTAAAACAAAATCGCCAAAGAGCTTACGATGATTTTATTGCTGTAGGAGAAACTCTTATAGCAAATGGCATTACATCTAGTAGTCATCTTGGTATTAGAGGAGGGTCTAATGGTGGTTTATTAGTTGGCGCTGTTGTGGCACAGAGACCAGATCTATTTAATGCAGTTATTTGCGCTGTGCCATTATTAGATATGTATAGGTACGACAAACTTCTTGCCGGTGCATCTTGGGTAGACGAATATGGAGATCCTGATAATCCAGATGAGTGGAACTATATTAGCCAGTACTCACCTTATCAGAATGTTTTTGCTGAGAAAGAATATCCAGAGATATATTTTTATACATCAACTAAAGACGATCGTGTTCATCCTGGCCATGCAAGAAAAATGGCTAAAAAAATGCTCGACCAAGGACACAAAGTCATTTATTACGAAAATATTGAAGGAGGGCACTCAGCTGCAGCAAATCTGAAGCAGTCAGCATACATGACAACACTTCAGCTTGAGTATCTCAAAGAAAAACTTCTTTAATGACAGACGTAACTTTATTAACTTGTCAGGCTTACTATAAGCCTGACAAAATCACTCCCTATATTCAAAATATTTTATTTGAAGAACAGCTTTTGAAAACTGCTTTAGAAAAACAAGGGTTGACTGTGGAGATTACTTATTGGGATAACCCATCCTATGATTGGAGCAAAACAAATTCTGTATTTTTTAGGACTATTTGGGATTACTTTGAAAAATTTGAAGAATTTTTAAAATGGCTTGATGAAGTAAAACAGCAAACCCACCTTATAAATTCATATGAATTAGTAAAATGGAACATTGATAAGCATTATCTTAAAGATCTGAACCAAAAAGGCGTTCAAACTGTACCAACTTATTTTGCCAAACAGCACACCAAAGAAAGTTTATTTGATGTATCTAAAAAAATGGGATGGAATAATATGGTTATCAAGCCAGCTATTTCAGCAGCAGCATTTAAAACTTTCAAGATAGTTCAAGATGAACTTGATACTCAAGAAGAACTATTCCAAGAGCTTTTAAAGGATAGGGATATGCTTGTGCAACCGTTTTTTGAAACTATAAGCTCATTTGGGGAAGCTTCTTTAATGATTTTTGATGGAAAATTCTCTCATGCAATATTAAAAAAAGCCAAAGAGGGAGACTTTCGAGTTCAAGACGATTTCGGTGGGACAGTACATGATTATTCACCTTCATCAGATGAGATAGCATTCGCTTTAAAAGTTTTTAAAGCATGTGATTCTATGCCACTCTACGGCAGGGTTGATATTGTTTGGGATCTGGAAAAGAATATTTATTTGTCAGAATTAGAAATCATAGAACCAGAACTCTGGATAAGAAACCATCCTAAAAGTGCAGAAACCATAGCTGAAGCTATTAAGAAAATTTTATAATTAAGTTTTAAGGAGATTTATGAGTTGTTCAGAAAATGTAAATAAAGTCGTAGAAACATATATAGATTCACTAAAAGAATCTAGCCCAGATAAAGTAAAAGAAGCATTCCATCCAAATGGCAAAGTTGTTGGGCACTTGCATGGAGATTTTTTAGAAATGAGTACTGAGGATTTTGCTGGTTTTGTTGCCGCGCAAGAACCATCAGATGTTGAATACGAAATACTATCAACTGTTGTAGAAGGCACAACCGCTGCAGTAAAAGTCAGAGATAAATATTTAGGGATTACTTTTTTAGATACATTGTCACTAATAAAGATTGATGATCAGTGGAGTATCTACAACAAACTTTTCAACGTTGAAGAATAAGTAACAAGATAATATATAAGAACTACTGAAAAGTGGCTCCCCGAACTGGGCTCGAACCAGTGACCCACTGATTAACAGTCAGTTGCTCTACCAACTGAGCTATCGGGGAACGAATAGGAATTATATACAACTATTAAGAAATAAAAAACAATGAAAGGCTTTAAAGTAGTTTCTGATTTTGATCCAAAGGGCGATCAGCCACAGGCAATTAAAAAAATTGCTGAAAATTTAGATGACGGATTGCTTAATCAAACCTTATTAGGTGTAACTGGATCAGGAAAGACCTACACCATTGCTAAAGTTATAGAGGAAACACAAAGACCAGCCATAATCATGGCTCCTAATAAAACATTAGCAGCTCAACTATATGGAGAGTTTAAGGATTTCTTCCCTGAGAATAGAGTTGAATACTTTATTTCCTACTATGATTACTATCAGCCTGAAGCCTATGTGCCTTCTTCTGATACTTACATAGCAAAAGACGCCAACATTAATGAACATATTGAACAGATGAGATTATCTGCAACCAAAGCATTAATTGAGGCAAAAGATACCATTGTTGTTGCCTCTGTTTCCGCAATATATGGTCTAGGTGCTCCTGAATCATATTTAAAAATGGTTTTGAATTTGAGTAGAGGAGAAGTTATAAATCAACGCGATATTCTTAGACAGCTTGCAACGATGCAATATTCTCGTAATGACTTAGATTTTCAAAGAGGTACATTCAGGGTGAGGGGAAACAGTATTGATATTTTCCCTGCAGAAGCTGAAAAAGAAGCAGTCAGAATAGAATTAGAGCTTGAAAAAATATCAGATATTTATTTCTTTGATCCTCTTACTGGTGCTGTAATCAAGGAGATGCCGAGAGTGAGTATCTTTCCTAAAACCCACTACGTCACACCACAAAATACTATTAATAAAGCTTTGGATGATATAAAAATTGAGCTTGATCATAGACTTGTAGAGTTAAAGGCAAAAAATAAATTATTAGAAGCTCAAAGGTTAGAAGAAAGAACTAACTATGATTTAGAGATGATGGCTGAGTTAGGCTATTGCAATGGTGTAGAAAATTATTCTAGATATCTCTCAGGCAGGAAACCTGGCGAAGCACCACCATGTCTTTTTGATTATATTCCAGAGAACGCCATAGTATTTGTTGATGAATCTCATGTTTCAGTTCCTCAAATTGGAGGAATGTTTAAAGGAGACAGGTCTAGAAAAGAAACATTAGTAGATTATGGATTTAGATTGCCGAGTGCACTCGATAATAGACCACTTCGTTTTGAAGAGTGGGATAAATTAGCACCACAAAGAGTCTTTGTGTCAGCGACACCTGGTAAATGGGAAAAAGAATACAGCGACAATCAAGTCGAATTATTAGTAAGACCAACAGGCCTCATAGATCCTGAGGTTGAACTTAAGCCAGCTAAATACCAAGTAGAGGATGTATTAGAACAAGCCAACAAAACAACCGCAAAAGGTTTTAGAACATTAATAACGACTCTAACAAAAAAAATGTCAGAAGATTTAACTGAATACTTGCATGAAAAAGGGCTAAAAGTTCGCTATATGCATTCAGATATAGATTCAGTTGAAAGAGTAGAGATACTTAGGGATCTAAGATTAGGAGTATTTGACATACTGGTTGGAATTAATTTGCTAAGAGAGGGATTAGACTTGCCAGAGGTAGGGCTTGTGGCAATCCTCGATGCAGATAAAGAAGGGTTTTTAAGATCAGAAGGATCTTTAATTCAAACGATAGGAAGAGCAGCTCGGAATCTAGAAGGTAAGGCAATCCTTTATACAGACAAAATGACAGGTTCAATTGAACGAGCACTTGGTGAAACAGATAGAAGACGAGAAATACAAAGAGCCTATAACAAGAAACATAATATTGTGCCTAAAACTGCTACATCAAAAATTAAAGATGTTATGGAGGGCGCAAGATCACTTAAAAAAGAAAAAAATCAAACTAATGATGGCTCTGATCTATATGATGTCTCAAAAGTTAATTACCATAACATTGGCAAGGAAATTAAAAAGCTTGAGAAAATGATGAAATCTTCTGCTAAAGATTTAGATTTTGAACAAGCAGCAAAATATAGAGATTTAATAAAAGAACTAAAAGATAAAGTTTTAATCAATAAAGCATGATGTCCAATAAAATTATTTTTCTTCAAGGTCATGATGTATTCACTAAAGCAAAACAAACAAAAATTTTTGGCAATTCTTTAGAAATTGAGAAGGGAAAATATATTTTTGTCTTAATTGTTGCGAATGAAAATTTTACTGAAGATTTAAATAAACTGAAATCTCTTTTGGGTGCAGTTGAAATCGATTTCTCACCTAATTTAGTTATAACCCCAAGAATAGGTACTCAAAGTTCATGGTCGAGCAAGGCTCAAGATATCTTTGCTAACATTGGAATAGATTCAGTTTCTAGGATAGAACGTTTAAAAGCATTTGAAACAAAAGACCCAGAGACAATCATCACAAAAATCTTCGATAAAATGACAGAGTCTCATTTTTCTAAACTACCATCACAAGAAGAGCTTTTTCAAAACCTTAAAAGAAAACAATCGAAGAGCTATAACATTCATAAAGATCAAGACCTCATCTTTGCTTTAAATGATGAGCTTGGTTTAGCACTCAATGATGTTGAAAAATCATATTTAAATTCACTTTTTGCAAAACTTGATAGACCTGTAACAGATGCTGAATTGATGATGTTTTCTCAGATTAATTCTGAACACTGTAGGCACAAGATTTTTAGATCAAACTGGAAAACTGATATACCTTTCAGCCATGATTCGCTTTTTGATGCTATTAAATCTACAACTAAAGATGAAATGGACCATGTTCTATCTGCATACCATGATAATTCCGCAGTTATTAAAGCAAATGGCACAAGCTTGTTAGAAATTAACGGAAACAACAAATATAAAAGTTTTAAAGGTGAGGTAGATACCACTATAAAAGTTGAAACACATAATCATCCTACCGGCATATCACCTTTTGAAGGTGCAGCTACCGGTTCAGGTGGGGAAATTAGAGATTGCAGTGCTACTGGGAGGGTGGCTAGGCCAAAAGCAGGTTTTATGGGTCTATGTCTATCTCATTTAAGGCTTGGAGAAGCCTTAGAGCCCTGGGAGGAACCTGAAATAAAACCTGATTTCTTAGCATCGCCCAAAGATATTCTTGCTGATGCACCAATAGGCTCTGCTTCATATAACAATGAATTTGGAAGACCAGCAATATTTGGTTATTTCAGAACACTCGAATATCAAAAGCAAGGTTTTCATAAGCCAATCATGCTGGCCGGTGGAGTTGGGTCAATAAAACAAGTTCAAATTGAAAAAGGTAAGCCTGCAGCAGGAGATGCTGTAATTGTTCTTGGTGGTCCTGCAATGCTAATAGGTTTAGGAGGAGGGTCTGCAAGCTCAACAAAGAAAACAAGTGATAATTCAGACCTAGACTATGCTTCAGTACAAAGATCTAACCCTGAAATGCAAAGAAGAGCGCAACAAGTGCTTGATAAATTTAATGAACGGTCTTCAAAAAATCCAATCACATTCATTCATGATGTTGGAGCAGGAGGAATATCCAATGCTATTCCCGAATTAGCAAAAGATACCAACTTAGGGGTAGAAATTAATTTAGAAAAAATTGATTCAGCTGACCAAACTATGAGTCCAATGGAACTCTGGTGTAACGAAAGCCAGGAGAGGTATGTATTTACAATTCCAATGGCTAAAGTGCCTGCGCTAGACCATATATGTAAAAGAGAAAGATGCCCTTATTCAGTAGCTGGTGCTTTGACTAGTGAAAAAGTAATCAAAATTAAATTTCATGATGATGAGATAGTTAATTTAACAATTGATGATTTATTTGGTGAGATTCCCCTGCCAGAACTTATAGCTCAGGACTACGATAGGTCAACAGAACAAGAGGATTTGCCTTCCGATGATCTAAAGAAATTAATTTTTACAGTTTTAAATTTTCCAGTAGTTGGCTCAAAGAAATTTCTTATTACTATCGGAGATCGAACTGTGAACGGCTTGGTTTTTAGAGATCAATTAATTGGAAATAGACAAATGCCAGTGAGCGATTATGCTGCAACTCTTGATGATTATAATTCTGATTCAGGCCAAGTATTTTCCATAGGAGAGAAACCTAATATTGCAATCGAAAACCCAGAAGCTTCAGTAAGAATGGCTTTATCAGAAGCCTTATTAAATATCGTTGGTGTAAAGCATGAAGCTTTGGATAAGATTACCTTTTCTGCAAACTGGATGAGCTCAACAAAAACTGCAGATGAAAGGGGAGATTTAGTTAGGGGAGTGCAAGCTGTAAGCAATATGGCTGATGCTCTTAATGTTTCTATTCCTGTAGGTAAAGATTCTCTTTCAATGAATGTTAATTGGAAAAAAGATAACGAAGAACATGCA
Source organism: uncultured Gammaproteobacteria bacterium (assembly GCA_964575305.1). Lineage (GTDB taxonomy): Bacteria > Pseudomonadota > Gammaproteobacteria > Magnimaribacterales > TMED112 > TMED112. The sequence goes on along the minus strand of CAZNPG010000011.1, from coordinate 8,313 downwards.
GTGACATCTCCAATGACCTTAAATATTTCATCCTTCTCTAACGTCAAGGATCTCAATAAATCTGTTACACCAGAACTCTCGGAAGCAGACTCAACTATTCTTCATCTTTGGGTGCACGAAGATAAATATAGAATGGGTGGCAGCTCACTTTACCAAAGCTTTAAGCTCTTTGGAGGGCCAACACCAGATATAGATGATATAGCTGCTTTTAAGTCTTTATTTGATGGAACTCAAGAGTTATTAGAGGATGAACTTATTTTATCTATGCATGATATTTCTGATGGAGGCATGATTACTGCTTTAATAGAAATGGCCTTATGTAGTAATACTGGCCTTGATATAAATTTAGATTATCCAGAAAAATCAAAAATTATTCCTAAACTTTTTTCTGAAGAGTCTGGCCTAATTATTGAGGTCAATAATGAAAACCTGGAAAAAGTAAAAAAATATTTAGGTGGCTTAGATATCAATTTTGAGGAAATTGCCAAAAAGAATAGCGAAAAAACAATTACGATTAATTCATTTAGAGAAAATTTATTTACTGAGAGTTTAGATAATCTTTTTGATGAATGGAGCAAAGTGAGCTTTGAGATGCAAAAAATGAGAGATACTGCAGAGGCTGCAGAACAGGAAAAAATCGCTCATAGAGATTACGCAGAATTCCTTACTCCAAAAATAGGTTTTGATATTCCTGATTCAGGTAAAAGACTCTTTTCACAGAAACCAAAAGTTGCCCTGTTAAGAGAACAAGGAATAAATGGTCACTATGATATGGCTGCAGCACTCATGGAAGCTGGTTTTGAAGTTGATGATTTACATATGAGTGAGATAGGAAAACAAATAACTAACCTTGACGATTATCAAGGCCTTGTCGTGCCTGGAGGCTTTTCTTATGGAGATGTTTTGGGAGCTGGTTCTGGAATGTCCAGTACTATAACCTTCAATAAAGACCTCAAAAAAATATTCAGTAATTTCTTAGAGAATGATAAGAATTTTGCACTAGGAATATGTAATGGCTGTCAATTTATGTCTGGTTTAAATTCTATTATCACCGGAGCTGAAGGTTGGCCTCAATTTACCCGAAATGATTCTGATCAATATGAATGTAGGTTAGTGCAATTAAAGATTGAGGAAAGTAAATCAATTTTTTTTGATGGTATGGCTGGCAGCATTATTCCTGTGATGGTATCTCATGGCGAAGGTAAAGCTGTCTTCAGTACTAAAGAAAGCAATGTGGTGGCAAGATATGTTGATCCATTACACAGAACTACCAAACATTATCCTTTTAATCCAAATGGCTCTGAAGAAGGCGCTGCAGGAGTTTGTAATAATGATGGCAGAATTATGATAATGATGCCGCATCCTGAAAGAACTTATTTAGCCAAACAATATTCCTGGTCTCCAAAGGAATGGAATCATTATTCGCCTTGGTTCAAGATGTTTGATAATGCCTATCAGTTCGCTAAGAAAAATTAAATTTTAGGCCTTAACACTTCATTGATAATCTTATCGTCACCGTGCTCTAGGAAAAGCTTTATGGTTTTAATAACTGTAGGAAAAGCTAGTTCATCCCAAGGAATATCATCGTACTTAAAAAGCTTAACTTCACTACTTTCAGGTGTTGGACCAAAATCGTAATTAACAACCTTTCCTGTAAAAAACGTATAGATCTGATCTATATGAGGTACGCTTAAAACTGTAAAAAGTTTTACATTGCTTACTCTAAGTTTTGCTTCTTCTTCGGTTTCTCTTAATGCTCCTTCTTCAATAGATTCCTGATTTTCTAAAAATCCAGCTGGTAAAGTCCAATACCCATGCCTTGGTTCAATTGATCTTTTGCAAAGAATTAACTCATCATTGTCGGTATAAGCCAATACACCAGTTACTATATTGGGATTCGTATAAAAAATTTCCCCGCAATTATTACATACCTCTCTTTCGCGGTTATCACCTTCTGGTATTTTCTTAACTATTTCAGCGGATGAGCAAACTGGACAAAAATTCATAAAAAAATCTGAGTTCCAATTATAATAGACATATGATTTATAGCCTAGGACAAAAAAAACCTGAATTTAATTCAGATGAAGTTTGGATTGCAGATTCTGCCGATCTTATTGGCGAAGTAATTTTAAGCAATGATGTATCTATTTGGTTTAATGTAACCATACGTGCAGATAACGATGTTATTAGTATTGGAAGTGGTAGTAATATTCAAGATAATACTGTTATTCATACCGATGAAGGTATAAAAGTAAATATCGGAAAAAATGTCACTGTTGGTCATAAAGTCATTATTCATGGTGCAAGTGTGGGGGATAATACTGTAGTTGGAATGGGTAGTGTTGTTATGAACCACGCAAAAATTGGAAAAAATTGTATTATCGGAGCTAATTCATTGATTACGGAACGCAAAGAATTTCCTGATAATTCCTTAATCATGGGTTCACCAGCTAAAGTAATCAGACAATTAACTGAGGAAGAAATAGAGGTATTAGCATTAAGCGCCCATCATTACTCAGAGAAAGCAAAAATATATAAAGCAGACCTTAAATCATGAAATTAACCGAAATTAGAAAAAAATTTCTAAACTACTTTAATTCAAAAGAACACGAAATAATAAATTCGAGTGATCTCATCCCTCATGGAGATGACAGCATTTTATTTACAAATGCAGGCATGGTTCAATTTAAGGATGTGTTTTTAGGTTTAGAGAGAAGGAATAAAAGCGCTACTTCTTCACAAAAGTGTTTAAGGGTTGGTGGTAAACATAACGATCTTGAGAATGTTGGGTTTACGACCAGACATCAAACTTTTTTTGAAATGTTAGGTAATTTTAGTTTCGGTGAATATTTCAAAGAACAAGCAATTGAGTATGCCTGGGAATTCTTAACTGATGAACTGAAGATACCTCAGGAAAAGCTATTTATTACTGTGCATGAGAGTGACGATGAGTCAGAAAATCTTTGGCTTAATAACATAGGAATAGGTAAAGATAAGATAGCAAGATTGGGTGATGAGGATAATTTTTGGTCCATGGGAGAAACTGGACCATGTGGTCCATGCTCTGAAATTTTCTATGATTACGGAGAAAATTTTGAAGGCTCTCTTCCTGGCAAAGGTGATACTGGAGATAGGTATGTTGAAATCTGGAATCTGGTATTCATGGAGTTCAATAGAAACACAAAAGGAGAATTGACCCCTTTACCAAATAAGTGCGTAGATACAGGTATGGGATTAGAGAGGATTTGCTCGGTAATGCAAAACGTTGGCTCTAATTTTGAAACAGATTTATTTAAAGACTTAAAAGTAAATATCTCTAATAAATTTGAGACTCCAAATGACCAGTCTTTAAACGTAATAGCAGACCACCTTAGAGCCGCTTTTTTCTTAATGTCTGAAAATGTTATGCCATCAAATGAAGGTAGGGGGTATGTCCTTAGAAGAATTATTAGAAGAGCAGTAAGGCACGGCTATAAGATGGATCGAAAATCTCCATTTCTTCATGAATGCCTTGAAAATTTAAGAGATTTGATCGAAAAGGATTTCAAAGAGGAATTTAAGGATTTTTCAAGATGTAAATCAGCACTTGAACAAGAAGAAAAGTTGTTCTTCAAAACTCTGTCATCAGGAATGAAAATTCTAGAACAAGAATTAAGTAAAGACCTCAAACTAGTATCAGGTGAAGTAGCTTTTAAGTTGCATGATACCTATGGTTTCCCTATTGATCTTACAAGAACAATCTCCCAAGAGAAAAACTTGAATATAGATGAAGCAGGTTTTGAAAAATTGATGAACATTCAAAAGCAAGGCTCTAAACAAAGCTCTATGTTTAATGTCAAAGATATTGTGGTAGACCCAAAACTATCATCAACTTTTATTGGGCACGACAAAAATAGCTGTGAAGCAAATTGTGTTGCTCTTTTTGATGAAGAAGGCACTAGTATTGATAAAATCACTAATAAAGGTTTTGTAATTTTTTCAGAAACTCCTTTTTATGCTGAGATGGGTGGCCAAGTTGGCGATATAGGCTCAGTTATAAAAAAGGGATCTGATATCAAAGTAATTGATTGTAAGAAAGTAGGTAATTTTCATTTGCATGAAGTTGAAATTTCTTCCGGTGAGTTATCTAAAAATGATAAAGCTAAGCTGTTAATCGATTTGGCAAGAAGAGAAAAGATTGAGTGCAATCATTCAGCAACACATCTACTACATTCAGCTCTTAGAGAGACCCTTGGAGATAGCGTTCAACAAAAAGGCTCACTTGTAAATGATGAAAAGTTAAGATTTGATTTCTCTCACGGAGGCAAATTGACCCAAGCAGAGATTGATTCAATTGAAAACATTGTAAATTCTGAAATTGAAAAATCTTCAATTACAGAAACCAAGACAATGAGCTTTCAAGATGCCTTAGATTCTGGAGCATTGGCATTTTTTGGCGATAAATATGGCGATGAAGTTAGAGTTGTAAGTTTAGGCGGTGAATTTTCTGTAGAATTGTGTGGGGGGACTCATGTAAAGAATACATCTGAGATAGAAGGGTTTATTATATCTAATGAGACTTCAGTATCATCTGGAGTAAGAAGAATAGAAGCAATGACAGGATCAAATTTAGTTAAGAAATCAAAAGCAGCTCTTACAACCATTAAAGAGCTCTCAGAAATATTAAATGTCCCGCAAGAAGAGCTAGTAGGGCGCATTAGTGATGTTTTAAAAGAGAATAAAAATCTTAAATCAGGTAAAAAAGCAGAAAAAAGTTTAAGTGCAGAAGAGCTAAGCTCTTCAACCTTTGAGATTAGTGGAAATCTTGGAGAATTGAAACTTTACAAAAATGCATCAATGGAAATGCTAAGAAGATTTTCAGATAAATCATTAAAAAGCGTTGAGTTTTGTTTTTCAGTATTCATATCAATGGATGAAGATCGACTTTCTTATATTGTCACTGCCAAAAAAGAAAAAAATCTTTCAGCAAAAGAAATTATTGCTTGTGTAAATGAGTGTTTTTCTGGAAGTGGTGGTGGAAGAGATGATTTTGCTCAAGGTGGCAGCCAAGACTTGTCAGACTTGGAAGCTAAATTCAAGAAACTTGAAGAAAGTCTAAAAAATATTGGCTAATGAAAAAAATTCTTAATAATTTATTCCTGTTAATAATTATATCTGCTTGTTCAAGTGGCTTGTCCTTTAGAGATTCAACAAGTTATATACAGATTGCTGCCCCTGATGGAGATATTTTAGGTGTGGAAGAAGAAAACCTTTATGTCTTTAAAGGCGTGCCTTATGCACAAGCACCTACTGGTGACTTAAGATGGAAAGCTCCCAAAGATACACTGGTTAGTAACGAAGTAATTGATGCCACTGAATTTAAAAGTGAATGCATTCAGCCAGCGTCTGAAAGTTTTATTTCAAATTGGAATGTATCAGTAGGTGACGAAGATTGTTTGTACTTAAATATTTATGTCCCTAAGAATCAGACAGAAATAAGTAAAAATAAATTTCCAGTCATGTATTGGATACATGGTGGCTCAAATATATGGGGATCAGGAGATTTTTACGATTATTCAAAGCTAGCAACATCACAACAAGTGATTGTAGTAACAATTAATTATAGGCTTGGGTTATTTGGATGGTTTTCTTCCGAGCATTTAAGAAATACATCAGAAGGGCTAGATAAGTCGTCAAATTTTGGACAATTAGATCTGATAAAGGGACTAGAATGGGTGAATGAAAATATCGCTTCATTTGGTGGCGATACTAAGAATGTCACTATCTTTGGTGAATCAGCAGGAGGCCATAATGTTTTCACGTTATTAGCTTCTCCGCTTGCTGATGGTCTTTTTCATAAAGCTATATCTCAGTCAGGCTATGTTTCTTCTTATTCACAAGATTTTGCCGAGAATGTATCCGAACTATCTTCAAAAAATATTTTTAAAGACGATATTAAGTTCTTGGTAGACGATCAAGATATTGCAGATTATTTAAGAAGCCTGTCATCAGAAGAAATTTATCAAAGGTATAAAAAAACAGCAGATGAGCATGTTTATCCAATTACACCAATAACTATCAGAGATGGAATTGTTGTTCCAGAAAAAGGTATTTATGAATCATTAGAGAATATTGATGAAGATCTAGTTGTGGTTGCAGGCACCAATAAGGATGAAATGAATTTTTGGTACATAAGATCTGATTACTTTTATAACAGTACAGGAGAAATAATTCTCCGTTTAAAAAAATCTGAAGATAATTTAAAGAGCTGGGTAAAGTACCGTAGTGATATTTGGCGTTTCAAAGGAGCTGAAGAGCCGCTAAGAAGAATGAGCAAATCCAACGATAACCTTTATTCTTATAGATTCGATTGGGACGAGCAAAGCGACTCCTCTTTTGCAGGTAATTACGCTTTATTTGTAGGTGCAGCTCATGGCATGGAAATTCCATTTTTGACTGGAGATTTTGACCTTGGACCAATTACTTTTTACGTGAAGCCCTTCCTCTTTCCAGATTCTAGTACTGAAGGCAGATTAGCTTTAAGTGATCTAATGATGAGTTATTGGGGAAATGTCGCAAAATATGGAAATCCAAGTGAATTTGTCAAAGGTCCAAAATGGGAAAATTTTACTTCAGATCAAAACCAATTATTAATTTTAGATAGCACCACGTCTGGAAATTTAGGGATGCAGACTATTCCTGTTATTCCAGATAGCCTACTCAGCACAATTGAATCTGATTCTGCTCTAGAAATTAAAGAAAGATGTTTAATAGGCTGGATTGCAGTTAGGGACTTTAATGAAGATAAAAGACCCAAACCACCATTTTCATTTTGTAATAACTTTACCGAAGAAGAGCTATACAATTTAAGAAATCTTTCCGAAGGAAGAGACTAGTAGTTAAATAATTAGTATCATTATCAGTCCGGAGAGGTGGCTGAGTGGTCGAAAGCGGCACCCTGCTAAGGTGTTAGACGGGTAACTGTCTCGAGGGTTCGAATCCCTCTCTCTCCGCCAATTAGAGGAATTATTATGAAAAAAATATTAGTAACAATCTTAGCTCTACCACTCTTAATCAATTCTTACGGAGGTATGTGGGAGCCCTATCAAATGCCAAGCCTGAAAAAAGAATTACGAGAAGCAGGTTTCTATAAAAATGTAAATAGCATAAGCAGTCCTTTTGAATACCCAATGAATGCTATTGTTAGTTTGGGTTATTGTTCAGCTGCATTTATTTCACCTGAAGGTTTAATAGCAACTAATTACCATTGCGTGGAAAGAGATTTTATTCAACCTAATTCTTCTTCAGATAATGATCTTTTTGAGCAAGGTTTTATAGCAAGGTCAAAATCAGAAGAAATTCAAGCTGCTCCAGGTCAAAAAATTTATGTCACCCTTGAAAGTAAAGACATAACAAGTGAGATTCTTAAAGGCACAACAGACGATACTGATAGTCTAGAAAGATTTAAGATTATAGAAAATAATAGCAAAACCATTATTAAGAATTGTGAAACATCAGATGAAATTGAATGTAGAGTAAGATCATTCTTTAGTGGCGAAACATATAAGCTTGAAAAAGTTCTTCAATTAAAAGATGCAAGATTAGTATACGCACCTCCTGCGCACGTTGGTGAATATGGTGGAGAAATTGATAACTGGATGTACCCAAGACATACAGGAGATTTTGCACTTGTTAGGGCTTATGTCGGAAAAGATGGAACAAGCAAAGAATATGCTGAAGACAATGTACCTTATAGCTCTGAGTCCTTTTTAAAAGTATCAGCGAAAGGGGTAGAAGAGGGCGATTTTGTTATGGTGCTTGGCTATCCTGGTAGAACTAATAGACTGCTTACTTTCAACCAAAGAGAATATGACTTAAGTGTAGGTTTCCAGAACTACGTAGATTATTTGGAAAGCAGAATTAATTTAATCAATACTTACACAAACGATGAAGATGGCTCTAGCCTTGCTTATAGAGGAACAAAGAGTGGTGCTGAAAACTATTACAAGAAAATATCTGGTCAAATTCAGGGTGCAAAGAATTTTAATGTGCTTCAAAGAGAAAAAGAAAATTGGGCACAATTTCAAAAATTTGTCGCAGCTAATGCGAGCTCTACAGATAAAGCTTATTTAGAAGAGCTATTGACAATCGTTGATAAGGATATAGCAAACACTGAACCAAATAGGTATTTTGGTGGCTCAACCTTGATTGATTATGCCTACTATCTGCTAAGAAATGCAGAAGAGAGTTTAAAGCAAGATGATGTGCGTAAATCAGGCTTTCAAGAAAGAGATCAAAGCAATATTAAAAATCGTATTAAATATCTAGATAACT
>CAZNPG010000010.1:7692-47982 GCA_964575305.1 uncultured Gammaproteobacteria bacterium | reverse complement strand
ATCACATGCAGCTTTTCTAAAATGGAGAACTTTGCCTGCTCCAGTAAGAGGTGAATATATTAGAAAATTTGGAGAAGCTCTTCGTTTGCGTAAGCTTGAAGTTTCTGAACAAATTACTAAAGAAGCAAAAAAAATTATTTCTGAAGGTGAAGGAGAAACACAAGAAGTAATAGATATGTGTGATTTTGCTACTGGTTTGAGTAGACAGTTATATGGTCTAACAATGCCAAGTGAAAGACCAAATCATAGATTGCAAGAAATCTGGCAGCCATTAGGAGTTGTGGGATGTGTTACAGCATTTAATTTTCCTGTTGCTGTATTTGGTTGGAACTTTTGTTTAGCAGCAGTTTGCGGAAATAGTATTATTTGGAAGCCAAGCCCACATGCTGAAGGTTGTGCTGATTTAGTAAAAGAGATATGGGATGGAGTTGCAGACGATCATAAAGACTTAGTGCTCATATCAAAAGGTGGCAATGAAGCTGCAACAGCTTTAGCTGAAGATGAGGGCATAGCACTATTTTCAGCAACAGGCAGTTGTGAAATGGGTAGAATTTTAGCTCCTAAAGTTGCTAGTAGATTAGGTAGATCGCTTCTTGAGTTAGGTGGTAATAATGCTGCAATAGTCTGTAAATCAGCTGATTTAGATTTAACTATAAAAGGCATTACTTTTTCAGCAGCAGGAACTGCAGGCCAAAGATGCACATCTTTAAGAAGACTCTTTGTGCATTCTGATATTCTCGAAGATGTAGTTACCAAAGTAAAAAATTCATTTGAAGATTTAAAAATTGGTGACCCAATGGATAGGAATACTCAAGTTGGCCCATTAATATCTGAGCAAAGTTTCAATCAGATGCAAGAAAAACTAGATTCATGTAAAGCCAAAGGATTGAAGGTTACAGGAGGCGATAGGCTAGACAATGCCGATGGAATTTTCGTAACACCTGCCCTAGTAGAAGTAGACGAACATATTGATGAGATGAATGAAGAAACTTTTGCACCAATATTATATGTGATGCCTTTTACTGATCTAAGAGAAGCTATTGCACTACAGAATTCAGTAAAACAGGGTTTAAGTAGTTCAATTTTTACCAATGATGTAAGAGAGTCTGAATTATTCTTAAGCTCTGAAGGCTCTGATTGTGGTATTGCGAATGTCAACATTGGTACAAGTGGTGCTGAAATAGGTGGAGCATTTGGTGGTGAAAAAGATACAGGTGGTGGCAGAGAATCTGGTTCTGATTCCTGGAAAGCATACATGCGAAGAACGACAGCAACAGTAAACTATGGTGAAGAACTACCGCTAGCTCAAGGCGTTGAATTTGACTAATCTATTCAAGTGCTTCGAGCATTAAAATCCATTCCCTATTAAATTTAAAACTATTGCCTTAGGATATTGATATGTTTACTGTCGGATTAACAGGTGGAGTAGCAGCAGGCAAAAGTACTGCAACAAATTTTTTTATAGATAAGGGTATTACAGTTGTTGATGCTGATCTCATCTCTAGAAATTTACAAATACAAGGCGAAGAGGGATACAAGCAAATTGTCAAAAAATTCTCCGATGACATCTTGGACACCAACAGCGAGATTGATAGAAAAAAAATTCGTGAAATAGCTTTTAGCGATCCAAAAAATAAAAAATGGTTGGAAGATCTGATGCATCCAATGATTAGAGACGAGGTAATTAAACAATTTGAAAAGGTAGAATCTTCTTGGGCAATATACAGCGCCCCATTATGGAGTAGAAAAAATAAATTTAATCGTACACTGGTTATTGATGCCCCCAAAGAATTTCAGTTACAAAGAATAATTGAAAGAGATAACTGCTCAAAAGAAGTAGCTGAACAAGTTATAGCCCAGCAAATTTCAAGTAATGAACGTAATTGCTATGCAACAGATCTTATTATTAATGATGGCTCTCTTGAAGATTTTAGAAATAAACTAGAATTCTACTTTGAACTTTATAACAGCCTAGCAAATGAATAAGAAAGTTAATTTGACCTGCCCTAATTGCAAAAAAATCGTTGAGATTGATTCTAAATTCAAACCTTTTTGTTCTAAGGGATGTAAAAGTATCGATTTTTTAAGGTGGGCTAATGAAGAAGTCTCAATTGAAACTTTTGAAGAGCCTAATCAGGATTAATTAGCTTTATTCTGTTCTCTGCGTTTCTTGTGCTCTTCAAATTCTTTGGGACTCATGGTTTGAATCTTGATATTAAATAAGATTTTAACGATATCATCCTTGAATGACTCAATCATAGAGTCAAATAGGTAAAAAGATTCTTTCTTAAACTCATTTATTGGATTTCTCTGGGCATATGCTCTTAATCCTATATTGCCCCTTAAGGAATCAATATTTTGTAAGTGTCTTTTCCATGCAGCATCCATTACCTGAATAGAAATTTGTCTTTCAAGTTCAGGTTTTCTTTCTTTAAGAGGACTGAACTTATCAAAATAATATTTTTGGTAGAATTCATTTAAATAGTCCATTACTTTTGTAAAATTTAGGCCATCTTTATCAAGTAAATTGAAATCTGGGCTTGCACCCAATGACTGACTAAGAGTTCTATCTAAATTATCAAACTTCCAATTTGGTGCCTGATCTTCTGGTAAAGCTTTATCTGCCGTTTTTTCAAGAAAGTTATCTAGGTATTCAAAGATAAGAGTTTCAGAATCATTTTCCTCTAAAAAATAGTCTCTTAGTTTATAAATCGTTAATCTTTGGTCATTTGAAACATCATCATACTCAAGTATTTGTTTTCTTATTTCGAAGTTTCTGTTTTCTATCTTTCTTTGTGCATTTGCAATAGCACCATTAAGTAAAGGATGTTCAATACTACTATCGTCCATACCATCACTCAATCTAGAGAATAATTGTTTTCTATTATCATCAATGAAAAGTCTTAAAACCGTGTCATCGAGTGACAGAAAAAATCTTGAGTAACCTGGATCTCCTTGTCTACCCGATCTTCCCCTAAGCTGATTATCTATTCTTCGAGACTCATGTCTTTCAGTACCAATAACATGTAAGCCGCCAGCTTCAATTACTTTATTGTGTTTTTCTTCCCATTCTTTATCATTTTCTTCTTGCTTTCCACCTAGAACAATATCTGTTCCTCTACCAGCCATATTAGTTGCAATTGTTATTGCTCCTGGTCTTCCAGCTTCAGCAATAATTACTGCCTCTTTTTCATGAAACTTTGCATTCAGAACCTGATGCCTTATACCTTCTTTTTTAAGTCTATTTGAGAGTTTTTCTGAGCTTTCTATAGAAGCGGTTCCTACTAAAATTGGTGCATCTTTTGCATGTATGTCCTTAATTTCTTTAACCAAAGCATTAAATTTATCTGCCTCATTTACATACACAGTGTCGTTCATATCTTGTCTGATCATTTCTTGATTGGTAGGCAATACAACTACATCCATGCCATAGATCTGCTTGAATTCAGCTGCTTCTGTATCTGCTGTACCAGTCATACCAGAAATTTTGTCAAAAAGCCTAAAGAAGTTTTGATAAGTCGTTGATGCTAGAGTTTGGGTTTCTTGCTGAATAGGCACTCTTTCTTTGCACTCCAGTGCTTGCATGACACCTTCTGAGACTCGTCTGCCTGGCAGCTTCCTACCGGTATTATCATCAATTAAAACAACCTTATTGCTCTCCACCATATAATGGACATTTTTTTCAAATAAGAGATTAGCTTTAAGAGTAGCTTGAACGTATTTTAAAAATTTTAAATTATTTGTGGTGTAAAGACTCTCATCAGGTTTAATTAAATTTCTATTTACTAGAAAATTTTCAACTTTTTCAAAGCCATCATCTGTTAATTCGACAGACCTCAATTTCTCGTCTATTAAGTAATCTCCTCTTTCATCATCTGCTAAAGGTTCATCTTCAGTTCCTTCTCTCAACTGTCTGCTAAGATTAGGCAACAGTTTTAAAAAAACAGGATATGCTGATGCATCATCATCAGTGGCTCCCGATATAATGAGAGGGGTCCTCGCTTCATCAATTAGAATTGAATCAACTTCATCAACGATTGCAAAGTTAAGGTTTTTTTGTGTTTTTTGATGTTTGAATAACACCATATTATCTCTCAAATAATCAAAACCTAGTTCACTGCTAGTACAGTAAATAATATTGCAGTCATACGTTTGTTGTTTGTCCTTAAAATCTTGAGAAGAAGTAAGAGCTCCAACAGTTAGACCAAAGTATTCATAAATAGGGCGCATCCAGTTAGCATCTCTTTCAGCTAAATAGTCATTTACAGTAACAACATAAACTTTTCTGCCAGAAAGAGCATTGAATACAGCAGGGAGCGTGGCAACTAAAGTTTTCCCTTCCCCAGTTTTCATTTCAGTAATATTTCCACCATTCAACACTAGACCACCAATCATTTGGCAATCATAATGTCGTAAACCTATGGTTCTTTTTGAAGCTTCTCTTACAGCAGCAAATATTTCCACTAGACTTTCATCGCCACTAGCTTCATTAAGGTTAAATTGTTTGAATTGCTCTTCAGAGAGTTCTGCCATACTCTCTTCGTGTAAATTAATCTTATTTACAACTTTGGCATAACCATCGACACGTCTTTGGTTAGACGACTTAAAAATTTTGCCTAGGAACCCAATCATTATGCTAGTTCTTCTGCCACCGGCTTTAAGTAATTTATTGGAGCATCCTTAATTTCATCTATCTCAATAATTTTGTAGGCATTCTCGCTCTCTATCTTTTTCAATAATTGATTATTTAGAGCATGACCAGATTTAAAACCATAAAACTCTCCAATTAAGTTGTGACCAAGTAAATATAAATCTCCAATAGCATCAAGCATTTTATGTTTTACAAACTCATCAGCAAATCTAAGTCCGCCTTCATTCAGAACATCATCATCTCCAATGCCAATAGCATTTTCTAAGTTTGCTCCAAGTGCTCTTTTGCTTTTCTTAAGCATTTCTAGTTCGCTGTAAACCCCAAATGTTCTTGCTCTGCTAACTTGTCTGATAAATGAGGTTTGTGAGAAGTCTATTGATGCAGTTTGGGGATATTTTTTATAAACAGGATGATCAAACTCTAAACCAAATGAAACTCTGAAACCTTTATATGGTTTAATCTTTGCTACAGCATCATCTCTTTGTACCTGAACTGATTTAGTTACATAGATAAACTTTTTTACAGCACTTTGTTCAACGATTCCAGCTGCTTGAATAAGGAAAACAAAGCGTGTTGAACTACCCTCCATGATAGGAATTTCAGGGCCATCACAATCAATAATACAGTTATCAACCCCAATGCCAGCTAATGCTGACATAAGATGCTCTATAGTTGCTATCTCAGCACCATCATGTTCCAAAGTTGTTGACAAAGTTGTGTCGCCTACATAATTAGCCTGAGCAGGAATTTCCACTACTCTATCACCGTCCTTTCTTCTGAAGAGAATGCCTGTATTAGGATCTGCAGGATGTAATGTCAAAGTTGCTTTTTTACCAGTGTGCAATCCAACACCTGTTGCAGATGTTTTATTTCTTATAGTTCTTTGTGCAAGCATAGTTCGATATTTTAGTGTATTAGAGCAGAATTTAATATCACAGTTTGTTGCTTATATTGTGCAAGCCTATTGAAACTGCAATTGAAACATTTAAAGAAGAAACTTTTCCCTTTTGTGTGATCTTTAAAGTATCGTCACAATTCTTTTCGACTAAAGATCTAAGGCCTTTTTCCTCATTTCCAAAGATCAATGCATTTTTTCCTGAAAAATCCTTTGTTTCTAATGCCGTTTCAGCATGTTCTGAAAATCCAGAAACCCAATAATCATTATTTTTTAATTCTTTTATTAGATTTGTAATATTGGTTGCCTTATAGAGTTTAAGGTCATAGACCCCTCCAGTAGATGTTTCTATTACAGCTGTATTAGCATAATCAGCAGAATTATTTTTTGGAATAATAACTGTATCTACTCCAAAAAAAGAAGCACTTCGTAAGCATGAACCTAGATTTCTAGTATCTTGAACTTCGTCTAAAATCAAAATAAGTTTACCTAGCTCATAATCTGATTTTTTTAAATCTCCAATATTTGGTGATTTGCAAATGGCGCTAATTTTTGTGTTCTTCGACTGTATTTTTATTCCCTTTTTATGAGCTAGCTCTAGGACTTCCTGTGCTTTCATATTATCTGCCTTTCCAACTATAGAAATAACTTTTTCACTATGGTTAGATAAGAGTGAATAAATTGTGTGTATATTTTTTATATCAACATTCATATTTAATCTAATAATATAACGAAATTTTACCTTCGAGTTCTTTCACATCACCAATGAAAACATCAATACGATCTCCCAGGGAGAACTTATTGCCTCTTCTTTTTCCATCAAGGCAGTGATGTCGAGCATTATATCTATAAAAGTCATTTGGCAAATCATTTACATGTAATAATCCGCTTGTAAAAAGCTCAGGAACCTCTACAAATAAGCCAAATTCTTTCACACCAGTGACATAGCCTGAGAAATTTTTTCCTGAAAATTGTTTGACGTAATTACATATTAAATTCTGTGTCACCTGTTTAGAGGCAAACTCTGCAGATTTTTCTTTAATAGAACAATCTTCAAGTGTTAACTGAAGACCATCAAAATCAAATTCTTTCTGATCAAGTGAAGCTATTATTAATCTGTGAACTAGCAAGTCAGGATATCTTCTAATCGGCGAAGTGAAATGCGTGTATTTTGGAAATTTCAAGCCAAAATGCCCTTTATTTATCGTGCTGTATTCTGCTCTTTGCATCGATTGCAAAATAAGCATATTTAAAATAGAAGCATCATCTCTTTTATTAACTTTATTAATAAATGTCGATAGATTATTAATATCTTCTTTATCTCCATTCCAGTTGATTCCTCTGTTCTTTAAGACTTGTGAGAGTCTTTCTATTTTTAAAGATTCTGGGTGTTCATGAATTCTGTATATGCCTTGCTCTGGGTAGTGGCTTAAAAAATCAGCGGCTGATATATTTGCAGCCAACATAAATTCTTCAATTAGTTTATGAGCTGTTAATCTTTTTCGAGACTCAATGCTTTTAACAGAACCATCAGAATTTGTTTTAAGGAATGGCTCATTAATAGAAAAATCTAAAGCACCCCTATATCCTTTATTTATGGTTAATTTATTGAAAAGAGCAAAGGAAGCTTCAAGAGATTGCTTATATTTGGTGTCTTTAACTCCATTTAATAACTGTTCTTCAACTTCTGTATAAGTAAGCCTGGCCACAGATTTAATGACACCTCTATGAAACTTATAATTTGTAATATGCCCATCTTTATCGAAATTAATCTCAACACATAAACACCTCCTTCGCTTATTAGGCTGAAGTGAACATAATTCATTAGAGAGTCTTTCTGGTAGCATTGGGACCACTTTTTTAGGCAAATAAACGGATGTAGTTCTTTTGGCTGCTTCAAGATCAAGAGCTGAGTGCTCTCTTACAAAAAAAGACACATCGGCAATCGCAACTTTTAAGTGGAAACCATCATCATTGAATGTGCAAAAAATTGCATCATCAAAATCTTTAGCATCCTCACCATCTATTGTTACAAATGGGAATTCTTCCAGATAATCTTTATCTTGTGTAAGCTTTTCATTTGCTATCTTTGCAGCCTTTAAAACCGGTTCTGGCCAGGTGTCATCAATACCATAATCGCTGAGAGCCTTGGCATGAAAATCTTGAAGGGTGGGCTTGAATGACAAATTATTACTTATTAAAAATTTCGTTATCGTTCTTAAATGATTTAAATTCTAAAGCATTACCAAAGGGATCTTTAAAAAACATCGTTTTTTGCTCCCCTGGCAAACCTTCAAATCTTAGATAAGGCTCTATTATGAATCTTATACCACTAGCTTTGAGTATTTCAGTGAATTCATCAAATTGTTCCCATTCAAGCACTATACCAAAGTGAGGTATAGGTACTTCTTTACCATCGACTTCATTCGAAGCTGTAACTGAATCGCCGATATGACAAACTAATTGATGTCCAAAGAAATTGTAATCTACCCAATGATCATCAGATCTTCCCTGCTCAAATCCTAGTTTAGCGCCATAAAAATCTTTTGCTAAGTCTATGCAACTAACAGGAATAGCTAGATGAAATGGTCTAAGATTCATTGCTTTGATCCCTTTGTTTTTTTGCTACAAATGCTTCCATATCTTTCTTCCATTCTTCTAAGTACCAACCATCATTTCCTACTTTATTTACATATGAGAAAAAAACTCTACCATTCTCATCAGAAAACCCTTGTTCAAATGGCTTGCCAGTTTTGGGGTTGGGTCGTTTGTGTTCTTCTTTCAAAACAACGTTCTTTAAAGTTTATTAAGCAAGTATTATAGTTTAGATATGAAGAAATTCTTATTAATTCTAATTGCTGTGACATTTTATGCAGAAGCAGACTTAAAAATGTCACTGGAAGAAGAATTAGAAACACTGATGCCAAAGGTAATTGAATGGAGGCATGATATTCATCAACATCCAGAGCTAGGAAATAGAGAGTTTAGAACTTCAAATAAGATTAAAGTTCATTTAGAGAGTCTGGGCATAGAAGTTGAGTCAGGCATTGCTTACACAGGTCTTGTAGGAATGATCAAGGGTGGTAAGCCGGGACCTACCATTGCATTAAGAGCAGATATGGATGCTTTACCAGTCGAAGAAAAAACTGGTTTACCATTTGCATCAAAGGTAAGAACAACATATTTAGGCAATGAGGTTGGAGTAATGCATGCGTGCGGTCATGATGCCCATGTAGCAATATTAATGGGTGTTGCTGAATTTCTAGCAAAAAATAAAGAGGAATTGAAAGGTAATGTAATGTTAATTTTTCAACCCGCTGAAGAGGGCCCGCCTGAAGATGAGGGTGGAGGAGCAAAAATGATGTTGCAAGAAGGAATCTTTGAAAGGTATAACCCAGAAGTTATATTTGGATTGCATGTAACCAATATACCTAATGGTGTTTTATCCGTTAAATCTGGTCCTGCTATGGCAGCAGCCTCAGCTTATAGAATCACAGTCAAGGGAGTGCAAGCACATGGCTCAACACCTTGGTCTGGTATTGATCCAATTATGGCTACTGCACAGTTAATTGAATCTTTGAATACAGTGGTAAGTAGACGAATCAATATTATAAATAACCCTGCGGTATTATCTGTAGGTCTTGTTCAGGCTGGAACAAGAAATAATATTATTCCAGAAGAATCAATGATTATGGGAACAATAAGAACATTTGATCCTGTATTAAGAAAAGAAATTTACGATGAAATAGAACAGATAGCAGCTGGAGTCGCAGTTGGCACAGGTACTGAGATTAAAGTTGAATTTGATGTTGGTGGTTTTTACCCAGTAACAGTTAATAACCCTGAGCTAGTTTCAAAAATGACTGATTCTTTGAAGCAAGCTTCACCTGGCAAGTTTTTTGAGTCAAATACACCCGTTACTGGAGCTGAAGACTTTTCATATTTTTCTCAAGAGATCCCTGGCCTATACTTCTGGCTTGGCATCAATAAGCCTGGAGCAGAAGCTTCAGCTAATTTTGGAGATAAAACAGAGGTTGCTGGTAATCACTCTCCTTATTTCTATGTTGACGACTCTGCTTTAGATGAAGGAGTAAAAGCACTTACATATTTAGTTTTAGATTACCCCGAGAAATTTTAGAGCAATACTCTATTAACAAAATTAAGCATAAGATTGTGAGATTCAGGGGTTTCTACTAAGGAATCAAGCACGCTCTGAAACTCATCTTCACTATTTGTATAGGCTTCTTTGTATATAGCTAATCTTTTAAAAACAGTAGCTCTGTCTACTTCTGGATGAAACTGAAATGCCCACAAGGGTTTATTCCGAAGTTTAAAGCTATGTAAGCACTGATCTGTATAAGCAAGTAAATCCAGATTTGCAGGTAGTTCGATAGCGTATTGTCTATGAATAGAAAGGGCATCAAAATTATCAGAAGTGCCCTTAAAAACCGGATCAATTTCAGCTAAGTTAGTAAGTCTTATTGGAATGCTTCCCATTTCATAATCACTATCTTTGCTTAATATCGTTCCTCCAAAAGCTAAGACGGCCAATTGAAAACCAAAGCATGAAGCAAAAGTTGGTATACCTTTCTCACCTGCATAATTGATTAAACTTATACAGTCATTTACAAATTGATATTTCTCAGGCTCCAGAACATTAGCTTCACTTGCCCCTCCCACATATAAAGCATGGAAACCATCTAGGACATCATTATTAAATTTAGGAATATCAAAGACATTTAGAACTGTAAACTGATCAAGCTCTAAATCGCTATATTTTGCGAAGCTTTCAAGCTCTTCTTTTCTAACATTTGGATCATCCCTAATCTGTAAAAGAAGAATTTTTAAGTCTTTTCTTTGCATAATGCTCTTATTGACAATTTATTTGTACCGTAATTACTGTATAATAAAACCATGGTTCAATACATTATAGTAGGCTTTCTGGGATGTCTTTCAATAATCTCAATGTGCCTCTTTCTTTTTATAAAGGAGGGAACAAAAGGTATAAAAGCAAAACCATATAAAACAAAAAGCGGTATAGTTCATACTGCTGAAAGATCTAGAGAAAATCACTTAGTTTAGTTTCAGAATAATGGAGCCACCTGTCAGAGTCGAACTGACGACCTACTGATTACAAATCAGTTGCTCTACCAGCTGAGCTAAGGTGGCCCGAGCGAAAATTCTACACCAAATATATGGTTACTTACAATGGTGGAAGTACACAACCAGTACCTTTAATACCGCAATATCCATTAGGATTTTTTGCCAAGTACTGCTGATGGTACTCTTCTGCAGGATAACAAGCCTGATTTATCTTTATCTCAGTTGTAATTTCTGAGAAACCACTTTGTTTTAATTCGTTATTAAATACGACTTTTGATTCGCTTGCTGTATTCATTTGCTTATCACTTTGACAATATATAACTGACCTATATTGAGCTCCTATATCATTGCCTTGTCTATTCCCTTGAGTTGGGTCATGGCATTCCCAAAAAACCTTGAGCAATTCTTCTGTGGTTATTTTCTTTGAGTCATAAATTACATTGACTGTCTCAGCATGTCCTGTTACTCCTGTGCATACTTGCTCATAACTTGGATTTGGTCTTCGTCCACCAGAATAAGAAGCATAGGTTACCCATACTCCATCTAATTCCCAAAAAACTCTTTCTACACCCCAAAAGCATCCAGCTCCAAAAATAATTTCCGATACGCCCTCAGGATATTCATTAAAAAGACTTCTGTTATTTACAAAATGTTTCATATTCTTATAAAGGATTATATATGTATTGACTAACTAATTTCTAAGTTGATAATAACAAATTCACCCTGGAGGGGTTGGGGAGCGGTCAAACCCAGCAGACTGTAAATCTGCCGCCTCGTGCTTCGAAGGTTCGAATCCTTCCCCCTCCACCATTTCTACCCCATTTAAATAAGGTATATAATGGTTGAAGCTTTACGTTTTAGGGTATATGATATGCGCTCATATAGCTCAGTAGGTAGAGCACTTCCTTGGTAAGGAAGAGGTCACCGGTTCAAATCCGGTTATGAGCTCCAAACAAAAGAGGGAAATATGGCTAGAGAAAAATTTGATAGAAGCTTACCACACATCAACGTGGGAACGATTGGACACGTCGACCATGGTAAGACAACGTTAACAGCTGCATTGACTAAGGTTTGTGCAGATACATTTGGTGGCGAAGCGGTAGCATTCGACGGTATCGACAACGCTCCTGAAGAAAAAGAAAGAGGTATAACAATTGCTACTTCTCATGTTGAGTATAGTAGTAATGATAGGCATTACGCACACGTTGACTGTCCAGGTCACGCAGACTATGTAAAAAATATGATTACAGGTGCTGCTCAAATGGACGGCGCAATATTAGTTGTAAGTGCTGCTGATGGTCCTATGCCTCAAACAAGAGAACACATTCTTCTTGCTAAGCAAGTTGGTGTACCTAATATTGTTGTTTATCTAAATAAAGCTGACATGGTTGACGATGAAGAGCTACTTGAGCTTGTCGAAATGGAAGTTAGAGAATTGTTAGATAAGTACGATTTCCCAGGTGATGATACACCTATTATTAGAGGTAGTGCACTTAAAGCTCTAGAAGGAGATGCAAAATATGTCGAAAGTGTTGTTGAGTTAGTAAAATCATTAGATTCCTACTTCCCACAACCAGAAAGACCTGTTGATAAGCAATTCTTAATGCCTATTGAAGACGTTTTCACAATTACTGGTAGAGGTACTGTTGTAACTGGAAGAGTTGAAAGAGGTATCGTAAGAACTGGTGATGACCTAGAAATTGTAGGTATCAAAGAAACTTCAAAAACAACTTGTACAGGTGTTGAGATGTTTAGAAAAACACTTGATGAAGGAAGAGCTGGTGAAAACTGTGGAGTTCTAATTAGAGGTGTTGAAAGAGATCAAGTAGAGAGAGGACAAGTTCTCGCTGTGCCTGGTTCTGTTAAGCCACACACTAAATTCACAGCTAAAATTACAGTATTAAGCAAAGAAGAAGGTGGAAGACATACACCATTCTTTAAAGGTTATAGACCGCAATTTTATTTCAGAACAACTGATGTTACTGGTGAAGTTACACTTCCTGATGGCGTAGAAATGGTTATGCCAGGTGATACAGTTGATGAACTAAATTGTGAGCTAATAGCTCCAATTGCTATGGAAGAAGGTTTAAGTTTCGCAGTTCGTGAAGGTGGTAGAACTGTAGGAGCAGGTATTGTTCTTAAGATTGTTTCTTAATATTTATAAAGAGACATTAAGGTTATATACTTAGGAGATCGCAAAGGCCTGTAGCTCAATTGGCAGAGCGGCGGTCTCCAAAACCGCAGGTTGTGGGTTCGATTCCCTCCGGGCCTGCCAGCTTATATTATGAATAGCACACTTAACAACATTTTATGGTTGATTTCTCTGACTGCAGGTTTTTCTGCAGTCATTTTATTTACTTATCTAGAAGATCTTGGTTTGTTATATAGAGTTCTTCTTCTTGTTGGGTTGCTTGGTATTTCACTAGGAGTTTTGGGTCAAACGCAATTTGGAAAAAATGCAGTCAAATTAATTTCGGACTCAAGGTCAGAAATTGCAAAAGTAGTTTGGCCTGGTAGAGGTGAAACTACTCAGATGACAATTATGGTCATAGTAATGATATTGATTCTAGCTTTAGTATTTTGGGGGCTGGACTCATTCTTATCGTTCTTATCAAGATTTATATTAGGTTAGATTAATGGATTATTACGTAATACAAGCTTTCTCAAACTGTGAAAAAAAAGTTAAAGCAGCTTTAGAAGAAAGAATTGATATGTCAGGACTTTCAAAGATGTTTGGAGAAATAATGATTCCTACAGAACAAGTAACTGAGCTTAAGAAAGGTCAGAAAAAGCAGATGGAAAGAAAATTCTTTCCAGGTTATATGCTAGTTCAAATGGAGATGAATGATGATACTTGGCACCTAGTTAGAAAAACACCTAATGTAATGGGTTTTTTAGGCGGAACTAAGAATAAGCCAATGCCTTTATCTGAAAGAGAATTAAGTAGAATAACAAACAGAGTTGAAGAAACATCTGAACAACCTGTATTTAAAACTATATTTGAATCTGGTGAAACAGTAAGAATTAATGATGGACCTTTCAATGATTTTAATGGAATAGTTGAAGAGGTTGACTATGAGAAAAATCTTATTAGAGTTTCGGTTAGTATTTTTGGGAAGTCTACACCGGTTGAACTAAATTTTTCCCAAGTAGAGAAGAATTAATATGGCTAAAGAAATAATGACAATAATTAAATTGCAAGTTCCTGCAGGCGGAGCTAATCCAAGTCCACCAGTTGGACCAGCATTAGGTCAGCATGGTCTAAATATTATGGATTTTTGTAATGCTTTTAATGACAAGACTAAAGAAATGGAAAAAGGCCTTAAGGTTCCTGTAGAGATTACTGTTTATGAAGATAGAACATTTACATTTATAACTAAATCACCACCAGCAGCAGTACTATTAAAGAAAGCTGCGGGCTTGGATAAAGCAAGTGGTGAGCCAAATAGAAATAAAGTTGCCAAATTGCCAGTAGCCAAAGTGCAAGAAATTGCTGAGATGAAAATGGCTGATTTGAATTGTAATGATATTGAAGCAGCTATAAAGATTATTTCTGGAACAGCAAGAAGTATGGGAATAGAAATTAGAGAATAATGAAAAATACAAAATACAAAAAAGAATTACCGACCTTAGATTTAGAAAAAGTTCTTTCTGTTGATGAAGCTGTAGAGATGGTTACAAGTCAGCCTAAAAGAAAATTTGTTGAATCAGTTGATGTTGCAGTTAGTTTAGGAATTGATCCTAAAAAATCAGATCAGAATGTAAGAGGTTCATTAACATTGCCACATTCATTAGGTAAAGATGTCAAAGTTGTTGCATTTGTGGATGGTGAAAAAGCAACAGAAGCAAAGAGTGCAGGTGCTGATTTTATTGGTACTGATGAATTGCTTGAGAAATATAAAGATGGAAATATAGATTTTGATGTAGCAGTTACTACACCAGCAATGATGAAAGTTGTAAGTAAATTAGCAAAGGTACTAGGTCCAAAAGGATTAATGCCTAATCCTAAATCAGGAACCGTCACAGAAAATATTGAAAAAGCAGTAAAAGATGTAAAACATGGTCAAGTAAGATTCAAAACCGAAAAAGAAGGAATTGTTCAAGGAACAATCGCCAATTCAGAAATGGATAAAACAAAATTAACAGAAAACCTCAATTCTTTTATGGCAGAAATTAAACGACTAAAACCTGCTTCCTCAAAAGGGATTTATATAAAAGATATTTATCTCTCGACAACAATGGGTCCAGGGTATAGAATTGACGTCTCTCAATTTTGAGACATCGAAGACTGAAGGTGCGAATGCTTAATTTCCTTCATAGATTGTTTCACGACATCCAGTTTTCGTATTAAATAAATAAAATTTTATGGCACTAAGTATAGAAGACAAAAAGAAAATCGTTTCAGACGTAAACGAACTTGCAAATAACGCATCATCATTAGTATTGGCTGATGCTAGAGGTTTAAAAGTCTCAGAAGCAAATGAACTAAGGTCTGAAGGTTTCAAATCTAATGTAAAGTTTAGGGTTGCTAAAAATACATTAGTTAAATTAGGTCTTAAAGGAACGAACTACGAAGGTGTAGATGAGTATCTTGATGGACCAACTATGCTTGCTTTTTCATATGAAGAACCAGGTGCAGCAGCTAAGATTTTAAAATCATTCGCAAAGAAGAACGAAAACCTCAATATTAAAGGGTTATCAATCGATGGAAAGCACTTTGAAGCAGCTGAAATCAATAAATTGGCCAATTTACCAACATTTATTGAAGCTATTTCAAAATTTGCTGGACTTTTGAAGGCACCTTTGGGTAAAATTGCTTCTCTTATTAATGAGGTTCCTTCTAAATTTGCGAGAACACTCACTAGTGTGAAAGAGCAAAAAGAATAAGGAGAATATAATGGCGACTAAAGAAGAAATATTAGAATCTATATCAAATATGTCAGTAATGGATCTTGTTGATCTTATTTCTGACATCGAAGAAAAGTTTGGCGTAACAGCAGCAGCAGTTGCAGCAGCACCAGTAGCTGCTGGAGCAGGTGGTGGTGACGCAGGTGAAGCAGCAGAAGCAGAAGAAAAAAGTGCTTATGATGTTGTGTTAACAGCAGCTGGTGACAAAAAAGTCGCAGTGATTAAAGCTGTTAGAGCCGCTACTGATTTAGGCTTAAAAGAAGCTAAAGATTTAGTTGATGGCGCTCCTAAGACTGTAAAGGAAGGCGCTAGTAAAGATGACGCGGAAGCACTTGTTGCAGCACTCCAAGAAGCTGGTGCACAAGCTGAGATGAAATAGTCTCAGACTAATCAATTTTAATGACATACTCTTTTACTGAGAAAAAACGTATTCGAAGACAATTCGGTGTTTTGCCGAACGTAATGTCTTTGCCATATCTGCTTAAAACTCAAACTGATTCTTATGCAGAGTTCTTACAAGTAGGTTCAGATCCTTCAAAACGAGATGAAAGCGGTCTTGAGGAAGTATTTAAATCTATTTTTCCAATTAATAGTGCTTCTAATAATGCAGCTTTAGATTACATCAGCTATGAATTAGGCGAATGCCTATTTACACCTCAAGAATGCAAAACAAAAGGAATATCATATGCTGTGCCATTATATGTAAATCTACAGTTACGCTTTATGGATAAAGCTACTGGGTATAAGACAGTAAAAGGAACGCCTATGTCTGATAGGGTATTTCTTGGAGAAATACCAGTAATGACAAAAGACGGCAGTTTTGTAGTTAACGGAACTGAAAGAGTTGTAGTTTCTCAACTACACAGATCACCAGGTGTATTTTTTGACCACGATAAGGGAAAAACACATGCTTCAGGGAAAGTACTGTATGCTGCAAGAATAATCCCATATAGAGGTTCTTGGTTAGACTATGAATTTGATGCTAAAGACTTGATATATGCAAGGATAGATAGAAAACGAAAATTCCCTGCAACTGCAATCCTTAAATCACTTGATATGACTGATCAAGAGATTCTAGATACCTTCTATAAGAAAATTAATGTTGTTACAAAAAATGGAAAAATTTACCTATCTATTACTCCTGATGAGTTAAAAGGGAAAGCTTTTGATTTTGATATAGAGGTAGGCGGAAAGAAAGTAGCATCTGGAAAGAGAATTAATGCAAAAGTTGCTGCCGATCACTCAAAACAAAAGAATGGACTTATTGAAGTAGAATTTGATGATTTTATCGGTCAAACACTAGGCCAGGATATTGTTAATAAAGAGACTGGAGAAATTCTATATGCATCTAATACATTGTTGGATAAAACTGCACTAAAAAAATTACTAGATGAGAAAGTTGAAGAATTTTCAGTTCTCTATGTTAATACCATAGATAGTGGTTCATATATTGCAGATACATTAAGAAACGATCCAAGCAGAACAAGAGCTGAAGCCCTTGTTGATATCTATAGAATGTTAAGACCAGGTGAGCCACCAACTAAGGAATCAACCGAAATCTTATTTAATAATCTCTTCTTCTCTGAAGATAGGTATGACTTATCAGATGTTGGTCGTATGAAGCTTAATTGGAGGCTAAAAATCGAAGACAGATCAGATACATATGTGCTTACAAAAGAAGATATCGTCACAGTTTTAAGAAAGTTAGTTGATATAAGAAATGGTAAAGACACTGTGGATGATATAGATCACCTTGGAAACAGAAGAATAAGATCTGTTGGTGAAATGACAGCTAATCAGCTAAGAATTGCTCTAGTAAGAGTTGAAAGGGCTGTAAAAGATAGGCTTGGTATGGCAGAAACTGAGGGATATAAGCCTTCAGACTTAATAAATGCAAAACCAATCACAGCAGCATTCAAAGAATTTTTTGGTTCAAGCCAATTGTCACAATTTATGGACCAAAATAACCCATTATCAGAAGTTACGCATAAGAGAAGAGTTTCAGCTTTGGGGCCAGGTGGTCTTTCTAGAGAAAGAGCAGGTTTTGAAGTTAGAGATGTTCACCCTACTCATTATGGTAGAGTGTGCCCTATAGAAACACCTGAAGGTCCAAACATTGGATTGATCAATTCATTATCAACCTATGCTAGAACAGATAAATATGGATTTATAGAAACTCCTTACAGAGTAGTTAAAGACGGAAAAGTAACAGACGAAATCATTTATCTATCACCAATAATGGAAAGCAATCATTATATTGCTCAAGCAAATATAGAAGTTGATAAGAAAGGCAAGATTCAAAACGAATTTATAACAGCAAGACACCAAGGTGAGACCAGTCTTGTTAGTGTTGGGATGATTTCGTTAATGGATGTTTCGCCAAAGCAAGTACTGTCAGTAGCAGCATCTCTTATTCCGTTCTTAGAAAATAATGATGCAAACAGAGCATTAATGGGATCAAATATGATGCGTCAAGCTGTGCCTACACTTATTCCTCAGAAGCCATTAGTTGGGACGGGTTTAGAAAGACAAGTTGCAAGTGATTCAGGTGCATGTGTTGAAGCGAGAAATGCTGGAGTTATTGATTCAGTTGACGGTGGAAGGATCGTTATAAAAGTATCTTCAGGCGACAATGTTAGTGTTGATATTTATAATCTAGTCAAATACACAAGATCAAATCAGAATACTTGTGTTAATCAAAGACCTCTTGTTAAGAAAGGTGACCATGTGAAAGCTGGAGATATCATTGCTGATGGACCTTCTATAGACCTGGGTGAATTGGCAATTGGCCAAAACATGAGAATTGCTTTTATGCCTTGGAATGGTTTTAACTATGAAGATTCAATCTTAGTTTCTGAAAGAGTAGTTCAAGAAGACAGGCTAACAAGCATTCACATACAAGAATTAACATGTATCACTCGAGACACAAAACTTGGTATGGAAGAAATTACCTCAGATATACCAGGTGTTAGTGAATCAGCTCTATCAAAACTAGATGAAAACGGTATTGTTTATGTAGGAGCTAAAGTTGAAGCTGGAGATATTCTTGTTGGAAAAGTCACTCCAAAAGGTGAATCTCAATTATCACCTGAAGAAAAACTTCTAAAAGCAATATTTGGAGAAAAAGCTTCTGACATTAAAGATACTTCATTAAGAGTTCCTTCAAGTGTTACAGGAACGGTTATTGATGTACAAATTTTCACTAGAGATGGTGCAGAGAAGAATCCTAGAGCAAAAAGTAATGAGTCTTTAATGAATTCAGAATTTAGCAAAGATCTAGATGATGAAATGAGAATTGTTACAAACTCTTTAAAAAATACTGTCATCCAGGCTCTTAAGAAAGAAAACTTAGTAACTACAAAAGGAAAGATAACGCTAGAAAGTATTGAAGAAATGGATTTGGATGCTTTATTGAAGCTTAAAGTTAAGAATAAAAAAGTATCAGATCTACAGAAAAATATTGCTGATCAGTTCAAAAAATACCAGTCAGAAAATAAAGAGAAAATGGCTATCTTTAAAAAGAAAATTGATGGTGGTAATGATCTTGCACCAGGTGTCTTATCGGTAATGAAAGTTTATCTTGCTGTAAAAAGAAAGATTCAAGCGGGTGATAAGCTTGCTGGAAGGCATGGTAATAAGGGTGTGATATCAAGCATAGTTCCAGTAGAAGATATGCCATATGATGAGCATGGTGAGCCAGTTGATATTGTTTTAAATCCTCTTGGTGTTCCTTCTAGAATGAACGTTGGTCAAATACTCGAGACACATCTTGGGCTAGCTGCCAAAGGCCTTGGTGACAAAATTGATGGCATGCTTAAATCAAAACAAAAGATTGAGAGTGTCAAAAAAGTACTTAATGATATCTATTCATTTGGACCTCATGAAAAAGATGATATAAATTCATTGAAAGATCAGGAAGTAAAAGAATTAGCCGATAACCTAAGGAATGGTGTTCCATTTGCTACACCAGTATTTGATGGAGCTAATGAGCATCAAATTAAAGAATTACTTAAATATGCAGATCTTCCTGAGAGTGGGCAGTTTGATCTATTTGATGGTAGAACTGGCGAAAAGTTTGATAGACCTGTAACAGTTGGTTACATGTACATGCTTAAACTTAATCATCTGGTTGATGATAAGATGCATGCAAGATCTACTGGTTCTTATAGTTTAGTAACTCAACAACCTTTAGGCGGTAAAGCTCAGTTTGGTGGCCAAAGATTTGGTGAAATGGAAGTATGGGCACTTGAAGCTTATGGTGCCTCTTACACACTGCAAGAAATGCTTACAGTTAAATCTGACGATATAGCTGGAAGATCAAAGGTTTACAAGAATATTGTAGACGGAAACTATGAGGTTGAATCGGGTGTGCCAGAATCATTTAACGTATTAAGTAAAGAGATTAAAGCACTTGGCATTAACTTAGAACTTGAGGACTCAAAAGAGAAATAATATGCAAGATATAATTAAAAATATAAACCGAAGCTCAAAAAGAAATTTTGATTTAATTTCTTGTGGGCTAGCATCTCCACAAATGATTAGGTCATGGTCTTGGGGAGAAGTAAAGAAGCCTGAAACTATCAACTATAGAACTTTCAAGCCTGAAAGAGATGGTTTATTTTGCGCAAGGATTTTCGGTCCTATAAAGGATTTTGAGTGTTTATGTGGAAAATATAAGAGAAGAAAGCACAGAGGAGTAATATGTGAAAAATGTGGTGTTGAAGTTACAGCCACTAAAGTAAGAAGAGAAAGAATGGGCCATATTGAACTGGCTTCTCCAGTAGCGCATATTTGGTTTCTAAAATCTTTACCTTCAAGAATTGGGTTATTCCTAGATATGACCTTAAGAGAGATAGAAAGAGTTCTTTACTATGAGAGTTTTGTAGTCGTTGAGGCAGGAATCACAGACTTGAAAAAAGGACAATTACTTACAGAAGATGAATATTACGAAGCACTTGATGAGTATGATGATGACTTCACTGCAATGATGGGTGCTGAAGCTGTTCAAATACTTCTTTCGGATGTAGATGTTGAAAAAGAGACTCAGCAGATTCGCGAAGAATTAAGCACTAGTAATTCCGAAACAAAAATTAAGAAACTTCAAAAAAGATTAAAGCTTATGGAAGCTTTCAGAGAGAGTGGCCAGAAACCAGAGTGGATGATAATGAATGTACTGCCTGTATTGCCACCAGATTTAAGACCTCTGGTTCCATTAGATGGTGGTAGATTTGCTACATCGGATCTAAATGATCTCTACAGAAGAGTAATCAATAGAAATAATAGGTTAAAGAGACTTTTGGAGCTTGGAGCCCCTGAGATTATCGTTCGAAATGAAAAAAGAATGCTTCAAGAATCAGTGGATGCGCTATTAGATAATGGCCGAAGAGGAAGAGCTATTCTAGGAACAAATAAAAGACCACTTAAATCTCTTGCAGACATGATTAAAGGTAAACAAGGAAGATTCAGACAGAACTTGCTTGGAAAAAGAGTTGATTATTCCGGTAGGTCAGTAGTTGTGTCTGGACCAACTTTAAAATTACATCAATGTGGATTGCCTAAAAAAATGGCTTTAGAACTTTTTAAACCATTCATTTTTAATAAGCTTGAACAGAAAGGCATAACAATAACCATTAAAGCTGCAAAGCAGCTTGTTGAAGAAGAAACACCTGAAGTTTGGGATTGTTTAGACGAAGTTATTAGAGAACACCCGGTGATGCTTAATAGAGCGCCGACTCTGCATAGATTAGGAATACAAGCTTTTGAACCTGTATTAATTGAAGGAAAAGCTATACAACTACATCCTTTAGTATGTACAGCATTTAATGCAGACTTCGATGGTGATCAAATGGCAGTTCATGTACCACTTTCGATAGAAGCACAATTAGAAGCAAGAACACTAATGATGTCTACAAATAATATTCTTTCACCAGCAAGTGGCGAACCTATCATTCAACCAAACCAAGATGTTGTTTTAGGAATTTATTATTTGACCAAAGAAGATTTTAATCTTCCAGGCGAAGGTAGAACTTTTGTTGATGTGCATGAGGTTAAAAGAGCGTTTCTCGAAAAGCAAATTAATCTTCACACTAGAATCAAAGTAAGAGTTAATGAGGTTGATAGTAAGAAACTATACGAAACAACCGTCGGAAGATGTTTAATGTATGAAATTGTTCCAAAGGGCTTAGCATTTGAGAAAGTAAATAAAACACTTAAGAAGAGAGACCTTCTGGACCTGATAGCAAGCGTATATAAAGATTTTGGTTTAAAAGAATCTGTCTTGTTTGCAGATAATTTAATGTATCTAGGATTTGAATATTCAACTTCATCAGGAGCATCAATAGGTGTTAATGATTTTGAAATACCTGATGATAAGACATCAATTATTTCAAGTGCAGAAAATGAAGTTCAGAATATTGAACAACAATTTGAATCAGGCTTGCTTACTAAAGGCGAAAAATACAACAAGATCATTGATATTTGGTCGAGAACAAATGAAAAAGTTGCTAATTCTATGATGGGTGCTTTGGGTGATAAAGTAGATATAGATAAAGACGGCAACGAAACCATTACACCTTCGTTTAATAGTGTCTTCATGTATGCTGATTCAGGCGCTAGAGGTTCACCTGCACAAATTAGACAATTAGCAGGAATGAGAGGTTTAATGTCTAAACCAGATGGAAGCATTATTGAAAGTGCTATCACTTCTAATTTCAGAGAAGGCCTATCTATGCTTGAGTATTTCACTTCTACACATGGAGCTCGAAAAGGTCTAGCTGATACAGCTCTTAAGACTGCAAACTCAGGGTATTTAACAAGAAGACTTGTTGATGTCTCACAAGATGTAGTTATTACATCCGATGATTGTGGCACTGAAGAAGGCATTACTGTAGAAGCAATTATTGATGGCGCTTCAGTTATACAAACTGTATCAGAAAGAATTTTAGGAAGAGTGCTGCAAGAAGATATTAAGAAAGATGGAAAAGTCCTCTTTGAAAAAGGACATTTATTCAATGAAGAAACTGCTGTTGAGGCTCAAAACTCTGGTGTTAAGAAAATTAAGATCAGATCTCCAATAACTTGTGAAGCAAGTCATGGATTATGTGCTAAGTGTTATGGCCGAGATTTAGCAAGGGGCCATCTTGTGCACATAGGTGAAGCTGTTGGTGTGGTTGCTGCTCAGTCAATTGGTGAGCCAGGAACACAATTAACTATGAGAACTTTCCATATTGGTGGAGCTGCATCTGGAACTGCAGAAGATGATTCTGTTACAACTCTTAGAGGTGGAAATATTGTATTTGATACATCTTTAAAAACAGTCGAAAAGAAAAATGGTGAATTAGTTGTTGTATCTAGAAATGCTCATTTCACGATACAAGATGATGAAGAAAACCTTCTTGAAAAATACTCAATACCTTATGGTGCTGAGATCTTGTATGGTAATAAAACAAAAGTTGAACCAGGAACTTTAATTGCAAAATGGGACCCTCTCACTTTACCAATTATTGCTGAGGTTGAAGGAACAATCTCATTCAATGACTTAACTGAAGATGTAACTATGAAAGTTGATGTTGATGATTTAACAGGCTCAACTACAAGGGAAGTCATAGATGCGAACGATAGGCCTGTTAAGGGTAAAGGAATGACTCCATCAATTACAGTATTAGATGGCAAAAAGAAAGTTATTGCTTCTTACTCGCTGCCTTCAAAGTCAATCCTTATGAAAAATAACGGAAATAAAGTTTCTACTGGTGAATTTATAGCAAGGGTACCAGTTGAAGGCACTAAGACTAAAGATATTACTGGTGGTCTTCCAAGAGTTGCTGACTTATTTGAAGCAAGAAAACCTAAAGATGGTTCTATATATGCTGAAGCCACAGGTGTTCTCTCATATGGTAAAGAAACCAAAGGCAGAAAAAGATTAGTTATTACACCTGAGAAAGGCGAACCAGTAGAGATGATGATACAAAAATATAGAGCAGTAGCATTTCTTGAAGGAGATCATATAGAGAAAGGCGATATCCTTTGCCATGGTCCAGTTGATACTCATGCTTTATTAGCCATGCATGGTGTTGAGGAACTTGCAAAACATTTAATTGCTGAAGTACAAGATGTTTATAGGCTTCAAGGTGTTGTAATCAATGATAAGCATATTGAGACAATAAGCAGACAAATGATGAAGAAAGTAACTATTACTGAACAAGGCGATAGTGAATATTTGGAAGGAGATATAGTTGAACTAACTAAAGTTAGAGCATCGAATAAGAACCTTGTAGCTTCAGATAAGAAGCCAGCTGTATTCGATAGAATGCTTTTAGGAATTACTAAAGCAGCTTTATCAACAGATTCATTTGTCTCTGCAGCATCTTTCCAAGAAACCACAAGGGTTCTTACTGAAGCAGCAGTTACTAGCAAAAAAGATACCTTAAGAGGGTTAAAAGAAAATGTCGTTGTAGGAAGGTTAATACCAGCTGGTACAGGTTTTGCAGCGAATCAAAAAGCAAGTGTATCTTCAGAAGAAATACAAGATATTGAAGAAGCATTGAAAAAAGAATTATTGGAAAGCTTTCAGTAAACATTGACCCATGATTAGCACTGCTTTATTATTCAGTTTTTAAAAAATGGCTACGATAAATCAATTAGTTAGGAAACCACGTAGAACAAAAGCTACAAAGAGTGATGTTCCTGCATTAAAAAATTGCCCTCAAAGAAGAGGTGTATGCACGCGTGTGTATACAACAACACCAAAAAAACCTAATTCAGCTCTAAGAAAAGTCTGTAGAGTAAAACTTACTTCAGGTTTTGAAGTGACTTCATATATAGGTGGTGAAGGCCATAATCTACAAGAACACTCAGTTGTCTTGATAAGAGGCGGCAGAGTAAAAGATTTACCTGGTGTTAGATATCACACCGTAAGGGGAGCCTTAGATACGTCTGGAGTATCAGAAAGAAAACAAGGAAGATCTAAGTATGGTGCTAAGAGAGGTAAGTAATGAGAAGAAGAGCAGCACCTAAAAGAAAAATTATTCCAGATTCAAAATACGAAAGTGAAATTATTGCCAAGTTCATGAACCAACTAATGGTCGATGGCAAGAAATCAATTGCAGAAAACATTGTTTATGGTGCATTTGAGCAACTAGAAAAAGATAGTAAAGGCGAAGATCTGGTAGAAGTATTCAAAAAGATTTTAGATAAAGTCGCACCAGTTGTAGAAGTAAGATCTAGAAGAATTGGTGGAGCAACTTATCAAGTTCCAGTAGAGGTTAGATCTAAAAGAAGAACTGCATTAGCAATGAGGTGGCTTGTAGAAGCTGCAAGAAACAGAAAAGAAAAATCTATGCCAGCAAGATTAGCTGCCGAACTCAAAGAAGCAAAAGATGGAAAAGGATCAGCAGTTAAGAAAAAAGAGGATATGCATAGAATGGCAGAAGCTAACAAAGCTTTTGCTCATTTTAGATTTTAATCATGGCTAGAAAAACACCATTAAATAGGTACCGAAACATTGGAATATGTGCACACGTAGATGCAGGTAAAACTACAACTACTGAAAGAGTGCTTTTTTATACTGGTATCTCACATAAAATTGGAGAAGTTCATGATGGTGCAGCTGTCATGGATTGGATGGAACAAGAACAAGAAAGAGGAATAACTATTACATCTGCTGCAACCACTTGCTTCTGGCAAGGTATGGAGCAACAGTTCGAAGAACATAGAGTCAATATCATTGATACACCTGGTCACGTAGATTTTACAATTGAAGTAGAAAGATCTTTAAGAGTTTTAGATGGTGCTGTTGTAGTTTTCTGTGGTTCATCCGGTGTCCAACCACAATCTGAAACTGTCTGGAGGCAAGCAAATAGATATGAAGTTCCTAGAATTGTGTTTGTTAATAAAATGGACAGAGCTGGTGCAGATTTTGAAAGAGTTGTAGACCAGATTAGAGATAGACTTGGTGCAACAGTGGTTCCAATTCAATATAACATTGGTGCTGAAGATGATTTCAAAGGTGTTATTGATCTAATTAAGATGAAGACAATCACATGGAATGAAGCCGATAAAGGCTCAACATTCGAATATACAGATATACCGGAAGATCTAGTTTCTAAATGTGAAACGCTAAGAGAAGAGCTTCTTGAAGCTGCTGCAGAAGCTAATGAAGAGCTGATGGAAAAATACCTTGAATCTGGCGAGCTAAATGAAGATGAAATTAAGAAGGGTTTAAGACAGAGAGTTTTAGCAAATGAAATCACACTAGCATTGTGTGGCTCAGCATTTAAAAACAAAGGCGTTCAAGCAGTGTTAGATGCTGTTATTGAATATCTGCCTGCACCTGATGAAGTTAAAGCTATTGAAGGAATACACCCAAAAACCGAAGAATCTACCTCTAGGAGTTCAAGTGATGATGAACCTTTTTCAGCACTTGCATTCAAAATTGCAACTGACCCGTTTGTCGGGAATTTAACCTTTGTAAGAGTCTACTCAGGAGTATTATCACAAGGTGATGGTGTTATAAATACAGTAAAAGACGATAAAGAAAGAATTGGAAGAATGGTTCAGATGCATTCAAATAATAGGGAAGAGATTAAAGAAGTGAGAGCAGGTGATATTGCAGCTTGTATAGGTCTAAAAAATGTTACTACTGGTGACACACTATCAGACGCAAAAGATTTAGTGGTACTGGAGAGAATGGAATTTCCAGAACCTGTTATATCCCTTGCAGTAGAACCAAAATCTAAACCTGATCAAGAAAAAATGTCTATTGCTCTAGGTAAACTTGCACAAGAAGACCCATCATTTAGAGTGAGTTCAGACGAAGAATCTGGTCAAACAATCATTTCAGGCATGGGTGAACTTCACCTTGAAGTTCTTGTAGAAAGAATGAAAAGAGAATTTAGTGTTGAGGCTAATGTTGGTAAACCACAAGTAGCATATAGAGAAGCAATAAAGTCTCACGTAGAAGTAGAACATAAATATGCAAAACAATCTGGTGGTAAAGGTCAATATGGGCACGTTATGATGCGCATGGAACCATGTGAAGAGGAATTTGAGTTCGTAGATGAAATTAAAGGCGGTTCCATACCAAAAGAATACATTCCTGCTGTATCAAAAGGGGTACAAGAACAATTACAAAATGGTGTTGTTGCAGGTTATCCACTTCAAGGTGTAAAAGTTACTCTATATGATGGTTCCTATCATGAGGTAGATTCTAGTGAAATGGCATTCAAGCTTGCTGGATCTATGGCAGCTAAAGATGGAGCATTAAAAGCTAACCCTGTACTACTAGAACCTATGATGGATGTTGAAGTTGTGACGCCTGAAGACTATATGGGAGATGTTGTAGGTGACCTAAATAGAAGAAGAGGACAGGTCCAGAATATGGAGGATATCCCGTCAGGAAAGGCTATAACAGCATTAGTGCCTCTCTCAGAAATGTTTGGATATGCAACAGATTTAAGGTCAGCAACTCAAGGTAGAGCTACTTACACCATGGAGTTTGAAAAATACCTAGAAGTTCCATCAAATTTGACAGAAGAAATTATCAATAAGAATTAGATAAATCCTTTGACACTCCCTATTTAAAGCCTTAAAATCGTGGTCTTTCTAATCTAAAAGGCGATTATGGAACAGCAAAAAATTAGGATAAAACTTAAGGCTTTCGATCATAAGTTGGTGGACAAATCAACGAAAGAAATTCTTGAGACAGTCACAAAAACCGGCGCAAAAGTTGTTGGTCCTATTCCGCTGCCTGTAAAAAAAGAAAAGCTTACAATCCTTACATCACCTCATGTAGATAAAAAAGCTCGTGATCAATACGAGACAAGAACACATAAAAGATTGTTCGACATTATTAACCCTACTGAGCAAACTGTAGATGCTCTAATGCGTTTAGATATTGCTGCTGGAGTGGATGTAAAAATAACCCTTAATTAAAATGCTTGGAGTAATTGGAACAAAAGTTGGGATGACGCGTGTCTTTAAAGATAATGGGACTTCTGTACCTGTTACAGTTATATCTGTTGCAGACAGCAAAATTGTTCAAAGAAAGACTGCAGAAAAAGATGGTTATTATGCCGTTCAAGTAAACTTTGGCTCCAAAAAGAAAGTTTCTAAAAGCTTAGAAAAAAAGTTCAAAGATAATAATGCAGAAATAGGTTACCTTACAGAATTTAATCTATCTGAAGAAGAATTCAATTACTTAGTTGATGCAAAAGAAATAACACTTCATCCTTTCAGCGGAACAGATAAGGTGGATGTGTCTGGAGTATCAAAAGGAAAAGGTTTTGCCGGTGTAGTTAAGAGGCATAACTTTAAAACACAAGATGCAACTCACGGTAACTCCTTAGCACATAGAGCTCCAGGTTCTATAGGACAATGTCAATTTCCAGGAAGAGTTTTCAAAGGAAAAAAAATGGCTGGACATATGGGGGATAAGAATACAACTGTACAAAATCTTGAGATAGAAAAAATTGATTTGGATGAGAATGTTTTGTTAGTAAAAGGAGCAGTACCTGGATCAATAGGTTCATTTGTTAAGGTTACTCCTTCAATTAAAGATGGTGCAAAACTTTCACTTGAGCCAATTGTTGAAGAAGCTGTAGATGCAGCAAATGAAACAGAAGAGGTTGTTGAAAATGTTGCAGAAGTCGCAACTCCTGAAGCACCAAAGGAAGAAAGTCAAAATACTGAAGCAAAAGAGACTGTGGATGCTGATGCTGACACTGAAGTTGTAAAGGAAGAAACAAAAGAAGCTGAAGTTGCAGATGAAACACCCAATGAAGAAACAAATGTTGTAGAAGAACAAGACAAAGTAGATAAAGAGGATGAGAAGGAATAATGGCAGAAGCTAAAGTAACAAAAAAAGCAGCTAAACCAGAAACAAAAAAAGCAGCTAAACCTAGACTTCCAAGCGAAGTCTTTGCAGTTGATTTTAATGAATCTCTGGTTCATCAAGCTTTAACAAGCTATATGTCTAATGAGAGGCAAGGCTCAGTTATGCTTAAGAATAGATCAGCTGTTAGAGGCGGAGGTAGGAAGCCATTTAAACAGAAAGGAACTGGTCGTGCTAGAGCAGGAACAATAAGAAGCCCTCTTTGGGTAGGCGGTGGCGTTACCTTTGCTAATACAAAAAATTACACAAAAAAGATCAATAAAAAAATGGCAAAAAAAGCTTTAGCTTCAATTCTCTCAAAATTTAAATCTGAAAAAAGATTAGATCTTGTGGATGATGTTAGTTTCAAAGAACCAAAAACAAAATTAGCTCATGAATACTTTAAAAAAAGTGGGCAAGAATCAGCTTTACTCATTGCATCAGACTTAGATCAAAATACCATGTTAGCTATAAGAAACTTGAAGCATTTTAATTTCTTAGATGCAAAAGATGTGAATCCTTATGATCTGCTTAAGGCTAAACACATACTACTAACTCACTCAGCAGTACCAATATTAAAGGAGGCATTAAATGTTAAATGAAAAAATTTATACAACAATTAAGAATCCTGTAATTAGTGAAAAGGCTGCCATAGAAAAAAGTACATCAAATACGTATGTATTCAAAGTTGCTAAAGAAGCAACAAAAGTGGAAATAAAACAATCTATAGAGGAAATCTTTGGAGTTCAAGTTGTGTCTGTAAGAGTTCTAAACACAAAGTTTAAGAATAAAAGAACAAGATTTGGTAAATACAAAACAAGCACTTACAAGAAAGCTTACATAAAGCTTGCTGAAGGCAAAGAAATTAACATGGAGAATCCTTTTAAATAAAATGGCTATTATAAAAGCAAAACCTACATCTCCAGGAAGAAGGTTTAGGGTTCTTATAAGGGAAGATCTTCACAAAGGCAGGCCCGAAAAAACACTTGTTGAGTCAAAAAAACGAATCTCTGGTAGAAATAATAACGGCCATATTACAGTCAGACATAAAGGCGGTGGCCATAAGAGACTCTACA
This sequence comes from uncultured Gammaproteobacteria bacterium, assembly GCA_964575305.1. Lineage (GTDB taxonomy): Bacteria > Pseudomonadota > Gammaproteobacteria > Magnimaribacterales > TMED112 > TMED112. Next base: position 18,484 of record CAZNPG010000010.1, on the reverse strand, counting down.
GAATGATTGACTTCAAAAGACAAAAATTTGATGTTGAAGGAATAGTTCAAAGAATTGAATATGATCCAAATAGATCAGCTAATATTGCCTTAATTGAATATAAAGATGGCGAAAAAGCTTACATCATTGCTCCTAAAGATCTGAAAGAAAAGTCAAAAGTTATATCTGGTGATAAAGCACCGATCAAATCAGGCAATTGTTTGCCACTTAGTGAGATACCACAAGGTACTGAGGTGCATTGTGTGGAAATGAGACCAGGAAAAGGAGCACAATTAATAAGATCAGCAGGTACTACTGCCAGATTGGTTGCTAAAGAAGGAAAGTATGCAACATTAAGACTTAGTTCTGGGGAAATGAGAAAAATTTTATTAACTTGCAGGGCTACAATTGGAGTTATTTCAAATACACAACATAATCTTAAATCTCTTGGAAAAGCAGGGGCTAAAAGATGGAGAGGCGTTAGGCCAACAGTAAGAGGTGTTGCTATGAACCCTGTTGATCATCCACATGGAGGTGGTGAAGGTAAAACTTCTGGGGGACGAAACCCTGTAACTCCTTGGGGCGTTCCAACTAAAGGCTACAGAACAAGAAAACCAAAGGCAAGTGATAAATTAATTGTGAAAAGGAGATATAAATAATGGCTAGATCTAGTAAAAAAGGACCATTTGTAGACTTATCTCTTGAAAAAAAGGTAACTAAAGCAAAAGCAACAAATGATAGAAAACCAATTAAGACCTGGTCTAGGAGTTCAATGATTACACCAGATATGGTTAACCTTACAATTGCGGTCCACAACGGAAGGCAACATATCCCTGTTTTTGTAAAAGAGGACATGGTTGGCCAAAAACTTGGAGAGTTCTCTATAACAAGAACCTTCAAGATGCATGCTGGTGATAGGAAGGTGAAAAAATAATGGAAGTTAGAGCTTATTTAAAGGGTGCTAGACTCTCTCCGCAAAAAGCATGCCTAGTAGCTGACATGGTAAGAGGTCTTGATGTGGAAAAAGCATTAGACATCTTGAGCTTTTCAAAACAAAAAGGAGCAAAACTGATCAAGAAATTATTAGATTCAGCAATTTCTAATGCAGAGAATAATGAGAGTACAGATATTGATGATCTCAAAATAAAATCAATTATTGTTAACAAAGGTTTAGTAATGAAAAGAATAAAAATAAGGGCAAGAGGTAGAGCAGATAGAATTAAAAAACCTATGTGCCATATCGAAATAAAATTATCAGATAATAAGGACAGCAAACAGGAGGTTAAAGATGGGACAGAAAGTTAATCCTGTAGGTTTTAGATTAGGCACATCAAGGGACCATGACTCTGTATGGTTTGCAAAATCAAAAGATTATTCAAAGCTTGTGTTAGAAGACATTAAAGTTAGAGATAGGGTGCGTGAGATATTGCCTAATGCACCGATAAGCTCAGTAATAATCAAAAGAACAATGGAAGAAGTTATTGTAGATATAAAGACTTCTAGGCCTGGTGTTGTTATTGGAAAGAAAGGCGAAGAAATAGAAAAAATAAAAAAAGCACTCAAGAAAATTATTAACCAAGATGTAAAAATTAATGTTGTCGAAGTAAAGCAGCCAGACCTTGATGCTCAGTTAGTTGCTACATCAGTTACTCAGCAACTTGAAAAAAGAATTATGTTCAGAAAAGCAATGAAAAGAGCAGTGCAAAATACAATGCGACAGGGTGCTAAAGGTATAAGAATATCAGTAGCTGGAAGACTAAATGGTGCTGAAATAGCAAGATCTGAATGGTATAGAGAAGGCCGAGTGCCGCTCCACACTTTGAAAGCAGATATTGATTATGCTACAAGCGAAGCGCTTACTACTTATGGAATCATAGGTGTAAAAGTTTGGATTTATAGAGGAGATAAAGGTGCTACAGCCTAAGAAAACAAAGTACAGAAAACAAATGAAAGGCAGAAATAATGGTTTTGCTTCTGCTGGTTCTTCTGTATCTTTTGGAGATTTTGGTCTTAAGGCTACAACTCATGGAATGTTAACCTCAAGACAAATTGAGGCAGCTAGAAGAGCATTAGTAAGGCATATAAAGAGGGGAGGAAAAGTTTGGATTAGAGTATTTCCTGATAAACCAATTACAAAGAAACCTCTCGAGACAAGACAGGGCAAAGGAAAAGGGAATGTTGAGTATTGGGCAAGCCCAATAAAGCCAGGAAAAATACTTTATGAGGTCGCAGGAGTTGATGAAAAAGATGCAAAGAGAGCATTTGAATTAGCAGGTGCAAAACTTCCTATGAATACAACTTTTGTGAAGAGAGGTACAAATGGCTAAGAAAACAGTAAAAGATTTTAAAAAGATGAAAACAGAAGATTTAAAAACTGAATTAATTGCCAATAGAAAACTATTGTTTGAAAGCAATTTCAAACATAAAATGGGCCAACTTAAAGAAAGCCATACCTTAAAAGAAGCAAGAAAAAATATAGCAAGAATTAAAACGGAGATTAACACAAAAAATGGCAGCTAGAACATTACAAGGGACTGTAACAAGTCAAAAAATGAACAAGACAGTTACTGTTGTGGTCGACAGACGAAAAAAGCACCCTAAATACGGTAAATATATTAGTTTATCTACGAAGTACCATGTTCATGATGAAAAAGAAGTCTCTAACGAAGGAGATATCGTTAGGATTCAAGAGTGCAAACCTATATCCAAGACAAAAAATTGGATGTTAGTGGATGTGGTCAAGAAAGGAGAATCAGAGTGATTCAGACCCAAAGCATGCTAAGTGTCGCTGATAATAGTGGGGCAAGAAGAGTTATGTGTATCAAAGTTTTAGGCGGTTCTAAAAGAAGAACAGCCAATATTGGTGATGTGATTAAAGTAGCTATCAAAGAAGCTCTACCTCAAAGCAAAATAAAGAAAGGGTCTGTGATGAATGCTCTGATCGTTAGAAGTAAGTCAGGCGTTAGAAGACAAGACGGATCCAAAATTGGGTTTGATGAAAATGCAGTAGTGTTGCTGAATACAAATAAAGAACCAGTAGCAACAAGAATTTTTGGCCCAGTAACAAGAGAATTAAGAACAGCAAAATTTATGAAAATTGTTTCACTAGCACCGGAGGTACTTTAATGAAATTAAAGAATACAAAACTAAGAGAAGGTGATGAAGTAATAGTTATTTCAGGAAGAGAGAAAGGCAAGAGAGGAAATATAAAAAAGATAGTTGGTCATAAGTGCGTAGTAAATGATTTAAATCTAGCTAAGAAACACACAAGACCGAATCCTCAGCTTGGAATCACAGGAGGCATAGTTGAAAAAGAAATGCCTATTAACCTCTCAAATGTGATGATTTGGAACAGTGAAACGAAGAAACAAGACAAATTATCATTTAAAGAAGAAAAAGGTAAAAAAGTTAGAGTTTTTAGATCAACAGGCAAGAGTGTTAAATAATGAAGCTTAAAGATAAATATACAAAAGAGATTGTGCCAGTGCTTAAAGAGAAGCTTGGGTATAAATCTGTTATGCAAGTGCCAAAACTTAAGAAAATTACAATTAATATGGGAGTTGGTGAAGCATCAAAAGACAAAAAGGTTTTAGAACATGCTGTTGCAGATCTTGAAGCTATTTCTGGACAAAAAGTTGTTATTACAAGAGCTAGAAAAGCAGTAGCAACCTTCAAAATTAGAGAAGAGTATCCAATTGGTTGCAAAGTAACACTTAGAGGTGAAAAAATGTATGACTTTTTTGAAAGACTTATAGATTTAGCAATTCCAAGAGAAAAAGACTTCAGAGGCTTAAGTGAGAAATCATTCGATGGAAGAGGTAACTACAATATGGGAATAAAAGAGCAAATCATTTTTCCAGAGATTGATTATGACAAAGTCGACAAACTTAGAGGAATGGATATTGCAATAACAACATCAGCATTGAAAGATAGCGATGCAAAAGAACTGCTTAAGTGTTTTAATTTTCCATTTAGAGGTAAGAATGGCTAGAAAATCAATTATTGAAAGAGAAAAAAAGAAGATAAAACTTGTAGAAAAGTTTTCTGAAAAGCGTGCAGCCTTAAAAGAAGAGCAAAGAAAAGCAGCAACTTTTGAAGAAAAAATGGAAATCCAAAGAAAACTTCAAAAATTGCCGAGAAGCTCTAATCCTTCAAGAGTTGTGCGTAGGTGCGCTCTGACAGGAAGACCTAAAGGTGTATACAGAAAATTTGGATTAAGTAGAACGAAATTAAGGGAATTAGCAATGTCAGGCAAATTGCCAGGCATTAAAAAATCAAGTTGGTAATAATATGACAGATCCGATAGCAGATTTATTAACAAGAATTAGAAACGCATTAATGCGAAGTAAAGAAACGGTGAATGCACCTTATTCTAAGCTTAAGCATGAATTGGCAAAGCTTTTAGTTAAAGAAGGTTTTCTTCATAGTGTGAAAAAAGTTAAGAAAGATTTTGATGAGTTAGAAATAACTTTAAAGTATTTTGAAGAAGAACCAGTAATTAAAGAATTAGTCAGAGAATCAAGACCTGGTCTGAGAAAATATCTGAGCTGTAAAGAAATTAAGCCTTATAAGGGTGGTCTTGGTATAAAGGTCTTAACAACTAGTAAAGGACTTATGACTGATAGAGAAGCAATAAAAAAACAACTAGGTGGCGAAGTAATTTGTAGGGTATTTTAATGTCAAGAATAGCTAAAGATCCAGTAAGTATCCCAGAATCAGTCAATTTAACAACTGAGGGTAAGACTATTAATTTTAAAGGACCTAAGGGTGAAATGACACTTGATATACATGAAAGCATTGATTTCTCTGTTGAAGAAAATATGCTTCAAGTTAAGTGGAGCCACGACGAAGAGAGAGCAATGGCTGGAACAATGCGTGCACTTGTAAATAATTATGTCAAAGGTGTTAGTGAGGGTTTTGAAAAGAAAGTAAAACTTAATGGTGTTGGTTATCGAGCAAAAGTTCAAGGCAAAAAAATTACTTTTACGCTGGGCTTTTCACATCCTGTGGAATATGAATTGCCTGCAACTGTAGAGGCAGCACAAGATAGTCAAACAGAACTTACAATTTCATCATGCAACAAACAGCTTTTAGGACAGGTATGTGCGGAGATTAGGTCATTTAGACCACCTGAACCATATAAAGGTAAAGGTATCTTCATTGATGGAGAACATATTGCAAGAAAAGAAAGGAAAAAAGCAGCAGCAGGATAAGTTATGAGTAAAGAGTTAGCTAGAGTAAGAAGATCAAAAAAACTTAGAGCAAAATTGCAAAAAGTTCAGTTAATGAGAGTGTCTGTTTCCAGATCTCTTAAAAATATAACTGCTCAACTTATTGATTCCTCTAATGGGAAAGTTCTTGCAACTGTTTCAACACAACAAAAAGAATTCAAAGGTAAGAACGGTGGCAATATTGAAGCTGCTTCAAAAATAGGTGCTGAAATTGCAAAGAAAGCAATCGATTTGGGACACAAAAAAGTTACTTTTGACAGATCAGGATATAAATATCACGGCAGGGTTAAAGCTTTAGCTGATGGTGCAAGAGATGGAGGCTTAGAGTTTTAATGGAAAATTTACAGGCACAAAATATGGGACAAGATACGCTAGTTGAGAAGCTAGTTCAGGTTAATAGAGTTGCAAAAACTGTTAAAGGCGGAAGAGTCATGTCTTTTACAGCACTTACAGTAGTAGGTGATGGCAATGGAAAAGTAGGATATGGAAGAGGTAAAGCAAAAGAAGTCCCAGTTGCAATCCAGAAAGCGCTTGATGAAGCAAAAAGAAGCTTAGTAAATGTTGAACTCAATGGTAATACAATTTGGTACCCAATTAACCAAAAAAGTTCAGCAACAAAAGTTTATATGCAGCCTGCATCAGAAGGTACAGGTATTATTGCTGGAGGAGCAATGAGAGCTGTTTTAGAGCTTGTAGGTATTAAGAATGTTCTTGCAAAGTGTTATGGCTCAACAAACCCTATTAATGTTGTAAGAGCTACTGTCGAAGGCCTTGCCAAGATGGAATCCCCTGAAAAAGTAAAAGAGAGAAGAAAATAATGGCAAAGCTAAAGGTCACACAACTCAGAAGCCTTATTGGCAGAAAAAAGAACCATAGATTATCAATCAAAGGTCTTGGTCTAAGAGGTATTGGAGATTCAAGAGTGCTTGAGGACTCGCCATCTGTAAGAGGCATGATAAATCAAGTAGATTATCTTATCTCAGTAGAAGAGGTTAAATAATATGGATAAATTAACTTTAAATAATATTGGAGATCCTAAATCTAGGTCTGAAAGAAAAAGAGTAGGCAGAGGGACTGGTTCTGGTGTTGGTAAAACAGCAGGAAGAGGACATAAAGGACAAAAATCAAGGTCAGGCGGAAACGTGAGACCTGGATTTGAAGGTGGCCAGATGCCATTACAAATGAGATTGCCAAAATTTGGCTTCACTTCAAGAGTTTCAAGAGTCTCAGAAAGCATTAATGTCAAAAATTTGGAAGGCGTGAAGAAAATAAGTATCGAAAATCTTAAAAAGTTAGGCCTCATAAAAAAATCAACACTTAAAGTAAAAATCTTTGGTGAAGGCAAATTAGCCGAGAAACCTACTGATGAGAATATTAGAATTTCAAAAGGGGTAAAAGTTGGATAATTCAATGTCTGAATTATGGAGAAGGCTAGGTTTCCTAGCTTTTGCACTTCTTGTTTATAGAATTGGAACACATATTCCAATTCCTGGCATCAACCCCGAGCAAGTTGCAGCTTTATTCCAACAAAGCCAAGGCACAATTCTTCAGTACTTCAACTTATTTTCAGGAGGTGCTCTTGAAAGAATGAGTATTTTTGCACTAAGTGTTGTACCTTATATTTCCGCTGCTATCGTAATGCAGTTATTCTCTAACTCACTACCATATTTACAAGAACTAAAAAAAGATGGTCAAGCTGGTAGAAATAAAATTACACAATATACAAGATACGGCACTGTAGTATTTGCTCTTATTCAATCAACTGCTTTAACAGTTACTTTGCAGACAGCTGGACTAATTGAATCAAGCAGTATTTTTGGAGCAATTGTCGCTGTTTTATCAATTGTTACAGGTACAGTTTTCTTGATGTGGCTTGGTGAGCAAATTTCTGAAAGAGGAATTGGAAATGGTATATCCCTCATAATTGCAACAAGTATTATTACTGGAGTACCAAGAGCATTTGGACAAGCATTAGAACAAACTCAACAAGGTGATTTGAATTACTTAATCTTGATTGTTCTAGGCCTCCTAACACTAGTGGTTGTTGCTTTAGTGGTATTTGTTGAAAATGCACAAAGAAAAATCACAGTTAATTATGCACAAAGACATCAAGTTAGAGGTATGGTTCAGGCACCATCAAGTTTTCTGCCTTTGAAATTGAATATGTCAGGTGTAATTCCAGCAATTTTTGCTAGTACATTTTTATTATTCCCTGCAACATTATCATCTTGGTTTGGAAATATTGAAGGGTTAAGTGGTTTACAAGAATTTGCGCTTTACCTAAATCCTGGACAACCACTGTACATTCTTTTATTTGTGATTCTGATAGTTTCGTTTTGCTACATTTGGTTAGCATTAACTTTTAGTTCTAACGATATGGCTGATAACTTAAAAAGGAGTGGAGGCTATATACCCGGTATAAGGCCTGGAGATCAAACAGCTACATTTATTGATACAATTCTTTCAAGGTTAACAGTATTTGGAGCCTTCTATTTATCATTAGTTTGCATACTTCCATTACTTTTAATAAACAGCTTTGGGATATCTTTTTATCTTGGTGGGACATCGGTCCTTATTGTCGTAGTTGTAATGCTAGATCTACAAAGACAAATACAGTCATATGTTATGAGCCAACAATATGCATCTATCTTAAAAAATGCTAATATTTCCGGCTCAAAAAAGAGTAGAAGAAGATGAAAGTAAGATCGTCAATAAAAAGGATTTGCAAAGATTGCAAAGTAGTGAAAAGATCAGGCACATTATTTGTGATCTGTAAGAATAAAAGGCATAAGCAGAGACAAGGATAACCATGGCAAGAGTAGGCGGAATAAACATACCAGACAATAAACATATAGATGTTTCATTGACTCATATTTATGGAATTGGTCGTAAAACTGCTCAAGATATTTGCGATAAGCTTAAAATAAAATACTCCAAAAAGGTATCAGAGCTAACAGAAGACCAATTAGACAAAATAAGAGATGAGTTAAAAACATTTCAAATAGAAGGAGATTTAAGAAGAGATATCAACTTCAATATTAAAAGGCTAATGGACTTAGGCTGTTACAGAGGTATTAGACATAGAAGAAGTCTGCCACTGAGAGGTCAAAGAACTAAAACAAACGCTAGAACTAGAAAAGGGCCTAGGAAACCTATAAAAGCATAATGGCTGGAAAGAAAAAAACAAAAAGAATAGTAACAGACGGTATTGCACACGTAAAAGCGTCATTCAATAACACAATAGTTATGATCACAGACATGGGTGGAAATGCTCTCTGTTGGGCAACATCAGGTGGTGCAGGCTTTAAAGGTTCAAGAAAGAGCACACCATTTGCTGCGCAAATTGCGGCTGAAAGAGCAGGAAATATGGCTAAAGAAATGGGAATGGTTAACTTAGAAGTAAGAGTGAAAGGACCAGGAGCAGGACGTGAATCGTCTATAAGGGCTTTAAATGGCTGTGGTCTAAGAATTAACAAAATTACGGATGTGACCCCGCTACCACACAATGGTTGCAGGCCTCCTAAGAAGAGAAGAGTATAATGGCAAGATATAGAGGACCAAGATTAAGACTTTCTAGAAGAGAAGGCACAGATTTAATGCTTACTTCAGGCACTAGAGCTGTCGAATCAAAATGTAAGTTTGATAAAAAACCTGGCAATTCAATGTCTAGGGGAAGATTATCCGATTATGGAACACAATTAAGAGAAAAGCAGAAAGTAAAAAGAATGTATGGTCTTTTGGAAAGACAATTTAGAAATTATTATCTTAAAGCAGCTAAATCACAGGGAAATACAGGAGAAAACCTCCTCAATTTACTAGAAACAAGACTTGATAATGTTGTTTATAGAATGGGTTTTGGTGTGACTAGAGCAGAAGCAAGGCAAATAGTTGCTCATAAATCTATAAATGTTAATGGAAAAGTTGTGAACATACCTTCATATAATGTTAAGCCAGAAGATGAAGTATCAGTAACGGAAAAATGTAAAGAACACTTAAGGATTAAGGCCGCTGTAGAGCTTGCAAAATCAAAAGATAAAGCAAGTTGGCTGGATGTAAATTTCGATGAAATGACGGGCAAATTCTTAAGTTACCCGGATCGAAGTGAACTAAGTTCTGAAATCAATGAGAACTTAATTATTGAGTTGTACTCAAAATAATAGAGGAAATTATGGAAGATAAATTAAATGTTTTAGCGCCTGAAGTTGCAAAAGTAGATGAAGTCGACAAGAACAACCTTAAAGTTGTTTTGGAGCCATTTGAAAGAGGTTTTGGCTATACAATTGGTCATAGTTTAAGAAGGATTATGCTTTCTTACATGCCTGGAGCTGCTGTAACAGAAGTTAAAATTGATGGTGTTTCACACGAATATGGAACAATTGAAGGCATAAAAGAAGATATTCTTGATGTATTGTTAAATCTTAAAGACATGGCTATCAAATTAGATGGTCCTTCTGAAGCAGAAATTAAATTAGATGTTAAATCTCCGAAAACAATTACTGCCTCAGATTTAGAATTGCCTGCAGGTGTTGAAGTAATGGATCCAGATCACGTTATTGCTACTCTTGTTGAGCCTAAGAAAGTCTCTATGACTATGAAAGTTAAGACTGGCATTGGTTATGTTCCCGCAGAACAAACAAAGGATAAAAGTATTGATTCTTTGCATCTTGATGCAATTTTCTCTCCAGTTAAAAGAGTAAATTACAAAGTTGAGAATACAAGAGTTGAAAATAGAACAGACCTAGATAAATTAATTCTTGACCTAGAGACAGATGGAACAATAGACGCAAAACAGGCTGTTAAATATGCTGCGACTATAATGCAACATCAATTAGCAGTATTCGTTGATGAAGAGCTAGTTTCAAGAAAAGAAAAGCGTAAAGACAAATACGATTTCGACCCACTGCTTCTTAGATCAATCGAAGAGCTAGAACTAACAGTCAGATCAACTAATTGTTTAAAAGCAGAGAATATTTTCCTAATTGGAGATCTCATTCAAAGAAGTGAAATGGATTTATTAAAAACCCCAAATTTAGGTAAAAAATCTTTAAATGAAATTAAGGATGAACTTGCTTCTAGAGGATTATCAATGGGAACAGTCCTTAAGAACTGGCCACCGATGTAAATATGAGACACAGAAAGCTTAGTAGAAGATTCAGCAGAACATCATCACATAGAATGGCTATGATGAGAAACCTTGCTGCGTCTTTAATTGAGCATGAAGTGGTAAAAACAACAGTTGAAAAAGGCAAAGAGCTAAGAAGGTTCATCGAGCCTTTAATTACCAGAGCTAAAGAAGATACTCTTCATAACAGAAGACAAGTAATTTCAGAACTGCATTCGAAAAGTGCTGCATCAAAGCTGTTCTCTGATTTAGGACCAAGGTTTAGTGAAACCAAGGGAGGGTATCTCAGAGTAATTAAAGCAGGATTTAGAGAAGGTGATAAAGCCGATATATGTTATGTAGAGCTAACCATTAGAAATGAGTCTGAGGCTTCAGATCCAGTAACTGAATCAGAAAATATTACAAAAGAAGAATCTAATGTTTTAGAAAATACGGTGGTTGAGACTGCAGTTGAAGAAAC
>CAZNPG010000010.1:1185-7592 GCA_964575305.1 uncultured Gammaproteobacteria bacterium | reverse complement strand
CAAAAGAAACAAAAGAAACAAAAGAAGAAAAACCTAAGAAAACTGCTGCAAAGAAAACTCCAGCAAAAGAAACAAAAGAAACAAAAGAAGAAAAACCTAAGAAAACTGCTGCAAAGAAAACTCCAGCAAAACCTAAGAAAAAAGAAGAAAAGAAAAGCTGGTGGTCTAGGTTTTTTTAATTAGCTTTTAACATTTTTCCAGTAAAAGATTTTTTATTCTTTCTGATCTCTTTAATATCACCCTCTGCAACAATATTACCTCCTCCATCACCGCCTTCTGGGCCAAGATCAATTATCCAATCTGCTAATTTAATTACATCCAAATTATGTTCTATCACAATTACACTATTACCTTTATTTACAAGCTTATTGAGAACATCCATAAGCATTTGGATATCATAAAAATGAAGTCCAGTTGTTGGTTCATCAAGTATATAGAGTGTATTACCAGTGTCTCTTTTGGATAATTCTTTTGAAAGCTTAACTCTCTGAGCTTCACCTCCAGAAAGTGTATTTGCAGCTTGACCTAATTTTATATAAGAAAGTCCAACTTCTTTAAGAGTTGTAAGTTTTTTGAATATTTGTGGTATCGATTTGAAGAAATCTAAACCTTCTTCAACAGTCATTTCTAGAATTTCATGAATATTTTTATCTTTAAATTTGATCTCAAGAGTATCATCTCTAAATCTCTTTCCCTTACATACATCGCATTCCACGTATAAATCAGGTAGGAAATGCATTTCTACTTTTACCCAACCTTCTCCTCTACAGTTTTCACACCTGCCTCCTTCTACATTAAAGCTGAATCTGCCTGGTTTATATCCCCTTGCTCTTGACTCTGCAGTATTGGCAAAGATTTCCCTTATATGGGTAAATAAGCCGGTATATGTGGCTGGATTAGATCTAGGTGTTTTGCCTATTGGGCTTTGATCTATTGAAATAAGCTTATCAATATTTTCCTCTCCAAGAATTTTTTTAAATTCTGTTTTTTCTGGAATCTTTGAGTTGTTTAATTTTGAATTTACGCCTGGTATTAATGTGTGGTTAATCAAAGATGATTTTCCAGAACCTGATACACCTGTAATTGCTACCAATTTATTTAAAGGAATATCAATATTTACATCATTAAGATTATTAGTTTTTGCACCTGAGATATAGATAGAATTGTGGCTTTGTTTTCTTTCAATATTTTCTAGAGATATAACTTTCTCTTTTCGAAGATACTGAGCTGTTATTGATTCTTTTGATGCTTCTATAGTCTCTAGATTACCCTCAGCAACAATTGACCCACCATGAATTCCAGCACCCGTGCCTAAGTCTATAATATGATCAGCTGAACGAATCATTTCCTCATCATGTTCAACTACAATTACAGTATTTCCTAAATCCCTTAATTTGATGAGAGTGCTTATTAGTTTCTGATTATCTCTTTGATGTAATCCAATAGAAGGCTCATCAAGCACATATATGACGCCTACTAAACCTGACCCAATTTGACTTGCTAATCTAATCCTTTGTGCTTCTCCACCAGATAAAGTATTTGCTCCTCGTGAGAGGTTTAAGTAATCAAGCCCAACATCAACCAAGAATGAAAGACGAGTTGAAATTTCTCTGCTAATTTTCTCAGCAATTTCAGATTTATTTCCATCTAGGTTGAGATTTTGGATTATCTCATTAGCGTCATTAATTTTTAGTGAACTAATTTCAGGCAAACTCATGCCATCAACAAAAACGTTTCTTGCTACTTCATTTAACCTCTGCCCATTGCAGGCTGTACAGGTTTTTTCTGAAACATAAGAACTAATCTTTTCTCTTATAAAATATGAATCTGTTCTATCAAACTGTCTCTGAAGCGAAGGTATTACTCCTTCAAATTTTTCTTTTATTAATTTATTTGTTGATAAATCTTTAAATGATATTTCTTTCTCTGAGCCCCATAAAATAATATCTTTTGTTTCTTTCTTGAGATTCTCCCAAGATTTAGTTATGTCTTCTTTCAGCATCTCTAACAAACCCATTAGTTTGCTTTGGTAGTAAGGAGTATTCCAAGGCTCAATGCATCCTTGAGCAATGCTTAAATTCTTATATTTGATAATTTTATCTTCATCAAAGTAACTATTTACTCCAAGACCATCACATTCAGGGCATGCTCCACTTGGGTTATTAAAAGAGAAAATTTTTGGTTCTAATTCTTGGACTGAGTAATCACATTTTGGGCATGAGTGTTTATTGGAAAGCCTATATTCATTTTCATTAGATGCTATATCCACACTTCCCTGAGAAAATCTCAAAGCTGTTTCTATTGATTCAGTAAGTCTTTGTCGACAATCCTTGGATTTATCTATAATTAATTGATCAACCAATACTGAAATATTATGTTTTTTGTTTTTTTCCAATAAGGGAACTTTATTTATTGCATATATTTCATCATCAACCCTAACCTTTGAAAATCCCTCTGCCATAAGCTGGCTCAATAGCTCAATATGTTCTCCTTTACCATCCATGATGATTGGTGAGAATACTGATATTTTTTCTCCCATTTCTTTATTAACTGTTTCAGCAACCATTGTTACAACGGGTTTCGCTTCAAGCTCAATATGATGTTCAGGACACTTTGGCACACCAACCCTTGCAAAAAGTAGTCTCAAATAATCATGTACTTCAGTTATGGTTCCAACAGTTGATCTTGGATTATGAGAAGTTGATTTTTGTTGGATAGATATAGATGGTGATAAACCTTCAATGGATTCTAAATCTGCCTTATCCATAACTGATAAGAATTGTCTAGCATAGGTAGAAAGTGATTCAACATATCTTCTCTGACCTTCTGCATAGATAGTATCAAATGCTAACGAAGACTTACCTGAACCAGATAGCCCGGTAATAACAGTGAGCTTTTCTCTTGGAATCTTAAGAGAAATGTTCTTTAAATTGTGTGCTTTTGCACCTTTGATTTCAATAAACTTCAAATTGATAACATGAAATGGAAAAAAGTATTATAGAATATATATATGTCAAACGGCTTAAATAAAGTACTAATTATTGGAAATCTAGGAGCAGACCCTGAGATTAAGTATACTCAAGCTGGAAGTCCTGTTGCTAACCTTTCAATTGCCACTTCGGAAAGATGGAAAGATAAAACAACTGGAGAGCAAAAAGAACAGGTTGAGTGGCACAGAGTAGTTATTTTTGGAAGGCTTGCTGAGATTGCTGAGCAATATCTAAAAAAAGGATCAAAGATTTTCGTAGAAGGAAAATTACAAACACGTGATTGGGAAGATTCTGAGGGAAAAAAGAGATATACAACAGAAGTAATTGCTAGAGAAATGACAATGCTTGATTCGAGAGGTGATTCTGATGGAACCTCACAAGCTAATAGCCCGGCACCAAAACAAGATAATGATAAATTTGAAGAAGATATTCCTTTTTAGACTTTTCTGATAATTATTGATCCGTTAGTGCCTCCAAACCCAAAAGAATTTGAAAGAAAACAGTTTATTTTTTTATTAATATTCTCTTTTAAAATTGGGAAATTCTCTGCAGCTGGGTCTAGTTCAACTATATTATGACTTCCACAAAGGAATTCATTTTCCATCATTAGTAAAGAGTAAATAACTTCATGAACTCCAGCAGCTCCTAAAGCATGGCCGGTTAGAGATTTTGTGGATGATATTGGAGGAATATTATCTTTGAAAACATCCTTGATGGCATTCAACTCAGTTATATCTCCAACAGGCGTACCAGTCCCATGAGTATTTATATACTCTACTTCATCTAAATGTTCTAAACCTTGCATACACCTACTGGCTCCTTCTCCAGATGGGCTAACTAAGGAGTATCCATCTGATGTTTCAAAACATGAAATCACCTCACCATAAATATGAGCACCTCTTTTTTTGGCTGACTCATATTCCTCTAAGATGACAATCCCACCTCCTCCAGATGGTATAAATCCATCTCTATTCAAGTCATAGGGTTTCGAAGATTCTGTCGGAAATTCATTATTTTTAGTACTTAAAGCCCCCATAGCATCAAACATCATAGCTCCAGTCCAATGATCATCTTCAGAACCACCTGCAATTACAATATTTTGTCTACCACTCTTGATTAAATCGTAACCATATGAAATGCAATGCAAGCTTGTTGAGCATGCAGATGCTATTGAAAAAGAAACTCCCTTTGTTTGGAAGAAGGTAGATATCGCAGCAGACGTAGTGTTGCCCATTGTCCTAGTTACAGCATAAGGCCCAACACGTTTAATGCCTTTTTCTCTTGCCGTATCAACAACATTTTTCAGCTCTCTACTAGAACCTGTGCCTGATCCAACTATCACACCTACATCATTGCTGCTTATTTGTTCTGCGCTTAACCCTGAGTCTGCAATAGCTTCTTTTGTAGATAGAAAAGCATAAGCAGAAGTTTCGCTCATGAAGCGAAGCATTTTTCTATCAATTGTTGTTAAATCTGGATTTACTTGACCTGATACATGACACCTCATCCCATTATCAACATAGTCTTGATTTATAGAGAGACCTGACTTGCTAGCTTTAAGAGAACTTAAAACCTCTTTACTATCATTACCTAAGCATGAGATAACACCAAGCCCAGTTATTACTACTCTATTCATGCTACTAAAGTTTCTTTTAAAAACACCCTTATATTTTCCAGCTTATCTAGTTTAATAAATCTTTCAGTGTATTCAATGCAATTGCTGATAGCTTGATCTCTCTCTATTCGAGCTTTTTCAAAGGAATTTGAATTTTCTATATGTTCTTTAACAATGCTATATTCTCCAGATCCAATTAATTTAAAGATCTGATCCTGTTGATTAGAATTTAAATCCTCCAACATCAAGATTACTGGTAGGGTAAGTTTTCCTTCACTTAAATCTTTAAATTCAGCTTTTCCTGTTATTTCTGATTTATTGAAATCACTAAGATCATCATTTATCTGAAATGCTTTCCCAAAAGAAAGACCAAGTTGCTTTAGCTGCTCTAAGTCGATGTCAGATAATTTCATTTCAATCCCTATGCATTTTAGGATTCCAGAAAATAAAACTGCAGTCTTTTTTTCAATCACATCATAATATTGCTCAATGGAAATTGTATTATTATTTTTAATTCTTATTTGATTAAACTCACCTTCTATAAGCATTTCAGCACATTTTATAAGTTCATCAGATATCGCAATATTTTCTAATGAATTCAGTGCTTGAAATGTCTTGGTATACAAAAAATCGCCATAAAGTATCGCTTTTTTAATTCCCCATTTATTTACTACTGTTGGTTTATTTCGTCTAATATCTGCTTCGTCAATAATGTCGTCATGAACCAATGTAGACAAATGTATCAATTCTGCTGCTGAGGCAAGTTCAATTAATTTAGATTTTTTTACACCTATCTCATTGCCATAAAGAAAAATAATTTTAGATCTTATAA
Source organism: uncultured Gammaproteobacteria bacterium (assembly GCA_964575305.1). Taxonomy (GTDB): domain Bacteria; phylum Pseudomonadota; class Gammaproteobacteria; order Magnimaribacterales; family TMED112; genus TMED112. Next base: position 2,155 of record CAZNPG010000010.1, on the reverse strand, counting down.
ATTTTCCTGTATTGCTGAGAACATAGGAAGTAATTTCATTTATTGCTTCATTCTCAGATAATGTGATATTAGCCATTTTCGCCTTTACTTCCAGCAAAAATTCAGTTAAATTTTGTTCCTCGATATTAGACATATTTATATTTTAAGAAATGTACGCAATTATAGACACAGGCAATCAACAAGAAAAGGTTGAAGTTGGCACAGTAATTGAAGTTGATTACATGGCTGACGCAAAAAAAGGTGATAAGGTCAAATTTGATAAGGTATTGCTTTTATCTGATGGCAAGAAGCCATTAGTGGGGCAACCACACGTTGCAAAAGCCTATGTATCTGGCAAAGTAGTTAGCCAAGATAAGAAAGATAAAGTTTATGCGATACAATTTAGAAGAAGAAAGGATTCTAAAAGGATCGTTGGACACAGAAGAAAAGTAACAACAATTAATATAGAAGAGATAAAAAATGGCGCATAAGAAAGCTGGCGGCTCAAGTAAAAACGGTAGAGATTCGAATCCTAATTTTCTAGGAGTTAAAAGATTTGGTGGCCAACAAGTAAATGCAGGTGAAATTCTTGTCAGGCAAAGAGGAACTAAATTCCATGCAGGCCTAAATGTTGGTAAAGGAAGAGATGATACTCTATTTGCTTTAAAAACAGGCGAAGTCGAATTTAAAATCAAAGGTGCGAATAAAAGAAAATTCGTAAATATTAACCCCTCTAAATAATAATCATGGCTTTTTTTGATGAAGCCAGAATTCAAGCAATATCTGGAAAAGGCGGCAACGGTTGCCTAAGTTTCAGACGTGAAAAATATATTCCTCGTGGTGGCCCTGATGGCGGCGATGGAGGAGATGGCGGCAATGTCATTGTTAGCTTAGATTCCAACTTAAATTCATTAAATCACTTAAAAGGAAAAAAAGTATTTGCTGCGAAATCAGGAAATTCAGGTAGTGGTAAAAATATGAGAGGAGAATC
>CAZNPG010000010.1:0-1085 GCA_964575305.1 uncultured Gammaproteobacteria bacterium | reverse complement strand
CCAAATGCAGGTAAATCTACATTAATAAGCAGCATTACAAACTCAAAATCAAAAATAGGAGCTTATGCTTTTACAACCTTAGATCCTGAACTTGGCGTTATGGAGAATGCAATCCAAAAAATTACAATTGCTGATTTGCCAGGAATTATTGAAGGAGCATCACAAGGTTTGGGTCTTGGTACTAAGTTTCTAAAACATGCATATAGAACAAAATTTTTATTACATCTTGTTGATGGGACTCAGGATGCTGATAAAGCATTAGAGTCTTTTAATGTAATTGAAAAAGAACTTGAGGATTTTCACTTAGATTTTTCTGATCAGCAGAGGTGGATATGTATTACTAAAACAGATTTAATTAAAGATGAAGACTTATCAGATTTAATTAATAAGTTTCAAAGCAAGTTCCCAAAAACTGCTATATACCCTATATCTTCAATCACAAAAAATGGTTTGGATATTCTTACTGAAGAGCTATTTAAACAGATTTAACTTGTTTATTCATTCTGCTTTTTAATCTAGCAGCTTTATTTTTGTGTATGACACCTTTGCTTGCCATCTTGTCGACAGTTGATTGTGCAGTTTTTAAAACTTCAGAAGCTTTTTTATCTTTTTCTTCAACTGCTTTAACTGTAGCTTTTACTGCTGTTCTAACCATAGATCTCTGGGCATGCTTAAGCTCATACCTTTTTTTATTTTGTCTGGCTCTTTTGTCAGCCGATTTTGAATTTGCCATTAATATTTTCCTTTTGCTTGGTGGAGGCGGCGGGATTCGAACCCACGTCCGTCATCACTTTCCCCTAGCTTCTACATATATAGATTCATCAATTAATTTCATCTTTAGTATAGCCTGATGATCAAGACATACTAAGCATAGTCCAATAATTTCACCTTATAGTTGGACAAGCTATAAAGCTACTCCTACAAAATGACTACTATCAAACGTTGTAGGTCACAAATGATAGCAGGTTGGCATTAAGCTGCCAATCTATAGTTGTAGTTATCTGCAACTAAATTTTTAAACAAATTTTTTCGAGTTATGTTTATGCTCGATATGCGCGTTGGGTTCTGCGTCAGACGTCAAAGCC
>CAZNPG010000009.1:0-51000 GCA_964575305.1 uncultured Gammaproteobacteria bacterium | reverse complement strand
GTATTAAACAAAAAATATAAGCCCATGACGAACAAGAAACCTGCTAGTGCATAGGTTAGATTTTTCATTGAAGTATTATATCCTATATATATGTCTAAGATTTCTACATATCTCTTTATTTTTTTATTTGTAGGATGCGTAAGTGCTAATGAAGAATCAAAAAATATCAACTATGAAAACTATGAATTTATTTACTTAGATAATGATTATGTTCAGTTGCTTAAAGATATACATCATCAGCTTGTACTTAAGAATAAAGACTGTTTTTACATTGAGACATGTAGTGATATCAGAACAAGAAAAGTAGGAGAAATGCTCTATCAAAAGAATGCTAGTTCACTTTATACAAGCATATATAAAGAAACTCCTAGGTACCCTGCTAAAGCAAAAGAAAAGGCTGCTGAAGGTTATGTAATAATAAAATTTGATATAGCGCCAGATGGTACCACCAATAATCACACAGTTATTAAGGGCAAATGTATAGAGAAACGGCAATACCCATACAAAGATTGCACTTTGTTTAATTCAGCAGTTTTAAAAGCAGCCAAAAAATTGAAATATGCTAATAGCTCAGCTGCAATTATAAAAGATGTGCCACATAAATTTTCTTTTGCCCTAGAGATGAATGAATATGATTCAGACAAGGTGTATGTAAATATTTCAAGCAGAAAACTTGATAGATCTAAAACTTTTATTAACAACAAGGATTGGCAAAGCTTAAAAAAACTGGGAGAAAGCATTAGTGATAGCTACGTTAAGTTTTATTGGCTTGGGCTGGCTGCAGAAAATCTTAATAAACCGGAGTTAGCAATTAAACATTTTGATTCAGCACTTAAACTTGGGCCTGATCCACTAATTACTAAAGAAGTAAAAAATAGAATTTTATCTTTGGCTTATAAATTGAATATATTTAGTTCATATGCCGAGGTCTGTAAAATTACAACGACAGTTTATGAAGATTACATGTGTGGCATGAATTCACTTCAGATTGGTGACTCTATCAGTGGCACTGCCTTCTTAGTTAATGCATATAGAGAAAACTCAGGAAATAGCAGATTAGATAAAATATTGGCCGATTTAATTGATTCTCAAAGAAATTGGTTAAAGCAAGACTTAGCTAGCCTGCAAAGTTCCTCTTAAATAAAGCTTAGCTTGTCCAGTAATTTCAACAATGTCTTCTTTCACAAAACAATCTAAGTGGCCAACTCTTTTAGATAGTTGTCGAGCACTCATCGCATCTTTATCTAAAATTTTAGACCAATATGTTGCTAATAATGCATGAGCTGAACCAGTTGCTGGATCTTCATTAATTCCTGTTTGAGGACCATACCATCTAGAGACAAAATCTACCTCATTGCCTTTGGCTGTTACTATTAAACCTCTTGAGTCCATGTGCTTAATAAGACTGAAATCTGGATTATTATTTGCTACAGCTGCTTCATCTTCAAGCACAGCGACAAAATCATCAATACCACGATAGACTTCTAGAACTTTTGAATTCAATGCTTCAGTAAAAGCACTTATGTCATCAACTTTCATCGGTTCATCTTTTGGCAATGACAATGTAATGCCATTGTTTGATTTCACGGCTTTAATTTGACTTCTATTGGCTTGGAATACTATTTCATAAGATGAAGTATTTAGAAAATTAAAATAAGTGAAGGCTGAAGCTAAGGTAGCATGACCACATAGATCTACTTCTAATTCTGGGGTAAAGAACTTAATACGATTGTTATTAGATGTATGCACAAAGGCTGTTTCTGATAAGTTATTTTCAGCTGCAATATTTTGCATCAAGTCATGCTCTAGCTCATTTTCATGAAATACCACGCCTGCAGGATTACCACCAAAAACTTTGCTGGTGAAAGAATCAACGAAATAAACTTCTAATTCCATATTCCAAATCTTTATTTTACGTAAGAGTCGTATAATTTAATATCTGCTTGCTGCCAGGCTAAAAGAAATTCCTTATAAATTGTTTCGGCTTCGTCTGTCTTGCCCTGTAAAAGTAAAGATTGGTGGAGACCAAAAAGCGACCATCCATTATTTTTATGCCAATCTAAATCTCGCCTGTAGACATTTTCAGCTTCTTTAAATTTCTGTGCGGAAATCAAAGCAGAACCTAAATATAATCTCATGGGATGAGGCCAATCTGGTGGCTCAGTGTAGTTATTTTGATCTTCTAGTTCTACAGCTAATGTAAAAGCCTCAATCGCTTCTGGGTATTTACTATCAGCTAAAAATATTTCACCCTCAAGTCCGTAAGCAGCAGCCTTGAGCACGCGAGATACAGGTGTAGCCCCTGCTCGGTATTTATCAACATCAGGTGAATTAATAATTTGTTTGAGTTTATTCAGTTCTCGTGTAGCTTGCTCTGTATTTCTTTTTGATAAATACGCACTTCCTTTTACATATGACCAAATACCATCAAGGTATGGCGTACCACTATGTTTTGGTTTTAATTTGAGTATCTCATCCCATTTTCCAAAAGTTTTAAGAACCTGCCAAGGGGCAGCGACTCTCTTTTGACCCTGCATAATCATAATTTGTTTATCTTTTATGCTGTTAGCCATAGCCCATGCTGACTCACTTGCCAAATTATAATTTCCTTGAACGCTCGCAGCGTAGCGAACAAAATCTAGCGCATGCCCAGAGTGTATTTTATGGGATAACGGATAGGTGCCTAAGTTCGGAAGAGGCAGATCACCCCAGATTTTTGCAAACTCTTTATCAACTTTCTGAGAGCGAATATTTTGTTCTAGTGCTTTCTCATACTGACCCACTCTTATATAAATATGAGAAGGCATATGAACTACATGGCCAACTATAGGTATAGTTCGTTCTAAATTATCTGCTGATATTAGTGCTCTTTCTGGTTCTGCTGAAGCTTCTATCAAATGAATATGTAAGTGCAGCACTCCAGGATGCGATAGATCTTTAGACATAATATGCTCTAACGCTTCAGCTACTAAAAGAGTTTCTGAAATTGGCTTGCCTTGATCTCCCCAATAATTCCACCTTTGGATTGACATATAACTGTTCGCATATAAAGCTGCAATATCTGGGTCATTTGGATAATCTCTGTTTAATTTTCTCATTTCAGCTAAATAAGCTTGGTCACGTTGTTTTGCATCTGGGTTAGCATCCTTATCGTAAAGTGTATAAAGGGCTTTTATTAATTTAGCCTCCATATCAGATGCATTCTCAATTCTATCCATTGCTTTTTTAATTGCTTTCAATCCTTCCCCTTTTGGATCATCAGGCATTCCAGAATATCGTGAATTTGGATTTGGTCCCATTGCATGTGCCATCCCCCAATAAGGCATTGGATGATCAGGGTCGTGACGTGCTGCTTCTAAATATGAAGCTATCGATTCAGGAAAATAAAAACCCCATGCTAATCTCAAGCCTTGATCAAAAAATTGTTGTGCTTCTTTATTTTGTGTTGAGATTTTTTTGCTATATGTGCCACTCCCAGGAATAAGAATTGCATGCGCTTCAGACTCTATAAGATCAACTTTTTTATTTTCTGCGCTTAAAGGAGCATATAGGAGAAGAAATAAAATAATTGTAAGATTTTTTATTTTTTCCTCCATTAAGAATTTCTCCTTTAAATGGTGGAGCTAAGGAGATTCGAACTCCTGACCCCCTGCGTGCAAAGCAGGTGCTCTCCCAGCTGAGCTATAGCCCCACAAGAACACAAATAATAAATATCTATGATGAAAATTACAACTAATTATCTCTAGGATCGTCAGAAAATGCTATGCCTACATTCTTAAATAGTGGCGATAACATTAAAACTCCCGGTGTACCTATTGCCCATGCAAGCATCCAAGCCCTTACCCATTCGTAGATATTTGGTGGAAATTCCCCGCTATTAATAGCTGTGACAAAGAAAGATACGATACCTGTCATTACTGTAGCAATGAGGATAGATGAGATTATTGTTGCTGTTGTTTGTTTAAACAATGTTTATTTAAATAAAAAGTAAATCGACATAGCAAATAGTGCTAATTGATATTTTACGTCTGCAATGGTCTCTTCAAGCACACCAAAATGAAAACCAAATATTACTACTGCCATTACAAAAGTACCCAATAAACCCCCAAGAGTTGATAAGGCTTTTGCTGTTGGACCAATAAATTTTAAACCGCCAACAATTAAAAATATGGGGATCAAAATTAATTCTGCAATGGTGACTAAATAAGAGGAGATAACAGGAAAGTCTGAGAATAAGTAAAGATTCTTAACGAATCCAAGAGGCTCTGATGGGTTATCCATTAGTCCTGCAAGCTTTGGCTGGCCGTGTGAAAAGAAGAGATAAGATAGAACTAATCTAAGCGACCATTCAGAGAGAATTCCCATTCTTGCTTCTGCTATTGGTTCTGTAACTTTATTAAGCATACTCATAACTCGTAAATTATAAGCAAATACAATTTAATTTGAAAATTTGTTTAGTCGATGAAATGTTTTTCTTTTTCTTCGTTGATAGTTTTTACTTCAGCACAATACTCTGCTGTTGGTCTTGATATAAGTCGAGGTAAACCAATAGGATCACCAGTTTCAACACAATAACCATAATCACCAGCTTTGATTCGCATGATTGCTTTATCAATTTTTGGAAGTAACTTAGATTCTCTCTCTACAATTCTTAGGAATAGCATAGAATCAATCTCATGTTGAGCTCTATCAACTTCATCACTGCACGATGGTGGATTGCTTAATCTATCTTTAGCATCTCTGATGTGTGTCAGTGTTTCCTTCTTAAGATCTTCTAGCAAAGTTTTGAAGAAGGTAAGCTGCTCCTTATTCATATAATTTTTCTTTGGAGCTTTTAAAATTTTTTCTTTGGTAAGCATAAGTGAAACAAATATTTTATGTATCAAACTGAAAATATCAACCAATATCTGAATTAATTGCAGTATTTTACGCTGTTTTGCCTTTTTCTATACTGCCGGAAATATTCCAACCTAGACCAATTAAGAATATTGCCAGAGGTATTATTGCTAATGGTGCTGTATAAAGCACTAGACCGAATGAGAACAATGAATTGAATAAGAAGCCTCCTGTAGCATCGCCAAATCTATTGGTAAATGTATCGATAAATACTGTTGATTTATATTTCTCTTTTGATGAAAGAGTTGTAAAAACTGCTTCTCTAGCTGGTTTATTTAACCCATATTCAAAAGGCCTCATTGTTCCTTGAAGAACTAAAAATAGCATTAAACCAGTTGTACTTAATAAATATTCTGAGAAATATCCTGATATCGCTAAGAAACCTAGAGCGAATAAAAATCCATACACAGTCAATACAAACCTTATCCCTAAAAATTTAGATCTAAGGACATACGAGGTGAAAAGTAATTGAATAGCTAATGTAATTATTGGGACAATTGAATCTGCTCTTCCAAATACTCTGGTTTTGATTGCTGAGTCATCTGTATAACTATTAACTAACTCTAATTGAAAAAACCATAGTGCTGTGGACAAACAGGTCCAAGTAAAAGCATAAAGAACGAATCTCCGTATTATTGGATTTTGTTTAATCTGTCTAAATTGTTCAAAGATGTCATCAACAGCACTTGATTTATTATCTCTTAGTTTTACTTCCTCTCTTTCCACCTTAGATGAGAAAAAGATGGCAAGGGATAAAGTGATAACAGTAATTACAAGAGAAAGGTTTTGTTTGTCATACAAGTAGGAGTCAACAAGAAAACCACCAAATGCTGCACCTAAAGAACCACACGCACTAATTAGACCAAAGAATTTTTTGCCTCCTTCAATATTGAATGAATTTACTGTTATGGCCCAAAAAATTGCAACTAGAAAGAAGTTAAAAATATTGTACCAAACGTAAAAAATTGCTTTGACAGCGAAACTAGAAGGAAAGACTGTATAAGAAATCAGAAACCCAATTAAATTAAGAATGAAAAAACCATATATGTATAGGACAATTCTTTTTTGATTAATTCGTGAAACCATGTATGAGTAAATTGGGTTTACCAACAACATAACTATCACTACAAGGAACAAGAAAAAGGTCAAATCTGATGTACCTATATCAGCAGCAATTGTTTGTCTAAAAGGCCTAAGAACAAAAAGTGATAACAGAACAAAGAAAAAGAATAAGCCTGAAAAGATAGTGTTTTTTGAAACTGATGGAAAAATAAAATTGCTCTTATTTAACATCTAGTGCTTGGGATTTAATTTGAAGCTGTTCAGATTTAGGAATTTCATATTTGAAATCAATTAAAGCACTTTCCCAATCTCCATAAGTAGGATTTGCAAGCATGAACCAATACTTTCCCCACATATCATAATGGCGCTCAGCAGCTGCCAATCTAATATCTGGAGAAGAGCTGTTTTCTTCATCATCAACGAAATCACCTAGGTTATCTCCTATCATCATTACAATTCTGTAATCTTTAGCTACATGTTGTCTTCTTGTATTTTTGTTAGAGCCCCAATCTTCTCTTTCATACCTCATCAAGAGTTGGTCTAAATTCTTAGCAAACTTAAAACCCAATTTCTCAAGATTATTTTTCGTAGCCTCTTCTAAGTTGGCAGTTCTATTAGTCACGAAGAAAACTTCTACTCCCAACTCAGCTGCTTTGGCTAAAAAATCTTCAACACCTGGAATATAAGTTGCTTTCTCTTCCATACACCACTCATCCCATCCATCTGGGTAGAAAGTCCTATCTAAAATTTTTCTAGCTTGAAAAGGAATGTTATCTAAAACTGTTTGATCAACGTCTAGTATTACAGCAGGTGGTTTGCCACTAAAATCTTTAGTTTGCTCAATTGCTGCTGAGTAACTTACATCTTTAACTGCTGATTCAAGCTGATACTCTGCAGCTTTATAAACACTGACTGAATTGGTATAAAACTCAGCAGAACTTTGTACAAAAAGAGTTGCCAACAACCCTTGGTGTTCTTTTATTTCAGAATGACTGAAAAAAGAAAGAAAAATTAGTGTTATAAAGTGTTTTCTCATAGGGCTAATCTTAAACTATTTTTATATTAATATAATTTTTAATCTAAAAGTCCAAGCTCGAATTGAATGCTTAACATCCGGCCTCTTGGATCATGTGTTCTAGTATCAAAACTAAAGTCTGGGGCATCGTAAAGTCGAGGTGCACTTTTGTCAAAAAGATTCACTAATGCAAATTTACCTTCTAGGCTCACATTATTAAAAAGCACACCTATTGGTGTTTTAAAGGAAAGATCAAACACAAGATGTGAATTAACTTTATTGCTATAACCCAGATTTTTTGCACTATCTGGTATTGTTCTGTCATTTATATATCCACTTATATATCTCGCATTCAAGCCAGTTTCATATTCTCTGAATTTCCAATTAAGAAATGCGTTAATTCTATTTCTAGGTAAGGAGTTAGTATTAGAATCAAAGTTAAATTTACCAATACGATTCACTAGCTGATCAGAAGCGCCTCCAGGAGTAAGGAATTCAATAAAGGATGTTGCTCTTAAATCTAGGTTTAACAAACCATTTGAATCTAAATCAAAATAATGCTCATAACTCAAATCAATTCCGGATAATTCTGTATTTTCCTCATTAAAATAGGTTGTAGTAACTGCTATTAAGTCACCTTCAGAGTTCCTTGTAATGCTTGGTCCAAGTGGATCTGACTGCAGTAATGCTTGAGCACTTTGTGATACCACTCTATTTTCATAATCAATCTCCCAGTAATCTAAGCTAAACCTGTTGAAATCGGTATTAAATATTAAACCAAAGTTTGAGTTAACTGCTGTTGCAGGTTCTAGATCAGGGTTACCAATTCTTGCTTGTCTCACAAATATATTTTCATCTTGATCTCTAACACTTCCTAGATTTATATCGCTAGAAAACATTTGAGCCATAGATGGCATGGCAAATGATGTACCTTGAGATAAACGAACAGCAAAACTATCTGTTGGTTTATATTTCAAAGATATCTTTGGATCAAGGGAAGTAAAGTTATCAGATGATTCGTATCTTGCTGCAACCCTCAAATCTAATGAGCCAAATAATTCTGTTTCTCCTTCAAAAAATGCAGCATATTTATTTCTACTTTCGTTTACATTTTTTCCGCCGCCTAAGAAAAATAGATCAGCTGTTTTAGTTATCTTTCCATCTTGGTCAAATTCAGCTCTAGCAAGATCATTATATTTAATGTCTAGATTCTCGGAGTTAAGTTGTAGTCCTAAGACATAGTCAAAATCATTTAATGATGAACTTGCTAAGACATCAATAGTTGTTAAATCAGCAACCTTAGATGAAATCTCAGCACCTCTTATATAGTCAACAAGTTCAGGTGAATTTTCTGTTGGTATAAAAATATTCCATGTTAGGTCGCCATTTGGCCCGCCTTGACCAATCAAAGCATCTTGAAAACGAGAATCAATTATATCTGGTCTAATGTGGTTATTGCTGTGCTCACTTGCAGTTAAAGAGAAATCTAAATCAAAGTCATTCAATGTTGTTAAGTAAGTGTAATTTAAGTGCATTTGAGCTATATCCTTTGGCGAAAATGGCGATGGATAACGAGCTCCTAATGGCCTTCCATACCACTTAACTGGCACACTGAAAGGACTACCACCCTCTCCAGGATTAATAGATCTAGATAAGAAAGGCAATGCAGGATAGGAAGGCGATTGAGGGTTGTCATTAACTAAAACATTTGAATTAAGAAAGGTTAAATTATGGTTATTATTAGATAGATTAAGATAATACTTCGAATGATTCTCATCATTAAAGATATTAAATCTTGTCCCGTACAGGAACTTACAAAAACCATCTAAAATTCCACCATTTTGTTCACAGTTAGGATCTGGCACAATTTCACCAGCAGCGTAACTGCCAGCATATACACCGGTATCAATGACATCAGCTTCTGAGACAATAAAAGTATTACCTAATGAACTTAAAGCTAACTCAGCTATACCAGGTATTTCTTCTGCTGATAAAGGAGATCGATCTAATTGGTTAAAACCAAAGACCATATCAAAACCAAGTAATTCTGCTCCAAATATCAGGCCAAAGGTTGTTTCTTTATTGTTGTAGTTTTCAGAACTTTGATCTCCAAATTTAATTTTGAAACCATTAAATTTTTTATAAGTTAAAAAATTAACTACTCCTGCAACAGCATCAGAACCATAAATTGAAGTAGCTCCTTCTTTTAGAATTTCTATTTTTTCGAAAGCAATTTCAGGAATGATATTTGCATCGATGTAACCTTCGCCTTCATTAGAAGGGGTCCCAGCGAAAGTATGTCTTTTTGAATTGATAAGCAAAAGAGTTGATGCATGATCCAAACCTCTAAGTGTGATATTTGCCATGCCTTGATCAACCCCCTCTAGGGCATTTGTTTGAAAATGTGACCCGGCAGTGGTGTTGAGATATTTAGAAATCTCTGCAATATTATTTACGTTTAATTTATCAAAGTCTTCATTGGTGATTTGATCTACTGGGGAGCTATCAGTTTCGATATCTTTAAGAAGCGTTCCTGTGACAACAATTTCTTCAATTTCTTCAGCGTAAATAGTCGAACCAAGAAAAACTAGGCTTATAAGAAAGATGAAAAATGATTTTTTCATTAACCGTATGGTACTTTATTTAATGCAAATTGTGTTTCTTCTTTTTTACTTTTTCTTTTCTTAATTTTTGATAGTAATTTTCTGTTCTATCTTCAACAATTTTCTTTGCAGCATGCCTTCTTGTTCGGGCATGCTCTGATTTATGTAATCTGCTACTTTTGCTCATTAATGCTCCTATATATTTTGAATAAAAATTCATATAAAAGTTCAATGAAATAAAATGAAAAATTGCCCATTAAGGGCAATCGATCATTTTGTATAGAGTTTGGTTATTTATTTAAAAAATTTGGACGTCTTTGAATTCAAGATCAACATTAAAGTCTCTACCGAATCCAGCTATGCTCAATTCTCTGATGTTTCTTGGTTTCATGGATGACATCATATAGCCATTCTTTTCAAATTCATCAAAGTTAATTGTGAATTCCTGCCAATCTTCTGTAGCTTCAAAGGTTTTGCTCATATAAGACCATGGTGGCATCTTGACACCCTTGAGAGTAAGGTGCACTTCGTATGTTTCGTTATTTCCTCTTGCTTGAAATTTAATACCTTTAGCGTCTTTTTTGATTGAATCAGGTCTATGACCAAGTCTGACAAAACCGCCATCTTTTTTGACAACATTTCCGGTCATTTTGAATGTGCCATCATTATAATCTGCTTCAAGATTTGAAGATCCGCCCATGACTCTATCAGTAACAACGTACCATTGTTCTGGTTTTTCAGACATTTCAGCTATTAAGCCCATTGATAAAAGAAGTAATAAAAATAAATTTCTCATTACCTAACTTTAGGTATTAAATATAGTTTTTCAAGTAGCTAGATTATGCTGCTCTGAATTCTTTATTTGTAATCTGATTTAAATAATTTGCTACATCAAGCATTCTATTGGAAAAACCCCACTCATTATCGTACCAAGCAAGAATTTTTGTTGAGTTCCCAATTTGTTTTGTGTGAGATTTATCATAAATCACAGAGTGTGAATCATTACCAAAATCAGTGCTTACAAGCGGTATTTCATTCACTGCTAAGATTCCAGATAGACCATTCTTAGTAGCAGCTTCAAGTTTTGAGTTTAAATCTTCTATTGAAAATGATTTTTCTGTAGTAAAAGTGAAGTCTAATAAAGATACATTTGAAACTGGTACTCTAACTGCTAAACCATCTAACTTACCAAGCAATTCTGGCAACACTTCACCAACTGCAGATGCAGCACCTGTTTTAGTAGGGATCATTGATAAGCTTGCTGCTCTTGCTCTTAAAAGATCGGAATGATGAACATCCAACAAAGACTGATCGTTAGTATAAGCATGGATTGTATTCGCCATACCATTAGTAATTGTGTAATGCTCATTAATAACTTTAGCTAAGGGTGCTAGACAGTTAGTAGTACATGATGCATTTGAAATGATCAGGTCATCTTTTGTTAATGTTTCGTGGTTAACACCAAATACAACTGTTTTATCAACGTCCTTTCCAGGTGCTGAAATCAAGACTCTTTTTGCTCCTGCATCTAAGTGTGCGCCAGCTGCTTCTCTTGATGTAAATAAACCAGTACATTCAAAAACTATATCGATGCCTAATTTAGTCCAAGGCAAATTTTTTGGATCTCGTTCGGAAAAACAGGCTATTTTTTGCCCATCAATTTGAATGGAATCTTCTGTATGCTCAATCTGATTATTCAATCTTCCATGAACAGAATCATATTTGAGAAGATGTGCACTATCTTTAGGGGAGCCCAAATCATTAATTGCTACTATTTCTATTTGATTAAATTTTTTCCATACCTGGTCTTTAGCTAAGTAAGATCTAAGGATATTTCTTCCAATTCTACCGAAACCATTAATTGCTATCTTCATTTTTATGTTAATTCCTCAATTTTGTAATTATTTATGAATAATTTAACAAGAATATAATGATTTTATATACAAATATCAATGAATTTACATAAAAAATAGCAATTATGAGAATATTTTAGTCAGTTAAAAGATTAAGCGCCTTTTGCCAAATATATTCAATTTGAGATATAAGCAATTCAAAGCTTTTTATTTTGCTGGTATCAAATTTTTTGTCGTAAGAATCTAGAAAGATTTCGGTCTGATATTCATCTAATTTCAACGATTTGGTAATTGATGCAATATCATAGATTGGCAAATTTGCACCAGCGTATTCCCAATCTATTAATCTGATATCACTGCCATAGAAAATATTTGAAACATTAATGTCGTTATGAGAAAAAACTAAATTATCGGGGCTATCATAAAGGCTATCAAACAACTTAAAACCAGCTAAAACTCTACTATCATCAGAATCTAGAAAGATTTGTCTATAAGCATCAATTTTCTGCTGAAAGGAACCAATAGCAGTATCTTGAAAATCTACTAGATGAAGGTTTTTTATTGCTTTACCTAATTTTATTAAAAATTGTTCATCATAATTAGCAACATCATTGCTACCCTCTAAATGCTCAAAAGTGATTGAATGAAGTGCAGTATCAAAATCTAAAATTTTCGGAGACAAATTTTTGTTTGCTAACTTGGTATGTATCTCAACTTCTGAAGCCACATCATTAGTGAAAGGGAAAATAGTTTTTTCTTTAGATACTGCTTTAACATCTCCAAATTTACATAAATTAATGCTTGCGGTCTTTGAGGTTTTAATATTTTTTAAAACAGTAATTTTTCTCATTTCAGTTGCCATTCATTTTTCCAAGATCTATACCCAATAATTACTAAAACTAAGTACAAACAAAAGAGAAGAGCTGTTGGATACAGTTCTCTTGAAACAAAAAGAAATACAGAAACAAAATCTATAACGAACCAATAAATCCAGTTTTCGAGAATCTTCTTTGCAACCATATATGAGGCAATAATTGCACCCCATGTTGTAAATGCATCTATATAAGGTGAAGCTGCATCTGTGTTATTGCTTAGAATGTAACCAGAAGTAATAACTAATAAAAAAAGAGCAGTTAAGCACATCATATGGGTGGTTATTGGCCAAACTTTTATTTTCAAGGTTTCATTATTTGCGAGTTTATATTGCCATTGATATAGACCATAAAACCCCATCAATAAATAAAAAATTTGTAGTCCTGCTTCCATATAAAGACCAGCTGAATACATTACAAACAAATACATTAATGAACTTATTATCCAAGCTATCCAACATCTAGCATCTTGTCGCATCGCAAGTAATAAATATGCAATAGCTAAGAGTGCAGCCACAATTTCAAACCAATTCTCTGTTAGAAAATTAAAAATCATATCTTATTGAAAGCCCAATATGCCTTGGATCACCATGCCTTTCATAAAGTGTGTCTGCAAAATCAGGAGCTTCATTACCAAAGTAAAAACCTCTAGTGGCATAGTATTCATCAAATAAATTTCTTATCCATAACTCCACTACCCAATCTTCATAGTTATAGCCAAAACTGGAATTTAATAAGATGTATGAATCTGATTTATTGTTGTGAGAATCCGAATAATAAAAGCCACTCTTACCAGTAGCATGAAGATTTAAATAAGTTTCAGGCGTTGGTCTGTAATTTAAACCAAATGAGTAAGAGTTACTGGGAGCATGAGCTTGTTCTCTGCCCTGTATTTCAGGCCTTGATTCCCAACTTTTTATTTCTGTGTTTAATAAGCCTAAATTTACAAAAACATCTAAATCATCAGATAAATCTGAGTTTAAATTTAACTCAAGACCATAGTTTTCTCCCTCTGCTGCATTCTGTGTAAGGAAAACAAAAGTATTTGGATCATTAGGGTCAACTTGCGTAGATATTAAGACTTGTTGATCTGTTCTTTCTGAATAAAATCCAACAATTCTTAGGTCTGTCTTGTCCGAAACTGAAAGATCCATACCTATTTCATAATTAGTCAAAAATTCAGGATCGTACTCCAGATCAGAACTAGTTGTACCATCTAGTAAGCCAAGACCAACATTGAAGCCCCCTTGCTTATAACCTTTGGCATAATTAGCAAAAATATTCATGCCATCCTTAAACGAATGAGTAAGTGAAGCTTTTCCACCCATCATGCTATCCGAAGGACTAAATCTTTCATTATTTGAATCAAAATATTTTGCTGACCAATCCTCCATTCTTAAACCTACACTTAATTTTGTAAAAGCAGAGAATTCGTAATCAATATTTCCAAAAATAGAAATATTAGTTGAACTGTAGTCGCTCTTTGAGGTAGTTAAGCTTGTATATGGTGAAAATGGATCATTTGGATCTCCATAAATGCCGTCGTCTTGACGATCATTTGTTTCATCAAGCTTTAGGTATGAAATACCAACAACCCAATCAAAAGGTAGACGTTCTGCTTTATATTTCTCATTGGAAACAAATCTAAATTCCTGGCTAAAAGACTCTCTTGCTCTCAAAGTCTCAGAAAAATAATCGTACGTATAGGGTGCGTGTGAATCAGTATTACCCCAATCTGCGTCATAACTAAAAACTACGTCTGTATCAGTTGTGCTGGTTAAACTTTCAAACTGGTTGTACCTGTTAGCTCTTATCACTTTTAAACCAAATGTGTCAGTCTTCTGAGAGTCCATTCCAGGGCGATCGGAAAGCGTATTCAAAGAGCCATCAATCGTCCAGATATCTGCTGGATCATCCATATCAACTTGGCTCAATAAGACTTTGGCATTGGTTTTATTATCGAGCTCAAAATCGATTTTCAGCCTTGCTGTTGTCTCATCTTTTCTAGAGGTATCAGATCTATTTAAATATAAATTTTCTCTAAATCCATCTGTATCATCCTTTCTTAAAGCTAGTCTGAATTTAATATTTTTGTTTTCAGTTAATGGGCCGCCAAATGCTAAGCCAGTGCTCAGTGTGTTGTAATTTCCATAGGTGATTTCTGAAGTGCCTTCAAATTCATCTGTGGGGTCCTTTGTTTTTATATATATAAGGCCTGCAAGTGCATTGGCTCCAATTCTTGAACCTTGTGGACCATTAAATATTTCTATTTGCTCAACATCAAAGGTAGTAGCAATACCTGCTTGTCCAGAATAATCAATATCGTCAATCAGAAAACCTACCGAAGTATTTGGGGTACCCAAATACCCTGATCTTTCACCAATGCCACGAATCTGAAAGTATCTTGCTCTAGAATCGCTAGCAGCAAAATTTAAATTGGGCACTAAATATGAAAGATTTTCAAAATGCTTTATTGGTTGAGCTTTAATCTCTTCTGCATCAAGAACAAAAATACTTGAGTCCTCTTTATTGAGTTCTGTATTTCTGTAATCTGCTGTAACAATTACTTCTTCAATTTCATCTGAAAAAAGGTTTTCAGCTGCAAATATTAAAACGAATAAATATAGATATTTTATGATGTGTTTCATGCAATTCCTCCGCCATCACTATATGGTTCAGGTTCAAAGGGTTCCTATTAAAGATCTCAGGCCAAGCCTCCCCTTTGCACTTATGTAATTATAACTAGACTAATGGAAATATGGCGTTATTTTTCTATTAATAGATTAGGTTTTCCAGCTCTTTTTTGAAGTTGAAATTCGTCGTATAACTTACCTGTGGCTGTAAAAGCTCGAAAGCGTAGATTATCGCCATCAATATCTATGATCTGATAAAGCTGGGTATTTTCTGCAAAAGTTTTAGCGTATTTACCTTTAGTAATCTCATATAATTTTGGACCACTTACTGAAACTACATTTACAGTGCCAATTTTTGGGTCATAAGCTTGTTGATAACCGGTTGGGACATTCTTTAAATTGCTTGTATCAACAAGACCAGTTCTGGAATAAGTATGATCATGTCCACTAAGGATTAAATCAACTCTATATTTATCAAAAAATGGTTTCCACATTTGTCTTAATTCAATATTGTCTCTGTCTGAAGCTGGTGAGTACATTGGGTGATGAAAAGTCACAACTGTCCAATGATTTGGATTTTGCTCGAGGGTTCTTTCAAGCCATGGCACTTGTTCTGCCATAGCAGTATTAGAGTTCAGTGAAATAAACCTGACACCTTGGTAATCAATAAAATAAACAGTCTCCTTAAGGCTATCTTTTGGTACATCTTGGATAGGAAAAGAAAATTGAGGTCGCCAATGCGTGCTTAGAATTGGCGTTCCAGTTGGGTTCTGTAAGCGATCATAAAGTGGAGCACCACCCCCTTGAATATCAGTGCCAACTAACTCAGCTTCAGAAAAACCAGTTATTGATTTAATGCCTGAATCTATTGAATCAATCTTACCGGGCGCTTTAATTATTAAAGAACCACTCTGCTTATCTGCATCTTCAATTGTTAATTTATATACTCCTGGTGCTTGTTGTGTATATTCCTCAATTTCTATTTTTATCTCTTTACCATTTTTGGTTTTCCAAATTCTTTTGCGTTGTGAGTCGTTTAAGTATTCATGATTTCCAGGTGTAGCTATTACTGGTATTGTGCCATTGACCCAGTCTGGCGCTTGATGCCATTCTCCCCATTGAGCATCCATATAATGTTCATCAATTAAATCTCCAGCATGAAGTGTAAATGCTGCTCTTGGTGCATCTCGAAATGCTTCTCTAAACACTCTTGACCAATGGGTCTTAACTTCATTCTGAGCATCACCAAAATAAATAAAACTAAATGGCTCTGCTTCTAAGCTGGCAGTTTTGAAGTGGTAGTATTCGGTCCAGTTTTTGCCATCACCGACGCGGTATGCATAAAGAGTGTTTGGCTCAAGATTTGAGAAAGTAACATTATGGTAATGAGCTTCATTGATGTCACTCTTAAAAAAAGTTGTTGTAGCTTTATATTCAGATGTTTTAAGTGCTCTACCATTAGCATTAGCTACAGCTATTTCTGCTAGCCCTGCCATTACTGAAGTATCTGTGCGCCATGTAACTGACTGAGTGGTAGCAGGGTCATTGTTCCAGGTTAAAACAACTCTATCTGGTAATACTGAAGGCGCATGTGCAAGCTCTTCAGATAATTTTTTTGGAGTCCAATTTTCATGAGAAATAGTGAAAAAACTAAGCAAGGTAAAGAAAACTAAAGCAAATTTTTTCATATCTTTTCCAATTGGTGGGTCTGGCTGGATTTGAACCGGCGACCTCACCCTTATCAGGGGTGCGCTCTAACCAACTGAGCTACAGACCCAAAGAACAGAATATTATATGTGTTTTAGGGCTTAAGTCCATATAACCACTTATTCTTCAGCAAAAAACATAACATGTTTTTCTTCAAGTCTGTCAATCAATTTTTGACCCATTGCTGGTGCAGTTGTGTATATTCCTCCTGCTAGATCAGGGCAATCAAATAACAGACATAAAGCACTTTCAGTAATCATTTTTGAAGTTGATGAATAACCAGGATCTCCCTCACCTTTAACAGAGACATTGATTTTTATTTCGCCATTATCTACACCAGTAAATAACATATCGTAGCTACCTGAATCTCTGGATTCTTTTGAAGGGCCCTCACCAGGTTTTGGCACATTATCGCCAAGCATAGGGTTATACATAGCTATTGCTTGAGCTTTCTTCTCTCCTGCTTCGCCAGGACCAGCTGAGAACATTTCATCGTAGAGAAAATCTTCTCCATAAGGATGGTTTAGCATCTGATTTGAACGATGCACATTTTTAGTATTGATGGCAGCCATAAAAAATGGCGCAACCCACTCATTAGTAACATCATCATGATAGGGTTTATTGTCTCTAGGTTGCTCTGGACCTTTAAAACCCTCACACAAACAAAAAGGATCTATTAAAACATTAAAAAAGTCAGGATTTTTCTTCAATTTACTTAAGGTTGCTCGCAATGAAGCAGCTGTGCCGCCAGAAAATTCACCTTTCATTGATCTCACTCTACATTTAACTTGTTTAACTGGTTTACCAAATTTTTCTTGAGCTAAGTTTTGAAGAAAAAAGACACCTAAATCAGATGGTATTGAATCAAAACCACAACTATGTACAATTCTTGCTCCACTTTGTTTAGCTGTCTCTAAATGTTGTTGCATGTCATACATCCAACCAGGTTCACCACATAGATCTACGTAATCAACACCATGTTTTGCACACATAGCTAAAATATCATTGCCATAGATCTGATATGGCCCAACAGTGGTTAAAATTAATTTTGTTTGCTTCATGGCTTTTTCAATATCATCCATATTCATTGAATCCAAAATTAAACTTGGCACATCACATGACAATTCAGATTTAACAGCATCGATCTTTTCCTGATTTCTTGCTGCTATAGCCCAACTAAGATCAGGATATTTTTCATTTAGATATTCAACTACCAATTTTCCAGTGAAACTCGTAGCACCGAAGACGATTAAGTCATATTCTTTTGTACTCATTTTTAACTCCCCTTAATAAGAACGTAAATTACTTTTTTCTTTCCGACCTGAATTAGTGTTTTTACACCAGGCTCTATGTGTGTATCTTTTGAATCTATCTTCACTTGATTAACTTTGACAGCTCCTTGTTTGATTAAACGTAAGGCCTCTGAAGTACTAGCTGCAAAATCGATATCTTTCAATAAATTAGGTAGTGGATATGCGCCTTTATGTGAAATAGATTTTTCCTCTATATCGCTTGGTAACTCATTCTTTGCAAACTTTTTAAAAAAATTTTCCTTGGCATTCTCAGCCTGGTCTTTTGATGTAAATCTTTCGGTAAGCTCTAAAGCGAGTACGATTTTTACATCCCTAGGATTACCGCCATCATCAAGTGATGCTTTAAGTTTTTTTATCTCAGTTGTAGATTTCAAGCTCAACAGATCAAACCATTTGAACATGATTTCATCTGGAATAGACATAGTTTTTCCGAAGACATCATCAGCTGTTTCTGTTATCCCAATATAATTGTCTTCACTTTTAGACATTTTTTTAATGCCATCAAGCCCTTCAAGTAATGGCAAAGTAATAATTGTTTGTGGTGACATGCCTGCATTTTTTTGCAGATCTCTTCCTACTAATAAATTGAATTTTTGATCTGTTCCGCCTAGTTCAACATCTGCCTCCAGCTCAACTGAATCAAGACCTTGCATTAATGGATATAAAAACTCATGTATGGATATTGGCTGATTGTTTTTATATCTTTTTGAAAAATCATCCCTTTCAATCATTCTTGCCACAGTAGATTGTGCAGCTAATTTAATCATATCTGCACCAGATAGCTTATCTCCCCATCGAGAGTTGAAATCAACTTTAGTCTTTTTATTATCTAGAACTTTAAAAACTTGCTCTTCATAAGTTTTTGCATTTTGCTTTATGTCCTTATCAGTTAGTGGTGGTCGTGTTTTATTTTTACCACTTGGATCACCAATCTTGCCTGTAAAATCACCAATCAGAAATATCACAGTATGCCCAAGATCCTGAAATTGTCTCATTTTTCTTAAGATTACAGTATGGCCAAGGTGCAGATCAGGTGCTGTTGGGTCAAACCCAACTTTAACTATAAGCTTTTTACCTGCTTCTAATTTTTTAAATAAATCATCTTCACCGATGATCTCATCGATTCCTTGTTTTATAATCTCAATCTGTTTTTTAGGATCATTCATAAAGCTTTATATATAATATCAGAACATGTACACAGGCTCTCATTTAAAATTAATTCTAGCTATATTATTAATACCTTCGGTATTTATATTTTTAATTGCTGCTGATTCAGAGAATAGGAATTTTAATAGCGATTCTGAATTGACTGTTGAGAAAATATCTCTTACTCCAATTGATACAGACATAAACCTGCCAACTGAAGACAAGATCCTGATTAGATCTGGTGATACATTTTATTCAACTCTTATGAAATTTGATGTAAGTCCTGCAACAATTAATAAGATTGGTAAAGATAGAAAGCTGAAGAAATTCATAAGCCTTCAGGTTAACGATCAAATTTACATCACATCAAAAAATGGTCTTGTATATGTGAAGAGGTTTGATGAAGACTTCTATCTTGATGTTCTTACTATTGACGGCGCCAATTATGTATTTGAAAAGAAAAGAGATAATCTCGAAAGAATCGCTCAATTTAGAGAATTTGTAATCTCAGATTCTTTATATGCATCGGGGAAAAAAGCAGGTGTGCCAGAATCAGTCCTTGGAGATTTAATTTATATTTTTGGTTGGGATATCGACTATGCCTACGATATTAGGAATGGCGATAAAGTAAAAATACTTTACGAGGATATTTTCTCGAATGGACGATTGGTCTCAAATGGCGATATTCTTGCAGCTGAATTCACAAATAAAGGCACAAAAATTAATGTAATACGTTTTACGCAAAGAGGAAGAAAAGATTACTACACCACTGATAGCAATAATGTAAGAAAAGCTTTTTTGAGAACTCCAATTGAGCTTGCTAGAATTAGCTCTCATTACAATCCAAATAGAAAACATCCAATCCTAAATACAATTAGAGCACACAAAGGCACAGATTATGCAGCAAAGACTGGCACTCCAGTTAAAGTCACAGGGGATGGAGTAATAAAGAACGCCCAATACTCAAATTCTTACGGAAATTACATAGATGTTATGCATTACAACAAATACATGACTAGATATGCTCACTTACAAGGTTTTGCAAAAGGCATCAAAAAAGGAGCAAAAGTTACTCAAGGCGAAACAATTGGGTATGTCGGCTCTACAGGTTTGGCAACTGGTCCTCATTTGCATTATGAGTTTCACATAAATGGAAAGCATACAGACCCTGTGAAAGTTGAGCCACCTAATGCTCAATCTATAAACTCTTATAACAAAAAATACTTCGATAAATTAGTTGAGGAAAGAACGGAGATAATTTCTAATATCTCAAGCATTCAATGAGCGATCTATACATTGGTCTAATGTCAGGAACTAGTAGAGACAGTTTAGATGGTTGTTTGGTAAGTTTTAGAAATGGGCTAGAGATCAAAAATCTTAAAACAATATCTTTCTCGAAAGACTACCAATCATCGAATGATCAAAGTTTTATTGATGAAGAAATTACCTATAAAAGTTTAGCTCTAGTCAAAGAATTAATTTCTGAACACAGCAAAGAAGCTATTGTTGCCATAGCATTTCCCGGCCAAACAATTTCTCATACCGATGAATTCAGCCTCCAGGCTGGTTCTCCTCAAACTATTGCAAAAGAATCTGGGATTCCTGTTTTTGCAGACTTCAGGAATTTTGATATAGCCAATGGTGGAAAGGGAGCACCATTAATTCCATTATTTCACCAATTTTTACTTAGCGATGAGGCAAAAAGTAAATTAATTTTTAACATTGGTGGCATAGCAAATGGGACTTATTTAAAAGGCAATGAAATAGAACTTGCTTCTGATGTTGGTCCAGGAAATTGTCTTATGGATACAGCAATGCGTAAACTTGGATTAGGTTTATTTGATAAAGATGGTGCATTGGCTAGATCAGGAAAGATCGACAATGCAATTCTTAAATTATTTATGAAAGAACTTGAAAATCTATCCTATCCCAGAGCAGATGACATAAGTGTTTATATGAATATCTTTGAAAGATATGAAAGTGAAATTCTCAATATTGATCCTGCAGATGTCCTTTGCTCTTTAACAGAAGTTACTGCAACTAAAATAATAGAATTTATAAATTCTTGTGATCATGTTGATGAACTAATCTTTCATGGAGGGGGAACGGAAAATAAATATCTCATGAGTAGAATTAAAGAATCAGTGTCTATAGAAGTTAAATCAATAGATCATATTGCACCATCAAAATACATAGAGGCTATAGCTTTCGCATATTTAGCTTTCAAAGAAAGGGCTATATTATTTAAATAGAAAAAGAGGCGCCGCAGCCACATGTTGATGAGGCATTAGGGTTCTCTACTGTAAACTTTGAACCCATCAGATTCTCAATATAATCAATCTTAGATCCAAAAATATATGGATATGACATATGATCTAAAACAACTGAAACACCTTTGCCAAACTCTAATTTCGCATCTTCTTCTTGATCAAATTCATCAAATTTAAAACCATACTGAAAACCAGAACATCCGCCTCCTGTCACATAGACTCTAAAAAATTTATTTTCTTCAGATTCTTTTAACAGTGAAATTTTTGCGATCGCACTATCAGATAAATCAAAAGGTGTAGCTTTTTTTGTTTTTATATCCATATTTGTGATGTAATTCTATCAAATTTTATTATTGACTTATAATTCTTTTGGTTATGAAAAAAACATTAATTCTTTATTCAAGCACAGATGGGCATACTTTAAGTATCTGCGAGCACATTAAAAGCATCATTGAAAATCATACTAGTGTTTTGATAAAAAATGTCGAAGAAACTTCTAATCTTGATCTTGGTGAATTTGATTGTGTAGTCTTAGGAGCAAGCATCAGATATGGCAACCATAAACCTAGCTTATATGCTTTTGTGAAAAAAAATGAAGAGTTACTTAATGCCAAAAAAACAGCTTTTTTCAACGTAAATGCTGTTGCACGCAAAGAAGATAAAAATTCAATTGAAACAAACCCTTATTTGAAGAAATTTTTAAAGAAAGTTTCTTGGCAGCCAGATATGCTAGCAGTTTTTGCAGGGAAGATTTCCTATCCTGACTATCACTTCTTTGATAAACATATGATCAGATTCATTATGTGGATGTCAAAAGGACCAACAGACCAAACAAAAGTGTTTGAGTTTACTGATTGGGATAAAGTTAATGTATTTAGTGAAAAAATTTGTAAAGAATTTTTACCAGATTAAATATCAATATTCTGCATGTTGCTATTAGCTTAATTAGACATATAAAACTATCATTGTAGTTATAAAGAATTATTTAAGATCCTTTGATATAAGAGATCATCAAAAATATCCAAATGAAAACAAAAAACTCACAAGAATTATTTGAGAAATCAAAAAACCATATAGCAGGTGGAGTTAATTCTCCAGTTAGAGCCTTTAAAAGTGTTGGAGGTTCTCCGATATTTTTCAAAAAATCTAGAGGATGTTATTTATACGATGAAGATGGGAATAAATACTTAGATTTTGTTGGTTCATGGGGCCCTATGGTCTTAGGACATTCTAATAAAAATATTATTGATGCCATAAAAAAACAAGCTAGCAAAGGCATAAGCTTTGGAGCACCCACAAAAAATGAATTAGAAATAGCAAAAATTATTAAATCCTACTTGCCAAGCATCGAAAAGCTTAGGATGGTTAATTCTGGAACTGAAGCAACTATGAGCTGTATAAGGTTAGCTAGAGGAACAACTCATAGAAAAAAGATTATCAAATTTATAGGTTGCTACCATGGCCATGTAGACTCCCTCTTAGTAAAAGCTGGTTCTGGCTTGGCTACTCTAGGTGCTCCTGATTCACCGGGCATACCTGAAGAATTATCAGAGCTCACAATAACTCTGCCCTACAATGATACTGAAGCCTTGAATGAAGCTTTTGCAAAGTTTGGTGATGATATTGCTGCTGTGATTATTGAGCCAATAGCTGGAAATATGGGTTTTATAGAGCCTGAGAAAAAATTCTTAGAGCACCTAAGAAAAATTTGTTCTGAAAACAAATCAATACTTATATTTGATGAAGTTATGACTGGTTTTAGAGTTGCAAGAGGAGGAGTTCAGGAGCTTTTTAACATAATGCCTGATCTAACAGCCTTAGGAAAAATAGTTGGTGGTGGTTTGCCGGTTGGTGTCTATGGAGGCAAAGCAGAGATTATGAATAATATATCGCCTGATGGCCCGGTTTATCAAGCAGGAACCTTATCAGGCAACCCAATAGCTGTAAGTGCAGGAACTGCTTTACTAAAACAGTTGTCAGATAAAAATATTTACTTAGAAATGGAGAGCAACGCTAAAAAATTTCTTGAGGCAGTTAGTATTGCTGCAGAAAAATTAGATATACCTTTTTCTTATAATGTTAGAGGAGGAATGTTTGGATTTTTCTTCGCTAATGAATTGCCTAGAAATTTTGATGATGTTCAGAAGACAGATATTGATTTTTTCTCAAAGTTTTTCAGAAAAATGTTAGAAAAAAATATATACCTCCCTCCTTCAGCATATGAAAGCTGCTTTATCTCAACTGAACATGACGAAGAAAAAATGTTAAAAGCTGCTAAAATTGCAGAACTATCATTAGAAGAAATAAAAAATGAAGTTTGATGTACTAGGAGTTGGTAATGCACTTGTTGATGAAACCTTTTATGTTGATAAAAGTTTTGTAGATGCGACTGAGTTATTTTTTAACCAATTCAAGTCTATTTCATATCAGGAGCAAGAAAATATCCTGTCTAACTTATCAGATAATGTCGAACCAGATGTTGTTTGCGGTGGCTCTACCACAAATAGTCTAGCTGCAACCTCAAATTTTGGATCAAATTGTGCTCATATTTGCCAGCTGGCTAATGATGATAGAGGAAGGTTATACGAAGAGAATTTATCTCATAATGGCATTACATCAATAAATAATTTTTATCATGATCAAGTAAGAACCGGAAGATGTTTGGTTTTTATCACACCGAATAGTGAGAGAACAATGGGAACATATCTAGGGGCATCAGAGAAATTAGCTTTTAATCCAGAGTTTATTGATATTGCCAATGATTCAAAAATTCTATTTTCTGAAGGTTATCAATTTACTTCACAGGAAAACTATTCAGCTTTTTTAAATATTCTAAAAGGGACAAACTTAACAACGAAAGTAGCACTTAGTCTTTCTGATCCAGGAGTTGTTAGCGGTTTTAAAGAGAGGTTTGAAGAGGTATTTAGTGTGCGAAAAATAGATTATCTTTTTTGCAATAAAGAAGAGGCAACTGCATTGGTTGGAGAGAATTTTGTAGAGGCTCTCAAAGAAATAACAAATAATTATGTAGTCACTAATGGTGCGGAATCATCTTATGTGATGGAAGGTGATACATATGCTGAAATTGAAGCTAGAAAAGTGACAGCTATAGATTCAAATGGTGCTGGTGATATCTTTGCAGGTGCAGCACTGCATAAAATTATCGAAGAACATAGCTTTATAGAAGCATGTAAATTTGGTAATTATGCCTCATCAATAATTGTTCAAGAAAAAAGCCCAAGACTTTCAGTTGAGCTGTATAAAAAACTCAAGTCTGATTATTCTAGTAGCTGAAAGTGACGCCTGATATTTACAACGATAAAAGATTTGGAATAAATCATAAAGATATCTCGCCAAATGCCCTGAAAATTATCTCAAAACTTCATAAATCTGGCTTCAAAGCATACATAGTAGGTGGAGGTATAAGAGATATGATCAAAGGCCTTCATCCCAAAGATTTTGATATTGTTACTGATTGCGAGCCGGAAGAAATAAGAAGAATCTTTCGGAATTCCAGGATAATTGGAAGAAGGTTCAAATTAGTTCACATAGCTTTTCCAGATGAAGTTCTTGAAACAACAACTTTCAGATCTGGAGGCACAAATTCATCAGAGTCTATAGAAGTAAATGATAAGGGTCGTATAGTTAGGGACAATCATTGGGGCACACAGGAAGAAGATGTAATGCGAAGAGACTTAACTATAAATTCTATTTACTATGATCCATTTTCACATGAGGTTATTGATTACACGAATGGAATAAAAGATCTTAAAGATAAAAAAATTAAATTTATTGGAAACTCCAGCGAAAGAATTCTTGAAGATCCTGTAAGAATATTGCGAGCAATAAGATTTGCAGCAAAATTAAATTTCACTATAGATAAGGAAATTGCAGATGGCATAAAAGAACATCGACATCAGCTACTTGAAATGCCTTCAGCAAGGCTATACGAAGAAATTTTAAAACTCTTTATGTCTGGTCATGCAGAAAATTCCTATAAACAACTTTCTAGTCATGGAGTTTTTAATGTCTTATTCCCTCATTACCAAGACAAAGATGGCTTGTTTCATAAATTTTTTCTAAATGCATTTAAAGAAACAGATAGAAGATTTGATTCAGGTAAAAAGCTTAATGTTGGTTTTATTTACGCCATCTTGCTCTGGCCTAAAGTCTTTATTGATTCTGAGATAAGTGAACAAATAAATTTTAAAAAATTTTATAGATCTATTGCAGGAGTTGTAAGAAAGCAACAAATAATAACTTCAGTACCAAAGAAATTCTCAAGCTTTATAAAAGATGTTTGGATGAATCAAGTAAGATTTAATCGAGTTGGTAGAAAGTCTTTAAACTTCACCAAAAACTTAAGATTTAGGGCTGCATATGATTTCCTATTACTGAGAGGAAGCATTGAGCCAGACCTTAAGTTCACAATAGACTGGTGGACAGAATTCAAGACAGCAAACTATGATAAGAAGATAAGACTTTTAAATACTTATAAGAAAAAGAATGCAAGAAGACATAATTCCTAACTATATTGCAATTGAAGGGCCAATTGGAGTCGGCAAGACTTCTTTATCAAGAAAGATAGCAATGGATTTCGGTCATGAATTGTGTCTTGAAGAATCAGATGACAATCCATTTTTAAAGTCTTTTTATAAGGATAAACAAAATTATGCATTTGCATCACAACTGCATTTTGTTATGCAAAGAGCGCATCAAATCAATATATATTTTTCAGATGACTTAATTCAAAGAAGGATTGTTGCAGACTTTATGTTTCAAAAAGAAGATCTATTTGCTGAACTTAATCTTACTAAGGATGAATTCAAGATTTTTAAGGAAGTTAAATCAAAATTTTACAAAACTCACCCTAAACCTGACTTGCTAATATACCTACAAGCTACTCCTGAAAGAGTCTTGGAGAGAGTTAATAAAAGAGCTAGATCATATGAGGATCATGTCGCTTTAGAATATTTAGAGAGGTTATGTGAAGCATATACAGAGTTCTTCTTTGATTATTCTGAAACCCCCCTTCTTGTATTAGATGTAAATGATGTTGATTTTGTCTCAAGTGACACAGATTACAATAAAGTTGTGGAATGCCTAAAAAGAGAGATTACAGGCAGAGAATTTGTAAACCTTACTCCAAGCTTTTTTTAATGAAAATCAATATAACAGATTTAGCTAAAACTGAAGTGGTGGGAAAAGGTATTGCAGATTACCTTTCAAATTTCACAGGTTTAGCAATTTTTTATCTTGATGGTGATTTAGGTACTGGGAAAACTACCTTAGTGCGTGAAGTCCTAAAATATTTAGGTTGGGGTGGAGCTGTAAAAAGCCCAACTTTTAGCATACTTGAGGAATATAAGATTAATGATAGAGATATTTACCATTCAGACTTATACAGGCTTAATAATGAAAATGATTTTGAAATGCTAGGTTTAGAAATAAATGAAAGGACAAAAGGTATTCTTTTTATTGAATGGCCAGGAAAAATCTCTAAATTTAATTTTGGAAACGAATTCTTTTTAAAACTTAGTATTGAAAAAAAACAAAGATTTATAGAATTTGAGGCATCTGATCAAGAATTTCTAAACTGCATTAATCGGATCAATATCTAAAACCCAATTAGATATTTCTTTCTTTGTGTTTTCTGATTTTATGGCAAAATCTGATAAGACTTGAAGCATTTTTTCTTTCTTACTACTTTGAACAATACAGAACATCCTATGTTTATAGCCCACTTTTGTAACTGGGCCTTCAAAAGGCCCATAAACTTCAAGATCTTCCTGAGATAAGCTCTTTTTCGACTCAATAAGAAATTTTCTAAGTTTAGCTTGATTGGAATCTTCAGCTTTTAGATAAACTAAATTTATAAATGGCGCCAAATCTAATTTTTTTCTTTCTTCTAGTAATTCTTTTGCGATTTGTTGGTAATTACCTGTTTTAATCAAATTAAATAATGGATGATCTGCTACTCTAGTCTGAAGAAAAACATTATTTTCTATCCCTGTTCTGCCAGCTCTCCCAGCAACCTGAACAATCAGTTGAGCTGTTTGTTCTTGCATATGAATATCTGCGCCAAATAAGCCAAAATCTAAATTTAAAACAATTACTAAACTCACATTTTTAAAATCATGGCCTTTTGCAAGCAATTGCGTACCAATAAAAATTTTTGGAGAGGGATCTTGAAAAATAGCAAAACTTTCTTCTCTTTTGCTCTTCCCAGAGACAGTGTCTCTATCAATTCTGACTATATTAGAATTTGGCAATTTCTCAGAAAGCACTTCTTCAACTTGTTGAGTTCCAATTCCTTTATGTGAAAAATCAGAAGAACCACATTCAGGGCAAACGCTGGGTATTCCCCAAACACTCTCACATCTGTGACACTTCAATCTTTTTACGTTCTGATGCAAAACAAGAGAGGTATCGCAACATTTACTTTTAGCAATCCATCCGCAAGAATTACACATGAAAACTGGAGCATAACCTCTTCTATTTAATAAGATTAATGTTTGGTTACCAGCTTTTTCATTTTCAATGATTCTTTCAATTAGTTGATTAGATATACCACTAGTTGTTTGTGTCTTACTAACATCGTGTATTGATATATTTGGCATTGGTGCATCAGCTATTCTTTTGGTAAGAGAACAAGTTTGCATTTCACCGTCTTCTGCTCTCTTAATATTAGTTAATGATGGGGTTGCTGATGCATAAACAATCCTAGCAGTTTCTTTGTATAAGATTCGTGCAATTTCTTTTGCTTCGTATCTAAAACCTTCTTGTTGCTTATAAGACTGATCATGTTCTTCATCAAAGATTACTGCTCCTAAATTTTTGATTGGTAGAAAAACTGAAGACCTAGTACCAATAATTATTTTAGGTGACTTTTCTTGAGCAGCTAACCATACCTTTATTCTTTGAATGGGTGTTAAACCCGAATGATGCAAAAAAACCTTATCCCCAAAACTTGATTGAAAGTCATGAAAGATTTGAGGAGTAAGAAAAATTTCTGGTACCAGCACTAAAGCACTTTTTCCTTTATTAATAAGTGTATTTATAAAATGTTTATAAACCTCTGTTTTCCCTGAAGATGTTATTCCTGCAAGTAAAATTTCACCTCTAGATTTTGATTTAATTGAATCCAAACAAGTAGTCTGATCATTGGTTAATTTATGTAAATTTGTTGCGGGGATAAGTTCTTCTTTAACTTGAAGATATTTCTCCAGATCTTTTTGATGTTTTGCTTTTCTAAGGAAAGTTGGAATAAAAGATTCAAAAACAATCCCTAAAGGGTGCATATAATGCTCAGATATATAAATAATTTTTTTAATTGCTTCTTCTGAGAACAAAGCAGTTTCATCTAAAGTTTCAAGGATATTTTTTAATTTATACTCTCCATCAGAAATATCAGAAGTGCTTATTACAACACCTACAAGTTTTCTTCTGCCAAACTCTACTAAAACTCTCTTTCCGATAAGATCAGTACCAGAATCGTTCACATAGGTAAATGTTTGGCGTAAAGGCGATGGTATGGCTACTTGAACAAAATTCATCAATTTATTGTAATAGAAAAATTATTTGATATTATTTCACATTCAAATTAGAAGTTATGAAAAAAGAAATACATCCAGAATCACGTTATGTTCTATTTCACGATACTAGTGTAGATAAGCATTTCTTAATTCGTTCAACATTAAACACTTCTCAAACAAAAGAATGGGAAGATGGAAAAACATATCCGTATTATCCAGTTGAGACTTCGTCTGCTTCTCATCCGTTCTACACAGGACAACAGAAAATTCTTGATACAGGTGGAAGAGTACAACGATTTGAAAAGAAATTTGGTAAAACTGCTAAGTAATACCTGTACTGCCAAAGCCCTTTGACCCTCTATCTGTCTTAACAAAATCTTCAACTTGTTCTAAATCAACTTGATCAACTCTTATAACTACAAGCTGAGCAACTCTCTCTCCAGCATTAATGGTTATTTTCTCATTTGATCTGTTCCATAAAGAGATGCTCAATGGTCCTTGATAATCTGAGTCTATTAACCCAAGCAAATTTCCACAAACTAGGCCTTTTTTTGCCCCTAAGCCTGATCTTGGAATAACAATACCTGCAAATTCAGGATTTTCTATAAAAATTGCTATGCCTGATGGAATGATTGTAGATTCATTAGGCTCCAGCACTATTTCGTCTTCTATGCATGCCAATAAATCAAGTCCAGCTGAGCCAGCTGTTTGATATTTAGGTGTTTCAAATTCACTACCTATTCTTTGGTCAAGAACTTTAAATTTTAGTTTCATGAGTAGGGTATTAATTATTGCATAAAATCAATCACTATATTATTATCATCCGTTCTTATGAGTAACGTGTGTCAAGTAACAGGTAAAAAAGCTATGGTAGGCAATCATGTCTCCCATGCTAAAAACCGTGTGAAAAGATTATTCAAACCAAATTTGCATAAGCATAAATTTTGGGTTGAATCTGAAAACAAATTTGTAACACTAACTCTTTCCACAAAAGGCATGCGAATAATCGATAAAAATGGTATTGATGCTGTCTTAAAAGACATAAGATCAAAAGGCATTAAAGTTTAATTTTGCTTCTACTAGCTTCAGCATCACAAAGACGAACAGAATTATTAGACCTTATGGGTATAAAACATAAAGTTGTTGACCAAAACTTTGATGAAGACTCGATAATTGATAAAAACCCTATAAGTTGCTCACAAGCTATTGTTATAGGTAAGAATAAAAGTGCTAGAAGTCTATTAGAAGGTTCAGAAGATTACAGCCTTCCAGTGTTAACAGCAGATACATTGGTATTCACTCCAGATAAAGAAATAGTAGGCAAACCCAATGATTATGAACACTCAAGAAAACTTTTAAGGGAATTTTCAGGCAAAACACATAGTGTGTTTTCAACGGTAATGGTTACTTATGGAGACAATTCTCTTATGGAAACCTGTGAAACCAAAGTTTCATTCAAACACATGAGTGAAGACGAAATAGAAGAATATGTTTTATCAGAAGAAGGGGTTGGTAAAGCAGGTGCGTATGGCATTCATGGTCCAGCTGGCAAATATGTTTCAAATATCGTTGGTAGTTATACCAATGTTGTTGGTCTTCCAGTGCATGAGACTTATGAAATATTAAGAAAACTTAAGCTATCTTAATTTTTGTTAGCGTAATCTATAATTCTTTTTTTTATGTGTGGAGCTTTGTCTAAAAACTTCATGCCTGAGTTAATTATTTGTTCTGAAATGCCGTTAACATTTCCAAAAGCCCCGAATAAACTTTGAATAATCCAAGTCATTTGAAGATTTTTACTATTCCGTTTCTTGCTATAGCTATTTAAGGCTTCTTTTTGATTTTTTATAAGAGAAGTGAGGTTCTTTTCAATCTCCATTACATCTCCAATTCCAAGGTTTAATCCTTGTCCAGCCATTGGGTGAAATGTATTTGCCGCATCACCACATAACAAAATATTATCTGTATATAGCTTTATAGCTCTTGAGTGTTTGAGCTCAAAACCAAGGCCTAATTCCACCTTAGAAAGATCTAACCTAATATCGAAAGCCTTATTCATATCCTCTAAGTCTTGCAGCACATCACCTGTAGAATTAGTGCAAAAAATAATTGAATAAAACTCTTCTTTATCATTCAAAGGCAATAAAGCTAGAGTGCCGTTTGGGGTAAAGTATTGTTTCGCAATATTATTGTGTTGGGCCTTTATACAAGTAACATACGCTTTTTGCCCATAGAACCACTCTTCACTTTCAAAATCACATAATTCTCTAACTTTTGAGTTTGCTCCGTCAGTTGCAAAAATAAATTCTGTTGCAAAATCTTTATCAAGTGTTTTAACAATTACTTTATCTTTATTGATAATCTCAGTTATAGAAGAATTCCATATAATTTCATTTTTTACTCTTTTTAGCAGTTTCTTGTGTAAGTCTGATAAGAGGCCAATTGAAGTGACTTTCTCTTCAGTATTTGAATCAAGAACTATACCTAGTTCATTTTTATGATAAAGCTCCATTTTGCTTACTGGAGTTGTCCATTTATTAAGATCTAAACTTTTTTCGATTGAATTAAGGAAATGAATAGATTCTTTTGTTAATGCAACTGTTCTATATGGAATTTTTTTGAATTCAGTGCTTTTTTCTAAGATTTTAAATGGGATGCTATGTTTTTTTAAGACATGTCCTAAAAGACATCCTATTATCCCTGCTCCAGCTATTATCACAGGTTTGGGCATTATTCGCTCATTAACTGTTCAATCTCTTCAGCTTGAACGGGAACTTTGGCAGTTAGGTTTTCATACCCATCGGATTTAATCAGAATATCATTCTCAATTCTCACTCCAATTCCTTTCCACCTTGCCTCAACATCAGCTGTATCATTGACGTAAATACCAGGTTCAATAGTCATTACCATGTCATCTTCGAATAAGATTTCTTTTCCATCTATTGAATAAGGACAATCATCATGAACATCTAACCCCATCCAGTGACCTATCTTGTGATAATAAAATTCTCTGTATAGGTTTTTCTCCAGTATTTCATCAAGACTTCCTTTTAAGAGACCTATATCTTTAAGGCCTTGAGAGAGTGATTTCTCAGAGGTTTTTTGTGGGTCTGTGCAAGGATTGCCTACTTTTGCAGCATGGCAAGCAGCGTTGTGTGCTTCAAGCACAACATCGTATACCGCTCTTTGCTCTCCAGTAAACTTTCCATTAATAGGGTATGTTCTTGTAATATCAGATGCATACATCTGATATTCACAACCTGCATCAACTAAAACTAATTCGCCGTCACTTATATTCTGATTGTTATCTATGTAATGTAGGATGCATGCCCTTTTGCCACCAGCAACAATTGGAGTATAGGAAGCTTCACGGGAACCATTTACTTTAAATTCATTCAAGTACATGGTTTCAAGATCATATTCTGTCATGCCTACTTTTGCTTTTTGCATGACTGACCTATGGGAAATAGCTGCAATCTCACAAGATTTTCTTATTAGATCAATTTCATTCTTATCTTTTATTAATCTCATTCTCCCAAGCACATTAGAAAAGTTTTTAAGATCTATATTGCCTTGATGTCTTTCCATACTGTTTGCTTTATTGATCCAGCTTGTAACTTTTTGGTCAAAATCTAAGTTCTTACCAACTAAGGCATTAAGTGTTTTCTGTCCTCTTATGAGATTTGGCAGAATATTATCAACTTCACTGATATCGTGAGCTTCATCAAAACCAAACTGATCTTTTGCAGCATTGGGACCCCACATGAAACCATCCCATTTTTCTAATTCAGGGTTTTTCTCTCTACAAAATAATATTGATCTACCATCACTCTGAACTATTAGTATTGAATCAGGCTCTTGGAACCCTGTTAAGTAGTAGAAGTTGCTGTCTTGTCTAAAAGGAAATGTAGTATCATTATTTCTTGATACAAGTTTTGATGAACTGAGTATTAGAATAGAATTATCTTCCATTCTTTTCGCTACTTCAGCTCTTCTGGTTTTAAATATATTTACGTTAAAATCTGACATAGACGAATATTATGCACGAAAAAATAAAAAAGTTATCAGCCTTAGTAGATAAACTTATCGAACAAAATTTTAAATTAAAAACAGAATCTAAATCTATGAGAAATAAAATTGAAGAATTACATAGAAAAATAGAAATTCTTCAGACCGAAAATCAATCACTTATCATCAAGTCTACCGAAAGTAAGAAAAATGAATAATCAATTCTCGGGTACAAAAGATGTTGCTGAAAACTTAGCGTTTGATTTAAATGCTTTGAATAATTTTTTGAGCGCTCATAACATAGGCATATCAAATATCCTCGATTATAAACAGTTTAAAGGTGGGCAATCTAATCCAACTTACCTTTTAAATTCAGAAAATGATCAGTATGTACTTAGAAGAAAACCTCCAGGCAAATTACTTAAATCTGCACATGCTGTTGATAGAGAATATAAAGTGTTAACAGGATTGAATAGCACTAATGTCCCGACACCAAAGACATTAATATTGTGCGAAGATGAAGATGTAATAGGCACAGCTTTTTATCTAATGGAATACTGCAGTGGCAATATCTATTGGGATCCTGTTGCTTCGGAATTAGATATAACAAGAAGAAAAAAGATCTTTGATCAAATGAATCTAGGTATTTCTAGATTACACACTCAAGACTACAAAGATATTGGATTAGAAGATTATGGAAAACCTGGAAATTATATTGAGAGACAGACTTCTAGGTGGACAAAACAATACTTTGACTCTGAAACAGAAGTTCTTAAATCAATGCACAACCTTATCGATTGGCTTCCAAAATACACTCCTGAGCAAAAATATACATCTATAGTTCATGGAGATTACAGGCTTGATAATGTTGTATTCCATGATAATGATGAAATTCAAGCAATGCTTGATTGGGAACTTTCTACTATAGGAGATCCATTAGCAGATTTTGGCTATCACTGTATGCTTTGGCATGTGGGAGAAATTTCTGATGACATAGCTAAAACTTTAGGCATACCTACTGAGAAAGAATATGTTGATTTATATCTTTCACGAACAAAAATGCAACTAGAAAGTGAATGGGATTTTTATATTATTTTTTCATTATTTAAGGCTGCAGGCATATGCCAAGGAATACTTGGAAGAGTTAGAGATGGGACTGCAGCAAGTGATTTTGCTGTTGAGATGGGAAAAAGAGCAAAAATTTATGCAAATTTAGGTTGGGAGAAGGCAAAGAGAATCACATGAACACAGAGCAATTCTTAAATAGGTTATGGGATAACTATATAAGTTATGCACCCTCCGCCGAACAAATATCAAAGCTATTTGGAGAAGAGGTTACCAACGACCATATTGCATTTAGAACATTTAATTTAGACAAGTGCAGTATTGAGAAACAAGCAGACTATTTAAGTTCGTATGGTTACAAGGTTTGTGGGGATTACTTCTTCGAGCAAAAAAGACTTGAGGCCATCCATCTTGAAAATGATAATCCTGTCCACCCTAAAATATTTCTTTCGCAACTGATAAGTGAAGATTTTACAAATGAACTACGCGCAATAATGAATGATGTCCTTAGCGGTGTGTCTGATGAAGAGCCTGAAAAACTTTTCCTTGGTGGCAGAACTTGGAGTATTGATTATAAAAAATATGAATTATTGGCTAGTGAATCTGAATATGCTTCTTGGCTTTATGTATGGGGTTTTTGCCCTAATCACTTTACAGTATCAGTTAACCATCTATCTAGTTTTAATGAGCTTGATGAAGTGAATAATCTTATCAAAACTAATGGATATAAATTGAATTCATCTGGTGGTGAGATTAAAGGATCAGTAGAAGAGCTGCTTGAACAATCATCAACAATGGCAGATAAAGTAAAAGTACAATTTGTTAACACAGATGCTGAAGTGCCTAGCTGCTATTATGAGTTTGCTAAAAGATATCCAGATTCAAGCGGTAACCTTTACCAGGGTTTTGTTTCTAAATCAGCTGATAAAATTTTTGAAAGTACAAATAAATAGTTTCCTTTATTGAACTTAATCTGGTAGTTTTAATCTTATCTATATATGCGTTATTTTTGTCTTTTTTTGATTTTTTTTCTGAGTGCATGTGCTCCAACACCAGTAAAAAGAGCACCTGCAAATTCTATCTCTGAAGCTGAAGCAATTGCTAATAGAGATGATCTTACTCCTATGGAACAGAGACAATTATTGCTATCTACGCCTTATATTATTGAGCTCTTACCTAGCTTTGAAGGAATCGTCTTTTCTAATGAACAATATGACATTGGCACAGATATCAAGGAATGTGTTGATTTTGGTTTGACCTATGATGTAAACCATAATCAATTTGTTCAGGAGTATATTGCTCAAAAAGAGTTGGAAGCTGGTGGTGCTGAAGAGGTTGTAGCTAGTAGTGCTGCAGCAATAGGCACAGGTGCATTGGCAGCAGGTATTTTAGCAATAGCTATATTAGGACCAATAGCAGGCTCTTTGGGAGCAGGGACAGGAACAATAGTTGGGCTTGGCACAACAGCTGCAGCTGGTGTTGCTAGCTCATTAGCTGCAACCATAGGTCCTGTGGTTTTGCTTGGAGCTATAGCAGCAGAGAGTGAAAAAGCATCTATAGAAGGAAATGTTGCAGCCGATAGCAGTATCAAAGCTTTTGTTCTTAAATCAAGCGTTATTAAATGTTTAACTGAAAAGGGTTACTCATTTGATATCTATGCTTCTTTGGTGCTTTCCAATGGAGCAAACATAGATTCAGTTAATGATGAACAAGCTATTCAATTCTTCGAAATATATGGTGATTTAGCTGTAGCTGAATATGAAACAATAATTAATGATATAGACCCTTATACAACTCTTGAATCAGATTATTACTACACCATGAGTGATTACGAAAAAACGTCTTTAAAAGGATATTTAAAGTACCTTAAAACAAAGAAACAGCCTTTACGAGTTATGAATAAAGATGTGGCTATTGAAGCAAGCAAAATTGCTCAACAAGAAGCTTTTGTTTTCTGGGACCCTCTTAGCCAAAGGTTCATTTTTACAGAACAACAAAGAATAAGAGCTACCTTAGACTAAGCTAAATCATTACCTCTGAAAGAGGACTTTTAATATAATCGTATTTTTCTATATCAGGATCTGGTAATTTATAGCCTTCAATAATACCAATAAAATCATTCCAATGAATAACATCTAAATCCAAGGTTCTTGATGTAAATTTATTATCTGGGTCTCTTTTTCTACCACACAGTGCTTCAATATTTTTAAGAATATTAATTGTTTCTTTGAAATCCAATTTAGTAGTGCATCTTAGTGCTTGATTTAAAAAGTCATCGCCATCCATACCAACAGCTTTTGATAAAAACTCACTACTAACTGCTTCTAATGAAATTTCAGCCGATTCGTTAATAAGCTCTAGTCCTTTTTTTACATTCTCATGGGGATTGATATTGGAGCCAACGAGAACATAAAATCTATTCATAATCTGCAACTGAACGTTCAATTATAACTCCAACGTCTTTTGAAAATCTTAGAGCTCCGGGCTTTGAGACTCTTAGCTTTATCCAATTAACATCGAAATCTTTGATTACCATTTCAGCAATTTTCTCTGCAAAAGTCTCAACCAGCTCAAATTTATTTTCTTCAATAAATGAGATAATTTTTTTTGTAATTGTCTTGTAGTCAGTAGTAGCATCAATTTTATCTTCTTTAGATGCAGATAAATTATCGTGATCTATTTCATAAGAGAGGCTAATTTCTTGTTTGATCTTTTTTTCCCAATCAAATATTCCAATAGTCCCTTTCACTCTAAGATCCTCAACATATATTTTGTCTTTTTTAATCATATAGCTCTCCTAAAGGCCATCTTGGTCTTGCGTAATTAGTTGAATAAGTTGGTAATTTAAATTTTTTCCTAATAAAACCAGCATAAGCAATCATTGCAGCATTATCAGTGCAGAATTCCATTCTTGGATAACTCACTTCTAAATTATTATTTACTGCCATTTGTTTTAATCTCTCTCTTAACAGTTTATTAGAAGCTACACCGCCAGAGCAAACAAGTTTATGAATTTTTGTATCTTGAACAGCCCATGTAAGTTTTGTTGTTAAAGCATCAATGACAGCTTCTTGGAAAGATGCTGCAACATCTGCATGATCACCTTCATTAAGATCTTCTAGTGCATAAAGTACTGCTGTCTTAAGGCCGCTAAAACTAAAATTTAGATTTTTATCTTTCATCATTGCTCTAGGGAATTTAAAACGATGACTATCACCATTTTCGGCAAGCTGTGAAACTTTTGGCCCTCCTGGATATTCAAGGTTAAGGAGCTTACCAACTTTATCAAACGCTTCACCGCAAGCATCATCGATTGTTTCACCAATAATCTTGTACTTTCCATAACCATCACATCTAATAATTTGTGTATGGCCTCCAGAAACAAGCAAGCATAAATAAGGAGGTTCTAAGCCATCTTCTTCTAAACCAGGTGCTAATATGTGTCCCTCTAGATGGTTGATAGGTAGTAGCTCTATATTTAAGACATTAGCTATTGTCTTTGCTACTGTTTCTCCAATCATTAAAGAACCTATTAAACCAGGACCTGCTGTATAAGCTATAAGATCAATATCATTTAATTTGTGGTTTGTTTGTTTCAATAGTTGTTTTAATATGCCGATAATTTTCGCACTATGATCTCTCGCAGCAATTTCTGGTATAACACCACCGTATTCTGTGAATAAATCTATTTGTGAGTTTACTAAGTGTGCAATGAGCCCATGGTCTTCTGAATAAAGGGCTAAGCCGGTTTCATCACAAGAACTTTCTATTCCTAAAATTAACATTGTTGATTCTTTTATATTTATCCTTAAAATACACACTACATTATGCCAAGTATAAAAATTAAAGAAACTGAATCCTTTGATGTAGGTTTAAGAAAATTTAGACGAGCTTGCGAGAGAGCAGGTATTGTTACGGAAGTTCGTAAAAGAGAGTTTTTTGAAAAGCCGACAGAAGAGAGAAAAAGAAAAGCTGCAGCTGCAGTTAAAAGAAACTATAAAAGAGTCATGAAAGACTCTTTCTCAAAACTTAAGTAAGTTGTCTTCTTTAAGAGATCAAATTAATTCTGAATTAAAGCAAGCGATGCTTGATAAAAATGTATTTGTTCGAGATACCTTAAGACTTGTTACATCTGAAATAAAAAGATTTGAAGTTGATACTAGACAAGAGCCATCAGATGACGACGTCATCAATATTCTAAAAAGAATGGCAAAACAAAGAAAAGATTCAATCCATCAATACAAAGAAGGCGGAAGACCTGATCTAGAAGAGGTTGAGCAAAATGAACTAAATTTATTAGCTAAATATTTACCACAAGCCCTGAATGGTGATGAGCTTAAAGCTGCATTAGAAGAAATTGTCTCAAAAAATAATTTTAATGGGATGCAAGATATGGGTAATGTTATGAAGGAACTAAGATCAAAACATCCAAATGCAGAAATGTCAGAAGCTAGCTCAATAGTTAAAGCTTTACTCTCTTGATCTATAAGAATTAGGTTTATCTAGCTCTTTAGTATATCGATCGGTCAGCTCTTCATATCGATTAGAAAGATCCTGATTTTCACCGTCTATCATTACCATCTCTACAGATGACATTAATTCAAGGGGATCATTATCCCAAACTACTAAGTCTGCGTCATAACCTGGCAGAATATAGCCAACATTAATCAAACCAAAAATATCTGCAGGGTTTGATGTAATAGATCTCACAGCTTCATTATAATCAAGGCCCATTGCAACAGAATTACCAGCAGACTGAGCTGCTAAATAAGCATTATGTGCGCCTGCTCCTTGTTCATAATAAAAAGCCATAACGACGCCTGCTTCGTTAAGTCTTGTTACGTTCTCATATGTAGCATTAAGAGAATCAAATGTACTTGGAATATTATTTAATGGGTCTAAAATTACAGGCACACCAGCTTGGGCAATTTCGTTTGCTACCATATGTCCCTCATTTGCTTCCCATAGAATTAAATCAACTTCCTGAGCTTCAGCAAATTTAATAACATTTAATATATCAGTAGCTTTGTTAACCTTGAC
Organism: uncultured Gammaproteobacteria bacterium; assembly: GCA_964575305.1. Lineage (GTDB taxonomy): Bacteria > Pseudomonadota > Gammaproteobacteria > Magnimaribacterales > TMED112 > TMED112. The sequence continues at coordinate 11,982 of CAZNPG010000009.1, read as the reverse complement.
TACTAGTGGCATCTCATTATCAAGTACTTTTTTTATTGCTTTGAAATCCCTACTTGTAAATTTATATTCATTCGTTGTCCCCAACATGAATTGGGTCATGTCTGCATAGTTATCATCATGGTTTGTTCTTACATAACTAAAAAGATCTTCCATGTACATTAAGTTTGCTGCTCTCGAATCGTTATAGGACTGACCATAGCTTGTAACCAAACCTAATGGCCCTTGTTTTTTTTGCTTCATACCATTGTTAATTTTTGTGTAGGAAAGCATGCCAGAAAAGTAACCAGAAGCTCCTGGAATATTAATTGTTGATGTTACGCCTTTTGATCTATTGAGTCTGACTGCTTGTGAAAACGGGTTATAGGCTTTGCTTGGATCAAAACCAGCATTGTAAATGTCAGATCCGGTATCATTTGTTTCAGACAAAGCACCAATTTCTAGAAGGCCTAAGCTTGAAAAAACTAATAAACCTGGGGTAATGTACTTTCCTTGAAGGTCAACAACTTTTCCAGTTTCAATATTTTCAATAAAGTCCTCCACTAAAATAATTTTGCCATCATCCACCAGAATATCTTTTGCAATAAACCCTTCATCGCCAAGAAATACTTTTGCACCTTTAAGTAGATACAAATCATCTGCATGCGTGAATGCTAAGAATGGTACAAGAATTAATAATTTAAGAAATTTCATTATTTGTCCTCCCATTCTTTAACTCCAAGATCAAAATCGGTATGAGGCATAAAATCTGTTGCTTTATCAAACACTAAAGCGCCATCAATATATACTTGTTCAGCTTTTGTATAAACGCTAAAAGGGTTTCCATCCCAAATAACTAAGTCAGCATCTTTGCCCTGCTCAAGAGTTCCTGTTTGGTCTAGTATTCCTAAAGATTTGGCTGGGTTCTTAGTTAGCCATGTCATGGCGCGACCCTCTGATATTTCAAAACCAGCTTTTCTACCTGCAGCTAATGCTTTAGCTGCTTCCTGATTTAATCTCTGAATTCCACTTGCACTATCTGAATGAACTATGGCGCAACCTTTGCCTCCTCTTGCTTGGTCAACAATAGCAATATTTGCAATTGTCATGTCATAAGCTTCGTGCTTAAAACCCCACCAATCTGCCCAAAGTGCTGCGCATATACCCTCATCAGCCAATAGATCTGCTATTTTGTAAGCTTCTACTCCATGATGAAAAGTTGAAACCTTGTAACCAAATTCTTCACCAATATTTATCATTGTTGCCATTTCATCAGCTCTATAACAATGGTTATGAACTAGTATTTCTCCATCAAGTACTGCTGCCAGTGTTTCATTTCTTATATCTCGATGATTTGGATTTTGTTCAAGACGTTTTTTGTGCTCTTCTGCACCTATCCATGCTTTTCTATATCCAGCAACATTTCCCATTCGTGTTGAAGGTCCGCTAGAGCTATAAACTCTTTTTGGGTTTTCTCCACAAGCCATTTTTAAAGAATGAGGTGCATTAGGAAATTTCATATCTGGCACTGTATTTGCCGAAATATTTTTTAATGTAACACCTCGACCACCAAATAAGTTTGCAGAACCAGGCAAAACATGAAAAGTAGTAACGCCACCTGCTAAAGCTAGCTTGTATTGCGGGTCTTGTGACCAGACACTATGCTCCGCCCAGACTTCAGCAGTTACAGGGTTTGTTGCTTCATTGCCATCACTGCTTGTTCTTACACCTGGTGCAGGGTAGACGCCCATATGTGAATGATTATCTATGATTCCAGGGGTAACAAATTTTCCAACTCCATTAATCTCTTCTGCTCCCTCAACAACAAGCCTCAGACCTATTGCTTGTATAGCACCATCAGAGAAATGAACATCAAAGTTTTTAAACTTATTTCCATTACCATCAAATACTGTTGCATTTCTTATGACAATATTTTTTGAATTAAAAGGCGTATACGTTGAAGCATACGTTCCATGAGTATCATTTTCGTAATTTGTTACTGATCCGTCAGCTTCTTCTTGAAAAATTGCACTGCCTTGTTGGTTGCAACCCAAAACCATAAGAGCTAGCAATATGACTAGTAATTTCTTTATCATCTATTTAATCCTTGACTGTATAATAGTAAACAACAAATTTAGCTATGCAAAGATTAGATAACCGTAAAAACAATCAATTACGAGAAGTAAGTATAATTCCAGATTTTAATATTCATGCTGAAGGCTCTGCTCTAATTAAGTTTGGCAATACACATGTCATTTGTAATGCCAGTATTGAAAAAGCGGTGCCAAGATGGATGCAAGACAAAAAAACAGGCTGGATTACTGCTGAGTATGGAATGTTGCCAAGATCTACTAACGAAAGAATGAATCGTGAAGCTCAAAGAGGTAAGCAATCTGGCAGAACGATGGAAATACAAAGACTAATTGGCAGGTCATTAAGACAAGTTGTTGATCTAAATAAATTAACTGGCTACACCATAACAATTGATTGTGATGTTATACAAGCTGATGGAGGCACAAGAACTGCATCTATAACAGGAGGCACAATTGCACTCTGTAAGGCTTTGCAAAAAATAGGCAAAGAAGATGCAATCAATAATTTAGTTGCAGCAGTTAGTGTTGGAATTTTTGAAAATGAATTAATACTTGACCTTAACTATCAAGAAGATAGCAATGCGCAATGCGATGTAAATATTGTCATGAATGACAACATGGACTTTATTGAAGTACAAGGAACTGGGGAAGAGACAGCTTTCAGTAAAGAACAATTCAATGGTTTAATGGAAATAGCTGAACAAGGTATATCTGATTTATTTAAACTACAAAACCAAATCATCAATCATAAGTGAAAGATTATCAAAGAAATTTTTTAAAACTAGCCCTGGATTCTGGTGCTTTTAAATTAGGAACATTTACTCTTAAATCTGGCAGACAAAGCCCATATTTTTTTAATGCATCTGCACTAATAGAACATGGTTCACTAGATAAATTAGCAGGCATATTGGTAGATAAGATAGAGGACTCTGGTCTAAGTTTTGATATGATTTTTGGCCCAGCTTATAAGGGGATTTTCTTAGGATCAATTCTTGCAACCAAGATGAGTAAAGAAATGAATGTGCCGGTTTGTTTTAATAGAAAAGAGGCTAAGGATCATGGTGAAGGAGGCTCATTAATAGGAGCAGTACCAAAAGGAAGAGTTCTTATAGTAGATGATGTAATTTCTTCTGGTTTAGCCATTAGAGAGAGCTTAAGTTTTCTTGAACCTTTCGATATAGAACTTGCAGGAGCACTAGTGACTCTTGATAGGCAGGAAATTGGGCAGAATACTGATCTTATGGCTTCAGCTGAACTTGAAAAAGATGGTTTAAATATTTTTTCAGTTATTTCGCTTGATGATTTATTGGATGCTAGTGAATTAATTGATAGCGCTTCATTGGAAGCAATAAAAAATTATAGGAATTCATACCAAGGCAAAAATGTTTAGTGGCATTGTTGAAGAAAAAGGTTCTATAAAAAAACTTCAGACGTTAAATGAGGTTCTTTCTATTGAAATAAATTGTAGTGAAGATTTTGTAAAAGACATTTCTGTTGGGGATAGTGTATCTGTTGATGGGGTATGCCTAACTGTTACTGCAAAATCTTCTGATTCAATCAGTTTTGATGCAGTAAATGAAACACTAAGTAGAACAATAATTAAAAATTATAGTGTTGGCTCAATAATAAACTTAGAGTCAGCATTAAAATTTGGTGATTCTATTGGTGGTCACTTAATGTCGGGGCATATTCATCAAACAGCAAAAATAAAAGAAGTGCTCATAATTGGAGATACTAAAGATTTAGTAATTGAGGTTGATATTGAATGGTCTAAATATCTTTTTGAAAAGGGATATGTGGGCATTAATGGATGCAGCATCACAGTTGGGCAGATTAGTGAAACTAGATTTAAAGTTCATCTAATACCTGAGACATTAAGATCTACTAATCTAGATAATCTGGTCTTTGGAGATAACGTAAACCTTGAATTAGACCAAAATACAATTGCAATCACAGATACTACTGAGAGGGTCTTAAGCGATAAGGCTTAGCAGAGCGGTCCTCAGGTATAGACCATTTTCAACTTGTCTCAAAATTAATGACTTATCGTTATTTGCAATATCGTTAGTTATTTCAGCATCAATATTCATTGGACCAGGGTGCATAATGAAACCATCAAAGCCTGTTTTCTCTAAAAATTTATTATTTACTTGAAATTCATTTATGAAATCTGATTCATTAATGCTGTCACTGTCTCTAAATCTTTCTTTTTGAATACGTAATATAAAGAGAATATCTCTATCAGCTAAACAGTTTTCAGAAGTGCTCGAGAAGGAAGGTGAAAATTTATCTGATATTAGAGACTTAGGTCCAAGATAGTTGATATCTAAACAGGAGTATTTCTTTAATAACTCTATTTGCGACGGAACTACCCTTGAATGGTTAACATCACCAAGAATAGTTACTTTAAGCTCTTTCAAATCATTAAATTTTTCTTTCATGGTATAAACATCAAGCATGCCCTGAGTAGGGTGTGCATGATTACCATCACCTGCATTTATATAGAAAACATTATCTGGCAAAAGCGATTCAATTTTTTGGGAAATATTGTCTTCTGGATGTCTAATAACAAAACCATCAACTTTCATTGCAAGCAATGTCTTGATTGTATCTTCAAATGATTCACCTTTTTTTAATGAAGAGTGCTCAGGTGAAAAATCAAGAACATTAAAACCTAACATTTTAGCTGCATGTTCAAATGAAAGTTTTGTTCTAGTACTTGGTTCCCAAAAAAGCAGGCATATTGTTTTACCGCTTCCTACTTTTTCTAGATTTGGCCACTTTTTACTCACCTCAGAAGTCAACTCAAATACTTGATCAATAAAGTCTTTTTGCATATCTGAAATTGCTGTTATTTTGTTCATGTAAGCTTCCTTTCTATACTTGTAACTGTCTTATTTTTTATTAATTTCTGGTTAATCAATTCTAAGTGCTTAATATCTTTAACCAAAATCTTTGCCGTAAGCTCTATAAAGTTTTCATCAAGGTTTTTAGTCAGCACACTTTGAATATTTGAGCCATTATTCGAAATAATTTTAGATACATCTGCAAGAGCTCCTGGCTCATTAACCAGATTCATTGTTAGAGCAGCCAAATATTCTGCATCTTGTTCTTTTTCCCAGATAATATTTGAACACCTTCCTGGTGTATTTAAGAAACCTTTTAAATTTTCACATTGTTCTCTGTGTATGGTGATACCAAGCTCATTGTGCACAGCCAAACATGGATCACCATGAACTGGATAACAACATTCAGGAAATTTTATTGCACCATATTTTTTTGAAGAACCTATCTTAAGTTCGGAAGCGACTTCTTTAGACTTTATAGATCCTCTTAAGCCCTCTGCAAAACTTTGAGAAACCATGTTACTTCTCTTTCTGCCAGAACCAATATCTACAAGCAATTGGTTTAGAGAACGAACACCTAGCAAATCAAACACTCCTTTTAGCTGTTCATTTGGATACTCACTAAGCTCCATACCATCATCATGCAAGCTATCTTCAAGTAAATCTTTACCTAAAACACGAGCATCACTAATTTTTATCTTTCTTAGTTCCTTTTTAATTTCTGTAATAGCTTTTGATGAGATCACAAAATTCAACCAACTAGGATTAACTGTTTTCTTTTTACCTTTAATTATCTCTATAGTCTGTCCGCTCTTCAGAACAGTAGATAAGGGAGAAAGTTTTTTATCAATTTCACAAGATAGTGCGTAGTTGCCTAGCTTGCTATGTACAGCATAGGCAAAATCTATACTTGTAGAGCCTTGTTTAAGTGAAAATATCCTGCCATTGGGTGAAAATACATAGACTTCTTTGCCTTTCATATCTGTTTTAATGCTTTCAAGGAATTCTATAGAGGAAGAACTTCTATTACTCATATCTGTTAACCTCTGAACTAGTTGTCTAGATTTTGCTTGGACTTGGTCATCATTAACTTTAGTTTTATAAAGGCCATGTGAGGCAATCCCATAATTAGCAAAGGTTTCCATAGCAGAAGTTTGAATCTGAACTTCCATCGGCACTCCATCAAAGGTCATCACAACTGTATGAAGTGCTTGATAACCATTCATCTTTGGGACAGCTATATAATCTTTAAATTTGCCAGATATAGGTGAAAAAATATTATGGATTGTTCCCAAAGCACTATAGCAATCTTCACCTTTTTCAACTATCACTCTAAAAGCAAATACATCATAAATATCAGAAAACGACTTATGTTTGGTTTTCATTTTTTGGTAGATGCTATATATCCTTTTTTCTCTGCCTGTAATTTTGGCTTGAATTTTATTTCGTTTAAATTTTGAATTTAGTGTTTTTTTAACTTTTGAAATCAATGTCTTTCTGTTTAGATCATTCTTTTTTAAAGCTTCGATTATTAATTGATGTCTTATAGGGTGAATTGTTTTAAAAGAGTAGTCCTCTAAGTCGGTTGCCATTTTATGCATTCCGATCTGATGAGCTAGTGGTGCATAAAGATCAAGAGTTTCTTTAGCTTTTTTAATCTGCTTTTCCCTTGGTAAGTGCTCGATTGTTTTTAGATTATGTAGACGATCTGCTAATTTAATAATCACAACTCTGACATCAGATGCTGTAGCTAATGCCATTTTCTGAAAATATTCAGCTTGGCTTTGGTCCTTAAGCTTATCATCAAGCTTTAGAAGCTTTGTCATGCCATCTACTAGAGCTGCAACATTCTTTCCAAATTCTTTTTTTACAGTTGGTAGAGATACTTCACAATCCTCAACAACATCATGCAATAATCCTGCGATTATAGTATCAGCATCCATTTTTAGTGATGCCAATATTAGCCCTACATTTATTGGGTGGATAAGAAATGGTTCGCCACTTTTTCTAAACTGTCCATCATGTGCCTTATCTGCAAATTCAACTGCTTTTTTTATTTTCTTACTAGAAAGAGGATTTAGATAAAGTTTAGATAATTGGTCTAGCTCTCCACTAAGACGTGAAGTTTTAGGTTTTTTAAAGAGTCCTAATGATTCGAACAATGATTTTATCTACTCCTCATCAACATTATCGAGAAAAACTTCTTCAGTGTCACTAGGTGAGACATAGTCTTCATCTAATACACCTGCAGCTATTTCACGTAATGCGATTATAGTAGGTTTATCATTCTCAGGTTCAACTAAGGGCTCAGCACTTGTTGAGATTAGATCTCTTGCTCTTTCTGATGCCTTTAAAACTAGATCGAATCTGCTTTCGACCTTTTCAAGACAATCTTCTACTGTAATTCTAGCCATGGTTTTCTCTGAACATGATATTTAAAAGGTTTTTCGTTGCTATGTCTAGTGAAATATTGCTTATTTGGTGTTTAAAGTTTTTAGATTGATCGAGTTCAGTCTGTGCCCCTTTAATTCTTCTATCTATAACTTCTTCTGTATCTAGGCCTCTTTCTGTAAGTCTTTTTCTTAGTTCATCTACTGAAGGTGGGGAAATAAAGATGCTTTCTGCTTCTGGATAGTGTTCCATAATTTGTAAAGCTCCTTGCCAATCAATTTCTAACAGGACTTTACTGCCATCTTTTAGTTTGTTTTCAATTTCACTTTTCGGTGTACCGTATAGATTGCCATGTACTAGGGCGTATTCTAGGTATTCATCCTGAGCAATATTGTTTTTAAACTCTTCTTCATTAATGAATGAATAGTCTTTGCCATTTTCCTCTCCGGACCTTGGGTTTCTCGTAGTATGTGAAACCGCTAAATGAACTTGCTCATTAATTTTTTTTGCATAATCAATCGCTCTTTTTATTAAGGTTGTTTTGCCAGCTCCAGATGGCGCTGTGATGATGAAAAGGTTATTCGACATTTTGAGCATGTTCCTTCATTTTTTCTATTAAGCTTTTAAGCTCTACTGCTTCATTTTTAATGTCGGCTATTAGTGCTTTTGAACTAAGAGTATTTGTTTCTCTCAACATTTCTTGCGTATAAAAATCTAACTTTTTACCAATAAGGTCTTTAGATTTCATGAGTTTGTTAACTAAATCTAAGTGCGATTGAAACCTTACTACCTCTTCATTAATGTCAGCTTTGCTAAAAGATGAAAAGACCTCATTCATGTTGATTTCTTTATTGCTAAGTTTAAGTTCTGCTTTAATTCTTTTGAATTTCTTTTGCATGTGCTGGGTATTCTGCTTTTCCATTCTTTTAATTTTGTTCATCGACTTTTGCATCTTGGATGAGAGTTTTTTCATGTCAGCATTTATAGTCTTGCCTTCTGCCTCTCTAGTTTTGGCTAGCTTAGCTAAAGATTTTTTAATCAAAGCTTTTAGAGCTATTTCACTCAACACATAATCACTTTGGATTGAGTCTCTCAGCCTGACTAAATCTAGATAGGAGGCACCAACTAAATCTAACCCTTTTGATTTTGCATTTTTTTCATTTTGTTTGACTAATTTTATAAAGTTGTCCGAAACCTTAAGATGTTCTTTTGGAGGTGATGTATAGTGCAAATCCATATCAATCTTGCCTCTAGCAAAACTTTTTTTTATTAGATCTCTTATCCAGCCTTCATGTTTCTTTAGGTTATTAGGTAGTTTTATATTTACTTCAATAAATCTGCTATTTAAAGATTTAACAAAGCATTTAAACTGAATGCCATCTTTGTTTAAGCTTGCTTCACTGAAGCCTGTCATGCTTTTCATTTTATTTGCTCAATACTTATATATTTAAATTGTGAGGTATCATTGTAGTGTATAGATTTTACTGCAGCGTTTACAGGCTCGCCCTTAAATGCAGGATCAAAATCAGAATATTTCATAGTTTCAGGCATTATTGCATTCACTAGTTTTTGGTTTGTTTGGCCTTGTAAGATATTGACCATTAGATTCAGAACATCTGAGATAAAAATTCCATTTATATATTTATTGCTTGTAAAAATTCTTTTTTTAATTACTAGTTGTACAAAATTTGATTTGCTAGTGATCAGTCCACCCAACCTAAGAACTGTAGTGCCTTTATGGCTTAGGGCTTCTTGCTCATATACCTTAATAATCTCACCCTGCTCGTCACTAGGTTTTGCAGGAGTATCTTCATCAACAATAATGTTGGAATAACCTGAATAGACTCTTGTTGAGGAAATAAAAATTCTCTTAGCAGAAGGGAAATTATCTCTTATGGTATCTAACTGAGAAAGGTAGCCATTTTTATAAGCTTCTGCGTCATTGCCATCGGTTTTTGGAAAGAAAAGAATCCAATCAAAAACTAGATTCATTATTTGGCTTGGTAAGCCCAGCGAATAATCACAATTTATTATTTCAACATTCGATAAATTAGAAGAACCTGACCTCTTAATGCCTATAAATTCAAAATCTTTATTTAATTTTGCAAATTCCTCTGCAATTTCACCATAACCAATAACTAAAATTTTCATTTTTTTCTCTAAAACATAATAATAAATATATATGTCTACAGATCAAAAGATTGAAGCATCTTCATTATTGGTTTCAACGATTAAAGGCGTAGGTGAGAAATTATCGTCTACGTTATCTAAACTTGGAATTAAAACTATCGAGGATCTACTTTTTCATTTTCCTGTTGGCTATCAAGACAGAACAACTCTGAAAAAAATTGCTGAGCTAGAACCAAACCAAGATTTTGTCGTGCAAGGCGTCATAGAGAAAGTTTCACAAACTTTTGTGCCAAGAAAAATGCTTTTGGTCAAAATTAAAGACAACACTGGACACTTATATTTAAGATTTTTTTACTATTTTCCTGGTTTAAGGAATGTCTTTAAAGAAGGAACGTTAATACAAGTCTCAGGTTCATCTCGTTTAGGTAGGTACGGTCTTGAAACTGTTCATCCTGAATATGAAATAGTAAAAGACAATGAATTTAAACCTCAAATCCTTGCAAAATATCCTCTAACTAAAGGCATTACTCATCAAAAGATGAGGAAACTAATCTCAGAGGCTATTGAATTAATCAAACAAGAGAAAATTGAAGTCGCTGACTTAATGCCTGCACATAATTTTTCAAATCTAAATGAATCAATTATTAATGTTCATTCTCCTGACCCAAAAAGCAATATCGAAGAGTTTCTAGTTGGTGGAAGCTCAGAAGCTCGAAAGAGAATAGGGCTTGAAGAAATGGTTGCAAACAAAATTAGCTATTTATCTATTAGAGAACAGAATAAAAATAGGATAACTAGCGCTTTCCAAAACGATAAATTGGCAAAAGATATTAATTCAGGCTTAGCTTTTAAATTAACAGATGATCAGGTCTCAGCTTATGAAGAAATAAGTGCTGATATAGCAACTCAAACTCCAATGTTAAGGCTGCTACAAGGTGATGTAGGCTCAGGCAAGACAATTGTTGCAGGTTTAGTCGCAGCCCATGTTGTAGAGGACAAAAAACAAGTTGCTATCCTTGCACCTACTACGATTTTAGCTAATCAACATTATCAGAATTTTGTTGAGTGGTTTGGTGAAGAAGAAGTTCAGTTACTTACGTCTAAAATCCCTGCCAAAGAAAAAAGATTAATTTATGAGAACATTGCTGAAGGTAAAACAAAAATAATTATTGGCACCCATGCTGTCTTCCAAGAAAGTGTCACTTATAAAGATTTATCTCTTGTTATCTATGACGAACAGCATAGATTTGGCGTAAGTCAAAGACTAAAGCTCAAAGAAAAGGCAGAAGATTATCCACATCAATTGCTGTTGTCTGCAACACCAATACCAAGAACTATGGCTATGGGTGTCTTATCAGGGTTAGACATATCAACCATTAAGTCCTTACCACCCAATAGAACACCAGTAGTTACTACAACATTACCTAATAATAGAAGAGATGCTCTGATCAATAGGATCAAAAGTGCTATTAGCAAAAATTCACAAGTTTATTGGGTCTGTCCTCTCATAGACGAGAGTGAAAGCGAATTAATTGGCATTGAAGATTTAGAAAAAATATTAAAGAAAGAGTTTGATTCTCAAGACTATGAAATTATTCACGGCAAAATGAAAGATACAGACAAACAAAGAATACTGTCTGATTTCAAAGACAAGAAAACGAAAATTCTTCTAGCAACGACTGTAATTGAGGTTGGTATTGATGTGCCAGATGCAAATATTATGGTGATTGAAAACTCCGAACGCTTTGGGCTTGCTCAACTTCATCAATTGAGAGGCAGAGTTGGCAGAGGAGAGAAAGAAAGCTTCTGTATTTTGATGCATAGCGACTCACTGACTGAATTATCTGAAAAGCGTCTTGAGATCATCACTGAAACAAACGATGGTTTTGTCATCGCTGAAGAGGATCTTAAATTAAGAGGGCCTGGAGATATTCTTGGGCTATCCCAAACAGGTCAACCTAGTTTTACTTTTTTTGATTTACTAGCGAACGAAGAATTGCAAGATGAGGCAGAAAGACTTGCTCAAGAAGTTATCAAACTGCCTGTTGAACAGCAAAGGAAAATTGTTGAGAGATGGTTTCCAGCACATCTAGAGCTTTCTGACGTTTAATTTAGATACTTTGTCTTGGTTTATTTGAATATAGAATACAAGTGAACTGGCTCTTGGTTCTTTCTACATTTCTATCGAACCTGCACCAAGTTTTTATTGTCGATACTTGATATGGATTTTCTGACCAAAAAAGAACATTGTTTCTCTCACAGTTTTCCAAGATATATAATTCAATCTCATCTAAATTCAGACCATTTACTTTGCAAACCTTATTCATATCTGCTTTAGCTGAGAATGACATTAGGGTAACGAGTAATAAAATTATTCTTTTCATTTTTTAAGTATATAAAAAAGGGGCAGTCATCTCTAACTGCCCTTTATTGAAATTAATCTTCTTATAATAGTGGTGCTATCACTAAGCTAACAATAGCCATCACATTAATTAAGATGTTCATAGCAGGTCCAGAGGTATCCTTGAATGGATCTCCAACTGTAT
>CAZNPG010000008.1:0-52649 GCA_964575305.1 uncultured Gammaproteobacteria bacterium | reverse complement strand
CCTATGCACTAGCAGGTTTCTTGTTCGTCATGGGCTTATATTTTTTGTTTAATACATTCATAAGGGAAGAAGCAATGCCAAAAGTAAAACTAACAACATCCTATGGGGATATCGTGCTTGAGTTAGATCAAGAAAATGCACCAATCTCAACTGAAAACTTTGTTCAATACGTTGAAAGTGGTTTTTATGATGAAACAATTTTTCATAGAGTCATAAATGGCTTCATGATTCAGGGCGGAGGACATCTTGAAGATATGACACCTAAAGATGACAAATTAGATCCAATCATGAATGAAGCCAACAATGGTTTAAGAAATGATAGAGGTACAATTGCTATGGCGCGTACAGCATATCCACATTCAGCTTCATCCCAGTTCTTTATTAACCATGCAGATAATGCTTTTTTAAATTTTAGAACCAATCAAGTTGAAGAAGGTTGGGGTTATGCCGTTTTTGGTAAAGTAACAGAAGGTCTTGATGTGGTTGACAAGATTGCAGAAGTGCAAACAACTTCAGTTCAAGGCTACCAAGATGTTCCAGCTGAGACTATTAAGATTATAAAAGCAGAAGTCGTAGACTAATTTAAGCTGATAGCTTTTTCAATTTCTTCTTGAGTCTCATATGGTTTAGACATATCGGCCCAATCAATATTGAAATTGTCTTCAAGCTCAGCATAGCTTAGTACGCCAAGTTTTTCGTACTGTGGTTTTACCTTGTCTGTAAGCAAGCCTATTCGTTTTAAATTTGGCACAATTTTAGTAAAGAGAAGCACTCTAAAGTTTTGACCCTGAGCCGTGTTGGCAGCAATCTCTTGTGCTTCGTCAGGGGTATAGTCTAAGAAACGAGAAATTACTTCCCCTGAAATGAGTCTGTTTCTCATGACAACGCAAGCTTCAAATGCAAATTGCGCTCTATCTTCAATTTCACTTTTGGACAAAGTCTTCAAATAATCTTCAAGGTAGTTAACACCAAAGGTTACATGTCGAGCTTCATCTCTAATTACATAATGCAGTAGTTGTTTAAGTAATCCATCGTTTAATATGAATTTCATATTATTAAAAGCTGCTAAAGCTAGACCTTCAATAATGATTTGCATTCCTATGAATTTAAGGTCCCATCTCTCATCGGTTAATATTTTATCCATTAGGGATTTAAGGCCTGTGGTAGCAGGATATTGAAAACCAATTTTTTCCTTAAGATACCTATTAAAGCCTTCAACATGTCGAGCTTCATCAAAAGTTTGAGATGCAGCATACATTTTTGCGTTGAAAGTTGGGGCACAAGAAACTAATTGAGATGCTACTAAAAGAGCACCTTGCTCACCATGCAAGAATTGACTCAAATTCCAAGAGACTTGGTGCCTATCCATTTGCAATCTATCTTCAAGGGACAACTCATCGAGACCAACTATTTCATCCGGAACTAGTCTAAATTCTTGATTTACTAAAAATTCATCTTTTGGGTGTGTTTGAGACCAATCTAAATCATCAGAAACATTCCAGTTCAGCCTTTTACCCAGCTCATAAAGTTTTTTAATCCTATCATCTACAACTGTGTAGTCCCAGTTGTATGAACCTGTTAACGGAGTTTTGAATATCTCATTAACGCATTCAATTGCATCTTGTTCTTTTGGATCAATCTCAGGATATTCTGTGATTTCTTGAGGCTGATTATCTACTATTTTGTTTTTCATGTTCTTTTATATGATAGTGGTTTAATATAACAAAAAATTAAAGAGGCATAAAATGGGAAATAGATTAGAAAATAAAGTAGCACTCATTACTGGTGGTGCTGCTGGCTTTGGTAAAGGAACTGCAGCTGTCCTAGCAAGAGAGGGCGCAACTGTTTATATCTCAGACATAAATAAAGAAGGTGGAGAAAAAGTTGCTGAAGAGTTAGGTATTAAATTTTTTGAACACGATGTAACTGATCCTGATAGATGGCAAGAGATTATTGAAGAAATCAAAACCCAAGAGAATCAGCTTAATGTTTTAGTAAATAATGCAGGTATAGGTTATATGGGTGATGTTGAAGGCACTACCAATGAAGCCTGGGATATGGTGCATAAAGTAGATCTTGATTCTGTTTTTTATGGCTGCAAATATGCTCTACCATTAATGAGAGACTCTGGAAATGGCTCTATCATCAATATTTCATCCATTTCAGGTATTGTAGCTGGACACAACTTTACTGCATATAACAGCGCAAAAGCAGCAGTGAGACATTTATCAAAATCAGTTGCATTGCATTGTGCAAGAACAACAAAACTAGTTAGGTGTAATAGCTTGCATCCAGTCTTTGCAAGAACGGAAATTTTGGAAGCTCTATTAAAAGATACTTCGAATGACATGCTCAGCAAACTTGAAAAACAAATACCCGTTAGAAAGCTTGCAGAAATAGAAGACATTGCCAATGCCATACTCTTTCTAGCTTCCGATGAGTCAAAGATGATAACAGGTACTGAAATTGTTATCGATGGGGGCTTGTCAGCGCAATAATGACACAGGCATTTCAGGATACGTTAGAAAAGTTTGAACTAGAGCAGCTGGACAAATATCTTTTTAGATACAGTGGAAAGAATGCTGGTATCCAAAGAATTTATGGTGGACAAGTAATCTCTCAAGCTTACTTGGCCGCTAATTTAACTATTGAGGAAGATAAGCACTTACACTCTTTGCATGCTTATTTTTTGAGACCTGGTGTTAAGAAACAACCAGTTTTGTATAGCGTTGATCCCATTAGAAATGGGATGAGTTTTTCAACAAGAACAGTAAAAGCTATTCAAAACAATGAAACAATTTTTAGCATGAGTCTATCTTTTCAAAAGGATGAGGAAGGACTTTCACATAGTATTGAAATGCCTGATGTTCCGCCACCTGAAGATCTCAAAGATGAGATTGAATTAAGACAAGACAATATTGATTTAGTTCCAGAAGAGTTAAGAGAGTATTTTACTCGTGAGAGAGAATGCACTGTTAAGCCAGTTGAGTGGCAGGATGTATTCAATCCAAAAAAATTATCTCCAAGAAGAAGTATGTGGATGAAGCCAACTGGTAAATTACCAAAAGAAAGAGAAATTCAAAATGCATTTTTAGCGTATATTTCTGATGCTGGAATTTTAGCTGCAGCACTTTTCCCTCATGGAATCACTTACATGTCACCTAAAATAATGATTGCTAGCCTTGATCATACAATGTGGTTTCACAAACCAAATTTTGAATTTAATGATTGGATTTTATATACAATGGACAGTCCATATTCTGGTAATTCAAGAGGCCTTGGTAGAGGTACATTTTTCACAAGAAATGGTGAAGTTATAGCTTCAGTTTCTCAAGAAGGACTTCTAAGAACTAAGACTAGATAACCTTTCTAAGAAAATACCAACTTTATCAGGGTCAATATCGGGTGTAATGCCGCTACCTAGGTTAAAAATATAGTTATTATTAGTCTTATATTTTTCAAAAATTTTTGTTGCTAGCTCTTCAAGCTCATCAACATCAGAGTGAAATTTTTTTGGATCAAAATTGCCTTGGATAGCGATTGATTGATTTATATGGTGATCAATATTATCTGAAATATCTAAGTTAAAGCAGTTGATTGGGGTAGATTCAATTATTGAATCAATTGTTTTGCCTCTTGTATACAGAATGACAGGAATATTTGATGGAATGCTTTTAGCTAATTCATTAATGTATTTTAATGAGAACTCTTCATAATCCTGGTCTAACATTCCGCCCCACGAATCAAAAATTTGTATGCAATCTGCACCAGATTGAATTTGTGCATCTATATATTCATGTATAACTTCAGTCATAGCTTTTAAATAAGAATGTGCATTACTTGAATTATTTTTTAAATAACTACTTATTTCATTTCGATTTTTTGGTGATTCACCATAAAAAAGGTAAACAAATAGAGTCCAGGGAGATCCTGTAAAGCCTATCAAGGGCACATTGATATCAGCTTTAATTAATTTGGTTGCTTCAAAGACATAGTCTAGGTTCTTAATAGCATTTTCTGATTTTAATTCTAGTTGTGGGTTCTTAATAATCGAATCAGAAAAAATAGGGCCCTTGCCTTTGATAAATTTAACTGGCACACCCATTGCATCTGGAATAGTCAGAATATCAGTAAATGTAATTGCTGCATCTAGTGGATATCTTCGCAAAGGTTGCAATGTCAGCTCTTTGCAAATATCTGGTTTTCTAATCATGTCAAAGAAATCAGAATATTGAGATCTTATTTTCATATATTCAGGTAGATATCTACCAGCTTGTCTTAACAACCAAACAGGAATATTTTCTTGATTATTCTCTCTTCTTAATGCATCTAGGAAGATACTATTTTTCGAATTCATTGATAAATTTCTTAATATATTGTTTTAAGTTCTCATTTGAATTCTCTTCATATATAAATGGGTAGCCAATTTCCTTCAATAAGACCAAGTTAATTTTTTCAGTATTCTTTTTATCGCTTTTCATGGCCTCAAAAATTACTTCAGCATCAAGCTCGATATTAGAAAAATCGTAATTGAAATGATTTATTGCGTTTCTTGCCAATTCATACGAATCTTCTGGTAAGAAGCCTAGTTCTTTTGCATATTTCAGAGCCATTAGCATTCCAATTATTACGGCATGACCGTGGAAAATTGGATCTTTGTGATTAGCAGACTCTATACCATGAGCAAAAGTATGTCCGAAATTTAAGTATTTTCTTGTCCCTTTTTCTTTGAAATCTTCAGCAACTATTTGAGCTTTTATTTGTATGGATTCTTCAATACATTTAAGCAATGTATCTGTATCTTTAGTTAGAATTTCTTGAGATGTGTTTTTAAGTTCCTCAAGTGATTCTTTTGAAGTAATAATGCTATGTTTTATTACTTCAGAGAAACCATTAAGAAATTCTTGGTCATTCAGGGTCTTTAAAAAGGCTGCACAAATAAATATTTGAGTTGGGTTATAGAATGAACCAACAAAGTTTTTAATATGACCAAAATTTATGCCTGTCTTGCCTCCAATTGATGCGTCAACTTGTGCAAGTAATGATGTTGGTATTTGAAAATACTTTATGCCTCTCATATATGAAGATGCAACAAAACCTGTTAGGTCAGTAACTGCACCACCACCAAAGCCAATTAAGCAATCATTTCTATTCATATTATTTTTTTGCATAAAAGCTATTATTTCTGAGAAGGTTTCAATATTTTTCTGTTTTTCTGGTTCATCTATTTCAAAAATTGAACAGTTTTTTTCAAGAAGTTGATTTTTAAAACTTGGATGCATGCTTAAAACCTTAGCATCTGCAATAACGCAATATTTCACACTATCTGACAATGAATTTGTAACTTCAGATGCTTCTTTAAGGAAGTTGAGGCTTACAGAATTACTTTCTGCTTCAAAAATTAAATTTCTCATGACTTATTATCTCTTTTACAATCTCTTCAATAGTTTTGCCATCTGTTATTACTGATAAAGACGCACATTCATTATAATGGTTCTTTCTATTTTGATAGATATTGGCAAATTCACTTTCTGATAAATCTTTTAAAAGTGGTCTTTTATCCCTTTTTTTTGTTGCTCTCTTGTAGAGCTCATCTACTGACCCATCTAAAAAGCAAACTCTCTTATCTTTTAAAAACTCTCTATTTTCGGCTTCAAGCAAAATGCCACCACCTGTAGCTATAATATTATTATCAATTTTTTGGGTTTCCTTTAACAACTTAGATTCAGCTTCTCTAAACTTTGGTTCGCCATAAGTTTGAAAGATATCTGTAATACTTAAGTTGAACCTCTTTTCAATACCTCTATCTAAGTCATAGAATGTACTATTAAGGTATTTTGATAATAATTGACCGACTGAAGATTTGCCGGAACCCATCATGCCTGTTAAATAAATATTCATAAAAAAAAAGTGAAAGGGAATAATAATATATAAATCATGCCAATTCTAAGGATATTGCTAGTTTTATTGCAGTTCATCTTCATGATGACAGGCCTGATTTATCTAATATTTTCCAAGGATTTGCCAAAGATAGAAACTATTACTGAAATTAAATTAACCAATCCTATGCGGATTTATTCAGCTGACAATCAATTAATAGGTTTGTTTGGAACAGAAAAAAGACAAATAGTAAATTTTGAAGACATTCCTGAAAACTTAAAGAATGCAATTATTGCAGCAGAGGATGGAGACTTCTTTGATCATTCAGGTGTGAAAATTACAAGCTTGCTTAGAGCGGTTTATGGTGAGATTTCTGGAAGTTCGCTTGGAGGCGGTGGCACTATAACTATGCAAGTAGTCAGAAACTATGTTTTATCTTTTGAACGCACTTATGAAAGGAAACTTAAGGAAATAATTCTTGCTTGGAAACTAGAAGATTATTTAAACAAAGAAGAAATTTTTGAGCTTTATTTTAATAAAGCATTTTTAGGTAATAGAAATTATGGGTTTGCAGCAGCCTATCAGTATTATTTTGGAAAGGATTTTTCTGAAGCCACAATTGCAGAATCAGCTTTATTAGCTGGTATTTTACAAAGACCCTCCTCAGTTAATCCAGTGAGAAATCCTGTAGCATCCAAGAAAAGGAGAGATTTAATTCTTGGAAGAATGTTATCAAGAGAGTTTATTGATAAAGCAGATCTAGCTGCTGCAAGAGAAGAAGTTGTAACCGGTGAAAGTTTTGGGCCAAAAATAACTGTAGAGGCTGAATATATAGCTGAAAAGATTCGAGCAGAAATAATTAATAAATTTGGTTTAAAGGCATATGAAGAAGGCATGAATATATACACGACTATTGATTCTGCTATGCAAGATAATGCTGTGCGTGCACTTAGAGAAAACTTATATAAATACGATCAAAAGTATGGGTGGCGTGATGAGCAAGTATTCAAGGATTTTAATTTTTCTATTCTAAGAAGCGCGTATCAAAAAGAGGGCCTTTTTATCATTTCATCGCAACTTGATTATGAGACCACTAAAGAGGAGAACCTTAATAAACTCCAAAATCTTCTTGATAATAGGCCAAGAATAGATGGGCATGAAGCTAGTATTGTTATAGCAATTAGCGACGACAAAATTCAGACATTAGATGCAAAACTTAATTTTAATACTCTTGATTGGTCTTCTGCTGATTATAGTTGGGCCAGAAGTATAGATGCTGATGGGACAAGATCTTCAAAACCAGAATCTTTTAAAGATTTTCTTGAGATTGGCAGTCTTATATATATTAGCGAGAGGTCTGGAAACAAAGTATTTTCTCAAATACCGCTTGCTGAAGCTTCAATTGTGGCAGTTGATGCTTTAGAAGGTAGTTTGAAGGCATATGTTGGAGGTTTTGATTTCAGTAAATCAAAGTTTGATAGAGCTGCAAATTCAAAGTTATTACCAGGATCAAGTATTAAACCTTTTATCTATGCATGTGCTTTTGAAAATGGCCTTAATCCATCTTCAATTTTTATAGATGGTCCAATAATATTTGATGATGATAAGCTTGAAAGTATCTGGAGACCGAGAAATAATTCTGGAGAATTTTATGGACCAATAAGATTAAGAGAATCTTTAATACAGTCATTAAATATTGTTTCAATTAAGTTAGTCCAATCTATAGGTTTACCAAAAACCATAAAATGTTTTCAAAAATATCAATTTGATGATGAAATGCTTACCAATGATTTATCAATAGCTTTAGGTACAGGCACGCTGAATCCACTTAAGGCAGCAACACAATATTCAGCAATTATTAATAATGGTAAGCATCAAAAAGTTTCCTATATTGACCGTATTGAAGATATAAATGGGAAAATAATTTTTGATCCTCAAGACAAATATTCAAAAAAAGTTAAAGATTTTAGTGGGGTAAGTTTTCCATGGTTAAGTTCTGAGAGTTTTGATTATTTAAATACCCCAATGATTGCATTAGAGGAAGATATAGAAATGCAGGTCATGGATGAGAGAGTAGCTTTTTTACTTTCTAATATTTTGCAGGAAGCTTTGAAACGAAATGCAAATAGAAGAGGGCTGGCTATACCTATAGAGAATATGGGTGGAAAAACTGGAACAACGAATGATGCAACTAGCACATGGTTTTCAGGCTATGCTTCAAATATAGTTGCATCAGCTTGGGTAGGAAAAGATGATGGTACTTCATTGGGTGAAAATGAGTTTGGTAGTACAAATGCTTTGCCTATTTGGCTTGATTTCATGACACTTTCAAAAAGCTCTTTATCAGATTATTCGGTAGATATTCCTGAAGGTATTGCAGCCATAAGAATTGATAAGAAGACCGGTAATGTTTCCAAATCTTTTAACAATAGCTACTTTGAATATTTTCTTGAAGAGAATATTGATGAACTATTGAATGAAGAAAAGAAAGATTCTGAGTTAAGCGAAATTCTTAACTAAAATTTAGAGGTAAATCAGGGAATATTTTTTCTAGATTGTCTAAAAAGAGCTTTCTAATTCCTTGAAGCTCTTCTTCAGTTTCAGCTTCAAACCTAAATACTAGTTTAGGGCTAGTATTTGAAGCTCTTACCAAGCCCCAAGCTGAACCAATGGTTACTCTGACACCATCTATTGTATTAAGTTCACTATTTGGAAAAGACATCTTGCTCTTAAACTCTTCTATCATGTCGAATTTCTCATCATCTGTTACTTCAAGATTCAACTCAGGTGTTGAAAAGGTTTTAGGAAACTTATTAATTACTTCAGATGAAGACAATGCATCATCAGATATAATTTGGGCTAATATAGCTGCAGTAAATATTGCATCATCAAAACCATACCATTCATGATTAATGAATATATGTCCTGACATTTCTCCACCCAAAACAGCATTATGTTCTTTGATAGCTTTCTTAATATTAAAGTGTCCAGTTTTAGCCATAATAGCTTCACCTCCTAGCTGATTAATTAATGTAGGAAGTTGGCTTGAGCACTTTACGTCAAAGATTATTGGCCCAGCTCTTTTCTTGAGATAATTTTTTGTTAATAACATGATCAAATGATCTGCAAGCACAGAAGCTCCATCATTAGTTATCATGCCAACTCTATCGCCATCACCATCAAAAGCAAAACCAAGATCAGCACCATGTTCTTCTACCATCATTTTTAGTTCTTCTAGGTTCTTTTCTTTGCTGGGATCAGGATGATGATTAGGAAAGTTTCCATCAGGTTCTTTATTGATAGAAATTGTTTCAAATCCAAGTGAGTTAAAGATCAAGTCAGCAATTTCACCCGCTGCACCATTACCAGCATCTAGAATAACTTTTAATTTCTTCGTTATTTGTACCTTTTCTTTAACCTCTTTAAGGTAGTTGGGCACAATTTCTATTGTTTCAAAGTTTTCAGGAACTTCAGGAACTACATCTTGATTAGCTACCTCTTCAAATAACTCTAACCCTGAAACAGCACTATCATTTAAAACAATTTTCAGTCCGTTATCATCTTTAGGGTTATGACTCCCAGTTATCATAACGCCATTAGGAGTAGAGCCAGTTTTGGTTGCATAATACACAAGAGGAGTGGGAACTAAACCTAAAACTAAGGCTTTTACGCCAGATGCATTAAAGCCTGTGATTAGAGCTTTTTGTATAGAAGCAGCTGATAATCTTGAGTCATGCCCAATATAGACAGAATCCTGTCCAGTATTAAGAATTCTTTTTCCTAGTACATAGCCTATTTTCTTAATTGTCTGATCATCTAGATCTGTTATTGAGTTTCCTCTGATATCGTAGGCTCTAAAAATGTTTTTGTTCATTATGTTTAAAAAAACTTTCAAACAATTATACTACCCCTATGTCAAATACTTACTGGTTAAACGGAAAATATATTCAAAAAGAGGATGCTTATCTAAGCCCACTTACTCATACATTGCATTATGGTCTTGGGGCCTTTGAAGGAGTAAGGTCCTATGCTTCACATACTGGGGATTCTGTAAGCATTTTTAGGCTTAAAGAGCATACTGAGAGGCTATTTGAATCTGCAAAAATAATCAATGTGCCTATAAATCATTCAATGGATGAAGTGATGGAAGCACAGTTAGGCGTAATAGAAAAATCAGGACTTAAAGACGCCTATATAAGACCTCTAATTTATTTAAACGATGAAAGATTAGGGTTAGATATTGTAGATATGAAATCACACCTAATGATTTCATGTTGGGAGTGGCCATCGTATTTTGGAGCTGAGGCTCTAGAAGCTGGAATTGATGTTATGGTTTCATCATTCACTCGGCAGTTTCCAAATAGCTTGATGACAAAAGGTAAAATTTCAGGTGGTTATGTTAACGGAGTCATGGCTCATGACCAGGCGAAAAGAAATGGATATCAAGAAGCTATTTTGTTAGATACAAATGGTTTTGTGGCTGAAGGTAGTGGCCAAAATATTTTTATAATTAAAAAAGGCAAGGTAATGACTCCAGAATTGACCTGTTGTCTTAATGGTATAACTAGAAGATCAGTCATGAAAATAGCTCAAGATCTTGGGCTTGAAGTTCAGGAAAGAAGTATAACAAGAGATGAGTTATACACTGCTGATGAAGTATTCTTCTGTGGCACAGCTGTTGAAATCACCCCTATTAGGGCTATAGATAAAATTCAAATCGGCGTAGGGAAAAGAGGCGAAATAACTACTCAAATTCAACAAATCTTCCTAGATGCTGTTAGAGGTAAATCTGATAAATACTCAGATTGGCTTTCTAAAGTTTAATGAAAAAACTTAAAATTGGGCTACTTAGCTACAGAAGCGATCCTTTTTCAGGCGGCCAAGGAATCTACGTAAAAAATGTCTCAGAAGCACTTTTAAATAGGGGCCATGAGGTAACGATATTTTCTGGTAAACCTCTTCCGGTTGTTGACGAAAGAATTAAAGTAGTTGAAATAATCACTCCAGGATATTTTGAAACTTTTAATTCACTAGAAAGGTTTAAAATATTCCAAGCTCAAGAAAAGACCAGGTTAAATTTATGGGATTTTATAGAGACTTTTACTGGAACTTTCACTGAACCAATATTCTTTGGTGATAGGCTTTTACAAAATAAAGAATTTGCAAATTCAGCAGATTCTTATGATGTATTTCATGATAACCAATCTATTAGCGCCTATCCTGACTCAATAACCAAGAAACTTGTTACTACGCTGCATCACCCAATACATGTTGATCGAGATATTGATCTAGAGAATGAGAGTAGTTTTTTAAATAAGTTATCAATAAAAAGATGGTACTCATTTCTTAATTTACAAAAAAAGAACCTCAAGAAAGTAAAAAAAGTTATTTCACCATCTAAGTCCTCAAAGAAAGACATTTGTCATTACTTTGAATATCCAGCAGAGCAAATTTCAGTTATTTGGAACGGGATAGATTTGGAAGATTGCAAGTTTCATCAAAGAACATCTTTTGATTCTAAATTTGTAACAATTATAAGTTCTGATGTGCCGATGAAGAATCTCAAAAATATTTTGAAAGCTCTTTATCTGCTAAAAAATGATGGACTAAAAGCCAAACTTACAATAATTGGCGATTTGCGGGAAGAAAACGAAAAATTAATAAAAGATTTAGATCTAAATGAGTTAGTTTCTTTTAAAAGGAAACTACCAAGAAATGAATTGCTTAAAACTTTGAACGAATCAGATGTGGGGATAGCAGCATCTAGTTATGAAGGTTTTGGATTTCCACTTGTTGAAATGATAGCAACAGGTTTGCCAGTAATTGTTTCTGACAAAGCGTCCTTACCTGAGCTTGCTGGGGATGCTGGTTTAATTTTTAATTCTGATGATGTCAGTGATTTAAAAGAGAAAATGAAAGAACTAATTCAAAATCATGTCTTAAGAGAAAAATTAGCTAATAATTCCAAGATCAGAAGAGATGCTTTTTTTGGATGGGACGAGTATGCTAAGAAGCTTGAGGAGCTCTTCGAAGAAATAATTAGTGGAAACATTTAACTTCAATTCATTAAATCTAAAGAAAATTAAGACTGCCATTGATGTAGGGTGTGGTAATGGCAGACACCTAAAATCCTTGGGTTTTAGGCTTTCAAATGCAGAAATTATTGGCATAGATCAATCGGAGAAAGAAATAAATGCTTTATTAGAGGAATTCCAAGAGCATAACTGCAAGAACCAGAACACTTATCAATTTATTAGAGGAGATGTTAGAAATATTGAAATTCCTGATAACTCACAAGATTTAGTTATATGTTCTGAAGTTCTGGAACATGTGCCAAACTTTCGTGAAGTTTTAAAAGAATGCTACAGAATATTAAAGCCAGGAGCGGTAATGTTAGTAAGTGTGCCAAGTTACCTGCCTGAAAGTCTTTGCTGGATGTATTCAAAAGAATATATGCAAACACCAGGCGGCCATATCAGAATATTTAAAAACAATTTTCTCAAAGAATGTTTTAGAGAATTAAACCTTAAGTTATTTAAACACCATAGAGAGCATTCTATGCACTCAATCTATTGGATACTTAAAGCAAAAAATAATATGGAAGAAAATGATTTTTTAAAATCATTGCATGCATTATTAGTTAAACAAATGTTTGGGCAAGCTAAATTTTCCTTGTTTCTAGAGAAATTATTGAATCCATTATTTGGTAAATCTGAATGTTTCTATCTTAGAAAATGATAAATCACTCAATTCATAATGATCTTAAATCTGCAAAGGATTGGATTTTGGCAAACCAAAATGAAAAAGGAGCAATTTTGTGGGACCAAACAGGCAAATGGGATTATTGGGATCATTGTGAATGTCTTATTGCCTTAGCAATATATCAAGAGTGGGAAGCGTTTGATAAAGGAATTCATTTTTGCCTGGGAAAGCTAGATGACAAGGGTTTAGTCAAATCTGAATATATTAATGAAAAAATAACTAAAGACTTCAATGAGGCACATCATACTGCCTACATTTTCCTACCTTTACTTCAAAAATATTTAGTTGATCAAGATCTTGATTACCTAAAAAGTTTTAGGACACAAATTCACTTTATTTATGCAGCTCTGAAAAAATTTAAAGCTGAAGATGGTTTTTATTTTTGGGCTCAGGATGAGAGTGGTTTTTCAGATAATTCTTTAATCACAGCAACATGTTCTATTGAGCTATCTAGAAGGGCTTATAACAGAATATGTGAAATTCTTGGCGATACAGATTGTCTTGATACATCTGAAGCAATTACATCTAGTAGCCTTAAGTCAAAAAACTTTAATAGAGATGGTATTGATAGATCAAGATTTTCTATGGATGCTTATTACCCTTTGCTTTGCAATTGTGGGAATAAATCAGACGCGGAAAAAGTTTTACAAAAATTCTATGTGGAGGGAATGGGAGTAAAGTGTGTTGTGGAAGAGCCTTGGATAACTTTAGCTGAATCTTCTGAATGTGTTATTGCATTATTTAAAATTGGCATGGAAGCAGATGCACATAAAATTTTTAGTGAGATTCTTCAATATAAGAACTCATCTGGTTATTTTCCTACTGGCTATCAATACGACCTTGATATATTTTGGCCAGATGAAAATTCAACCTGGACTAATGCCGCTATAATTATGGCTGCTGACTGCTTATATGACATAAGCGGGAAAGAGAAAGTTATACTTCTTTAGCGCTGTAGAATTACAAGACTTTTTCTTCTTTCAACTAGTTTAAAACCTTCATCTAATGCTTTTAGGTAAATTTCTTTTGGAGCTTGGCCTCCTTCTTCCTCCGAATCATAGATATCATGAATTGCTAATATCCCACCTAACCGTAATTTTTTTACCCAATGTTTATAATCGCTTCTTGCTGACTCATACGTATGACTACCATCTATAAATAGAAAATCAAGTTCATTAGGTACAACTTTAGAGGCTTCCTCTGATGTCATGATTACGGGCTCAACGAAATTATCTAATTCAAATTTTGAGATATTGCTCAAAAATAATGGCAAAGTGTTTACTTCATTTTTTGAATAATCAAAAATTTCCTCATCAAAGTATTCCTCTCCAAATTGTTGTTCTTCTGAGCCTTTATGATGATCAACTGAGTACAATTTCGATCCAACCTGTTTACAAGCTTGCCCAATATAACAAGCAGATTTTCCACAATAAGATCCAATTTCTGCGCAAACTCCATTCAGATAAGAAGACCTACAAAATTCATATAGTGCATTACCTTCTTCTGGGTCTAGGAATCCTTTTATTCCTTCAAATTTTTCAATCATATATTTCAGGAGCCTGGGATTTGAATCTTCTGTGATGCCATAAATAATGTTCAGGAGCTTCGTGAACACTTTTTTCGATAATTTTATTTATATTATCAGCAAAAGCTTGTTTGCTAGCTGCTATATGCGACACATCTTCTAAAACAAATTTATAACCATCAGTAGTTTTAAAAAAATCCAGATAGATTAATTTACAGTTTGTAATTTTTTGTAAATTGTAAGGAACAGTTGTAGTAAGACATGGTTTAGAAAAAAACTCTGACACTACTGATCTTTTATTTCTATAGTCTTGGTCTGGCCCATACAAAACAGTTTTACCTTCTTTAAGCCAATTAATTAGCTGATTGATATTTGAATTAGCTGTTAAACCTTTCATGGATTTTAGTCTTCCTTTCTGTTGCAATTCTTGTATTGCAGCATTGTTATTAGGTCTTTCCATACCATAGATATCAAAACGTTCAGAAATTAATCTTGCTGAAAGCTCTAAGAAAACACTATGTCTAAATAAGAGAAGTACCCCAACATTTTTTTGTTGTGCTTGTGCTAGTAATTCTTCATTTTGTACTTCACATTTGTAATTTTTTATTCTCTTACCTGCATGCCAGGCAAAATTATTCTCATACAATGCTAAAAAGGTATCTCCCCATATTTTCTCAACCAAATCCTTTCTCCATTCAGGAGTTTTATCCTCATAACAATGATTAATATTGGCTTCTATTATTTTTCTTCTCTTCTTCAATAATCTACTTAGCAATGACCATAAGGGAGAATTCTTGTTAGTGAAAATTGTTTTAGGAATGAAGCTTAGTGCCTTCGTGAAAGAAATTAGTAATATAAGAGTGATATTATTCATTTAATGTTTTATATATACAGCTTAATTTATATTTTAATTCTGCCTCTCTTAATTCTAAGAGACTTATTTGCATTAGATAAGAATAAACTAAAAACTATTCAGCAAAAGTTAGGTTTCGACATATCTTCCTCCGAAAAACCCACAATATGGTTGCATGGCGTAAGCTTAGGAGAAATTAAGATTCTTTCGCCATTAGCTCAGAAGCTACATAATAAAGGTCAGAGTATTCTTATTACATCTACAACCAATACAGGTCTAGAAGAGTTAAACAAAAATTTTAGCAATTCTGATATAAAGATACTGCCATTCCCATATGACTGCAGGTTTGCACATGAAAAAATAATTGCAAATTATGAGATTAAAAAAATTATCTTATTTGAAAGTGAATTCTGGCCAAACTTATTAAATGCAGCAAAAAAAATCAAAGTAATTTCGCTAAATACTACAATTTCAGATACAAGTTTTAACAGATTCAAGACGCTCAAAGATTTTTCTAAAGCTCTTTTCAAAAAAATTGATTTATTTTTGGCCCAATCAAGATTAACAATTGAAAGACTAGAATTTTTTAGCGTTAAAGATATAAAACTTATTGGAAACATTAAGATTAATCCAGAAAACTATAGCGTTGACCAAAATAAAAGAATTCGCTACCAAAATATCTTGGGTGAAGAAAAAATGAATGTAATTTTAGGAAGCTCTCATGAAGGCGAAGAGATTTTTGTTGTAAAAGCTCTTATTGATATGGATATCAAACTTATCCTTGCGCCAAGGCACCCTGAAAGGGTTTCAAAAGTTCTTCAAGAACTAGAAAATTTTGATTTGAAAGGCATCAGAACATCTTCATTAAAAGGTGAAGATAATACAGAAATTAATAATAATGAAATTCTAGTTTTCGATGAAGTGGGAGACTTAATTAATCTCTATGCTGCGGGTGATTTAGCCATTGTGGCTGGCAGTATTAATTATGCAAAAGGGCATAATTTTATGGAGCCTATTTTTGTAAATACTTTATCAATTACTGGTTCTAAATTAGCTAATTATAAGCAACTTAAACAAGATCTATGCGACACAAATATTGTTGAAACATTTACAGGACAAGAGCAGCTTAGATCTTTGGTAAGCAAGTATAAAAATATAGCCATAAGAAATGAAAAGGTATTAGCACAAAGTAATGCTTTGAAAAATTATTCTGGTTCTTATGATGAAATCATTAAGTTTATAGATGAGCTATAAATTCGATTTACCCGCAATTTTCTTACTGGGCCCTTCTGCAGTCGGTAAAACTTCGCTCTCTTTAGAGCTTGCACGCCAATTTCCAATCGAGGTAATAAGCGTTGATAGTGCAATGGTATTTAAAGGGATGGATATTGGAACATGTAAGCCTACTGCTAGTGAACAAAAAAGAGTGAACCATCATTTAATTGATGTCATAGAACCTGATCAAAATTTCAATGCTGGGATTTACTTAAACTACGTAGAGCAAGCTCTTCAAGATATAGCTAAGAAGGAAAAAATCCCATTATTTGTCGGAGGTTCTATGATGTTTCATAAGCTTCTATTAGAAGGCATTCATGATTTTCCTACGGATACCAGCATTAGAAAAGAAATTGATGAAATTAAACAAAATAATAATCAAAATGCATTAGTTGCAGAGCTTAAAGCATTAGATCCTGAAACATATAAAGCTATAGACATCAAAAATTCTAGAAGAGTTGAAAGAGCATTAGAAATAATAAAAATTACAAAAACCAAACTATCTAAGCTTAAAAAAGAGCCTTTAAGGAAAATACTCAATAAAGATGATTGTTTGTTATTAGGCATGTCAGACTCAAAGGCTGCATTAGACATTAATGCTGAAGAAAGAATAAAGAAAATTGTTAATGCCGGTTTCTTAAAAGAGCTTGAGAATTTAGTAATTACCTATAAATTAACCTCTGTATCGCATAGTATGAACTCAATAAATTACAAACAATTTTTGCCACATCTAGAGGGAAGTATAACTTTGAATGAAGCATGTCTTGATGCGCTTCAAGCAACTAAAAAGTTAATTAAAACCCAGTTAACCTGGATGAAAAAATTTGAGTTAAATTATGTAGGAAATACATTAGATGAAAATGATTCAAATCTTTTTTCTGATACAATAGATACTTATCTAAGGAGCTTTAATAAATGAGTTGGAATCCAAACGAAAATGATCCATGGGGCAGAAAGAATTCACCCCCAGATCTCGATGATGCAATTAAACAGCTGAGGAAAATGTTCTTTTCTGGAAATTCTGGTGGCGGAAGCACTGGAGGCGGAGGCGCAAGCTTTAAATTTAATTTTAAATTCTTTACATACCTGATTATGGGTTTGGTAGCACTTTATGTTTTTCTAGGAATAAGAATTGTTAATGAGGCTGATAGGCTGGTTGTGCTTACTCTTGGAAAATATAACAGAGTTCTTGGGCCTGGACTGCAATTCCACTTTCCAATTATTGAAGAAGTATATGCTGAAGAAAATATATCTAAGATTAGAACCTTTGTTCTTCCAACAAATATGTTAACTAGAGATGAAAATATCGTTGATATCGAATTAAACGTGCAGTACACCATCAGTGACCTAGTTAAATATTCCTTAATTGTTGAAGACCCTGAAATTACAATTAGGCAGGCAACGGAAAGTGCATTAAGACATGTCGTTGGTGAAAACAATATGGATAACTTGCTTACATCTGGAGCAGCTGCTATTAGTTCTGGCATTCTTTTAAGACTAGAGGAGTATCTGGATATTTATGATGCAGGTATCTCAGTACAACAGGTAAATATTGAGCAAAGACAACCACCTGCAGAAGTTATCGATTCATTTAGAGATGTGGTAGCTGCAAGAGAAGATAAAGAAAGATTAAGAAATGAAGCTGAAAAATATGCTTTATCAATAGTGCCACAGGCAAGAGGAGAAGCACAAAGACAATTGCAAGACGCAGAAGCTTATAAGCAGAAGGTAATAGCTGTAGCAGAAGGTGAAGCAGAAAGATTTAAGGCTTTACTTGTTGAGTATGACAAGGCACCTGAAGTAACAAGAGAAAGATTGTACATTGATGCTTTGGAAGAAGTTCTTTCTTCTAGTACCAAAGTAATGATAGATGTTGAGGGTGGCAATAACCTACTTTACCTCCCACTAGATCAGCTTATAAAAAAACAGGAGGATGATGATGAATAGGAACGGTTTTATTACGTTATTAGTACTGCTTGTCATTACGGCAATTGTTCAATCAGTTGTGATTGTTAGAGATACAGAAAAAGCAATTCTCCTTAAACTTGGAGCTTTTGAGAGGACATTAGATCCAGGTCTAAATTTTAAAGTCCCATTCGTTGATAGTGTTATCAAGTTTGAAGGAAGATTAAGATCATTAGATACACCGCCTGACAGAGTTCTGTCTAGCGAAGCAAAACCATTAAATGTTGACTCATTTGTAAAGTACAAAATTGTTGATGCAGAGACATATTACACATCAACCAATGGTGGGCAAGATAGAGTTGCAGAAGATACATTGCAAAGAAGAATTAAAGATAAGCTTAGGAATGAATTTGGTAAACGAACTCTAATAGAAGTTGTTTCAGGAGATAGAGACGGTTTAATGCAAGCATTGAAAGATTCTCTTGGAGAAGACTCAGCTCAACTTGGTGTAGAGATAGTTGATTTTCGAGTAAAGAGGATTGATTTTGAAAGAGAAATTAGAGCTTCAGTTTTTGAAAGAATGAAAACTGAAAGAAACCGAATTGCAGAGGAGCTTCGAGCTGAAGGTCGAGAGACAGCAGAGAAAATAAGAGCTGATGCAGATAAGCAAAGAACTATTATCCTAGCTAATGCAACAAAAGAAGCAGAGAAAACTAGAGGTCAAGGAGATGCCACTGCGACCGCAACTTATGCAGAAGCATACAATAGAGATCCTGAGTTTTATGACTTTACAAGAAGCTTGAGAGCTTACAGAAATACTTTTAGAGATGAAGGAGATATCTTATTGATTGATCCTGATAGCGATTACTTTAAGTATTTGAATAAATCTGATCCTAAATAGATGAAAAAATCCCTTATCCTCGTAGGTACTCAATGGGGTGACGAAGGTAAGGGAAAGATTGTCGATTTTTACTCCAAAAAATTTGATGCAGTCTGCCGCTTTCAAGGCGGTCACAATGCTGGACATACAATCTATAAAGAAGATGAAAAATTTGTTCTTCATTTAATTCCCTCAGGAGTTTTTTATGACCATGTTTCATGCTTCATTGGACAAGGAGTAATTCTTTCTATTGATTCCTTATTAGAAGAAATTAAGCAGCTTGAAGAAAAAGGTATTGAACTTGAGGGTAAGCTTAGAATTAGTAGATATTGCAGCTTATTATTGCCTCTTCATGCAAAGATTGATCAGCTAAGAGAAGACAATAAAAATTCCATAGGCACGACACGTAGAGGTATAGGTCCAGCATATGAAGATAAAACAGCTCGAAGAAGCATTAAGGCATTTGATTTAGAAGACAATGATCTTTTAGAAAAAAAATTAAAAAGTCTGGTTGAATACTACAATTTTCAAATCAAAAATATTCATGATTCAGAACCATTTGCTTATGATGATGTCTATAAAGATTTAATCGAATCTTATAACAAAGCATCTAAGTATTTTGGTGATGTTACAGATACTTTAGAAAATATTTATGATGAAGGAGGAAACATTCTGTACGAAGGTGCTCAGGGTACTTTATTGGATGTAGATTATGGAACTTATCCCTATGTTACCTCTTCCAATACCTTAGCGACTTCAGTTGGCATAGGTTCAGGCTTTCCAAAAAGTATTTATTCAGATGTATTGGGAATAGCCAAAGCTTACACTACAAGAGTAGGAGCAGGACCTTTCCCAACAGAATTATTTTGTGAAACAGGCGAAAGAATTGCAAAATTAGGTCACGAATTTGGAGCCACGACTGGCAGACCTAGAAGATGTGGGTGGTTAGATCTTGTTGCTTTGAAGTATTCAGCAAAATTAAACAACCTGACTGAATTATGTGTTACTAAGCTTGATGTCTTGGACTCTTTTGGAGAAATTAAAGTTTGTACTGACTATGAAGTTGATAATAAAAAAACTACTTTTAAATCAAGGCTGTTGCATAAAGTTAAACCAGTATATAAATCTTTTGAAGGTTGGAATTGTTCACTAGAAAGCTGCAAAAATTATGATGACCTTCCTAAGAATGCTAAAGATTTCTTAGAATTTATTGAAGAATTTGTTGGCGTAAAAATAAGTTTAATTTCTAATGGACCAAATAGAGAAGATTTAATCCATAGATAATTCAGCTGCTCTATTTTTTGCTGCATCAATAGCATCTGAAAAGATTTTTATAAAATTCTCGTTGTAAAGTAGATTCAGGCCAGCTTCAGTTGTTCCACCTTTTGATTTAACGCTTGCAATTAAGTCTTCTAGATTCTCCCCATTTTTAATAGCACTAATAAGGCTTGTAAGAAAGAGCAAGGTTATATCTCTCTTAGAAACATTGTCGGGTAGCAATCCATCTAATCTATTTTCAAATTCATTAATTATTTCAAAATAAAATGCTGGACCACTGCCAATTAGGGAAGTATGCAAATTAATTTTTTCTTCACTATCAACTACGAATGCTTTACCCAAGAAGTTAAATATTTCAAGAATTTCATCATCTTCCACAGAGGAAA
This sequence comes from uncultured Gammaproteobacteria bacterium, assembly GCA_964575305.1. GTDB lineage: Bacteria > Pseudomonadota > Gammaproteobacteria > Magnimaribacterales > TMED112 > TMED112. The sequence continues at coordinate 31,905 of CAZNPG010000008.1, read as the reverse complement.
ATATGCTAGTAATACCTAGATTGTCCTTTGCACCAATATTTGGCATTGCTCTATAGATTTTGTTTCTAGGGAAAGCTGTTTTTAGATTTTCTAATGTAACTCCTGCAGCAACACTAACTATTTTGATGTCATCTCTAATAATGCTATTCATGGATAAACAAAGTTCATACATATCTTTAGGTTTTACACATATAACGACAATATCTGACTCGATGCATATATCTTCTAGAGTTTGTTGTCCGATAGATTCATGCTCAAGCCAAAGGAGATTTGCCTCATTTCGATCATGACCAGTAATGATATATGAGGAATTTTTTTGCAACCCTTTTATTAAGGCCTTGGCCATATGACCACAGCCTATAAAACCAATTTTTCTCATACTAGGATTTTAATATTTTTTCTAATGTCGCGTTGATAAATTTATATGAGTTCTCTGAACAGAATTTTTTGCTTAATCTTACACCTTCATCAATTAAGATTTCTCTAGGAGTTTTTTCTAGTTCTGATTCAGCTTTGATTATTAAAAGAATATTTTCTTCCATAGTACCCACTGATTTGATACCAAACATTTCAAGTTCAGATACATCAGAAATTATTTTCTTTTGATCTGAGATGTTTTTTGTTATGTGGCTAAAGATATTTCTAAAAAAAATATAGTCTATCTTTGTTTTTCTAAAATCTTTTCTAAAAGAATCTTCAATAGCTTTTGCATTGTTGTGACCAAAAGAAAACTCATAAAGTGCTTGAACTAAAAGCTCACGAGCATTTACCTTTTCTTTAAATTGACTAAGGTTTTTCATTTTTTATGATGACATCATTTGAAACAGAGATTCAATAAACTCTTTTCCTTTATTCATCTTTTCCGGATTGATTCTTTCTTCAGCTTGAACTTTATTATCGACTGTAAGCACCCCGTTTATTAAAGGAGTTCCATAAAACTCTAGAGCTACTGCTGCTAAATCCTGAAATGATTGTTTTGATACAAGTTTAAAATGTGGAGTATCACCTTTGATTACAAGACCAATAGCAAGTATTCCATCATATTGAACTGGTATTGCTCTTATTATGCTGGCAGCTAATTCTAATGAGCCTGGACAAAAAACTATTTCATGATTAACTTCATATTCATCTGCTATTTTTGTTACTTCATTTACCAAGGGAGATAGTAATTCTCGATTCCATGTTGTTGTAACAATAAGAATTCTTTTTTTAGCTAGATTCTTAAAACAATCTTTAAAATCTGGTGCATTATTCATCTATAAAACCCTCAATTTCAATATTAAAACCAGATAGTCCACTGTATTTTGTGGGTGTGCCCAAAACCATGATTTTGTTCAAACCTATTGCTCTAAGTATTTGTGAGCCTATACCAATTACTCTTCTATTTCTCTTTGGTTCGATGTTTTCATCTTTTAACATTGATAACCAATAGCCTTTTGCATCTCTGTGATTGATTAATACAAATACTCCTGCTCCTTCTTCTGAAATTCTTTTTAATGATTTTCTAATTGACCATTTCTTACCAATCTCATCAATACCTAAGGTGTCTTGTAAAACACTTTGTGTCTGTACTCTAACAATTGGTAAATCTGTTTTCTCTGGCGAGCCTTTGGTGAGAGAAAAGTGATGTTCATCAAAAATTACATCTCGCCATACATCCAATTTAAAATCTCCAAACTCTGTAGAAACGTTTTTTGTATGCACATTTTCAATAGTTGATTCTTTTGAAAGCCTATAATCAATAAGGTCTGCTATAGTGCCAACTTTTAAATCATGTTTCTCTCCAAACTTTAGTAAATCATCTCTTCTGGCCATAGTTCCATCATCATTCATAATTTCACATATTACCCCTGCACCTGAGAAGCCAGCTAATGATGCTAGGTCACAGGCAGCTTCGGTATGACCAGCTCTCGCAAGAACTCCGCCTTTCATAGCTTGCAATGGAAAAACATGTCCTGGTTGAACTATGTCGTGTTCTGTTGCTGATTCATTCACAGCTGTAGTGATTGTGTGGGCCCTATCTTTAGCAGAAATTCCTGTAGTAATACCATCTTTAGCCTCAATTGATACTGTAAAAGCAGTTCTATTACTCGCTTTATTATTACTTGTCATCGGCTTAAGGTTTAATTGCTCACATTTATCTGACTCCAGTGCCAAGCAGATAAGACCTCGTCCATTAGTTGCCATAAAATTTACGATTTCTGGTGAAATGGCATCAGCCGCACATATAAGATCACCTTCATTTTCTCGATCCTCATCATCAAGAATAATGACCATTTTGCCTTTTTTCAGATCTGCTATTATTTCTGGAATGTCATTTTTATTCATTTTTCAAAAACTGTTTTTTTATCTCGGTCAATTGTATACGATGATTTAAGACTTAAACCATATTTATCAATCATTGCATCATTTAAGGACCATGAGACACCATCTTCTCCTAATTGATCTGGGGATTGATAAATAATCATCTCATCGCAAAGTCCTTCTTTTAAGAAACTATTTACAAGCCTTGGTCCAGCTTCAACTAATAATGAGTTAAGCTCTTGTTTAGAGAGAACTTCTACTACTTTCACTAAGTCTTTCTCATCAATTATTTTTACTTTTGAATCTTTAAAGAAATCCAGACTTACATCCCATTCTTTCTGCTCTGAAAGAAGGATTTTTTGCGGTTGAATTAAGGGAAATTCTACTCTTGCATTCATTCTAGGCTGGTCCGATCTGATAGTATTTCCGCCGGTAAGGATTGCATCATGTTCTGCTCGAATTAGTTGCACATCTTTGCGCGAAGCTTCTGAAGTTATCCATGTTGTGCTTCCATCTTTGCTATGAGACATCCAATCAGCAGAACTAGCTATTTTTATGGTAATAAAGGGTCTTCCATTCTCATGTTTGAAAAAGAAAAATTTATTAAGTTCTCTAACTTCTTTTTCAAGCACACCATAAGAAACTTCTAGCCCAGCATCTTTTAGGGTTTTTATGCCTGTTCCAGCAACTTTTGGGTTTGGGTCTAGGCTACCAATAATTATTTTCTTTATGCCTGATTCAATAATTTTTTTTGTGCATGGTGGAGTTTTGCCATAATGATTGCACGGTTCTAGAGTGCAAATCATTACATGGTCTTCTTCAATTTTTTCCTTCAGAGAATTAAAGCAATTTACTTCTGCATGAGCTTCACCAAATTTTTCATGTGCACCTTCAGCTAATATCTTGCCATCTTTGACAATCAAAGCTCCAACCATAGGATTTGGTTTAACCAGATATTTGTAGGGCGCAGAAATTTCTATAGCTTTCCGCATAAGCAAATCGTAATTCATTATTTTTTTGATAGTTCAGAGACTTCGTCTGCAAAATCTTTGATATCTTGAAAGTTTTGATAAACCGATGCAAATCTTACATAAGCAACTTGATCAAGTTCTTTTAATTGATTCATTACTTGTTTTCCAATAACTTGTGCTTGTATTTCCCTTTCGCCTATTTTTCTTATGAAATCTTTTATGTTTTGAAGCGCATTTTCTATTTGATCGGAAGAAACTGGTCTTTTTTCCAGTGCTTTATGTAGGCCTGCTCTAAGCTTTTCTTCATCAAATGGTTCTCTTCTTTCATTTGATTTAATGATTCTCGGCATAACCAGTTCAGCCTCTTCGTAAGTAGAAAATCTTTCCCCACAATTTATGCATTCTCTTCTTCTTTTAATTTGAGAACCATTAGCTACCAATCTTGAGTCGACAACTTTAGTTTCTTCGTGTGTACAAAATGGACAAAACATTATTTATAAACAGGGAATTTTCTGCATAACTCCCTAACCTTAGCTTTTACTATATCAAGTTCATCAGAGTTTTCTTTATTTTCTATAGCATCACAAATAAGATCTGCTACAAGTTTTGACTGTTCATGTTCAAAACCTCTTGTTGTAATTGCAGGTGTGCCGATTCTTACACCAGATGTCACAAATGGGGACTCAGGGTCATTGGGGATAGAATTTTTATTCACAGTAATATTGATAGTACCAAGAAGCTCCTCAGCTTCTTTACCTGTTATATCTTTATCCCTTAAATCCATTAATAATAAATGATTATCGGTATTTTCTTGAACTAGGTTGAACCCTCTAGATTTAAATTGCTCACACATTATTTTTGCATTTGAAATAATTTGTTTTTGATATTCTTTAAAATCTTCTGTCATTGCTTCTTTAAAACAAACAGCTTTAGCAGCTATAACATGCATTAAAGGCCCACCTTGCGAACCTGGAAAAACAGCAAAATTAAGTCTTTTTTGAAATTCTTCATCTTCATTTGAAAGTATGATGCCTGATCTTGGACCTCTTAAAGATTTGTGTGTCGTACTAGTCACTACATGTGCAAAATCGACTGGATTTGGATAGACTCCACCTGCTACTAGTCCTGAGACATGTGCCATATCAACTAATAAATAAGCACCAACTTCATCTGCTATTTCCCTAAATAGCTTCCAATCAACAACACCCATGAAAGCTGAAAAGCCGGCAACTATCATTTTAGGCTTATGTTCGTGAGCCAGTCTTCGAACTTCCTTGTAATCAATATCTCCAGTTTCAGAGTCAAGTCCATATTGAATAGCATTAAAATTTTTTCCAGAAAAGTTAACTTTTGCACCATGGGTAAGATGTCCTCCTTGGTCTAGTGCCATTCCTAAAAAAGTATCGCCTGGTTCCAATAAAGCTAAAAAAACTGCGGCATTAGCAGAAGCACCTGAATGAGGTTGAACATTAGCAAATTTTGCGTTGAATAAAGTTTTTGCTCTTTCTATAGCTAGGTTTTCAGCACCATCTACATGTTCGCATCCGCCGTAATACCTTTTATTTGGATAGCCTTCGGCATATTTGTTAGTTAGCACACTTCCTTGTGCTTCTAAAACTCTTTTAGATGCATAGTTTTCTGACGCAATTAATTCAATATGTTCTTCTTGTCTAACTGATTCTGCCTCTAAAAATTTTGATAGATCGGCATCGTATTCTGAAATATTTTGATTTTGAGTATTTTTAAATTCATTCATTATGGTTTTTTATGTAAAAATTTTGATTTTCTGTTTGGATAACATGTTGTGCAAATAGGGCATTCAAGACCAAAACAACTTCTGGCAGAACAATGTTTCCTAGCATACATAATAATTTGTATATGAAGTTTATTCCATTCCTCAATAGGGAAAAACTTCTTTAAATCGCTCTCTGTAGTTTTGACATTCTTACCTGATGTTAAACCCCATCTTTGTGCACACCTATGAATATGAGTATCAACAGGGAAAGATGGGATGCCAAATGCTTGGGCAACAACTACCGAAGCTGTTTTATGACCGACCCCAGGCAATTTCTCTAATTGTTTAATTTCTTGAGGAACTTCTCCAGCATATTCCCGCACTAGGATTTGAGAAAGTTTTTTAATTGCTTTTGATTTTTGTGGCCCTAAACCACAAGGCTTGATAATTTTATAAATAGCATCTTGGCTTAGATCTTGCATATCTAGTGGGTTAGAAGCTATTTTGAAGAGTTTAGGAGTTACGATATTAACTCTTTCATCAGTACATTGCGCTGATAGTAAAACAGCAATCAGCAAGGTATATGGATCTTTGTGATCTAAGGGGACATCAGGGTTTGGAAAATGGTTATTTAAAAGACCTATAATTTTTTCTCTTTTCTCGCTTTTTCTCAATGTTTCAAATGTTTGCTTACCAAGTTAATTGTTATATTATATGTGGATAAATATCTTATGGGAGAGTATATGAGATACATACTATTATTATTAGTTCTGCTAGTCAGTTCTTTTTCTTATGCTCAAGAAAATTCTGAGTCTGTTGATTCAGAAAATATTGAGGAAGTTGTTACTTCAGCTTTGAGAAAAGAGACTGCACTTCAGGATACGGGTCTTGCTGTTACAGTTATTTCTGCAACAGATATCGAATCAAAGAACTTGAAGGAATTTTATGACTTTCAGTTTAACGTTCCAGGTGTTCTTTTTAATAAAACAAACTTTTCTGGTGCTGGTATTCAAATCAGAGGTATGACCAACTATGCAGTTGGTGGATCTTTCTCTGCAGTTGCTACACCAAGACAAGATGACATCAATATGGGTACGCTTCAAATGGCTCAAAATGAACTATTTGATCTTGCCAGTTTTGAAGTCTTAAGGGGTCCACAAGGTACTCTTTATGGTGGTAATAACCCAGGTGGTACATTCTTAATGAAGAGTGTAGACCCAGGAGAAGAAGCAGATGCTTATTTCAAAGCTGAGTTTGGAGATAAAAATCTAGAAAGATATTCAGGCGGTATGACTTTTGGTGCTGGCGAAAGAATGAGAACTAGATTTTCATTCAGATCTACTCACAGAGATGGCTACACTGAAAACTTATTCGATGGTTCTGATATTGATGATAGAGATTATCTAGGTGTCAGAGTAAAAACAATCTTTGACGTTTCAGATGAGACATCTTTAAAGCTTACAATGATGCACAACGAAGAAAATGACTCTAGATTGAGACACCAAAATGCAGCTTGTAATGAAAACAAACTTCTTGGTTGTGACCAATGGGGTGATGGATTACCAGGCAGAGGCGTCAGCCACTCAGGTGTAAGTGCGTTTGGTTCTATAGACTTTTTAACACTTAACTACCCAGGTAATATCGTTCAACCTGTATTGTCATTAGGTTATCAAGATGGTGCTATTATTCCTGAAGACCCTAACCAAGTATTTCAAACACTTAACCCTGTTCTTGAAAGATATGACACAAGTGCAAGTTTAGTAGTAGATCACATGATTACTGATGAGTATCAGATGTTCATGACATTCGCTTACATTGATCAAGAATATGATCATTCACAATCTTTGAATGGTTATGCTTCAACAAGACCTTACAGAATGGGTCCTATTCAAGCTAATATTTTTGGTGCAGAGCGTAACTATACTACTGCTGAAGAAGCAGATGCATCTCTTTCAAACTATACTCAAAAAGAATTTGAGTTAAGAATTCAATCAGATTTAGATGGTCGAACAAATGGTACAGGTGGTATTTATTTGTCTAATTCAGACTCATTGACAAACTATCGTGTTACTTCACCTGGTATGCAATATTACTCAGATGTTAGTAGAGGACCAATTGGTGGCATGTTCCCTGATTTAGGTGTTTATGGTGGTCTAGGTTTCTGGGCAACTTATTTCACAACTTATGGTGGAGTAGCTGTAGATAACATCACTAACGGTGTTGTTTCAGCGGCAATAGATTATGTAGCAAATGACCCAACTACACCTGCGCAAATCGCAGCGTTAATTCCACAATTAATAGCTGCAGGTCAATGTGTTGATCCAGCTACTGACTGTGCACAACTTGCACAACAAGTCTTGGTTGGAAATGCAGCACAACTTCCACAAATTGTGGGAGCAGGTACTGTTGCTGGTGTAGCTCAATCTCATACAGATGCAGCTAATGCTGTAAGACAAGTTGCTTCATTAGGAATCGCAGGTGCTTTAGGAGCTGGTCTTTTCCCAGTCCTTCCAGCATTGCCAGAATGGCAACAGCAATTTCAGTCTTATAACAGTTCTGAAAATGAGACATTTGGTTTATTCGTAGAGACTAATACTGAGCTACCTGAAAATAGATGGTTTGATAATCTAACTTTAGGTGGAAGATTCAACCAGATTACACAATCTGACCGTGTCTTCTCAGGTATTACAGATATTTCTCAATCATTGGCTGGTTATAACGGAACCTTACAAGGTTTCCCTAACCCACCACTGCAATCAGTTGATTTAGAAGAATTTACAGGAAGAGCTATCTTAGACAAGAAGCTTGATGGAGAAAGATTCTCTATCTTAGACGGTACACTTCTATATTTAAAACTTGATAGAGGTATTAAGTCCGGTGGATTTAACCCTACATCAAACTTATTGCCTGGTGAGAATCAATCTTTAGTTGATCCAGAAGTTCACAATATATTTGAAGTAGGTACTAAAGGTACATACATGGGCGGAGCATTAACTTTAAATACTGCTGCGTTCTGGAACTCTGTTACTGGTATGCAACTTAATAAGATTATTGGTCTAGCTTCACAAACGTTTAACTCAGATGTTGATATATCTGGTTTTGAAATTGAAGCTTTATTCATGCCAAACATGTGGTCAAGATTTAACTTTGTTGGAGCATTAAATACTTCAGAACTAGCTGGTTATGAAGATTATGATCCAAGAAACCCATATGGAATTACATCTGTAGATGCAAGTACAATTGGTGAATCACAAGGTGTTGTATTCGGTATGACAGACGTGGGCATGATCTACAGAAGTTTAGGTAGTACATGTAATCAACCATTTAATGCTTTAGTTGGACCTGCATGTCCAAATACTGGCTTCGTTATTCAAGATTTATCAGGTAGAAAGTTACCTGGTGTTCCTGATGCTTCATTCTCAATGGGAGGAGAAGTAGATCTAATGAATAATGAAAATGGATTACTTACAGCTAGACTTGATTATATTTACAGAGGAGATTTCTATCTAACTGTATTTAATAATGATCATGAACTAGTTGATGAGTTTGATTTCATGAACTTTGATCTAACTTACCAATCTCCTGATGGAAAATGGATGGTAGATCTATATGTTCATAACATAGAAGATAAAGATATTGTCACAGGTGCTTTCGTAGGTTCTGCGTCAAATGGAGGTGGTTATAACCTTTATTTCCAAGAACCAATGAATGGAGGTATCTCAATACAATATAACTTCTAATACATAAGATTTTATATAATAAAACCTCTGCTTCGGCAGAGGTTTTTTTTTGGAGATGAAATAATTAACAAGTATTTAAACAACTTAATAAATGCATTAAGAGAAGAGAATGAAGCTAATACTGAGATGCTAGATAATTTCTATAAGTATCTTGAAACTGAAGATAAGTTATATCTAAAATTAGCTAATAAACAATTAAGAGAGATTTTAAAAGGTGCAGGTTTTGGTATTCTTCTGGTCCTACCATTTTCACCAATAACTATCCCTTATTTATTTAAGAGAGCAGAAAAGCTAGGTATTGATATTATCCCTAGCTGGTATAAAAAGCTTGATTTGAATGATGATGAAAACAAGTTAAAATAATTCATTCTGGAGATTTAAAAATGAAAAATGTAGTAATAGTAGATAGTGTAAGAACAGGACTAGCAAAGTCTTTTAGAGGGACTTTTAACATGACAAGAGGTGATGACATGATTTCTCACCTTATTGATGAAATGCTCAATAGAAACCCAAACCTTCCTGCGGATGCAGTTGAAGATGTCATTATGGGTTGTGGCAATCCTGAGGGAGCAACAGGACATAATATAGGTAGAAATGCAGTAATTCTCTCAAAACTGCCTATTACAGTTGGGGGGACTACAGTTAATAGGTACTGTTCATCTGGTCTGCAAACTATATCTATGGCAGCAGGACAAATCATGGCAGGAGGATACGATACTATTATTGCTGGTGGTGTTGAGTCCATCACAATGACACAACCAAACATTAATATGAATGGATTCGTTAATGACAAAATAAATGCAGATAACCCAGGAATATATTTCCCTATGGGAACAACTGCTGAGGTGGTGGCAAAAAGATACAATGTTTCTAGAGAGTCCCAAGATGAATACTCATTGCATAGTCAATTAAGAACCGCTGAAGCGCAAGAAGCTGGTAGATATGATGACGAAATCGTACCTATGAAGACTCAAATGGTTCTAACAAATAAAGAAACTGGGGAACAAAAGGTTGTGGATGCTGAATGTGTTAAAGACGAATGTAATAGGCCCACAACAACAATGGAAGGGTTGTCTGCATTGCGACCTGTTTTTGATGAGAATGGAAGTGTCACAGCTGGAAATTCATCTCAAATGTCAGATGGTGCATCTATTACACTAGTAATGTCTGAAGAAAAAGCATTAGATTTAGGTCTTAAACCAAAAGCTTATTTTAGAGGCTTCACTACTGTTGGCTGTAACCCAGATGAAATGGGAATAGGACCTGTTTTTGCTATTCCAAAATTGCTGGATCAGAATAATCTCAAAATAGAAGATATTGGTCTTTGGGAATTAAATGAAGCATTTGCTGTTCAAGTTGTTTATTGTCGTGACGAATTAGGCATTCCCATGGATAAATTAAATGTTGATGGCGGTTCTATAGCAATTGGCCACCCATTTGGTATGACAGGTTCAAGATTAACTGGCCACCTAGTAAGAGAGTTGCAAAATAGAGACCAACAATTTGGTGTTGTAACAATGTGTGTTGGTGGTGGGCAAGGAGCAGCTGGACTGTTTGAAAGATACCCTTCTTAGTGAATAAAGAAGAATATTTTCTAGAAAAATATATAAAGCCTTGCACAGAAGTAAGCGAATTATTCCCACAAGAAATTGGTGATGATTGTGCAGTTATTAGATCTTCATCAGATTTACTTGTATCGACAGACAGTTCTGTAGAAGGTGTCCATTTTCCAGCCAACTTAAACCCTTACTATATAGCCTATAGATCAATTGCTATTGCTGCTTCTGATCTAATAGCAATGGGCTCTTATCCTGAAGGATATCTACTTAGCATCACTCACCCAGAGCCTTCGGATAAATGGTTCGATGACTTTTCTAAAGGTATTTGTGGATTCAATAAGGAGCATGAGACAAAATTAGTTGGTGGAGATCTTTCGAAAGGAGAATTAAACATTTGTGTAACTGTTTTTGGAAGAGCTAAGCAGAATATCATTACAAGGAGCGGTGCTAAAGAACATGATGATATCTATATTTCAAATAAATTGGGTTTAGGAGCAGCAGGTCATAAATCATTTTTAAAAGATGATTTGAGCATGCCAAATCAATACATGAAGCCACGTCTAATTAAAAAAGAAGTTATTCATGAATTGAATGCAATAATTAATGCTGCTATTGATGTTTCTGATGGGTTATTACTAGATTTAAAAAGAATCTGTAAGCTTTCTCAAAAGGGTGCTGAATTGTCGGTATCTGAGCAAGCCATTTGTAATGACTATGAAGATCTTGTAGCAGGGGACGACTATTTATTGCTTTTTACAGCAAATGAAAAAAACCGTGAGCAAATAACAGCACTACTACCAGATAATAAAATAATTGGAAAAATCACTAGTGAAAAAAACTTACAAGTTAATGATTCAAATGGCAAAGAAATTAATTTTGATGATTTTGGCTGGGATTCCTTTAAAACTTAGAGATCTGTTTCTTCAATCCATCAACATCAAGACCATTGAGAGTAAGAATTTCATTTCTGCTTCCATGCGGTGGAAAAACATCCTTTAAACCAAGGTTAAGAATCGGTTTGAGAATTTTCTTTTGAGAGAGATACTCATTTACAGCACTTCCTGAACCTCCAACAGCTGTATGATCTTCAAGAGTGACAAGTTTTGTGTAATTTTGAACAAGGTTATCTATTAGCTCATGGTCTAATGGCTTAACAAACCTCATATCATAAAGCCCATAATTAAGTTCATTGGCAACTTCTTCAGCTCTATCTAGCAATACACCAAAATTAAGAATACAAATCTCTTCTCCATCTCTAATTTTTCGACCTTTACCAATTTCTGCTATTGATAGCTCTTTACTAATTTCTGTTCCTCTACCTGAACCTCTTGGATATCTAATAGCCGCTGGCCCTTTATATTCATAACAGGAATTCAATAAAATTCTCATTTCATTTTCATCCGAAGGTGTCGCTATAACTATATTAGGAATACATCTCATAAAACTGACATCAAAATTTCCTGAGTGAGTTGGCCCATCTTCACCCACGATTCCTGCTCTATCCAAAGCAAATGTTACATCGGTATTTTCTAGACAAACATCATGAATGAGCTGGTCATATGCTCTTTGAAGAAAAGTTGAATATATTGCAACTACGGGCTTCATACCACCCAAGGCTAACCCAGCCCCAAAAGTTACAGCATGTTGCTCAGCAATTGCAACGTCATAAAATCTTTCTGGAAATTTTTTTTCAAAATCTACCATGCCAGAACCTTCTGTCATTGCAGGAGTGATTGCCACAAGCTTCTTGTCTTGTTCAGCCTTATCGCATAACCATTCTCCAAAAATATCTTGAAACTTAATTTTTGAAACGGGTGGATTTGTTTCCAACTTAGATATTGCATGAAACTTTATTCTTTCATTCTCAGCAGGCTCAAAACCTGCCCCTTTCTTAGTAATGATATGTAAAAGATAAGGTTCTGTTTTCTCCTTCATTCTCTGCAATGTCTTTACAAGCAATATCACATCATGACCGTCAATTGGGCCTATATAATGCATACCTAGATCCTCAAAAAGATTACCTGGCATCACTGCTGACTTTAGCCCATCTTTTAACGTTCTTGATATATGTAAACCAAAGGGGAGATTTTTCATGACTTTCTTACCGCTTGATTTTAGTTTCTTGTAACTTTTTGAAGCCCAAACTTTGGCAAGATAATCAGATAAGCCACCTTTATTTTTTGAGATAGACATATCATTATCATTTAAAATAATATTCAAATCCCTATCAAGGTGACCTGCATGCATCAGCCCTTCAAATGCAAGACCAGCTGTCATAGCACCATCTCCAATAACAGAAAAAACAGTTTTACCATCTTTAAGAAGTTGGCTTGCTTCATTAAGACCAAGCGAAGCGCTTATTGAGGTGCTTGAATGTCCAACACTCATAGCATCGTATTCTGATTCAGTTATAGAAGGAAATGCAGCCAAACCATCCAACTGCCTCATCTTATCCATTTTGTCTTTTCTGCCTGAGAGTATTTTATGTGGGTAAGCTTGATGACCTGTGTCCCAAACAATCTTATCTTCTGGTAAATCCAAGACATAATGAAGTGCGATAGTTAACTCGACAACTCCCAGTCCTGCTCCAAAATGTCCACCAGTTTTACTCACTGTGTAAAGTAAGAATTCCCTAAGTTCATCTGCAAGAATAGGAAGATCTTCAATATCTAATCGTTTTAAATCACTAGGAAAATCTACTTTATCTAAAAGCTTGCTATCTGGTTTATCTTTTGGAAATTCTTTATAAATCTTCATTATTTTCTTCTGCAAAAAAGACTCTGTAAATAATTAGTTAATGGATGATTATTTAATCCTAAATTCGTTATTGATTCCATAGTTTTAGCTTCATATTTATTTATTTCTTCTAGTGTTTCTGAGATGCCTAAAACTAAGGGCACACTTTTTTTATTTTTAATTTGATCTTTATTCGTAGCTTTTCCTAAATTTTCCTCTGATTCTTGTAGGTCTAAGAGATCATCTATAAGTTGAAAGCTAATACCAACATTAGATGCTATTTGTTCCCAATCTTCATTTCGAGTATTTGCTATAAGCACAGGAGCTAACACACAAAATTCTATCAGAAGTCCTGTTTTCAAATGATTCATATGAATGATTTGGTCTTTTGAAACTTGTTGCTCTTCAAATTCTATGTCTAGAGCTTGACCAAGTATCATCCCTTGGTTGCCTATAGTCTCCATAAGAAATTTAGTGATCATTACTTTTATTTCACTAGAAAGATTATGATCTTCAAGAATTATTTGTATCGCTAACGATTGCATAGCATCTCCAGCTAGCACGGCTGTCGATTCTGAATATTTTTTATGTAGTGTTGGTGCGCCTCTTCTAAGATCATCATCATCCATACAAGGTAAATCATCATGAACCAAGGAGTATGTATGTATTATTTCAGAGGCTAGAGCAATAGAATCTAGATTATCCTTCGGAATATTTAAAGCATCTCCAACTAGATAGACTAATAATGGCCTTACACGTTTGCCAGGATTAGAAAGAGCATAAGCAATAGACTCATCTATTTGATTTGAATTATTTGCAAGGTAATTTAATTTTGTATTAACTCTGTCTTGAAGCGAAGCCTCAAAATCTTTTGGATTAAGAATTGTCACTATCAAACGGTTTTGTATCGCCGTCTTCAGTAAGCTCTTTTATTTTATTCTCAGCAGATTCAAGCTCTTTTTGACAAACTTTAATGAGAGTTATGCCTTTCTCAAAGTTTTTTAAGGACTCATCCAAACTTGGCTCACCATCTTCAAGCGTCTTGACGATTTTTTCTAGCTCTTTAATTGATTCTTCAAATTTTGCCATACGGAAATTTTACCTTAAGTTAAAGCCTTTTAAAAAAGTTCCCTTACTTTAGTTGGGATAGAAGTCACAAATTGTCTTGCTCTCATTCGATAATCCCTTAGATTCTCCAGCACCATTAAGAATGAAGGAGTAACAAGCAGTGTGATAATGGTACTAAAACCAAGCCCCCAACATATGCTTATTCCAAATACTTGGTACCATTTAACTGTTGATGTGCCTTCATAAATTGCTCGATTTAGAACATCAATACTATAGCCAGATGCAAGGAACAGAAGCCCAAAGATTGTAGTTGTTGTTGTAAGTAGTACGGGTCTCAATCTACTCATACAAGTTTCAGTTATCAGTTCGGCAGATGTCTTGTCAGGAAAATCTATCCTTAATTTATTAAAGGTATCAATCAGAACAATATTATTGTTAACAACAATACCTGCCAAACCTACAAGAGCAGTTCCTGTCATAATAGTTGATGGCTCTGAACCAGTAACTGTTAATCCCAAAAATACACCTGCTGTTGAGAATAGTACTGAAACTAAAATAACAATAGGTTGAGAAATACTATTAAATTGCGTTACTAATATGATGAACATCAAGAATAAAGCTCCATAAAATGCTTGTATAAGAAAATCAGTAGCTTCAGCACCTCTCTCTGTTAGCCCACCAAATTTAATTTCCATTCTTGGATCATCGAACCCTGTTTCAGCTATCCAATTTTGTATCTTGCCAATCTCACCATTTAAATTAAAGCCTGGAACATTTATGGCACTAATTTCATAAAAGAAGCGTCCATCTCTCTTTACTAGACTGGCAGCATTTGGTCGTGCTTCAACAGTAACAAAGCTTGAAACTGGTACAGCTCCATTTCTTGAATTAACAGTAATATTTTCTAGACTTGATAATGTTCTTTTATCCTTTGTAAATCTTGCTCTTATATCTATTTCTTCCTTAGAATCATCTGGCCTATACTCACCAAGTTTAATGCCTGAAGTAACCATCTGAATAGCTGAACCAATATCAAATAGACTTATTCCAGATTGGTAAGCTCTTTCTTTATCTACATCCACTTTCCACTCAATTTTATACTTTGGAAGAGAGTCATCCGTACCAGTCAGGCCTTCAATATTGTTGTCTATATAAGCTCTTAGTTCACGTGTTTTTTTCTCAATTAGGTTCAAGTCATCACTAAATAATTGTATTTCTACAGGAGCACTGAACTGACCAGGCCCTTCTTGTACTTCTCTAATATTTAATTTGTAGCCAGATATATCAGTTACTGCTTCTCTTAATAAAGCTAAGACCTCGAAACCTGTTATATCTAATTCTTTAGGATCTTGTAAAACAATATAACCTCTTCCAACTCCATCACCTGAGCCTCCGCCTCCAGTAACATTCATAAATAAATCATCTACGCCTTTGACGGTAATTAATTTATTTTCTGCGTCTACAGCAAAGTCTCTAGCTTCATACGGTGAAAGGTTTCCTCTAGCCTGAATATCAGCGTTAATAAGCCATGGCTCGACAGAAGGGAAATATACGAACTGTTTTCCATAATTAGGGACAATATTGCCTAAAATTAAGAACATAGTTAGAAATGTATAAGCAATTGATTCCAATGGATTTCTTACTGCAAAACTAATCGCTTTTTTATAAGCATTCTTTATTGGGCCACCATCGTTATCATTTTTTTCATCACTTTCTTTTTTACGCCTGCCTAAAAGTGAACCAATCATTGGAGCAAAAATTAGAGCATAAGCTAGCGATGCAGCAAGAATTACGAATACAGTTACAGGTAAATACCGCATAAATTTGCCTGATATGCCGGGCCAAATCATCAAAGGTGAGAATGCTGCAAGTGTAGTCAATACTGAAGCAAATACAGGTGTAAACATTCTTTCAGCAGCATTTGTGTAAGCTTCTTTTCGCTCTAAGCCTTGGTCAATGAGTTTATCTGCATACTCAACGATTACAATTCCCCCATCAATGAGCATGCCCAATCCAAGCAGCATGCCAAACATAACTAAAAAGTTAAATTCATAACCTAGAAAGAAATGTAAAATTCCAAAACCAACCAAGAAAGAGAAAGGTATAGCAATTCCTACTATCAAACCATTCCTAAGACCTAAAGTTGCTACTACGAGAACCATAACTAAAATGACTGCAGTTATAATGTTTCCTTCAAGTTCTGAAACCATATCTCCGGCAAATTTTGTAGTATCTAGCCCCGGTGTTATTTTTAGATTATCTGGAAAATCATCCCTTATCTGATCTACCTGTGCTTTAACGGCCTCAGCAATATCAAGTTCATTGAATCCGACTCTTTTTGTAATAGAAAGTGATATGGCATCAAAGCCATTTATTCTTGAGAAACTGCTAGCATCTTTAAAAGTTCTCTTGATATCAGCTACATCTCCCATCTTGACAACTTTGTTGCCATCGGATTTTATCGGCAGGTTGTAAACATCTTCTCTTGTTTCAAAAATACTAGGTATTTCAACAGCAAATTTACCTGATCCAGTGTCCTGAAAACCTGCAGGTATAAGAACATTATTTGATCTTACAGCATTGCCTATTTCTACAAGACTTACACCTAAGCTTTCTAGTTTTGCTTGCGAGACTTCTACTTCAAGCAATTCTTCTGGCACACCACTTATTTCTACCCCAAGCACACCTGGCACTTTTTCAAATCTATCTTGTATTTCTTGAGCTATTGCATAACCAGAACGAAGATTAGAGAAGCCATAGAGGCTATAAACTAATATTGGAAAATCATTATCTGATCTTTCTCTAACAACAGGATCATTTGCCTCAGGTGGCAGTTGATTTCTTACTTCGCCTATTGCTCTTTCAACGTCTAACAAAGCTTGATCAATGTCATAATCAACATCATATTGAATTGTAAGATTTGTGAAGCTTTGAGTGTTGGTAGATCTTACTTGTTCTTGTCCTTCTAATCTTAGAAACCTATTTTCTAATGGTTTGGCGACAATTCTTGCCATATCTTCTGGAGATGCACCTTCGAGAAATACTGAAATATTAACAAATGGAAATTGAATATTAGGGTTTGATGCAATTGGCATAGCTGCTCTACCAAAAGTCCCCATAATAATTAGGAAAATCATTACTAGGAGAGTAGTTCTGAATTTGGTTACAGCTGTTTTTACAATGCCCATTACTTATATCTAGATATTACTTCTTCATCTTGTTTTACAAAACCTTGGCCGCCTACAATAATGTCTGTTTTATTTGGGATTCCAGTTATCCAAGCGCCTTGCACTGTGTCGATTAGAATTTCGACGTTGACAATGTTTACAGCACCATCTATGACTGTTGCTAAAGCAACATTTCCTTCATCACCTAGCAAGAAAGCTGATGTTGGAACAAAGTGAGCTTTAACTGGATCAGTAAATATTACTAACTCCCCAGTCAAACCATCTTTAATATTTAAGTCTTTATTATCTAACTCAGCTTCAACCTTGAAGGTTCTAGTCTTTATATCAGCAGCAGAGCTTATAAAGGAAACTTTTGTATTGAATTTTTCTCCTGAGATAAACTCAATTTCAGCATTTTGGTTTGGTTTAATCATCGCCACTAAAACTTCTGAAACATTACCTACAATTTTTAAAGGGGACAATGAAATTATTGATGCACAAACTTGTCCATTTTGTAAAAGCTGACCTTTCTTTGCTAATTGTTCAACAAAACCACTAAAAGGAGCTTTTATATTAGTCCTTTCTAATTCAATTCTTGCTGTTTCATAAACAGTTTCAGCAGTTACTAAAGCTGATTCTGAAATCAAACCTTTTTTATTCAATTCAATGGAAGAATCATAATCGATTTTACTTTTCTTGTAGTTAGCTTCTCTTTGTCCAGAATCGAGTTTGCAAATGATTGAACCTTCTTCTACAAAGTCTCCATCTTGATATGCAATCTTGACAATTTTTTCAGATGTTTGAGATCTTATATCTACTTTAGAGAAAGCTTGAGACTCGGCTTTTACAGTAACAGGCAGGCTAAAATCTTTTGCCTCTGATACAGCTACTAAAACTACTTCTTTTTCAACTGGAGCTTCATACTCAACTGGTTCTGATTGTGCAAAATAGCCAGATATCATCCATATCACAGTAAAAAACAGAATGGCAGCTGATGCTCTTAAATTTTTCTTGTTCATTATATTTTATATTTGTCTCTTAAATTCGCTAATGTTTCACTATTGCTCTTTTCTGGAGACCCTACAGTCTCCTTGTAAGGATCATAAAAGTCAAATTCTTCTTTATGTCCATTAGATGATTCTTCAACATTAAAATTCCATTTTCTTTTTATAAAATCTAAGAATTTTATGTCCCAAGATGTGAAAGCTCTTCCATCTTCTTTCCAATAAAGTATAAATTCTGGAAGGTGCTGCTCAACGAAGGCAAGATCAATACCAGTCATTTTTATAATATCAAGACAATCTTCGGAAGGGTTCCAATCGCTAGCGATAGTTGTTGGTGCTCTTTTTGTCTCGACTTCTGCATTATGTTGAGCCCATTTTAATCTTGCATGCTCAATAAATTTAGAATTATAAGAAATAAGCACATCAGGTCTTTCAGACCAATAAATAACAAATTCTGGTATGAGATTATTAATGAAGGACTCCTCCATCCCTGATCTAACTAAAATTTCCAAGACATCTTCCGAAGGTACCCAATTCTTTTGTATGTTGGTTTTTTGTATTTTTTTTGGAGTCGTTAATTTTGTTTTTTTTCCAGCACCTGCAAGACTAACCATTTTTTTATTGGTATCTAAATCAATTAGACCTCGAACATTTAAATCTATTAAGACACCCATTAGTTCATTTTCATCCCAAAAAGATAAAGTGCTTAATAGATCTTCTATCTTAGAATTTTTTGTACCCGAACTTTTTAAATACTCCAGTAATACAGCGCCACTCAAACCAATAGTTTCAGCCATTTCAAGGTTGAATCTAAAATCTCTATCCAACATTTCTCCTAGCTTTAACAGAAGTTGCAAGATCGTTTAATAGTGTTTTTGTTTCATCCCAGTGGACACAAGCGTCTGTAATGCTTTTACCATATTCAAGATTATCGGAAATTTTTTGTGCACCTTCTTTAAGGTGGCTTTCAATCATTACTCCGATAATATTTTTATCGCCTTCGCTAATCTGTTGGCAGACCGAAGCACATACTTTCTTTTGATTCTCATGGTTTTTCTGACTATTGCCATGACTGAAATCAATCATTATATTTGCGTTGACTTCATTCTTTGTTAATGCATTTACGCATCCCTTAATATCTTCTGGGTGAAAATTTGGTTGAAGACCACCACGTAAAATAATATGAGTATCGTCATTACCGGAAGTTTTAAAAATTGCTATTTTCCCTTTTTTTGTTGTTCCTAAGAATACATGTTGATACTGAGCAGATTTAATTGCATCAATTGCTATCTGGATATCACCAGTAGTGGAGTTTTTTATGCCCATTGGGCAAGAAAGTCCTGAAGTTAATTCTCTATGTACCTGGCTTTCAGCAGTTCTTGCTCCAATTGCGCCCCAGCTTACAAGGTCTGAAACATATTGAGGTGATATGAGATCTAAGAATTCTGTGCCAGTTGGCATGCCTAAATCAGCAATATCTTTAAGTAATTTTCTGGAGACTCTTAAGCCTTCGTTTATTTTGAAAGAATTATCAATTCTTGGATCATTAATTAATCCTTTCCATCCAATTGTTGTTCGTGGCTTCTCAAAATATACCCTCATTACTACCATTAGCTCATTTTCTACAGTTGCTGAAAATTCTTTCAAAAGCTCAGCGTATTCAATTGCTGATTTTGGGTCATGTATTGAACAAGGCCCCACAACTACAACTAATCTATCGTCTTGCCTATGCAGTATCTGACTTATGCTTCTTCTAGCACCAAAAATTAACTTTGAAGATTCTTTATCTAAAGGAATCTCATTAGTGATTTCTTCAGGAGAAGAGAGCTCTTCCCTGGATAGAATTCTACTATTGTCTGTAATGTATTTCATTTTATTAAAATAGAGCAGTCAATTTTACATCATCAGTGGCTAACTTTCCCCCGAAAAATGAAACAATTGGGGAGAAATAATATTTTTACAATTAAACACAATATTTAGTATTTATTTTCTTTTTTATATACAATATCTAGTGTATGGAAGCCGTCCAAGAAATAGCATTACCGAAGATTAAAGGCAGTCCAGTTGATCAATTGCCTGAAAATCTTTATGTACCACCAAAAGCTTTATTGCTTTTGCTTGATGTCTTTTCAGGTCCTATGGATTTTTTGCTTTATCTCATACAAAGAAAAAATCTAGATATTCTCGAAGTAAATTTAGTTGATATTACTGATCAATATATTGCTTACATAGAAATGATGGAAGACTTTGAATATGAGTTAGCTGGAGACTATCTGGCTATGGCAGCTTATCTTGCAGAAATTAAATCAAGAATTTTACTTCCAAGAGAAGAAGAGAACGAAGAAGAGGAAGGTGATCCAAAAGCTGAATTATTGAGAAGATTGCAAGAATACAAAAGATTCAAAGAAGTTTCTTTTAAATTAGATGAAATGCCAAGAATAGATAGAGATATTTTCCCTGCTTCAGGAAAATTGCCAGAATTTGAATTGCCTAAGCCAAAAAATAATTACGATAAGAATGATTTAACTTTTGCTTTGAGATCAATGCTGGATGAAATGGTGAGGCTTACCAGCCACAAAATTAAGCTTGAAAATATAACTGTAGAATCAAAAATGAAGTTATTGCTTGATAGCCTTAAGGAAAGAGATTTTATTTCTTTGCCTGAATTGATACTTAGTGGCGAATCAAAATTAGCAGTATCGGTAATATTATCAGCTGCTCTAGAGCTTAATCGTAAAGGTTATGTTGAAATAGTCCAGGCTGAGCAGTTTGGAGAGATTTATTTTAAAGGCGCAGAAGAGGTGGTGCATTAATGGATATTAAACAAAGAACTGAAGCCTTACTATTGGCTGCTAACAGAGCACTTACAATAAAAGATATTAGTGAGCTTTTAGAAGTCGAAAGTGCAGAGGATGAATCTAGGGTAATCAACGCTGTCGCCTCATTGAAAGATGAATACAATGCAAAACCTTATGACTTAGTAGAGGTTTCAAGTGGATATAGAATTCAATTAAATCAAGAATATGCTCAAGATGTAGCAAAATTGTGGGAAGTGAAGCCACTAAGGTTATCAAGAGCTACTTTAGAGACTCTTTCAATTATTAGTTACATGCAACCAGTTACTCGTGGAGATATAGAAGATATTAGAGGTGTAAATGTTGCTACAAATGTAATAAAAATTCTTATGGACCAAGGCTGGATAAAAATCAAAGGATACAGAGATGTGCCAGGCAGGCCTGCCTTGTTTATAACAACGCAAAAATTTTTAGATGACTTCTCTATGAAGACACTCGAAGATCTTCCTGTCTTACCTGATTTACCTGAAATAGAAAATATTTCTCCAGAACTTAAACTTCAGGAAGACTCAGTTGAGCACGAAGCTCCAACACAATAAGGAAAAAATTTCCAAGTATCTAGCAAACTTAGGTTTTGCTTCTCGAAGGAATATCAATGAATTATTCAAGACAAAAAAAATAACTCTCAACAATAATCCGGTTAACCATAATGCCTTGGTTAAAGATAATGATGTAATCAATATCGATGGAGAGGATTTTGTTGTTGAAATCAATCCTGAGACAGAAGTTCTTATCTACCATAAGCCAACTGGACAAGTTTGTTCAAATGTACCAACGGATAAAAACGATAGCGTTTTTCAAGCATTACCTCCCAGAAAAAAAGGTAAATGGATAATGGTTGGCAGATTAGACGTTAATACCTCAGGCCTATTAGTCTTCTCCAATAATGGAGATTTTGTTAACCAATTAGCTCATCCTAGCAGCAAGATCGATCGAGAGTATTTATGTAGAGTCTATGGTGATCTGACTGATAAGAAATTGGAGAATATAATGAAGGGCGTGAATATCAATGGGGAAAAATCAAATTTCTCAGATGTGGTAGCCGTTAAAAAGACATCAAAGTCCAAGAATCACTGGTTTTATGTTTGTTTATTTACTGGCAAAAATCGTGAGGTCAGAAAGATATGGGGCACACAAAAATTAACAGTAAATAGATTAATGAGATTAAGGTACGGTCCAATAATTATGCCTGAAAACCTAAAACCAGGAGGCTGGAAAAAGTTCTCTAAGAAAGAAGTAAGTAAATTACAAAATCTTCTTAAGATTCAATAAATATTTATCTTTACAACAACAGGGAAATGGTCAGAAACACCATAAAGACCTTTAGAATTAAAACGTAGCGGACTACCATCATCCCTGGTATGAGCATCTGTCGTAATTATTTCAACACTATTCTCAACGAATTCAGCAGAATCACCTCTTTTTAACATAACTGCATCTAAAAAAGACCACCTATCATCTCTAAAGTAATAATTTGTTCCTTTGCACTTTGAGCACTGATCTATGTGTGAGACAAACCAGTTTTTATGAATTTTTTCATAAAGTTTTTCTTTGGCATTTTCTGCAGAGGTAACATTGAAATCGCCAAGAGCTACAGCAATCCTTTTATTGTTGCTTCCTAACTTATCTAATGTGGTAAAAGCATCTTTTCTCATAAAGAGTGGATTATGTGGAGCAGGAAAATGAACGTTATAGATTGATACTTCTTTATCTTTTATCAGGAATACACTCTCTAAAATTGGCCTAGTATCGCCAATTTGATCCTTAGAGCCACCAGAAAATTCAATTTGATGTAACTTGGAGTTTAGAATCTGATATTTTGAGATAAAGGCATTATCGATACCTCGATCATCATTCCCTTCTACGAGCGTATAGAACTTATATCCATGATTTTTTAGTCTGTTATAAAGTTGCTTAAGGATATTTTCATTTTCAACTTCTTGAAGACCGATAATATCGGGTCCATGGTCTTTATAGGAAAGTATCGTCTCAGTTATTACATTTAATTTATATTCAATTACTTCATCATTCCAATCTATATTTAGACAATCGTCTCTCCACTTGAAAACCTCAATCTTATTGCATTGATCAATATGAAGTTTAGAAGTCTTCATAGAAGATGGTAAATAAGTCTCATCTTCTTTTTGAGAATCATCTAGATTATCAAAGAGGTTTTCGACATTAAAAGTCATCACAGTGAATTTGCTTGCAAACCCTAAAGAAGATATAAGCATAAAAGTTATTAGAAAAAGGATATTGTTAAATCTAGTCATCTTGAACTCTCCATTCTGTTATTGTATCTGATCGTATGTCTCGCCATGCATTTTTATCTAGTGACCAAACTACAATTGTTGCACTTTCAGAAGAAATATTAAGAATTTTTGATCCTTTGGGCATTAAATCCTCATTAAGAGTTGAAGGCATAACGCGAATTTCGTCTGTATCAATTTTTTTGAAACTTATTACCACTACTCCTTTCTTAAGGGCTTCTATTAATTCATTCATGATAGTTATACATTACTCCTGTTTCTTTGCACTGGTTACTAAGTAGCCATAAATAATCCCTTGCAATTACTTCTGGTGTTCTAAGAGTTTGTGGGTCCTCAGCAGGAAATGCTTGTGCTCTCATATTAGTCCTAGTTGGTCCAGGATTATAAGAATTAACCCTCATGTCATTTTCATACTCATCTGCAAGACTTTGCATGAGACCTTCAACTGCAAACTTTGAAATTGAATAGCTAGTCCAAAATGCTCTTGCCTTTCTTCCTACGCCAGAAGAGGTAAAAATTATAGATGGATTTTTAGACTGAAGTACTAGTGGTAATGCCAGTTGTGTTAAAAGAAAATTGCTTTCAAAGTTTACCTGCATAACAGTTTTTAGTTGGCTTAAAGAGGTATTAATTATTGGTGATAAATATCCAAGGATACCTGCTATATGGACTAAACCATCTAGACACTCATACTGATCGTATAAATTCTCAGCTAAAGTTTTATAATCTTTTTCCTTAGCTTTAATGAAATCGAGTTCAACAACTAGTGGTTCTTTGTGACCTTCATTACAAATTTCATCTTGCAACGAATAAAGTTTCTTTATGTCCTTTGATAACAAAATAAGGTTAGCTCCTTGTTCTGCTGCAGCTTTAGCTACAGCCCTACCAATACCTGAACCAGAGCCTGTAATAAGTATATTTTTGTCTACCAGCAAGCTATCTTGATTAGTTAATTCAGGGACATGATTCATACTATTTCCATAATATCAGAAGGTTTTTGAACTATATGATCAGCATTCCAACTAATTGGATCTGTTTCATGATAGCCATATGTGCAAGCTATTGAAATTACACCAGCGTTATGTGCTGTTTCGATATCTCTTTGATGGTCGCCGATATAGTAAGATTGTTTTGGATCACCATCTAAGAGTTCTAAGCCTCTGAAAATTCCTTCAGGGCTAGGTTTTGCTTTATTCAAATCTTCAGGACATATTATTGCATCAGTTAATTTATGCCAATTTAATTTTTCAACAATGGGCATGGTATAAATCGCAGATTTATTTGTCACAATACCCCACTTAACTTTTTTTGCTGCTAAATGCTCAAGCAATGCATCAACGCCATCGTACTTTACAATATTACTGGTCATAATTTTTTCATATTTGCTAAGAAATTCTGATTTTAATGAAGAGATTTTATCTTCTGAAGCATCTGGGAACGAATTTTTTAAAACAAGGGTAGCTCCTCTGGAAGAGTACTTTCTAACAATTTCAAAATCTACAGAACTTTGCCCCTCTTTTTCTTTGAGCTCATTTACTATCTTAAGAAAAGAAAGACCAGAATTAATTAAAGTGCCATCGAGATCAAAAAGAACTACTTTATTTTTTGGTTGCATGAATTATGTAATTAACTGATGGGTCATCGGTAAGTCTAACGATATCTAGAAAAGGTAAGTATGACATGCCATTCACTTCTTCAAATTCTAAATCAGCAGAATCTATAAAGCTTTTCATTTCAGATGGCTTGATAAGTTTTTCAAATTCATGAGTGCCTTGGGGCAAAATATTTAGAATATATTCAGCACCCAATATAGCGAAAATAAATGATTTTAAGTTTCTATTAATAGTCGAGAAGAAAAGATGTCCTCCAGGCTTACATAATTGAGCACATTCTTTAACAACAATTGATGGGTCAGGTACATGCTCTAACATTTCCAAACATGTTATTACATCATATTGCTTTCCCTCTTTAACTAAGTCTGTTGTGCTGATCTTTCTATAATCGATAGGTAATTTAGATTTTTGTTGTCTAATTTTTGCGACATTTAAAGGACCATCAGCTAAATCTATTGCTGTAACTATTCCGCCTTTTTGACTTAGTAGTTCTGAGAGAATTCCGCCTCCGCAACCAATATCAAGTATTTCAGAACCCTTAATTGATGTTCTTTTTTCTATATAACTTGTTCTCAAGGGGTTAATTAGGTGCAATGGTTTGAATTTACCATTTGGATCCCACCATTGGTCTGCTAATTTTGTGAATTTCTCTAATTCTAATTGATCAAAATTTTCCATAAGTTAAAGTATATCTTGAGACATTTAATATTTTATGATTTTAGGCGCCATCACACCAAAAAACCAAAAAGATTTAAGATCAAGTTTACATCCAAATACATTAAAACCTATTTTGGATATGGGTATTGATGTAATTTTTGAAAGTGGTTTAGGTAAAGGAATTGATATTGATGATTCTGTATTTAGCAAGATGGGAGCAAAGCCAGTTTCAAGAGAATCATGCATTTCCTCGGCAGATATTTTAATGTCATCTAGTCCAATGTCAGATGATGAGATTTCAGCTATGAAAGATCAATCAATATTCTTAGGGCTTATGGAGCCTTTTGCTAATAGAAGTCAATTTTCAGCTTTTCAACAGAACAATATTTCAGCAATAAGTATGGAATTTATTCCAAGAATCACTAGAGCACAGAAAATGGACGTATTGAGCAGTCAATCAAATCTTGCAGGTTACGTAGCAATCATAGAGTCTGCTAAAGCCTTAAAGTCTGCATTACCTATGATGATGACAGCTGCTGGAACTCTTAAACCAGCTTCAGTGTTTGTAATTGGTGTTGGTGTCGCTGGCTTGCAAGCTATAGCAACAGCTAAAAGACTTGGAGCTAAAGTAGAAGCATTTGATACTCGACCAGTAGTAGAGGAGCAAGTTAAATCTCTAGGAGCAAAATTTGTGAAATTAGATTTAGGAGATACAGGTCAAACAGATCAAGGATATGCCAATGAGCTTTCTGAAGAACAAATTAAATTGCAGAAAGAATTACAAAGCGAAGTGTGTGCAAGATCAGACATTGTTGTAACCACAGCACAATTATTTGGTAAACCAGCACCAAAATTAGTGGATGAAAATACTATTAAAAAGATGAAACCCGGCAGTGTTATTTTTGACATGGCAGTAGAAAGTGGAGGCAACGTAGAAGGATCTGCACTAGATGAAATAACCGATATTCATGGCGTTAAAGTTATTGGTTTCTCTAATTTGCCTTCCTTAGTAGCTGACCATGCATCTTTTGCGTTAAGCAATAACTTTATAAATTTTATAACTGACTTTTACGATAAAGAAAATAAGTTGATGAAATTAGACCTTGATGATGAAATTATAAAATCTGCCTTGCTTGTACATGATGGTCAGGTTCTGAATGGAGTATTTAAATAATGGAAATTTTCTTATTACTTTTTTTTATTTTAGTTTTAGCAATATTTCTTGGGCTAGAGCTTATATCTAAAATACCAAGCACTCTACATACTCCATTAATGTCAGGAGCTAATGCGATAAGTGGAATAACTCTAGTAGGGGCTTTAAGTTTAGATACCGGCAGTAATATTCAAATGATTTTAGCTTTTTGTGCAATTACTTTTGCATCAATTAATGTTTTTGGAGGCTATTTAGTAACCAACAGAATGTTGAGGATGTTTAAAAAGAAATGATTGATCTAGATTTTCAAATTATCCAACAGCTAGGCTATATATTTTCGGCGATGTTGTTTATTTATGGTCTTAAGATGTTGTCAAAAGAAGACACTGCAGCAAGAGGTAATCTTGTCTCTTCAACGGGTATGTTTCTCGCAGTTCTGGTCACAATTGTAGAAATAATAAATCCTTTACTGGTAATTTCTGCAATAGTCCTTGGAGGTTTAATAGGATCACTATTTGCTCTAAAAGTTAAGATGACTTCTATTCCAGAAATGGTTGCTTTATTTAATGGTTTTGGTGGTCTTTCTTCATTCTTTTTAGCATGGTCTGAGTTTAACAATCTAACAACGTCATCATTAATAATGCTAATTACTTATGCCACTGTAATTATTGGTGGTGTGACATTCAGTGGAAGTGTAATAGCATTTTTAAAACTTTCTGAAATGTATAAGGGAGGTAGTAATTTCTTAAATCTAGCTTCCAGATGGTTTCTAATATTTAGTCTTATTTTTATTGCAATTGCTGGCCTACAAATAATTGTTAGCAGTTTGGGAATATACAGCTTTAACTTTGAGATCATCCAAAAAGTTTTTATAGCTTTACTGATTATTTCAATCCTTACGGGTCTAGCTTTTGTTGTGCCGATTGGGGGAGGCGATATGCCAGTTGTAATATCGCTTTTAAATTCACTATCAGGAATTGCAGCTGCCTCTGCAGGCATACTCTTAACTAATACTGCTTTAATAGTGGCAGGTTGTTTGGTTGGTGCATCAGGATTGGTGCTTACACTGATTATGGCAAAATCAATGAATAGAACTCTTTATAATATTTTCTTTGTAGGTTACGAGAGTTCTGGATCAAGCAGTGCCGAAATAGATGGTGAGATTAAACCAATTTCAGCAGAAGATGCATACCTAGTAGTTGAATCTGCAAGATCAGCTTTGATCGTTCCAGGTTATGGCATGGCGGTTGCTCAAGCACAACATGTTGTCAAAGAACTTGGGGACTTGCTTGAGGAAAATGGTTGCGAGGTTTCTTTTGGAATACATCCTGTAGCAGGCAGAATGCCAGGCCATATGAATGTCTTGCTTGCTGAAGCAAATGTTTCATATGACAACCTACTGGAGCCCAAAGATATTAATCCAAAGATGGATACTGTTGATATTGCCATCGTGATTGGTGCGAATGATGTTGTTAATCCATCTGCAACAGAAGAGCCAGGAAGTCCAATCTATGGCATGCCGATTTTAGAGGTCCATAGAGCAAAAACTGTAATGGTTCTTAAGCGTTCAATGGCCTCAGGTTTTGCC
Source organism: uncultured Gammaproteobacteria bacterium (assembly GCA_964575305.1). Classification (GTDB taxonomy): domain Bacteria; phylum Pseudomonadota; class Gammaproteobacteria; order Magnimaribacterales; family TMED112; genus TMED112. The sequence continues at coordinate 3,485 of CAZNPG010000008.1, read as the reverse complement.
GGTGTGCAGAACCCACTTTTCTTTAAAGAGAATTCAAGGATGCTTTTTGGTGATGCCAAGGAAAGTATTTCCAAATTAGTAGCAGAATTTAAAGATTAGTTCTCTTCCCTATGTTAAAATAGCTTCGTGCAAGAGTTTGCTAAAGAAGTCCTTTCTGTTGACATTAAAGAAGAGTTAAAAAAGTCCTATCTGGACTATGCAATGAGTGTCATTGTTGGCAGAGCATTACCAGATGCAAGAGATGGCATGAAGCCTGTTCACAGAAGAATTCTCTATGCAATGCATAAACTCTCAAATACCTACAACAAACCAAACAAAAAATCTGCAAGGGTAGTCGGAGATGTTATTGGTAAATACCATCCTCATGGTGATACCGCTGTTTACGATGCAATTGTAAGAATGACCCAAGATTTTTCTCTTCGCTATCCACTCATTCAAGGACAAGGAAATTTTGGAAGCATCGACGGAGATTCGGCAGCTGCCATGAGGTATACCGAAATCCGAATGGAAAAGATTACAGATCAAATCCTAGCCGATATTGAAAAAGAGACAGTTAGCTATTCACCAAATTATGATGGCACAGAAGATATTCCTGATGTGCTGCCAACAAGAATACCAAATCTATTGATAAATGGTTCTTCAGGGATTGCTGTCGGTATGGCCACTAATATCCCACCTCACAATCTAACTGAAGTTTTAGATGCATGTTTACATATTTTAGATAATCCAGAATCAACAGTAGATGATCTTCTAAAAATCGTTAAAGGGCCTGATTTTCCTCTTGGCGGAATTATCACAGGGATAGATGGCATCGAACAAGCCTATAGAACAGGGCAAGGGAAAGTATATGTAAGAGGTAAAACTTCCTTCGAAGAAATGAAAGGCGGTAAGGAAGCAATAATTATCACTGAGATTCCTTTTATGGTTAACAAAGCCAGAATGCTGGAAAGGATTGCTGAGCTTGTAAAAGATAAGAAGCTAGAAGGAATTGGTGAAATTAGGGATGAGTCCGATAAAGATGGAATGAGAGTTGTTATTGAGCTCAAGAAAGGTGAAGTGCCTGAAGTAGTATTGAACAATCTAATTAAACATTCTCAGCTTGAACAAGTATTTGGAATAAATAATGTTGTGCTTGTTGATGGAAAGCCACAACTCTGCAATCTACAACAATTATTAAATATTTTCTTAGAGCATAGAAAAGATGTCATTACTAATAGGTCTCTTTTTGAGCTTAGACAAGCAAAGGAAAGAGGTCATATCGTTGAGGGTCTCATTGTTGCAATTGCAAATATCGATGAAGTAATAGATATCATTAAAAAATCTGAGAATTCAAAGGTTGCGGCAGATAGTTTGTGTGAAATAAATTGGTCTGCATCAACAATTAAGCCTCTGCTAGATAAGGTAGCTGATCCAGAAATTTGTAAACCTGAAGGTTTGGAAGATGGGTTTGGTTTAAATGGCAAAGAATACAAACTATCACTGGTTCAAGCTAAAGCAATTCTAGAGTTAAGGCTAAGCAGGCTGACAGCACTGGAAACAGATAAACTTAATGAAGAATATGAAGAATTAGTTAAGCAGATTAAAGCTTTGCAAGAAATACTTAACAACAAATCAAGGCTTGTCGAAGTAGTAAAAGAAGAGCTTAATGAAATTAAGGACAATTTTGGAGATGAAAGAAGAACTGAGATTATCGAAAGAAGATTAACTATTGATGATGCTGATTTAATCCCAGAAGAGGAAAGAGTATTCACCATATCCAATAATGGTTTTGTAAAAACACAACAACTAGCAGAATATAGGTCACAGCGAAGAGGTGGTGTTGGTAAAACAGCATCAGCATTAAGAGAAGAAGACTTTATCAAGCAAGTTTTAGTTTTAAATACACACGTTCAAGTCTTATGTTTTACTACTAAGGGTAAAGTCCATTGGTTAGAGATATATAAGCTACCAGTTATGTCAAGAACAGCAAAAGGAAGACCAATTTCAAATGTATTGCCATTGGATGAAGATGAAAAGGTTACTTCATTCTTACCAGTTGATGAGTATAAGGACGGACATTTCATAATTATGGCTACAAAAAATGGCGTAGTTAAAAAAACAGCCCTAACAGCATTTCAAAAGAAATATGCACCTGGTTTGAGAGCAATTAATCTTGATGAGGGAGATAAGCTTATTGGAACAATAATCACTGATGGCACAAATGAAGTTTGCTTGGCATCACAATCCGGTAAAGCAATTAGGTTCTTAGAGTCAGATGTCAGAGCAATGGGCAGATCAACACGTGGTGTTCGAGGAATGAATATAGCTAAAACCGATAAGGTTATCTCAATGATAAAAGTTATTCCAGAAGCAAAACTTTTAACCTTAAGTGAAAATGGTTATGGAAAAAGAACTAATATCTCTGAGTTTAGTGGCCAAAAAAGGGGTGGAAAGGGTGTCATTGCTCTAAATACATCTACTAGAAATGGAAAAATGGTTGCTGCTGAACAAGTCTTAGATGGAGATGAAGTAATGCTTATTGGTAATAAGGGCACAATGATTAGAACTAAAGTAGATCAAATAAGTGTTATTGGAAGAAACACACAAGGTGTAAAAGTAGTCACAACAAGAGAAGCAGAAATGCTTGTTGATGCAGTAGGCTTTAAAGAAAGTCTAGATGAAGAATAGAATTCACAATTTTAGTGCTGGTCCAGCAACACTTCCTCTTGAAGTATTGGAAGAAGTCAAAGCTGAGCTCTTAGATTTCAATGGAATTGGTTCATCAATCATAGAAATAAGCCATCGCGATAAAACATTTAAAGAATTAGCTATCAATGCTGAGGTCTCGGTAAGAAAATTACTTTCAATCCCAGAATCATATGAAGTAATTTTTATGCAAGGTGGAGCTACCTTACAATTTTCACTAATCCCTATGAATTTTTCACACTTAGGAGAGACTGCAAATTTTGCTGAGATAGGTTCTTGGTCTTCAAAAGCTATTAAAGAAGCCTCAAAAGTCTGTGATTTAAATATCTGCACTTCATCTGTAGAGAATAATTTTACAAGCATAAAAGCTTTAGCTGATTGGGATATCAAAGAAGAATCCTCTTTAGTGCACTACTGTCAAAACGAAACAATTCAAGGCATAAGGGTAACAGAGGAACCTAATTTTGATTCTTACTCATTTGTAGACATGTCTTCATGCCTTTTTTCTGAAAATATTGATGTATCAAAATACGATTTTATTTATGCTTGCGCACAAAAAAACTTTGGACCTTCTGGCATAACTCTAGTTATCGCTAAAAAAGAGTTAATAGAAAAATCTAATACTAGCTTGCCGAATATATTGCGATATGACGCTCATGCTAAGGAAGCTTCTATGCTGAATACTCCAAACACTTTTGGGTGGTATTTTGCTGGCAAAATGTTTGATTGGTACTTAAAAATGGGGGGTATTAAAGAGATGGAAGCGCAAAGCAAAATGAAATCTAATGTTTTATATGACC
>CAZNPG010000007.1:48280-54908 GCA_964575305.1 uncultured Gammaproteobacteria bacterium | reverse complement strand
AGTATAGAAAAAATTAAAATGAGATTTTTTAGTGACATTATTTTAATGTTGGGAAAAGAACTACATCCCTAATGGAACTTTTATTTGTAGCTAACATTACTAGCCTATCAATTCCTAAGCCTACGCCCATTGCTGGTGGCATTCCATGTTTTAAAGCATTGATATAATCATCGTCATATAACATAGCTTCTTCATCACCAGAATCTTTTTGCTTCACTTGCTGCATAAATCTTTCTTCTTGATCAGTGGGGTCATTCAATTCACAGAAGAAGTTTGCAAACTCTCTTCCTGCAATAAACAATTCAATTCTATCTGTATAGTCTGCATCATCATCCTTTCTTCTAGAAAGTGGAGAAACTTCATATGGATAATCTTTGACGAAAGTAGGTTTCCAAAGCTCTTTTTCTACATGCTCTTCAAATAATTCAAGAAGTACTTTACCCCAGCCCCAATCTTTTTTTATTTTTAAACCATTTCTCTTGGCAGCATCAAATATTTGATCTTCTGTATCTAAATCTACTTTTAATTTCTCTTTAACCAAGTCTTTTAGAGATTTAATATCAAAATTTTTCTTAAAATCTAATTCTTTATCTTCGTATGTAATTAAGAGAGAATCATTGACTGCTGATATGCTATCTTGAACTAGCTTCTGTACGAATAACGTTGTTTTCTCAAGCGTTCCATACGCTTCATAAAACTCAAGCATCGTAAATTCCGGATTGTGTATTGTAGATAATCCCTCATTTCTAAAGTTTCGGTTAATTTCAAAAACTTTTTCAAAACCACCTACTAGCAGTCTTTTTAAATAAAGTTCTGGAGCAATTCTAAGGAATAATTCCTTATCTAGTGCATTGTGATGTGTTTTGAATGGTTTAGCATTTGCGCCTCCAGGTATAGGGTGCATCATTGGTGTCTCAACCTCTAGATACCCAGCTTCTTCTAAATTCTTTCTTATTGATTGGATAATTTTATTTCTTTTAACAAATATTTCTCTTGAATCCTTATTGCTCATTAAGTCTACGTACCTTTGTCTGTATATTGTTTCAATATCAGTTAGGCCTGCATGTTTTTCTGGCATTGGATTTAAAGACTTAGTTATGAGTTTGAAATCTTTTACTTCGATTGTGAGCTCGTCAGTTTTTGTTCTAAATAAAACTCCTTCAATCCCAACGATATCTCCCAAATCAAAATCTTTAATTTCCTCTAATCTCTCTTCTAAATTATTTTTTGAAAAATAAGCTTGGATTCGACCAGAAAAGTCTTCAATTGTCATGAAAACAACTTTTCCCATTTCTCTTTTAAGCACTACCCTGCCGGCATTACAAGCAGTTGCGTTCTTTTTTTCGAGATCTTCTTTAGATAACTCACCAAACTCTTCAATTAAATGAGAAATTTCATATTTTTTTTCAAAATCATTTGGATAGTTAAAGCCCTCAGATCGAAGTTTCTCTAATTTAACTTCTCTATCTTTTTGAACTTTTGATAAATCTTTAGTATCCATTTTTTAAACTTTCTTTAATGAAGTTATTAATTTTACCATCTAAAACTGATTGAGTATTTGTTTCCTCATGCTTTGTTCTTATATCTTTTATTCGAGATTGGTCTAAAACATAAGATCTTATTTGGTTACCCCAACCTATATCGGTTTTTGAGTCTTCTATTTTTTTTATTTCCTCTTCCTTTTTTTGCATTTCCATTTCATAAAGTCTTGATTTCAGCTGTTTTATCGCTCGATCTTTATTTTGATGTTGTGATCTTTGAGACTGACACTGAACTACAAGACCGCTTGGTATGTGAGTAAGCCTTACAGCTGAATCTGTTTTATTGACATGCTGTCCACCTGCACCAGAAGCTCTATATGTATCGATTCTCACTTGTGACATATCCAAATCAATTTCAATATCATCGTCTATTTCAGGAGAAACAAAAACTGCCGCAAACGATGTATGTCTTCTGTTTCCAGAATCGAATGGAGATTTTCTTACCAGCCTATGTATTCCTGTTTCAGTCCTTAGCCAACCATATGCATACTGACCACTAATATGGATGCTCGCACTTTTTATACCTGCAACATCACCAACTGAATATTCTTCAATCTTAACTTTAAAACCCATGTCCTCTGACCACCTCATATACATTCTGTATAACATTTCAGCCCAATCTTGCGCTTCTGTACCACCGGAACCAGACTGAATATCTAAGAATGCATTATTTGGATCTGTTTCCCTTGAGAAATATTTTTTTGTTTCTAATGAGTCAATCTCAGCATTTAATTCAACTAAAGCACTATTTTGATTGCCCAACTCATCTATTTCACCCAATTCAATAGATATGTTAATTAAGTCTTTGATATCAGTTAGTTTGGTTTCAATAACGTCAAATTCATGAATTTTTGTTTCGAGAGATATTTTGTCTTTATTTATACTATTGAGCTTCTTATGGTCTTTCCATAAGTCTGGGTCTTGAAGATTTTTTTCAAGTTCTTCTAATTGATTTTTGAGTTTTTCTGGGTCAAAGAAACCCCCTCAGCTCTTCAACTCTATCTGAGGTCTTATTTAAGAGTAAATTTAATTCTGCTTTATCCACTTTCTAGTATCTTAATTAACTCATTTGCAGGAATATACCCCGAAAATTTCGTTCCATCTTCCAAAATTATTGTAGGTGTTCCTGTAATTCCAATCAAACTACCTTTTCTAAAATGCTCTTCAACTGGATTTTTGCAATTTTTACTTTCAATATTTTCCCCCTTCTTCAGCTTATTAAGGGAGTCTTTTGGATCTAAACTACACCAAACACTCACCATGTCCTTATAAACTTCACTATCAAGACCATCTCTTGGAAAAGCAAGATAGTTAATTGTTATGCCATTTGATAAATATTGATCAATTTCACTATGAAGTAGCCTACAGTAGCTACAAGACACATCTGTAAAAATTTTTAATTTAAACCTTTCATTGCTAGAGATAAAATCAATACTTTCATTTGGTTTGATAGAACTAATAATATTTTTTATAAATTTATTTTCATAAATATCATTCAAGCTTGTAATTTCACCTTCATTTAATGCAATCACCTCACCTGCTAAAACAAATTTGAAATCTTTTGAAACATAAAGAATTTGATTGTTTGCTACATTTACTACATAAAAATCTGGCATTGATGATTCCTCAATAAAATTTATGGGCAACCCAGTAGGTAAAATTTTTGAAATTTTATTAATAAGATCTTCTGAAGCTAATGGGAAGACCGAGAAAAATAAAATTAATGCTAAATTCCTCATTAGCCTCTTGGGTGATGTTTTTTATGTAATTTTTGCACTTCAGCCTGTGCTACATGAGTATAAATTTGAGTTGTAGCGAGATCAGAGTGTCCCAGGAGCAACTGAACAGACCTTAGGTCGGCTCCATTATTCAGCATATGTGTAGCAAAAGCATGTCTCAATGTATGTGGATGAACTTCTTTATTCACATTAACTCTTTTCATATAAGCCTTAATTCTGTGCCAAAAACTATGTCTGCTAATTTGTTTTCCATGTGTAGAAACAAAAATATTGTTATGATCCTTTCCTTTAGCTAATTTATCTCGAGCATCTTGCAAGTACTTCTTAATCATAATTATAGAATCATCTGTCAGTGGAATTAATCTTTCTTTACCGCCCTTTCCAATAACCTGAACAGAACCTCTAACTAGGTCTATGTTATGCAGGTTAAGGCTTATTAACTCACTTATCCTCATGCCAGTTGCATATAGGGTATAAAGCATTGCCTTATCTCTTAATTCAATTGCTCTTTCTTCATTTGGTGCATCAAGAATCTGCTGTGTTTCTTCTACAGTTAGCGTTGTGGGCAAGAATAGTCCTGACTTTGGAGAATCAATATTCAACATAGGATTTATCTTTAAATGTTCAACAGAAATTAAATATTTATAGAAGCTCTTAAGCGAGGATATATTTCTAGATACTGTCTTTGAAGAAAACCCTTTATCCAATAGATGGCTTAAAAAAGATAGGATTAAGAAATGATCTGCTACAAGAACAGATTTTTCATTTTTTTCTAGAAAGTTTTTGAATTTCTCTAGATCAGTTTTATACGAAGTAAGTGTATTTTGTGATAAGTTTTTTTCAAGCCAAAGAGAATCTATGAAAGTTTCAATGAGTAATTTTGATTCAGACTGCACTAACTAATTTTTTCTTTAATCCTAGCAGATTTTCCTGATCTTTCACGAATATAGTAAAGTTTTGACTGTCGTACTAAGCCTCTTCTTTTTACTTTGATTGAATCAATTAATGGGCTATGGGTTTGAAAAGTTCTTTCAACTCCTACTCCATTTGAAATTTTCCTTACTATAAAAGAAGAATTAAGGCCCCTATTTTTCTTACTTATAACCAAACCTTCAAATGCTTGAAGCCTTGTTCTTTGGCCTTCAGTAACCTTTACTTTAATAACTACAGTATCACCAGTTCTGAATTCTGGCTGTTCTTTAAGCTGATCGTTTTCGATCTTTTCAATAATTTTTTTAGTCATTGTTATAAAATAGAGTCTTCGTACTGACGTAATAATATCATTTCTTTTTCTGAAAGTTGCAATTGTTTAAATAAATCAGGGCGTTTTTCTCTTGTAACCCATAAACTGTTGCCAATTTTCCATTCTTCAATTTTTCTATGGTCTCCAGAAAGTAGTATTTCAGGGACTTTTTGATCTTGATACTCATTTGGCCTTGTAAAAACATGCCCTTTGAGTCTTCCTTTGCTAAGACTGTCATTCTTTACCGATTCAGAGTTCCCTATGACAGAATTTTTATTTCTCATAATTGCATCTATGACTACTGAAGCAGCAATTTCTCCACCACTTAAGATATAGTCTCCTATAGATATTTCTTCATCAACATATTTATCAATAAACCTTTGATCTATGCCTTCATATCTGCCACATACAAATGTAATATTTTCAAGCTTTGATAACTCGATTGCCTTTGTTTGATTAAAGACCTGCCCCTGAGGAGATAAATAAATCACCTTACCAGTTTCTTTAATTGTATTTAAGCAAGATTCCAATGGCTCTATAGCCATGACCATGCCTTCTCCACCACCATATGGTGCATCATCAACACTTCCATATTCATTGTGTGAATATTCTTTTAGATCGAGCAGCTCTAATTCAACTATTTTTTTCTCAAATGCTTTGCCTACTAAACCTTTTAAGGAAGCTTCTATTATTTCTGGAAATAATGAAATTACATTTATATTCATATTCTTTAATCTATGCTTTTTTTGTATGCTCAATCAAGAGGGTTGGAACATTATTAGTGTGAGAGCTTATTGTTGCAACTAATGTATCGTCTTTTACTCCCGGCTTTATATCAGAAACTTCAATATTATTTGATAGTAGTCTTTTTCTTGCTTCTGTTATATCTTGTACACCCCAGGCCAATCCCCACAATGTATCTTTTGTTATATTTTTATCATTCTTATCTTCAATAACTTCAATTGTTGTTTTATTTAATCTAAAAAATAAAATTCTTTTTTTCCAAGTTTCAATAAAGCTATCTAAGGCCAACCTAATTCCATAAATATCTCTATATACTTTAAGAAAACCATCAACATCACTAGTATTGATTACGACTTGTTCTAACTTTTTTACAGTGCTTTTATCGGTGGCAAAGAGTGGTAAAGCCGGTGATTTGTGCTGAATAACAAAGGAGAATATCCCTCTAGTCAATTCATTTGGTAAAAATTGATATAACCACTCTCTTTTTTCATTCTGCTCATTTATTCCATGTCCATTACTAATATCAGATAATAGGTGACCACTTTTAATAATATTGTCTCTAAATGAGGCAATATCTTTTGTGCCCAAAACTAGACCTAATAACCCCTCTCCCTTTTTACTGATAGTAAGATTTACTAAATCCGCACCAATTCCTGATCCATTTGCTGCAAGCAGTTCTAAATATGTATTTTCAAAATTAAATAATACGTTTGAGGTTCCAAGTTCAGTATGTTTCCCTCTCCATACCGGATCGATACCAAAGATTTTTTTATAATTATTTTCCGCTGAGTCTAGATCCTCAACAACAATAATTATGTGATCAACATTTTCAATCATTTGGATTTTGTAACTTTTATTCCCAGTTTACATTTAGAATTTTTGCTTCTAAATCAAATTTACCAAGAAATTGATCTTCTAATGGAATAATAATATCTTCTTGATCTGTTTCTATAAATATAAGGTCAGAGGCTCCATGGTTCTCTAACTTATAAATTTTCCCTAATAAGTTAGAATTTTGATCAAGAACATCACACTCTATCAAATCATTCCAATATATAGCATCGTCATCTTGGCGAATTTCTTCAGCAGAAACAAAAATTTCTTTATTTACAAACTCTCTTACATCATCAATGGAATTAATATTTTCAATTTTTGCAATAAATGATCTTGAGGTGCTTACAAAACTAATTTCAATAGAAGATTTATCCTCTAAAAAAAATTTTGAAAAAGTAAGAATGTTTTCTAATGGGTCACAATATGAAATGACTTTGATCTCACCCTTTAGACCATGGGTTTTACCAAACTTTGCAACTGGTATGTTATTGATGCTACTGATCTTTCTTTTCTTCTGATTCAGCTTC
>CAZNPG010000007.1:0-48180 GCA_964575305.1 uncultured Gammaproteobacteria bacterium | reverse complement strand
CTTCGGCTGCAGCTTCTTCGGCTGGAGCTTCTGCTGCTTCCTCTGCTGGAGCTTCCTCTGCTGGAGCTTCTGCTTCTTCCTTAGCTGCCTCTTCTTGCTGTTTTAAAATTTTCTCTTGTTTCTTTTTCTCTTGACGTGCAGTTTTTTTATCTTCTAATTTTTGAATCTCTTCATCAGTCATTTTTGATCTTTTTAATAACATTAAAACAGTATCACTTGGTTTTGCGCCTACAGAAGTCCAATGTTCATATCTTTCATTATCAAAACGAATCTTTTCTTCTGAGTCTTTTGCTATTGGGTTATAGAAACCAATTCTTTCTATGAATCTTCCATCTCTTTTGTTTCTTCTGTCAGAGACACATATGTGATAGAAAGGACGTTTTTTTGCCCCTGCTCTTGAAAGTCTAATTACTACCATATTTTGCTGTATAATATTTGAAAATGGCATTTTACACCTTTTCTTGCGAAGATTCACAACTTATTTCTTATTTTATTGATTAATTTTATTTATTACACAAATGGATAATATTGGCATTGTTCTAATAATAGTTCTTGTAGTGCTGATTTTTATATCAGCTTTCTTCTCAGGTTCTGAGACATCAATTACTGCTATCAATCAAATTAAACTGGATAGTGCAGCTGAGAATGGCCAAAAATCAGCGAAAAGAGTTAATGCATTAAGAAATAAAATTGATGAAGTCTTGGGTGTTATCTTAATTGGCAATAACCTTGTAAATATATCTGCATCGGCATTATTAACATATTTCGTAATTAAGCGATTTGGTGACGAATATGTTTGGGTTGGAACTTTGTTATTGACTGTTCTGGTTATAATTTTTGCAGAAATTGCTCCAAAGAACTTTGCTGCCAAAAAACCTGAAGCAATCGCATATCCAGCAAGTATAGTTCTTCAGTTTCTTACCAAATACTTTGGATGGTTATCTAGGATTTTAAATTTCTTTAGCTCATGGATAACAGGGGTTAAAGGAGGAGAAAATTACTTTGCAAAAAGTTTAAATAGAGAAGAACTTAAATCTGTATTGGACAAGGACACAGAACAAGTTGATAAGGAAGAAATGGAAGCAATGAGATCACTCTTAGCGCTTAAAGAATTATCTGTTCAGGATATTTTAATCCCAATAAATCAAGTTATTACTTTAAATTTGAGTGATATTGAAGACTTTGAAAATTATGAAAGAAACAGGTTTTATCCAGTATATAAAGATGAGAATTCTGATATTGTTGGCTTCATTCATTCTAAAGAAATTGAAGAACTTGGAGATTTTAGAACAGATCTAACGGATTTTCTTATTGAACCTTATTATGTTCCAGAAAGCACTCAATTATTTGCTCAACTTAAAAATTTCCAAAAAAATGGCTCAGAGGTTGCATTGGTAGTAGATGAGTACGGTGAAGTCACAGGATTAGTGACCCTAGAGGACTTAATTGAGCAGATTGTAGGTCAATTTAATCCTGATGAGCTTGAGGAAGATTATGAAATTATCGATGATAGTTCTGTTCTTGCTGAAGGATCAACAATTATTAGAGAACTTAATAAAAGGCTTGAATGGGATTTACCCGAAGAAGGAGCTAAAACTCTTAATGGTTTAATCATTGATCATTTAGATCAGTTGCCAACAAATAATGTATGCATTGAATTAGCAGGTTACAAACTTGAAACACAAAAAATTGAATCAAATAAAGTCAAAGAAGTAAAAGTATCAAAGATATCTGATCAATAGTAATAAACCAATAAAGCAAATAACACAGTCAATGCTAGACCAGAATGAATAACAGCTTTTACAGACTCCATAAATTTTCTCATTTTGCCAAAAATTACATTTGCTTCAATAGCTAAGATTATTGCTGTTCCAATATATAGAGCTGGCATATCCCATCCAGAAGCTGCTACTCCCGGTATTTCATAAAAATAATTTTTTCCATCACTTATATGTGCTGAATAAATCATAAAATACAGCATTGGAAATGAGAATAATGTGTTCGTTCTTGAAGCCAAAGCTGCTTTAGCGCCTGCTTGAGCGGCATCATCAGTTCCTGCAATAACTTTTTTTTGATTCGGCCAAATAATTAACCATACATTTAAAAACATTATTGTTGCCATCAGTGACCCTAATGAAATACCTATGCTATAGCTATTCTTATAATCGAGGTACCATAGCAAATATAGACCAGTTAGAAATGTGAATAGTGCTGCCCACCTGAAATACCATAATGCGTTTGGTTGTAATTTTAATAAGACATCTTTTTTTCCTTCGGGTGTGGCTTCTTTTAAATAACCCGCTCCAACAAAATTAAAATAATACAAAAGCCCAATCCATGTAATTCCAAATAAAACATGCAAGAACCTGTCAATCTGAGATAAATATTCAAACATTATGTTTCTCCTTCATTTCTTATTGTAATGTAAGACAAAAAAAAAGGGAGCTCAATGCTCCCTTTTTTTACTGCTAATTTCTCAATTACATCATACCGCCCATATCTGGCATTCCACCTGGTGGCATGCCTGCTGGAGCAGGATCTTTAGATGGGAGTTCAGAAACCATACATTCTGTAGTAATCATCATTCCACCAATTGAACCAGCTGCTTGAAGAGCAGTCCTTGTTACTTTCGCAGGATCAAGAATACCCATTTTAAGCATATCGCCATACTCGCCGGTTGCAGCATTGAAGCCTTCAGAACCTTTAGAATTTTTTACATTTTCAGCAACTACTGAAGATTCTTCACCTGCATTGCTTGCAATAGTTTTAAGTGGATATTCAAAAGCTCTAAGAGCTATGTTAATACCAGCTTGTTGGTCTTCGTTGGCTCCTTTAAGACTACCTACCTTCTGTAAAGCTCTCATAAGTGCTACTCCACCTCCAGGTACAACCCCTTCTTCTACTGCAGCCCTTGTTGAATGCAAAGCATCTTCAACTCTTGCTTTCTTTTCTTTCATTTCTACTTCTGAACCAGCTCCTACTTTAATTACAGCTACCCCACCAGCAAGTTTTGCTACTCTCTCTTGAAGTTTTTCTCTGTCATAGTCAGACGTTGTTTCTTCAATTTGTGTTCTGATCTGTTGAACTCTTCCTGATATTGTTGATTTTGAACCAGCTCCATCAACTATCGTTGTATTCTCTTTATCTAACACAACTTTTTTAGCTGTTCCAAGATCTTCAATTGTTGTAGTTTCCAATGAAAGGCCCACTTCTTCTGAGACTACTCTTCCACCAGTTAAAACTGCGATGTCTTCAAGCATTGCTTTTCTTCTATCTCCAAAGCCTGGTGCTTTACAAGCGGCTACTTTAACTATTCCACGCATGTTGTTAACAACTAATGTTGCTAAAGCTTCACCTTCAACATCTTCAGCAATAATCATTAACGCTTTGCCAGATTTTGCAACACCCTCTAGTAAAGGTATTAAATCTTTAATATTTGATATTTTTTTATCAAAAAGTAGAACGAACGGATCTTCAAGAACTACGTTCATTTTATCCTGATTATTAATGAAGTATGGAGATAGATAGCCTCTATCAAATTGCATACCTTCAACGACATCTAGTTCGTTATCAATTCCAGAACCTTCTTCAACAGTTATTACTCCCTCTTTGCCTACTTTGTCCATTGCCTCAGCAATTATTTCACCAACCGCTGTATCGCCATTAGCTGAAATTGAACCAACTTGAGCAATAGCAGAACTATCTTTACATGGTGTTGATAATTTCTTCACTTCTTCAACTGCAGATGAAATAGCTTTATCAATACCTCTTTTAAGGTCCATTGGGTTCATTCCTGCTGCAACAGATTTTAGGCCTTCATTAACAATTGCTTGTGCTAATACTGTCGCTGTTGTGGTTCCATCACCAGCTTGATCACTTGTTTGAGATGCAACTTCTTTTACCATTTGTGCTCCCATATTTTCAAACTTATCTTCAAGCTCAACTTCTTTTGCAACAGAAACACCATCTTTTGTTACTGTTGGTGCACCAAATGATTTATCTAAAATTACATTTCTTCCTTTTGGTCCCAATGTTACTTTTACTGCGTCTGCAAGAACATTAACTCCTTGTAAAAGTTTTACTCTTGCGCTTTCTCCAAATTTTACATCTTTAGCTGCCATAATATCTCCTACTTAATAACTCCATAAATTTCACTTTCATTCAGAATGAGAAATTCTTCTCCGTCGATTTTTACTGTGTTGCCACCATATTGTCCAAAAACTACATGATCTCCTACTTTTAGATCTACTGGTGTACTTTTGCCATCCTCTGTTCTTTTGCCAGGCCCTACCGCAACTACTTCTCCTTGTTGAGGTTTTTCTGTAGCTGATCCAGGAAGAACAATGCCTCCCGCGGATGTTGTTTCTTCATCTTGTCTTTTTACGACAACTCTGTCTTGTAAAGGTCTAATTTTCATTTTTTGGTTATCCTCCAATAACAAACTTTATTTAGGTATTTAAGATATTTTTTTCAAGGTCTTATTTCTCATTATGTAAATTAGAAACCCCGCTAATATACCTAAAGAATTGGCTATTATATCCATATACTCGAAATACCTCAAACCTAAATTGCCTTGAATTATTTCAATTAAAACTCCCATTGAAAAAATAATTATTAGCAGATACGAAACTTTTGTAGTTTCACTTGCCTTAAGAACAAAGTTTGCTAAGCAAAAATATGCTAGAAAATGGAGAATTTTGTCATTAAATATTGATATCTCTGAAGTATCGATCTGGACTAATGAGAAAATGAAAATTAGCATAGCAAAGGCTATAGCAAGTACTCTTAAATTGTTTTGAAAATTAAATCTAAAACCCTTCAATAAAAGGTATGAAAGACATACTGAAGGTATGCCCATTAACCCCATTACTAAAAAGAAATTATAAAATCCCACACTTTCTGTTATGAAGCCTGAAGTTCCCTTCAAAAGTGTGCCAGGAATTATCACAAGAGAGGCTAAAAAAGCATACTGAATTGCTGTATAACTCCTATTTACCTGGTCTACTAGAAAAGTTATGAAACAAACTGCTGTAAAAGCTTGTGCAATGGTGTCTAGAAAATTAATGAAAATGAAATTAAAGAAAGTAGGAAAAATAAATAGGTAGGAAAAAAGCATATTTGTTACAACTACTAGCAAAGCACCAATAAACATTGTTGCATGTATTTGTAAGCTTTTGATTGACCATAGAGCTATTCCAGATCCAACAAAAGTTGCGAGAAAGTTGTAATAGCTTTTTTGCTCAAGATAAGCAGGATTATTTAACCCAACATCGGTATACAGAGCAGCAGCCATTGGACCAAGGACAATATCAGAAATTTTATACATCCCTACAAGTAACAGCAGAATGACTATATTATTTTTTTGTAGCAAATCCTTAAATGCTAATAAGAAGTGCTTAGAAGTTGATTCTTTATAGTCGACTTCATCTACCCTCATACTTAAAACTGTCACTAGAGGGAGACAAAACATTAAGATTGCTAAGTAAACATATACTGCTTGCCAGTTCTCAGCGCCAATAATTCCGTAAACTTGTGCACCTATTAAAAAGGCGCCAACTTTATAGCCTATTTGATAAATAGTCGCTAAATTTTCTGCTTGAAAGAACTTGTCATATTCAACTCGATAGGCATCTAAAGCAATATCTTGTATAGATGAAAAGAAATAAATTAAGCATGCAACTACAACGACATAAATTAGATCGCTTTGTGGATCTAGAATCGATAGGATGAGCAATAAAAAACCTAGCAATATTTGTGAAATAAATATCCAGGACCTTCTTAAGCCAAATAGCTGATAGAAGATAGGTAATTTAATTTTATTAACAAATGGTGACCATAAAAAATTTAGTGCAACAATAATTGATGAAACTGTTACTAGACCTAAGGTTTGTTTTGTTACTCCTGCAGAAAGGAGCCATAAACCAAAAGGAATACCTAATGCAAAGCTTGGCATGGCTGCTGAGATACCAAAAAATACAAAGTTAAATTGTGTTTTTCTTAGTTTTTCAATCATTTAATCTTTTCCACTCAAAATATGGTCCTGGGTCCTTTTTGCGACCTTCAGCAATTTCACTATGTCCAACTATATTTTTTACTGGATACTCTCTTTTCAACAAACCAATTATGTCATTCAAAATAGCATATTGCTGATCTGTAAAACTTTCTTTTACCGTGCCCTCTAGCTCTATACCTATTGAAAACTTATTACAATCTTCTCTGCCATCAAATGAGGATTGTCCTGCATGCCATGCACATTTATTAAAAGGCACAAATTGTATTAAAGATCCATCTCTGTTGATTAGAAGGTGTGATGATACTCTTAAGTCTCTTAAACTTTCAAAACTAGGATGTTTCTTGAAATCTAACTTATTCAAAAATAAGTCCTTTGGATAATTGTTGTCATATTCACCCTCTGGAAGGCTTATGCAATGTAATACTATAAGATCTATCTCCTCGTGCCTGTCTGAATTGTTTGATGATAATTCAACCTCAGCTCCAACGATAAGATTATTTTCAATCTTTAGGTTCATTGTATGATTTTAAACTTTAGAAGAAGACAATACGACTATGAATTAATCTGCCAGTTCTTTTGGTAGTTTAAAAGTCATGCTTTCATTATTTTCAGATAAATTTCTAACTGTCTCATAACCAAGTGGATATAGAAATGAAATTACTTCTTGCACAATTTCTTCGGGTGCTGAGGCACCTGCCGTTATGCCTACAGAGCTGGCATATTTTAATTCTTCAATATCAATATCAGACTTGTCATCTATTAGAAATGATTTAGTACCACATTTTTCAGCCAACTCTTTGAGCCTATTAGAATTTGAGCTAGTTTTTGACCCTATAACCAAGACAATTTCACACTCTAAAGATAGTTGTTTAACAGCGTCTTGCCTATTTTGTGTAGCGTAACAGATATCGTCAGCACTTGGACCTATTATTTGAGGGTATTTGATTTTTAAAGCTTCTATGAGTCCTTTTGTTTCATCAACTGATAGGGTTGTTTGTGTAACATAGGCTATTTCTAAAGAATTGATCTCCAATTTATCAATATCCTTGTAATCTTCAATTAAGTAAATTGAAGTGTCTGAATCAGCTGGATGACGACCTAATGTCCCTATTACCTCCGGATGTCCTTTATGCCCTATAAGTATAATATCTCTTCCTTTTCTTGCATGTCTTTGAACTTCAAGATGAACTTTTGTAACTAGTGGGCATGTGGCATCAAAATACATGAATTTTCTATTTTTTGCTTCATCTTCTACTGCCCTACTAACACCATGAGCGCTAAATATTGCTACTGCATTATCCGGTATCTCATCGATATCTTTTACAAATTTAACGCCTTTTCTCTCAAGGTCCTCAACGACTTTTTTATTATGCACAACATGATGTCTGACAAAGACTGGCTCATTGAACTTTTCTAAGGATTTTTCAACAATATCAATTGCTCTGTCTACACCAGCACAAAAACCTCTTGGGTTTGCTAATACTATTTCTTTAGACACTTCTTCCATCTCGTAACCAGACTAAAACTATAATTATGGCTCCCAATGTTATAAAAAAGTCAGCAAGATTAAAAACAAACAATGAATTAGTGCCAATTCTTAAATGTAGATAATCAGTTACAGACCCTAAAAAAAGCCTCTCTAGAAAATTACCAAAACCTCCTGATAGAACAAGGGTTAAACCAATTTTTTGCATTTTATCTTCTGTTGTGTAGAAGGTGTATACCAAGAACATAAGAGCAATGAATATAGTTAATGTGAGAAAAATTTGCGTAAAGGTTCCTGATGAACTGAATAAACTTAAGGCAATACCAGTATTCTTTGTAAGATAAAAATCAAGAAAAAAAGGAATTAATGTAATTGAATCGATATTTGAAGTATTCAATACATACTTAACAATAAGATCAGTAATCAATAGGATTAAAAATGAAACTAAATACTTCAATTAAAAGAAACCCCTAATTTCCCCTTCACCAAACATATTGGTTTCGCATCTAGTGCATATTTTGTCTTCATTAAGATCTTCACATCTATGCCAGCATCTAGAACATTTCTCATACCCTGACTTTTTCACAACTATAACTTCTTCATCCCCAGATTTCAGCACACAACTAGAACTTATAAAAAATTTATGCAGTTCATTTTGCATCGGCTCCACAAGGGCAAAATGTTCTTTTTTTAGAGCTATTTCTAGCTCGCAATCTAACGCATTTTTGATATTTCCTTTTTGCCTTTCAGTTTCAATTGCCTGATATACTCTCGATCTAAGGCTATCTAAGAATTCAAATTTTTCAACATCCTCGGAACTTGCTGCCAAATCATCGTTTTGGAACTCTGCATAGAAAATATCATCGCCTTTTCCTGGGTTGAGGCTTTCTTGAAACTCATATGCAGTGAATGGCAAGATTGGAGATATACTTTTAATTAAAATATTTAGTATATGGTTTACCGCATATTGTGCAGATCTTCTTCCCAAAGAATCGCTTTTCATTGTGTATAAACGGTCTTTTATCACGTCGAGATACATACCGCCTAGGTCATTTACACAAAAATTGAGTATTTTTGATATCACAAGATGAAAATTATAGTTATTGAAATTTTCTCTTATATCTTCTTGTAGTTTATGTGCCTTTGACAATATAACTCTGTCTAAAAATAACAAATCATCTTTCTTAAACTCGCCATCATAGTCATATAAATTGGAAACCATGAATCTCATAGTGTTTCTAATTCGTCTAAACCCATCTATTGATCTATCAAAGATATCTTTTGAAAAGGCCATCTCGCCTCTAAAATCTGTTGAGGCAATCCAGTATCTTAAAATATCTGCTCCAGAATCTTTGATAACTTCTTGAGGAGTTACAACATTTCCTACTGATTTGGACATTTTTCTGCCGCTTTCATCAACTACAAAACCATGAGTTAGAACAGCTTTATAAGGAGCTGTTCCCTTCATTGCTATGGAAGTTAAAAGAGAAGACTGAAACCAGCCTCTGTGCTGATCACTCCCTTCTAAATAAAGATCTGATTGTGTATTTGAACCAAATATTTCATCTACGACACAATAATGTGTAATCCCAGAATCAAACCAAACATCAAAGATATCTTTAGATTTTTCATAACCTTCTTCGTCAACACTTAAATCTAAGTTTGTCCATGAGTCAATGCCGTCTTTTTTAATGGCCTCTGATGCTTTATTGAAAATTGAAGCTTGATCTGCATGGGGCTCTCCCGTTTCACCGTCATAAAAAAGTGTGATTGGTATACCCCAATCTCTTTGTCTAGAGATGCACCAATCTGGTCTATCTTTTAACATAATCTGCATTCTTTCCTTGCCCCAATCTGGAATAAATTCAACATCTTCAATTGCACGATTTGCTCCTTCCAATAACCCAGATTTGGACATTGAAATGAACCATTGAGGAGTAGCCATTGAAACTAAAGGTGTCTTATGTCTCCAACAGTGTGGGTAACTGTGTTGATATTGCTCATTATTTAAAAGTGCATCAGCTTTAGCTAATTCTTCTAAAACCAATGGCTCAACTTTTCTTACATGTGTTCCTGAAAAAAGACCAACATCCTCCTTAAAACAACCATTGTTTGAAATTGGGTTTTTAATCTCAATTTTTTCATTCATACATACATTAAAATCATCAACACCATGAGCAGGTGCTGTATGCACAAAACCAGTACCGGTTTCTGTTGTTACATGGTCCCCAAATAATATAGGAGTCTCTCTTTCATAAAGTGGGTGAAGCACTATATAGTTTTCCAGTTCAGATCCTTTATAGACTTTATCTAATTGTTTTAAATTAAGTTCTTGCCATCTTTCTAAACATTCATCAATCAGCTCTGAAGCTACGAGGAAATATTCATTACTTGATTCTAAAACTTTGTACTCTATATCTGGGTTACAGCATACAGCCTGATTTCCAGGGATTGTCCAAGGAGTTGTGGTCCAAATAACAACACTAATATCTTTAGTGGTATCTAGGCCCAAGGATTCGGCAAATTTATGCTTACTTTCAGCATTTAAATTGAACTTTACATCAATTGATATTGAGTTTTTGTCCATATATTCTACTTCTGCCTCTGCTAGAGAAGATGAACATTCAGGACACCAATGCACAGGTTTAAAACCTTTTTCTACATGGCCATTATGGAAAATTCTTGCAAAACCATTGATTGCTTCGCCTTCAAACGACTTATCTAAGCTGGCATACCTGTTTTTCCAATCCCCAAAGACACCAAGTCGTTTAAAATCATCTTTTTGAAGAGTAATTTGATCCTTGGCATAATCTCGGCAAAGATCTCTAAATTCAGATTGTGTTATTTCTCTTCTTTTCTTACCTATTTTCTTTTCAACTTGATGTTCTATAGGTAGACCATGACAGTCCCAACCAGGTACATAAGGAGCATCAAAACCTTCAAGTGTTTTTGATCTTACAATTATATCTTTTAGCACTTTATTTACAGCATGACCTAAATGGATATTGCCATTTGCATATGGTGGCCCATCATGAAGTATAAATTTTTCCTTACCTTTTCTTTTTTTTCTGATATTTTTATAGACCTTTCTCTTTGACCATTCTTCAAGCATTTCTGGCTCTCTAACACTGAGGTTAGCCTTCATAGGAATGCTTGTATTAGGTAAGTTTAACTTTTGGTCTTTTTTATCATTCATAACTCTTTATGAGCTCACTTGCATTTTTCTTATCGTCATTAATTTGAATCTTTAGCTCTTCTACCGAATTAAATTTAATTTGATCTCTAATTTTACATAAAAATTCAATGCTCAAAGCTTCATCGTAGATATTTTCTTCAAAATCTAAGATATGTGCTTCTAGAGATTGTCTATAATCATCAAATGTAGGTTTGGGGCCAAAATTTACTATGCAAAAGAAACTTTTATTCTTTATATTTATTCGCCCTAAGAATACTCCATTAAAGCAGAATTCTACATTATCAATATCTATGTTAGCTGTTGGAGTTGATAGTCTTCTACCTAAGCTTTTTCCTTTGATAACATTGCCTGAAATGGCATATGGCCTTCCTAAGAATTTTGAAGCTTCCATAAAGTCACTATTGGCAAGAAGTTCTCTTACTAATGTGCTGCTAACTTTACAGTCGTCTTTTTTATAATCATCCAAAATATTTAATTCAATATCATTGGAATTACACAACTCATTTAAAAGCCTAATATCTCCTGAACGATCTTTACCAAATTTAAAATCCTTACCAATAATCAAAAATTTTATATTTTCTTTTAGTATGCTATTTATAAAAAATTCTTTTGGGGTTTGATTCCTAAAACTCTCATTAAATTCGATAGACTGCACGTCATCAATTTCTAAATTATTCAGAAATTTATTTTTATCAAACTCAGACATGATGCGTTTTTTCTTCCATTGAAAAAATTCAAATGGGTATGGGTTGAAGGTTATAACCTTTGTTTTTAAATTATTTTTTTTTGCTGCCTGTTTAATCTTGCCGATAAGTTCCTGATGACCTAAATGTACTCCATCAAAATTACCTATGGTTGCAGCAAAATTACTATTCATGAAACTTTATTTGAATTTATCCTAAATATAAAAATTATAGCCAACAACCACACGGATATTGCTGCAAATGTTGTTGCCAAAGCCAAACCAACATGACCCCAATCATATGTGAAAATGAATAAATAATTAAGCACCAAATTTATAAGAAGTGACGTGCAACCAAGAATAAGAACAAATCTTGTCTTTGAAGCAGCGAAAAATACACTAGTAAAAAATTTAGAGCTTAATATAAACGGCAAAGCATAAGAATAAGCTACAAGACTTAATGAAGTCATTTCTACATCGTAATTTGTAAACTCTCCTCTAAAAAATAGTAACTGAATCACTTGATATGAAAGCATTATATAAAATAACCCTGCAAGTAAGCCCAAAATAAAAGTTGAAAGAAATCCTTTAAGAAAAACTTTATTAAATTCTTTTTTATTTTGATTTATGAATTGTTCAGTAAGATCTGGAAGCGCGACTAATGCAATAGCAACTCCAAATAACCCTAAAGGAAACTGAATTAACCTATCAGATAAATATAACCATGTTGGGCTTCCAGAAACTAGAAAAGAAGCAAATACAGTATCAATAAGAACATTCAACTGGTAAATACCAGCAGCTAATATGGCTGGAAAAAACCTTGAGAAAAAGGAATTTAAAGTTTTACCATTAAAACTTTTTGTAAATTTGGGGAAATAACCAAGCCTACTTGTAACAAATAAATTTAAACCTAACTGTAAAAAACCCGCTGTTAAGACAGACAAACCAATAACAGTAAGTGTCAGACTCTCAGCAAAGCAAGCAAAACCGATTAAAGTTAGATTAAATAATATTGGTGTAGCTGCCACTATTTGAAATTTCTTCCTTGAATTTTGAATAGCTCCCAAAAATGCAACAAGAGAAATAAGCAATATATAAGGAAAAACATAAGTCAGAAACTCTGATGCAGCTACAAATTTTTCTTGATTCGAAATAAAACCAGGCGCAAATATACTCACAAAGATATTTGGAAATAGGAGGACAAATAAAACAAAGGCTAAAAGAGTAGTAAAGAGAATTGTAAAAATTTGGTTTAGAAAGTGGTGAAGATTTTCCTTAGTTTCAATAATGCTTGGTGTAAGAGACTGCGCCAAAGCCCCCTCTCCAAAAAAACTTCTAAAGACATTGGGGATCTTAAAAATGACAACGAAGATGTCATGAATAACACTTGCTCCTAATGTGGCTGAAAAAAGTAAATCTCTTATGTAACCAAAAACTCTCGATATAAATGTTAAAGATGTGAATCCAAATGAAGATTTCCAGAAATTTGAGATGTTCAATTAATTATTCTCTGATTCGAAGTCCATTGATATTGAATTAACACAATACCTAAGACCAGTTTTATCTACTGGGCCATCCTCAAAAACATGGCCTAAATGAGCATCACAGTTTGAGCATAATATTTCAGTTCTAGGTCTTCCCATAATTGAATTATCCTCTTTATATGTGATAGCTTTTTCATCAACAGCTTCAAAAAAGCTTGGCCAACCACAACCAGCATCAAATTTAGTATCGGATTTGAATAAGGGTTGATTACAATTCTTACATTTATAGGTACCATGCTCGAAGAATGCATTAAATTTTCCGGTGAAAGGTCTTTCTGTACCTTTATCTCTTAGGACAATAAGCTCTTCTTCTGTGAGTGCATTATTTATTTTTTTCATTTTCTAAATTGTACTCTTTTTAGCTACTATCAACTGTAAATCCAAGCATCTTAAGGCCATTACAATCCGATATGTCATGACATCCTCTAATGATTACTTGAGAGTAGCCAATTCTTTTATTGTAATTATCTCTTATCTTTTTGAAATCATAGTGCTTAAAATCGTCTAATTTAGGGTTATAAGTATCAAGCATTAAAGAAATAGGCAGACCAAATTCTTTCATATCCTTATCAAAAGTATTTTTATCAAAATTAATAATTTTATTATCAAGAATCATGTTTCTTTCATTTATTGTTAATCCTAGAAAATTCATAACATTTTCATATGCCATTTTTGTCATTTGATATCTAGCAAATTGTGAATGGCCAGCAATATGAGGTGTAGCAAATAAGTTTTTGTTTAAAAAATCCTCATTCACTTTTGGCTCATTCTCAAAAACATCAGAAATAAGTCGAATGTAATGACGATCATCATCTAGTTCTAAGAAATCTTTTTCAGATACTACTCCTCCCCTAGATGTATTAAGAATTGTGGCTCCATCTACACAGTATTCAAATTTCGAAGAGCAAAAAAGACCTTCTGTAAAATATTCTGATTCTGAAGGCGTTGTAAAAGGAACATGCAAAGAGATAAATTCATATCCTTCAATAGTGTCATTGCTATTAGTACTTGGCTTAAAAGGATCATAGGAGCTGACATTAAAATTAAAGTATTTAAGAGCCTCAAATACGCCTTTACCAATATTTCCACAACCAATTATTAATGTAGACGAGGATTTATCAATTTTTTTTTCTTTCAACAATAGTGCTGCCACAGAAAAAACGTACTCCCTCACTGCAACAGCATTAGCCCCTGTTGAAAAGGCATATGGAATATTCATTTTATCTAAAGCTTTTTTATCAACATGATCCTCACCTGTTGATGCAGAACAAAGAAATTTAACAGCATTGGAAATTTTCTTACCATGTGTTTTATAGGTTGATCTAGTAATAACAATAGAAGCCTCTGCCACTTTACTGATATCAAAATCTTGATCTGTGAAATATTCAATATCATCAAGATAGTCTTGAAAGAAATGTTCTATATAGGGAATATTTTTATCGATAAGAATTTTCATTTTTTAGGCCAAAAGATTGTTTTGATCCAGCCAAAGAAAGTGTTTGTCTCCAAGGTCTTCTTTTCAATAGTAAGAAGGTCATCCAAATATGTTGATGATTCACTGAAAAGTGACTTTCTGGTAGTGAAATTTTCCTGATCAAGTTTTTTTACTTCTTTAGCTGGATTACCTGCAAAGACAACGTTTTCTGGAACCTCGCCACTTACGACTGAGCCAGCTCCAATAATGCTGTTTTTTCCAATCTTAGAGCCTTTAAGAATTATAGATTTTTCTCCTATCCAAACATTATCTTCAATAATTACTTCTTTTGGAGTTGCAACATAATCGGTACGATCATAAATTCCATGCCAATCTGAGTCAGTTATAGTGACGTCTGAAGCAATCATAGTTGATTCTCCTATAGTAATTTTTTTTGCACTTCTTATGCTTGTTCCTGGAGATATTAAAATATATGCACCTAGCTCAATTTCTCCATTAATCTTATCTGTTTCCCAAGTTGAGAGATCTATTCTTTTATCTGGTGCTGTTATTAAAGTTGCATAATCTCCAATAGAGATATTGTTTCCAAAAATTTTTAAATGCTGAGGATTTAAGATCATCACATGTTTACCAAAATTTTTAAATCTTGGTTTAAGAAAATGATGTATGTAGAACGAGCTTATTGAATTAAAAAAATGTTTAAGCCAAAACGGTCTTTTTTCTATGTTAATGGTCAAGCTCCAAGTCTAATTATAAGCTAGAATAACTCCCTAGATGTTCAAATTCAATTCAGTAAATTTTTCTAAAGAATCAAAGTTTTTTAAAAAAATAGGTCTTCCAATTCTTGGTAGTCAGTTAGTTATGTATGCAATGACAACTACAGACTACATTATGGCTGGTCTTTACTCATCCAATGATCTTGCCGGTGTTGGTTTAGGCGCATCAATATTCAGCCCACTTTATTTTTTAACAGCAGGGGTAATGTTTGGTATTGCTCCAATTATTGCTCAGCATTATGGGGCTAAAGAATTTGATCTTATAAAACTTAAAACAAGAAAATTTTTATGGGTAAGTTTGTTAATTGGTATTCTTTTTAGTTTTCTTCTTTTCAATGCTGGCATAATTATTAATCTGCTTGGTACAGAAGAGGATATAAGTATTGTAAGTCTTGGGTACCTTAAAGCTGTGGCATTTGGAGCGATACCAATAACACTATATCAAGGCCTAAGAAACTACAGCGAAGGCATTACTCAAACAAAAATAGTTTTTATTATTGGTGCTTTAGGATTTATTTTAAATATTCCTTTGAATTATATTTTTATCTTTCATTTTGGTTTTGGTGGCATTGGTTGTGGCATCGCAACATCAATTATTAGTGTCTTGGGCTTGGCAACTATTTGGTTAGCTACTTTGTTTTTAAAACAATATAAACAAACAAATATATACGGAAAATTTGTTTTACCTGACATAAAGAGCGCTTTTGAATTAGTAAAAATAGGGGGACCAATAAGCTTCGGAATTTTTGTTGAACTAAGCATGTTTAGTGGTGCGGCGTTAGTTATCTCCTTATTTGGTGCTGTGTCGTTAGCTGCACATACCATTGCAATAAATATTGTTGGTTTATTATTTATGCTTCCACTATCTCTCGGTTTAGCATCTGCTATCAGGGTTGGAAATCTTATTGGTGAAAAAAATTATACAAAAGCAAACTATGCAGCAAATTTTAGTTTGAGATTATCAGTTTTTGCAGCGTTATTTAATTTCATCTTAATAATTCTGGGAGGTGAGTTTTTAATAAACTTGTACACATCAGACTTGCCAGTGATTTCAAAAGCTATAGGCCTTTTAATGCTAGCAGCTATCTTTCAAGTTCCTGATGCAATAGGATTTTCTGCTATTGGTTCACTACGAGGCCATAAAGACACCTTCGCAACGATGGTGAATTTAATAATTTCATACTGGTTCTTTGCTTTACCTATTGGCATATATTTGGCATTCAGTAATTATGTTGGCATACCCAATGAAGCTGAAGGCATTTGGATAGGTATGATTATCGGAATAAGTATAAGTGCAGTTTTAAATACTCTTAGATTAAAACATAAAAAGAACTTACTTAAGAATCTCTACTAGTTTTGAGCCAATAAGATTTAGATCAGTAACAACAGATACTCCAGCACCCTCTAAAGCTTTAAATTTATCTTGTGCTGTTCCTTTACCACCTGAAATTATTGCGCCTGCATGACCCATTCTTTTTCCCTTTGGAGCAGTCACGCCTGCTATGTAAGAAACAACTGGTTTAGTTACATTATCTTTTATATATTCTGCTGCCTCTTCTTCAGCAGTGCCACCAATCTCTCCTACCATCACGATGGATTCTGTTTGACTATCCTCTTGGAACATTTGCAAACAATCAATAAAAGATGTTCCATTTATTGGGTCTCCGCCTATTCCAACACATGTACTTTGTCCTAAACCTACTTCAGAGGTTTGGTTTACAGCTTCATACGTTAACGTACCCGATCTAGATACAATACCAACTGAACCTTTCTTATGAATTGAAGCAGGCATTATTCCAAGTTTTGCTTCTCCTGGTGTTATTACACCTGGACAGTTTGGACCAATAAGCCTTGATTCTGAATTATTAAGGACATCAATTACATCAATCATGTCTAAAACAGGCACACCCTCAGTTATGCAAATTATTAACTCAATGCCGTTTTCTGCTGCTTCAGTAATAGCTGCTTTGGAGAATCTTGCAGGGACAAAGATTACAGAAGTATTTGCACCAGTCTTATCGATAGCTTCTTTGACATTATCAAAAACTGGTAAATCTAGGTGTTGTTGGCCACCTTTTCCTGGTGTTACCCCACCAACAATATTTGTTCCATACGCTATGCACTGTTCAGCATGCATTGTGGCTTGTGAACCAGTGAAACCTTGAAAGATTGCTTTGGTACTGCTGTCTATTAAAATACTCATTTAACGAGCTCCACTATTTTTTGTGAAGCTTTCATTAGAGAGTCCTCTCCAATTACATTTAAACCAGAATTATTTAGAAGAAGTTTTCCTTCATCACTCATGTTGCCTTGAAGTCTAACAACAATGGGAACGCTAACATCAATGTCAGTAATTGCCCCAATAATTCCCTCAGCTATCAAATCACACCTGACTATCCCACCAAATATGTTTACTAAGATACCTTTAACGTTCTCATCTGAAAGAATTAATTTAAATGCCTCACCCACTCGTTCTTTTGTAGCAGTTCCGCCCACATCTAAAAAATTTGCAGGCTCTCCATCATATAATTTTATTGTATCCATTGTTCCCATTGCCAAACCTGCGCCATTCACCATGCATCCTATGTTGCCATCCAGAGATACATAGCTTAAATCATGTTGTTTAGCTTGATATTCTCTTTGATCTTCTTGAGAAGGATCTCTTTGTCCTGAGATTTCATCTTGTCTATATAAAGCATTCTCATCAACATTTATTTTTGCATCTAAACAATGAAGTTCACCTCCAGATGTAATGACTAATGGATTAATTTCTAAAAGACTTAGATCTTTTTCCACAAAAAGCTTATAGGTATTTCTAACAATTTTTTTAAATTGCTCTGCTTGGCTTAAATTAAAATCTAATTTAGAGCTCAATTCGTTGATATTTTCTTCAGAAACTTGAGCATTATTTTTAAATTTAAGTTTTAGAATTTTTTCTGGGTTTGTTTCTGCTACTTCCTCAATATTCATGCCACCAGCTTTGGAAACTATCATTGAAATACATTTATCAGCTCTGTCTACAATTAAACTCATATATAACTCAGAGTCGATATCAGTTAATTCATCAATTGAGATAATATTTACTGGAAGTCCAACTTCATCTGTTTGATTGGTAATAATATTTTTACCTAGCCATGAATTCACAAAATTTTTAATTTCTTCTTTATTTTTACAAAGCTTTACTCCACCCACTTTTCCACGACCACCTGTATGAGCTTGAACTTTTGCGACACATCCATTTGAAAAATCTATTGAAGTAATTGCACTATCAATATCAGATAATTTTTTTATCAGACCACGTTTAGATACTGGTAGATCATAAGATTCAAATAATTCTTTTGCTTGGAATTCATGTAGGTTCATTAGTTACCTATATGAATTGCTTGTTTATTTACTGCAAGTGCTGCTTCATGTAGAGCTTCAGATACAGTTGGATGACTAAACATTGTTAAACCAAAGTCTTCTGAGCTTGCTGAAAACTCCATTCCTATAAGGCCTTGTTGAAGTATTTCTGAAGCTGAATTTCCAAAAATTTGCACACCTAGGACTTCATCTGTCTCTTTATCAGCCAACATTTTTACAAACCCAACAGAATCACCTGATGCTAGGGCTCTGCCGCTTGCGGAAAATGGAAAGCTACCTTTCTTATAGTCAATATTTTCTGCCTTTAAATCTTTTTCCGTTTTACCAACCCATGCAATTTCAGGGTGTGTATAAATCACACTTGGTACTAGATCATAGTTAACTTCCATTCTTTTACCTGCAATCCTTTCCGCAACCATGACACCCTCTTCCATAGCTTTATGTGCAAGCATAGGGCCTCTAACAATATCACCAACGGCATAAACATTTTCAATAGATGTTTGACAGAAATCATTTACAGGAACAAAACCCTTCTCATCAAGTGATAAGTTAACACTTTCACTTAACAGGTTTTCAGTGAAAGGTCTCCTACCCACTGCAACAATAACTTTCTCATAATCAGCATTACTAACTTTGCCCTCTATTTCAATCTCAAGAGAAACTCCTTTTTTTGTCTTTTTTGAACCTTTTACAAAAGTTCCTAAGTGAATATTCAAATTCTGTTTTCTAAACTCTCTATCTATTAACCTTGATACATCATCATCCAACATTGGTAGAAGTGATTTTTCAGCTTCATATATGTCTACGTGTGCGCCAAGTCTTGACCAAACACTACCGAGCTCTAACCCGATAACACCTGCTCCAATAATTGCTAATTTTTTTGGTGTTTTATTAAATTCTAAGGCTCCTGAGCTCCCAACCACTGTTGTACCATTCCAAGGTACAGATGGAATATTTATTGGTCTTGAACCTGTAGCAAGAATTATATTTTTTGCTTTTAGAATTTGTTTTTTCCCTTTTAATTTTGTCACTTCCACTTCGTTTGCTGATATTAATTTTCCTTTACCATGAATCGACTCTACTTTGTTATGTTTAAAAAGATGGGCAACTCCACCAGTTAGTTTGGTAACTATCTCATCTTTTCTTTGCATCATTTTATTTAAATCATAAGAAGGTTTTGTAACCTTGATGCCATGTTCGTCGAAGCTTTCAGATATCTGTTGAAATTTATAAGATGAATCTAGAAGTGATTTTGATGGAATACAACCTACATTTAGACAAGTGCCACCGAGTTTAACTTTTCCTGAACTATCTTCATCAAACTCAACACACGCAGTTTTTAAGCCAAGCTGAGATGCTTTAATAGCTGCAACATAGCCTCCAGGGCCTCCGCCTATAACAACTACATCGTATTCCATTTAAACTCCAAGTATCATTGATTCAGGTGATTCTAAAATCTCTTTTATTTTTACAAGGAATGATACTGCATCTTTTCCGTCAAGCAACCTGTGATCATAAGTTAATGCTAAATACATCACCGGTCTAATCTCAATATTGCCATTGACTACCATTGGTCTGTCTTGAATTTTGTGCATCCCAAGAATAGCTGACTGAGGCGGATTAAGTATTGGGGTAGACAAAAGCGAACCAAATACACCACCATTTGATATAGTGAATGTCCCGCCAGTTATATCTTCAATACCCAATTTTCCATCTCTGGCTTTTATAGAATAATCTCTTATTGCCAGTTCTATCTCAGCAATTGTAAGGTTCTGAACATCTCTTACTACCGGCACAACTAAACCACGATCAGTAGATACTGCTACTCCAATATCTTGAAAACCATGATAAACAATATCATCTCCATCAATAGAAGCGTTAACAATAGGCATCTCTTGTAATGCAATACTAGATGCTTTTAGAAACATACCCATAAACCCTAGTTTTACACCAAACTTTTCCTCAAATGTTTCTTTGTACTTTGCTCTCAATTCTTTCACCTCGAATAAATCTACTTCATTGAAGGTTGTAAGTGATGCTGTTTGAGATTGTGATTCGAGCAATCTTTTTGCAACCACAGATCTTAAGCGCGTCATTGGAACTCTTTTAGATGATGATGTTGATTCTGTTACAACATTACTGTTAATAGTATCAGTTGATTCAGCTTTAGATTCAGCATTCAATATATCTTGTTTTGTTATGACACCTTTTTTAGTGGATGTATGGATATCTTCAACTGCAACATCTTTCTCATTCAAAAGTTTTTTTGCTGCTGGGCCCATTCTAAAACCTTTAAGATTTTTTTTATTTTCTGAGCTTATTTTCTTTATTTCAGTAGCAGGTTTTTTTACTTGTTCTTCTATTGGAGCCGGTGTTGGTGATGGGCTTGGTACTTGCTCTATCTTGGGCTCTTCCTTAACCTCCACTTCTTCAACCACTTCACTTGGCTTCTTACCTTTTTCATCATCATAAGTACCAATGATTTCAGAACTCTTAATGGTTGCACCTTCATCAATAATTATTTTTCCCATCACTCCATCTGACGGGGCA
Source organism: uncultured Gammaproteobacteria bacterium (assembly GCA_964575305.1). Classification (GTDB taxonomy): domain Bacteria; phylum Pseudomonadota; class Gammaproteobacteria; order Magnimaribacterales; family TMED112; genus TMED112. Next base: position 27,135 of record CAZNPG010000007.1, on the reverse strand, counting down.
GTAACTTCAATAACTACTTTATCTGTTTCAATCTCAGCCAAAACTTCATCTTGTTTAATTTCTTGACCTTCTTTTTTCAACCAAGTAGATAATGTGCCCTCGAAGATTGACTCAGGAAATTGAGGTGATTTGATGTCGATTGCCATGATGATTATTCTATAACTCTATAGCCTTACTAACTATCTCTTTTTGACGTTTCTGGTGATATTTTTGATATCCTCCTGCAGGAGCTGATGAAGGATGCCTAGCAATAACATTTAATTTGTATCCTTTTTTAGTTTCATTAAGAACTTTTTCTAGTCTGTGTCTTATCATTAGCCATGCGCCCATATTTTCTGGTTCCTCTTGCACCCACAAGAAATCTTTACACTTTATTTCTTTGGTATAACTCAAAAGCTCACTCTCAGGAAAAGGGTACAACTGCTCAATTCGAACCAGCTCAACATTTTTTGCATTTGTCTCTTCTATTTCTGCAAGAAGATCAAAATAAATTTTTCCAGAGCAGAAAACTACTCTCTTTGTAACACCTGAACATTCATCTCTAATAATGTTTTTGAAAGTCCCACTAGATAAATCAGAAAGATTTGAAACAGCCTTTGGATTTCTAAGTAAGCTTTTAGGTGTAAGAACAATTAGTGGTTTTCTTAATGGTTTAATTGCTTGTTTCCTTAGCAAATGGAATATTTGAGAAGGAAGAGTTGGAACACAAACCTGAATATTATCGTAAGCGCAAAGTTGTAAAAATCTTTCTAATCTACAACTGCTATGCTCGGGCCCTTGGCCTTCATACCCATGAGGGAGAAACATTGTTAAACCAGATAATCGATTCCATTTTGTTTCAGCACTAACAATGAATTGATCTATTACTACCTGAGCAACATTTACAAAATCTCCAAATTGAGCCTCCCAAATTACCAAACCTTCCGGCCATGTTGAAGCATAACCATACTCAAAACCTAGAACTGCCTCTTCCGACAACAATGAATCATAAATCTCAAATTTTTTATTTCCTTTATTAAGATCTGACAAAGGTATATAACCTACTCCTGTCTTCTGATCCTTAACCACTAGATGTCTGTGAGAGAAAGTTCCTCTTCTTGAATCTTGTCCTGTCATTCTTACTGGATAGCCTTCACTCAGTAAAGTTGCATAAGCTGCCATTTCAGCAAAACCCCAATTGATTGGGGTGTCTCCACTGAGCATTTTTCTTCTTTCATCATAAAGTTTAGCCACCTGCTTCTGAACCTCTATATCTTTATCAAAATTTAAGCCAACTTTCATAGATTGTTGTAGAAGATCATTTGATACTGCAGTTGGGTAAGATTTACTTAAATCAGGTGCCAAATAAGGGGACCAATCAAAATGTAGACTAGTATCTGGAGTGGCTGACAATGATTCAGCTACTGTTTCTCCTTTTTCCATATTAGCTCTATATTCTTTTTTAAATTTATCAAATTGCTCTGGATCTATTGATTTACTTTTATCTAACTTATTGAAGTACAACTCTGTTACAGTGTTCTTTGTTTTGATTTCACCATACATCATAGGCTGAGTAGCAAATGGTTCATCAGTTTCGTTATGGCCTCTTCTTCTATAACAAACAAAATCAACAATTATGTCTCTGTGGAAAGTATCTCTAAATTCAACAGCAAGTTTTGCTGCCATTACGCATGCCTCAGGATCATCTCCATTAACGTGTAATATTGGAGCTTCAATCATTTTTGCCACATCAGTACAATATTCTGTTGATCTAGCATCTTCTTTCAGGCTTGTTGTAAAACCAATTTGATTATTTACAACGATATGCACAGTTCCTCCAGTACCATAAGCTCTAGTTTGAGAGAGTTGTAAAATTTCCATAACGATGCCTTGAGCAGAAAAAGAAGCATCTCCGTGCATAAGTATTGGAACCACTTTCTTATGCTCACTATCAAGTCTTCTGTCTTGTCTCGCTCTGACTGATCCAAGAACTACTGGATTGACTATTTCTAAGTGAGATGGATTTGAACCTAATGCTAAGTGAACTTCACCGCCGCTTGTAAGAATATTTGATGAAAATCCTAAGTGATATTTCACATCACCAGTATGTTCCATGTCCTCTTCGATATCTTCCGCAAATTCAGTGAATAGTTCACTTGGTTTTTTCCCCATAACATTTATAAGAACATTCAATCTGCCTCTATGGGACATCCCCAAAACAAGCTCTTTTGCTCCTCTAGACCCAAAGTCTTCAATTAATGTATCAAGCAAAGGCACTAAGGATTCACCACCTTCTAAACCAAATCTTTTTGCGCCTGGATATTTAGATGCTAAAAATTTTTCTAAACCTTCAGAATCAACTAATCTTTTTAAAATATGTTGCTTTTCTGAGGTATTGAATTCATATGGAGTTTCCTTTCCTTCAATCCTTTCAAGAAACCAAGACCTTATTTTACTATTCATGATATGCATGAATTCATAACCTATGCTTGAGGTATAAGTGTTTTTTAAGGATTCTAAAATATCTTTTAACTTAAGTTTCTTAGAGTTTTGAAAATTTGAAATTGAAAGCTCATTATTCAAATCATTTTTTGATAACCCATGGAATTCGAGCTCTAAATCCGGAATTGTGATTTCTTCTCTTAAATGTAAGGGATCTATTTTTGCAACTTGGTGTCCACGACGTCTATAAGCATTTATTAAGTTCTGAACATCTGATGATTTCGAGGTTTTTGTTACAGGATCAGTATCGTTTGCAACTGGAGTAGATTTTAATTTTAGATTTCTAAAGCTCTCTATTACAGAATTATGACTTATTTCAGCTTTACCATTTTGAATAGAATCAAAATACTTTTTCCATTCCGGTTTTAAACTTGACGGATCTTTAATGTAATCTTCATAAAGCTGCTCAAGATATTGTGAATTTCCCCCATATTTGAAACTTTCTTCAAACCTCTCCTCTATTGATTTTGCCACTATCCTATTTTTCTTAACTCCTTTTTAATTTCATTAATTGCCTTTGAAGGGTTTAAGCCTTTAGGACAAACTGAAGTACAATTCATTATCCCATGACACCTATATACACTAAAGGCATCATTAAGCTTTTTTAATCTATGTCTTTTTTGTTTATCTCTAGTATCTGCTATAAACCTGTAAGCTTGCAGTAAAGCTGCTGGACCAACAAATTTATCTGGATTCCACCAGAATGATGGGCAGCTTGTTGAGCAACATGCACATAAAACACATTCATATAGACCATCTAATTTATCTCTATCATCTGGACTCTGAAGCCTTTCATGACCTGTTGTAACTTCTTCTTCATTATCTAAGAAAGGCTTAACTTTCTCGTACTGTTCATAAAAAGGCTTCATATCAACAATAAGGTCTTTAATTACAGGCAGACCAGGTAATGGTCGGACTTCGAGTTTGTCTCTTGTAATAACATCTGCAACTGGAGTAATACAAGCTAGACCATTTTTTCCATTCATATTTACCCCATCAGAACCACAAACCCCTTGAGCACATGATCTTCTGAACGTTACAGTAGAATCTTTCTCCTGGGCTTGTCTTATTGCATCAATCACCATCATATTCCCAGTAAGTGGGTATTCAACTTCATAGTCTGCCATATAAGGTCTTTTATCTTTTTCAGGATCAAATCTATATAGACTTAGGTGTAATTTTTTTGGCATCAATATACCCTAGCCTTTGGCTTGAATGCGTCCAGAGTTTTAGGCGACAAATTCACATCTCTTTTTGAAACACGGTTTTCATCTTTGAAGAAAAGAGAATGACACAACCAATTTTCGTCGTCTCTGTCAGGAAAATCCTCTCTTGCATGAGCTCCCCTGCTTTCTTTTCTGTCTATTGCTGAATAAGCTGTTGCATTTGCTATTTCAAGAAGATTGAAATATTCCAATATTTCTACTCTTTCTGAATTGAATTGATTAGATTTGTCTATTAGATGAATATTTTTTGTTCTTTCTGTTACATCTTTAAGCTTAGCAATACCTTCTTTCATTAGTTGCTCATTCCTATAAACACCAAAATGGTTTTGCATTATATTTTGCATCTCACTTCTAAGTGAATAAACGCTTTCACCTTCTTTGCTCGATTGAATTTTAGTCATCAACATAAGAGATTCTTCAATATTTGTTTTTGAGATATCCTTTGAATCTGATTCTGCTGATTCTTTGTTAATATGGCGACCAGCTGCTCTACCAAAAACAACTAAATCCAATAAAGAATTACCACCAAGCCTATTTGCTCCATGGACTGAAACATTAGCTGCTTCTCCAATTGAATATAAACCCTCTACAACTTCGTCTTTACCATCCTTGGTTGTTAGAACTTGACCGTTAACATTAGTAGGAATCCCCCCCATCATGTAGTGACATGTTGGAACAACTGGAATTGGAGCTTTAATTGGATCAACGTCTGCAAAAGTCATAGATATTTCTCTAATTTCTGGCAGTTTTTTCATTATTGCATCAGCACCTAGATGATCTATTTTGAGTAAAACATGGTCTTTATGCTCACCACAGCCTCTACCAGCTAATATTTCCTGAACAATGCAACGAGAAACAACATCCCTAGAAGCTAAATCTTTTGCTTTTGGAGCATAATTAGGCATAAAACGTTCACCTTCTGAATTTATAAGATATCCACCTTCACCCCTGCAGCCTTCTGTCATAAGGGACCCATTTCCATATAAACCAGTTGGATGAAATTGCCACATCTCCATATCTTGTAACGGATAACCTTGTCTAAGAACCATTCCTAATCCATCTCCAGTGCATATCAAGGAAGTTGTGTTTTGTTCGTATACTTGTCCAGCTCCACCTGTTGCTAATACAACAGAGTTGCATCTAATTAATGAAACTTCACCTGTCTCCATATCAAAACAACTAACTCCTTTTATTACGCCATCGTCATTTTTAATTAAATCGATAGCAAACCATTCGTTAAGAAAATTTGTTCCTGCTTTTAGGTTGGCTTGATAAAGTGTGTGAAGAAGAGCATGACCAGTTCTATCAGCTGCTGCACATGTTCTAGCTGCTTGACCACCTTCACCAAATTCTTTTGATTGCCCTCCAAAAGGTCTTTGATAAATACGGCCATTTTCAAATCTAGAAAAAGGCAATCCCATATGTTCTAATTCAAAAATAGCATTAGGGCCTTCAGAACACATATATTCAATGGCATTTTGATCACCGATATAGTCTGAACCTTTGACTGTATCAAACATATGCCATCTCCAATCATCATTTGGGTCAGCACTTGCTATTGCGCATGTTATTCCGCCTTGAGCTGCAACTGTATGTGATCGTGTAGGAAAAACTTTAGAAACTACAGCAACGTCCAAGCCTGATTTAGAAATTTCAAGTGATGCACGCAGCCCTGAGCCTCCGCCACCAACTATCACTACATCAAATTGTTTCTCTGATACAGTTATTCCACCAATTTCCATTATCAATTCTGCTTATATATAATTATAAACACCATCTATTTAAAGTTCCATTAAATAGTTAAATACCACCACATAAGCTAATACTAAAATCACTAATCCGATAAATGATCTATATGCATACTTCAAAACCTTAGCTAAGTATGTCATTCCTGGCATAAACATTCCTATTGTTCTCTCTGTAAAGTAATCATCTTCAATCGCTTTTAACCCTTGTAGTGCATGACTAACCATGACTACTAAAAAAGCACTAGTAAAAACTTTCATTGCTGTTGTGTGGATATCAAAGTACCAAATACTGGCATCATATTGATATGGCTTTACAAAATAGCTTATTAAAATAAAGAGGACATAGCTCAATATAATTAATGCGCTTACTCGCTGAGCAATCCAAAAGAAAGTACCCATTTACCAGACCTCCATTATTAAAAGTACTGAGACAATAAAAGTTAATATGAATGCAACTAAAGCTGAAAATTTTGCCTCGTGAAATTCATGCCCATAATTTGTAAAATCCGTAATCAAATGTCGAAGCCCAGCAAAAATGTGATACGTAATAGCAAATATTGATACTGAAATTAATATCTGAACTTCAAAATTAAATTTCTCTTGGTGCCAATTCATGTTCTCATCAACTAAATAGTCTGTTAAAAAGAAAAGTACAAAAGTTGGTATTGCAATAAAAAAGTTTACTATCCCAGACAATCTATGAGTAATTGAAGAAATAGCAGTAATAGGCAACTTTATTAAGAACAAGTTTATGAAAGTTGGGCGCCTAGTCATTTTCAGCAGTATTATAGAATATCTTAATGCAATTAAGCGTATAAAATTAAGATTTATAAGGATTTTTGGAAGTTATAAATTTGAGTTTTATGGTTATGCCAAGTAAATTTAATTTTTTTTGATAAAAATTTACCAGAAACCTCTTATAACTGCCTTCTATTTTTTCTAAAGAATTGCCATGTACCGTTATGACATGAGGGTTCTTCCCTCCTTGATGCACAAACCTTATTTTTGGCCTAAACTTCCCTTTGAATGGAATTGATTTTGCTTCCATTGCCTTCCTAAGAATATTGTTTAATTTATTAGTAGTAATATTCTTTTTTGCATTTTCTAAAACCCTATAGATATTATCAAAGAGGTGTTTTAACCCTTCTCTCTTTTTTGCTGAGATAAAACAACAAGGCAATCCAACAAACATAGGGTCTGTTTTTAAAATATTTTCAATCTCTGATTTTTCGTCTTTGTCTAATAGGTCTGTTTTATTTACTACAACAATTATTGCTCTTCCATTATCTCTAGCTTTTTCGATAAGTTTTCGATCTTGATCAAGAAGAAAGCTTGAAGCATCTAGCATCATTATCGCTAAATCAGCATTAAGGTTTGATTCAAGTGATTTAATTACAGAAAATTTTTCTTCTTTTGAAACAGTTTTATTTTTCCTTCGGATACCGGCTGTATCGATAAATAGATAGTCTTTGCCTTTATAAGAAATTTTTGTATCAACTGAATCAATTGTTGTGCCTGGTACGTTTGAAACAATCATCTTTTCTTGATTAGTAATAGAATTAATTGTTGAAGATTTTCCGACATTTGGTTTTCCCATAACACAAATTTTTGGTAATTCTTCCTCTAAAATTTCTTCATCCTGATCAATTTTTGAGAATATTAGATTCTTTAGATCTGTAATATTTATATTATGTTCTGAACTAACCTCTATCTTCTCATTAAATCCAAATTCATCGAATATTGAAGTGCCTTCAACAGTCTTAACATCTATTTTATTGATAACTAAGATTACTTTCTTATTGCTCTTTCTGATTATGGAGGCTATTTCTTTATCATAAGGAGAGATACCAAATTTTTTATCTACAACAAATAAAATTATCTGAGATAATTCAATTGCTTCAAATGCCTTAGCAAGAATCATCTCCTCGAAATTATCTTCCTTTGAAGTGTAAAAACCTCCAGTATCAATAAGGTTTATAGTTTTATTGTCTTTCTTTATAGTTGCCGTTTTGATATCTCTTGTTAAACCTTCTAGTTCAGATACCAAAGCTGATTTAGACTTAGCTAATTTATTAAAAATTGAAGATTTGCCGACGTTGGTTCTACCGACAAGTGAAACCGTAGTAATCATTTAATTCAGATCAAATCCAGAGATGGATCCATCTGTGTCTTGAGCTATTAATTTATCTGAATAAATAGCAATCTGTTTAATAGATTTTAATTCTGTTTTTGTAAGTCCAGTTATCATCCCATTTTCAGGGTTTACTTCATGAATAAAACCTTCAAAGTCACCAAAATATATCCTGTCATCGTATAAAACAAGGTCAGTTATATCACGGTTTTTGAATTTTTGACTTCTCCAGATTTCAGTTCCATTAACTGCATTAAATCCCAGAATCTCTTCATCTGTATTGATCGAAGCTATTATATTTTTATGTAAAACAATAGGTTTTAAGGTTGAATGGTCGACTGAGAAAACTTTTTCGCCACCTCTTATATTGAATCTTGTTAAAGAGCCATTGTAATTTGCAACAAATACATCTTCATTAATAGGTACTGCTTTTGAATCAGCATCCATTAATTTCTCTAGCTCTGTTGAGCCCTTTAATCTTGATATTGGCTTTTCCCATAACTGTATTCCATCCACCTCTCTAACTGCAGCAAGCCTACCATTTGAGAAGCTTGTAAAGATTAACCCCTCGAAAGCTACTGGAGAAGCTGTTCCTCTTATTGAAAGCAAAGGTGCTTGTGCTTTTTTTGACCATTGTGTCTCACCATTTTGAAGATTCAGTCCATAAAGAACATCAGAAGAAGTTTGAACATACACATTTGTAGAAGTAATTAGTATTTCTGAGAGAACTACATCTTCTAATGCTTTAGTCCATTTTAAGTCCCCAGACCCTGATTCATGAGCATAGATAACTCCGTCTGCATCAGTGTAAAGAAAAGTATTGTAACCGACAGAGACGCCAGAAATTATTCTGCTAGTTTCTAATTCATAGCTTTTTTGTACTTCGCCTGAATCATAATTAATAAGGCTCAGCTGATTATCATTTACAGAAAATACTGTTGTGCCATTGATATCAAAAAACATCTCTGATTCAATATTTTCACCAAAAAAATTAAAGTTAATTAATGGGGTTTCAGCCTTGTTTAGCCAAGATTCTGACATAAAGCTTTCATAGTTTAGGTCAAGCTTAACTGGACCATTTGGGTCTTCTTGGTTAAATCCTAAAGTCTGACATGATGCCAAAATAAAAATTGAAATTATTTTTAAAATCTGTTTCATGCTATTTAATAGGTCTCTTTAAATTAATTAGATTCTTTTGAGATACATCGATATCAAAGCTTACGGCTCGATCGTAATGAAAATTAGATTTGTCATTAAAGTTGAAATATTTGTAGAAATCTCCGGCAACATCATGGAATCTAGAACTATCGAGCTCATTTTCGCTAATAAAATTATCTCCACTTTCATAATCGTCTAGTTCCATATATAGTCTCACAATATTTTCTGAGTACTGTTCAGTTAGAACCTCTTTTGTTGCTTTTGAAATATTGCTCGATATAACTTCTGAGTATATTTCATTAAAAAGTTGTACTGCATTCTTAAAATCTTTTTCATCAATGGATTTCTTAGCTAGAACGGTCTTTGTTATCATTTCAAAACCCAAAGAGTCAAATTCTACGTCCAGCTCATTACTTTCTATCACATCCCCAGATTGTGTAGATAGTGATGCGTTCACCTCTTGAAATTTTTTGAATTCGACTTCATTCGCTTTATCTTTAGAGTAGGTTAAAAAAGAATTTAGAACCAAGCCTAAAACAATTGCTACAACTGCTCCAATAAAATAACGATTTCTTAAAAATTCTAAAATTCTATCAACCATTAAAAAACTCCGATAATTCTTTTTCATTTAAAGTTAATTCTTTATCTTCTTGCAGATCTTTAACTTTAAATATTTTAGTGTTTTGCTCCTCTTGGCCGATTATGATAACAAATTTAAAGCCCAGAGAATTAGCTTTTTTCAGTTGTTTTGAAACATTTGCATTACCTAGGTAATTTTCAATAACTAAATCACTATTATTAAGACGTAATTTGTTGCCTACATATTGTGCAAATTTTATTGATTTAGTTTCAGCGCAGCCTATGAAAATATCATTATTGTTGTTTTGCATAGCAACAATCTCAGAGAGCCTATCTATACCTAATGCAAATCCAATAGCTGGCAATTTTCTTCCACCTAGCTCTTCAATAAGATTGTCATATCTTCCTCCACCAATAACAGCATTTTGTGCTCCAAGACTATCGACAGTAAATTCAAAAACAGTTCCAGTGTAATAGTCCATGCCTCTAACTAACTTTGTATTTATCTTGTACTCAACTTGAAGCATATCTAAAGCTTCTACAGTCTCTGAAAATGCTAATTTTTCATCTTCGTTTAGGAAATTTGTGATATCTTTTGCATTCTTTATAACTTCTCTTATCTTTTCATCTTTTGAATCAATTGCTCTCACTGGATTTCTTTGTAACCTTGCATATAGCTTTTCATCAAAACTTTCTTTGTTGGCTTGAAGAAATTCTCTTAAATAGGTTCTATATGAGTTTAATGATTCCTCTCCACCCAGATAATTAATTTCTAAGCAATATTCCACTCCAAGCTTCTCAAGGATTGTTTTAGCTATTAAAAGAACTTCTACATCACTCTTTGACGAGCCTTCTCCCACAAGCTCTACTCCAGCTTGAAAAAATTGTCTTTTTCTTCCTTTCTGAGGTCTTTCATACCTAAACATTGGACCGATATAAAAGAATTTTTTAATTTCTTCACTTATTAGGCCATTTGTTATTAAGGCTCTTACAAGACCAGCTGTGCCTTCAGGTCTTAAACAAAGTGTTTCTTCGTTCCTATCTTGAAATTCATAAACTTCTTTTTGAACAATATCAGAAGTTTCACCAGCTGATCTTTGGAATAATGATTTATTCTCAATGATGGGAGTTCTAAATTCTTTGTAATTAAAGCTTTTAAATACCTTAAGGCAAGTATTCTCGACGAGAGCTATCCTCTCTATATCTTCATCATAGAGATCTGGCATTCCTCTTATAGTCTTCAAATCTTTCATCCTTTAAGTATTGTATTTCTTTTTTGGTCAGCTAATTTAGTGACTTCTTTTATTAGAGCATTTTCTAACTCATTAGTTTCAACTTTATATGCAGGTTTTCCATTTATATAAATTAGATGCTTCGGTGATGCTCCTGTAACACCTACATCTGCAACTTTTGACTCACCAGGCCCATTAACGTAACAACCTATTACAGCTAAAGTAACTTCTTCTTTTAAATAAGAGAGTTCATTTTCTAACTTATTAACGGTATTAATAACTTTAAAATTTTGTCTCGAGCAACTTGGGCAAGCGACGATTTTTACACCTCTTGATCTAATTTTCAAGGATTTCAGCATTTCCCACGCAACATTAACTTCATCTATAGGATCAGAAGCTAAAGAAACCCTAACCGTATCCCCAATACCTTTCATAAGTAAACTGCCTAAACCAATAGATGATTTTACTGTTCCTGTTTTGAGGGAGCCTGATTCTGTTATGCCTAAGTGAAGTGGTTGATCTATCAAATCAGAAATCTTTTCATAACTCTCTACAGCCATAAAAATATCAGAAGATTTAATACTCAATTTAAAGTTTTCATAGTTATTGTCTAAAAGAATATTTACATGTCTCATTGCAGATTCTACTAAAGCATCTGCATTGGGTTCGCCATATTTTTTTTGTAAATCTTTTTCCAATGAGCCTGCATTAACACCAATTCTTATCGGCACATCCATATCTCTTGCTGCAGCAATAACTTCTTTAATTTTCTTTTCACTACCTATGTTTCCTGGGTTAATTCTGACACAGTCGACTCCGTATTTAAGAACTTGTAGAGCAATTTTATAGTCAAAATGTATGTCAGAAACCAAAGGAATATTTGTGTTGGTTTTTATTGTTTTAAAAGACTCAGCAGCCTCCATACTTGGAACTGAAATTCTGACAATATCAGCACCAGCTTCTTCAAGATCATTTACCTGTTTAACTGTAGCTGAAACATCTGTTGTTTCAGTATTAGTCATAGATTGAACAGATACTGGTGAACCGCCGCCGACTGGAACGTCTCCTACCCAAATTTTCTTTGTTTTTCTTCTTTGAACAGGCTTATTTTCCAATTTATTTAACTAAATATTTCCGTGCTTTCAAAGAAATAATTTATTTCTCTTTCTGCACTAGATGGTGAATCAGATCCATGAACTGCATTTGCATCGATTGATTCAGCAAAATCTGCCCTGATAGTTCCATCAGCTGCTTCTTTTGGATTTGTATTGCCCATTAATTCCCTATTAAGCAAAATTGCATCTTCCCCTTCAAGAACCTGAACTACAACTGGACCTGAAGTCATAAATTCAATCAAAGCATTAAAAAATGGCTTCCCATCATGTTCAGCATAAAAACCTTTTGCTTTATCAGCACTTAAGTGAACCATTTTTGATGCAACTATTTTTAACCCTGCATCCTCAAATCTTTGCTGTATCTTTCCTATAACATTTTTAGCCACTGCATCTGGCTTGATTATTGATAGTGTCTTTTCCATAATTAATCTTTCTCCTTTATCCAATTCTGTTGAATAGACTCCAATATTTTTTCATTGACCTTTTCAGGATCATCTTCAAATACTTCAAGTGATAGTACAAGGTTTCTCAAATCCACAAAATTTATCCATTGAGGATCCTCATCAGGATATTTTTCATCCAGTTCAATCGCTATATCTAAAGTATCTACCCACTTAAGCATTGTTATGTTAACTCAGAAACTTGGTTAATAGTATATTTTGGTATTTCAATTACAGTCGTACTATCAACAGGATAAACCTGACAGCTTAGTCTAGAATTTGACTCAAGCCCCCATGCTTTATCAAGAAGGTCTTCTTCATCATCACTAGCATCTTTTAAACTACTAAAACCTTCTTTGACTATTACGTGGCATGTTGTACAAGCGCATGCTTTTTCACATGCATGTTCAAGATTTACCCCATTTCTTAAGCAAGCATCAAGAATTGTCTCATTCTCATTCATTTCGATAGTAAGACCATCAGGACAGATTATTTCGTGAGGCAATATTTTTAATTTTTTTTTTCAGCAGATTTAGATTCAGATGAAGATTGTTCATCTCTTACTGTAAAACTTTCCCCACAACCGCATACTGCACTTGCATTTGGATTTATAAATTTTATGCCCTGATTCAGCCCTTCTATTGTGAAATCAACTTGACTGCCTCTTATAATATTTACTGAATCAGATGGTATAAAAAAATCTAAGTTATCTACAGACATTTTATAATCTGATTTATTTGACCTGCTTGTGAATTCGAAATAATAAGCATATCCATTACAACCCATTTTTTTTACACCTAATTTCACTTTATTTTCTTTGCCCTGCATTGAAACCATATGCTTGAAGTGCGCAAGGGCCTTAGTGGTAAAATTTAAGATTTCTGGTTTATGCTTTCTTGGATTCATAATCCGCTATTGCTTTTTTGATGCTATCTTCAGCTAAAACGCTGCAATGCACTTTAATTGAAGGCAATTCTAATAAATCAGCTATTTCTCTATCTTTAATATTCTTTGCTTCTTCTAATGTTTTTCCTATGAGCATTTCGATCATTTGTTGGCTTGATGCTATAGCTGAACCGCAGCCGTAAGTTTTGAATTTGCAATCTGTAATAATATTTTGATCATCAACTTCAATTTGCAGTCTCATTACATCTCCGCAAGCTGGGGCACCAACCATTCCTGTACCAACATTTTTTGCATTGGCATCTAAACGCCCAACATTGTGAGCTGAAGGGTTATTTAGTGTTTCTTCAAATTTTTGAATTACTTTTCTAGAATACATAACTAATTAATGGGTCACCCACTCCACTTTTTCAAGATCTACACCATCTTTATACATATCCCAAAGAGGTGATAGCTCTCGCAATTGATTTACAACTTTCTTAGTAGTTTTAGCTACCATTAAGACTTCTTCTTCCGTTGTAAATCTACCAAATGAAAATCTTATAGAACTATGAGCTAGTTCATCAGCTCTTCCCAGTGCTCGCAAAACATAAGAAGGCTCTAAACTTGCCGAAGTGCAGGCAGAACCTGAGGATACCGCTACATCTTTTAATGCCATGATTAATGATTCTCCTTCAATATAAGCAAAACTAACATTTGTAATATTTGGCACCTTATTTTCAAAACTTCCATTTAGATAGATTTCTTCTATTCCAGAAATTTCATTCCAAAAAATTTCTGATAGTTTCTTAATTTTGCTATTATCTTGCTCCATTTCCTCAGCTGCAATTTTATAAGCTTCTCCCATGCCTACAATCTGGTGAGTTGGCAAAGTTCCTGCTCTAAAACCTCTCTCATGGCCACCACCATGTATAAGAGCTTCCAGCCTTACTCTTGGCTTTCTGCGAACATACAATGCTCCTATTCCTTTTGGAGCATATGTTTTATGTCCTGAAAAAGACATTAAATCAACTTCTAATTTTGATAAATCAATTGGCAATTTTCCTGTGCTTTGTGCGGCGTCAACGTGAAAAATAATGTTATTTTCTCTAGTGAATTTGCCTATTTTTTCAATATCATTAACAGCACCCAACTCATTGTTTATATGCATAATTGATAGGAGTATTGTTGTATCTTTAACATGTTTTTGAATATTTTCTAATGAAATAACACCATTTTCATCTGGGTCTAGATAAGTTATCTCAAAACCTTCTCTTTCTAATTGTCTGCATGGATCAAGAACGGCTTTATGTTCTATTTTTGAAGTGATAATGTGATTTCCTCTGTCTTTATAAAACCTAGCAACACCTTTTATTGCTAAATTATCTGATTCGGTAGCTCCAGATGTCCAAACTATTTCTCTAGAATCTGCATTCACAAGATTAGCTACATGTAATCTTGCTTTCTCAACAGCTTCGTCAGCTTTCCAACCAAATTCATGTGATCGAGAAGCTGGATTACCAAAAGTTCCATCAATCAATAGACAATCCTGCATCTTGGCTGCAACTCTAGGATCAACAGGGCAAGTAGCCGCATAATCAAAATAAACTAGGTTCTTATTCATTGGTTAATTATATGATAATGTGGGGTCTTAGACTAATTTTTAAATAGTTATTCCAAGCTTATGCGCCACAATTTGATAGGATTCAACAACGTTACCTAAATCTTTTCTGAACCTATCTTTGTCAAGGCTTTCGCCCGTATCTTGATCCCAAATCCTACAACCATCTGGAGTGAATTCGTCACCCAGAATAATATCATCGCCTTTTCTTCCAAATTCAACTTTATAGTCAACTAGAATCAGTCCAGCATCAGAAAATTTTTCACATAAAAGCTTATTAATGGCTAAAGTTTTTTCTTTCATGATTTTTATTTCTTTCTCTGTGCCCCACTTGAAGGCTATGATGTGATTATCATTAATTAATGGATCTCCCAGATCATCATCTTTTAAGAAAAATTCAAATAAAGGTTCTTCAAAATTTAATCCCTGTTCAACTCCTAGTCTTCTACATATTGAGCCCGTTGCAATATTCCTGACTACACATTCAACTGGCAACATATCGAGTCTGTGAACTAAACTTTCATTTTTGGAAATAGTCTTTATGTAGTGAGTATCAATACCATTATTTGCAAGATAATCCATGATATGGGCATTAAATATATTATTAATTTCGCCCTTTCCTTTGAGTGCTTCTTTCTTCTTGCCATCAAATGCTGAGGTATCATCTCTATATACCATCATCAGCTCTTGTTGATTTTCTGTTTCAAATAGAGACTTTGCTTTGCCTTCAGATATTAAATTTCCTTTGATTATCATGATAATGACTCATTAATTATATCTACAAGCTCATCAACTGAGACCTCGATATCAGATAACTTCTTAAACTCTAAAATAGTATTTCCTTCTGATTCACTGAATATAAGCTCATAATCTGCTTCGGCTTCATCTGCATTTTGAGCAGTGAACAGATTCCTTAAAAAGCCTTCGTTTTCTTTATCTAATTTAATTTGAATATATTTTAACTCTCTGTTCCTATCTTCAATCTGTAAATCTGCTTTTTCAACGGCCTTTGATATAGCAGACCACGTTCTGTCAAAAGGCAACCTGAACTCTATTCCAATCTCTTTTTTAACGTAAACAATTCTGGCTTTCTTATTAAGATTTAGACCTTGTGCAGCAATTGAATTACCCTCATACCCAGGTAAGTTTTCAGAAATATAGGCTGCTAATTTTTCAAAATATTCAAGCTCCATACTATTATTGTTTGAGTCTAGTAGATATATTTCAGAACTATTGTTCTTAATTCCGTGTTCAAGTGTTAAAAAGAATCGAGCTGTTTTCTCTGCTGTTATTTTACCTATTGTCGGATCATCGCTGACGAGCTCATACTCATTGTCCAATAAAAAATCCTTAATTAAAGGCCATGATTTTGAAGGAAGAGCCTCAATATAAATCCAATAAATCTCACCTAATCGCCTTACTTCAACATTTTCTGATCCCTGAGAAGAAAATATCTTTTTTGGTCTTGGAACTTCTCCTTCTTTTATGAAACTTGGGCTTTCTGGTGGATATGGAAATTCATCTAAGACTTCAAGTGATTGAAGCTGATCATTATCTTCTAATTCTTTTCCTTCATTACTATATCTCTCATTAGGATTTTCTCTTTTTTCAAGCAGACATCCATTTTCTGGACAATATGGCTTCCTACTTTCTGGAATTGTGCAATTTTGAAGCACGAATACGCAGATTAAGACAACACTAAATATTTTTGAAAGTTTCATAAATTTTTTCCCTGTATTCCTCTGAAAGTGGATGTAACGGTAACCTTAGATTATTCTCTAGTAAAGACATTTTTTCAAGTAAGTATTTACATGGACTTGGACTAGCTTCGGTAAATAAAAGTTTAAAAAAATCTAGATAATTATTATTTAATTGATCTGCTTCATCAAAGCGCGCTTCAAAACAAAGATCTGATAATTTTCTTATTTGCTTGGGCATTACATTTGCAGCTACTGAGATGACACCATCTCCTCCATATCTCATAAATTCAACAAATGTTGGATCATCACCTGAATAAAGAAGAAAATCTTTTCTTTGAGATTTAATCTTTTTGAGCGCTTCAAATCTTTTAGATGAATCAACTGCTTCTTTTATACCAGTAATGTTTGGTATATCAGAAAGCTCTTCAGTTGTGCTAGGACATAAATCAACACCTGTTCTGCCTGGAACATTGTATAAAATAATATTGGCTGAAGTCTTTGAAAGTTCATTAAAATGAAGAAATAACCCTTTCTGTGAAGGCTTATTGTAGTAAGGAGTAACAGCCAAGCAATCATTGATACCGCTCTTTTGAGCTATTTCAATTAAATCAATAGCATCATTAGTGGATGAACTTCCAACACCAGCAATCAATGGAAGGTTAGATTCCCCTTTAGCAAATGAGAATATCTCTCCTCTTTCATGTTTGTTTAAAGTTGCGGATTCCCCTGTAGTTCCTACAAGAACAATGCCATTGGTTTCTTCATTTTCATGGAAACTCAGTAATTTCTTAAATGAATTAAAATCAATCTCACCATTTGCCAACATTGGTGTAACTATTGCAACAAGACTTCCTTTCAAATTTTTTTTTCCTATAATCTAAACATGAATGATAAATCAAAAGCTCCAAGTTTTTTAGCTCTTGTTGATGAAAATGAGAAATTAAGTTTAGATAATTTTAAAGGAAGTTATCTCGTAATATATTTTTATCCCAAAGATAAAACTTCAGGATGCACAATAGAAAGTCAAGATTTTAGGGATTTTAAAAATAAATTTGCTAGAAAAAATTGCAAAATAGTGGGCGTATCTAGAGATTCAATAAAATCTCACAAAAGTTTTATTGAAAAAGAGTCGCTTAATTTCCCTCTAATATCTGATCCTGATGAAACGATGTGTAATGCATATGGTGTTATGAAAGAAAAGTCTATGTATGGCAGAAAGTATATGGGGATTGAAAGAAGCACTTTCTTAATTGGTCCAGATGGTTTGCTTATCAAAGAATGGAGAGGTGTAAAAGTCCCTGGCCATGTGGAAGAAGTCTATAATTTTTTGTCAGGTCTTTAAGAGTCTGCGTACTTCCAATTATCCATTAAAGATTTAATGAAACTTGCCAGAGGCACAGCAAAAAATACACCCCATATACCGAATATTGCTCCGAATAAAAATACAGATAATAAAACTACTACAGCTGGTAGTTTCACTACTCCTGACATCAGGAAAGGAAGAAAAATATTTCCATCAATATTTTGTAACATTGCGTAGCAAAATAATATGAATAATACATAAGGGTCTAGGCCAAATTGAGCAAGACTTACTATTGCAACGGGAAAAGTCATAAATACTGGTCCAAAAAAAGGTATCAACTGACTTAACCCAAAAGTCACTCCCAATAAAATAGGACTATTAACTCCTAACAACCAAAACATCAAGCTACCAAATATTGCCACTACAAAAACCTCTATGAATTTTGCTTTAAAGTAATTTTGGAAATTGGTGTTTGTTTCAGTCCAAACTCTTGCTAGAAACTTTCTTTTCTTAGGAACAAGTTTTGAGAAACCTGAAGACAATGTATCTGTATCCCATAGCCAAAAAAATAAAAATATTGGAACTAATATTATGCTTAAGAATAAATTAGCTGTATCTTGCAATCGAGAAATTCCAAATGATACTGCCTCAGTTGCAAAACCAGTTATGTCACTAAGAAAACTTTGGGCTCCTTCAATTGATTCATTTGGAGCATTAACTTCGCCCAAGAAAGCTATTATTGGCTCAGCAATTAAGCTTAGGCTCGGTAGTTCACTTAGATACCTGTTAGCCTCATTTACAAAAAGCGGTATAAATATAAGAAAGAATATTGTGGCCAATAAGACAGCTATCGAAAAAGTAATAAAAACACTTAATCTTTCAGGAATACCAATTTTTGTGAAGTAAACATGCATTGGTCTGAATAGAAATGCCAAAACTATACTTGTAAGAATTGGAGCTGATAAATCTCCCAGAACCCAAAGAGCAAAGAAACCTACAAGCAAAACAGATAGTAAAAACATGATCTGTTGGTTTTTAACTAGATTATTTAATTTCATTTTTTATTGAATCTTCTTATAAAATACCTATCAAATAATTATAGTTAACTCTTATGATTAAAAAAACACTTCTTTTCCTTATCTTTTTGGTTGCAAGTAAAATAAGTTTTGCCCAAGAAAGCAGTATCGAGTTGCCATTAATAGGTGATAGGTTGAGTGGTGCTGTTTCCCAAACCGAAGAAGAATCTTTAGGAAGACAATTTCTACGTGATCTTAAAAGAGAAACACCAATACTTTACGATCCTATTGTCCAAGAATGGACCGAGTTATTTGTATACAAGATAGGGGAACAAAGCAAAGTAAGTAAAAAGGCATTTGAACTAATACTAATCGAAGACAATTCATTAAATGCATTTGCTGCACCAGGCGGAATTATTGGGGTGAATGCTGGTTTGTTTAAATATTCTGATAATGAAGCTCAATTTGCCTCTGTAATTGCACATGAGCTTGCTCACCTAAGTCAAAGGCACTTTGCGAGACAGATATTAGAAGGAAGTGATAGAAGCAATCAAAGCTTAGCAACAGTATTGGCTGCAATTGTTGTTGCTGTAGCTACAAGCAGTCCAGCAGCAATTATTGGTGGCCAGGGATTGTTAGCATCTCAGCAACTAAGGTTTTCAAGATTATATGAAACAGAAGCAGATAGAGAAGGTTATGTAACTCTTCAGAAATCAGGTTACGACACTTTAGAAATGTCAGAAATGTTTAAAAATATGCAAGAAGTAAGAAGGTTGTCTGGAGACAACATGCCAGAATTTCTTCTCACTCACCCTATCACTACAAGAAGAATTACTGAATCTAGAGAGCGTGCTCGTGAATATCCAAGTCCTGGCAAAAAAGATAGCTTTAATTTCAAATTAATTAAAAAAAGAGTGAAATATTTGATGACTGATAATTTATCAATAAGAGCATTTGAAAAAGAAATTGGTGATAACGATGAAGATATTTACTTTCGTGCGTTAATTGAAAAAAAGAAGCTAAATTTCACCAGATCAATTGAATTACTGAAAGGCCTAGAGAAAAAATATCCCGATAATTTAATTATTAAAACAAGTCTTGCTGAGGTTTATACAGAATCCGGCAACTTAAGAAAAAGTAAAGAATTTACTAATGAACTTTTAGCAGTCTCCTTGGGTAATTATCCTTTAAGTTATAACTTAGCTAATGCTCATATAATGGAGGAAAACTATCTTGCTGCTGAACAGGTACTTGAAGACATAAAATTTTATAGACCTGTTGATATCAACTTACTTAAAGACCTAAGCCAAGTTCAAAAAAATAGTAAAAATATGCTTGGTTACCATTTAACTAATAGCGAATTTCTTTTTTATTCTGGAAGATATGAAGAAGCTTTAAGAGACCTACAGGAAGCAAGAAGAATAGCAAGAAATAACTTCAAAATAAGAGAAATAATCACAGAAAGAATTCTGATACTTCAAACTTATGTGGCCCCACAAAGAAGAAGATCCTAAAGATTGGATAAATAAAAATTTAGTACACTCTCAAAAACTTTTTTTCTTTGTTTTTCTTGGAAAGGCTCGTGCCGAATACCCTTAAATATTTCTAATTCAGACTTGAAGCCAGATTCTATCAGCAAACCATGAATATCTTCTGCCTGTTTTCCGTCATTATTTACTTTATCCTGATCTCCAGTAATAAGATAAAAAGGTATATTGTTATCAATTTTACTAAATGTTTTCTTGGTCCATAAATTTATAAAACCAGTAGATAGATCTTGCCAAAGCTGAGTTGTATTAGGATAACCACATAGCTGATCAGCTATATATTCATCAACCTTTTCTTTATCACTAGATAGATAATCATGAGTTGTTCTATTTGGCTCATAAAACGAATTATGTTTTTGTGTTGTAAATTTTTCCATTTCTAAGCTTGTGCTTTTTTTTCCTTGGAAAAGAAATTCAGGGAGCAACAAAATTTTATTCAAGTAAATCATCATATTACTTACACTAAATGCAGCGCTCATCAAAACACCATCAAAATATATATTTCTTTTTAATAAAGAAATTACTAATGCAGTTCCAAGACTATGGCTTAAAACAAAATGCTTTGACATTGGGTAGTTTTTTCTAATGTGGGAGTTCATCTCTCCTAGCTGATCAACAACAGCTTCATAACCATTCTCTTCTTTAAAGAATCCTTTTAAATTTCCGTCTGTAATATTTAATCCATGACCTAGATGGTCATTACAGAAAACAATAAAACCATTCTTATTTAAATATTCTGCGGTTTCTTGGTATCTGCCATGATATTCAACTAGACCATGAATGATTTGAACTGTTCCAATAGGATTTGCAACCTCATCCCAAACAACTCCTCTTAATTTTCCATGTTGACTGGGGAGAGAAAATTCTTTCATCACTCTAAGATTTTTGCATAACTTTCGAACTCTTCTCTTTCTGTTCTGAAGCTATTTGCAGGATGATTAGAGTCTTCATGGCCTAGTGCAATACCACACCATAAAATTTCTTCATCGCTGTATTCCGTGTATTTTTTAATTAATTTTGGAAAGCCAGCCCAGGCTTCTTGCAAGCATGTTGCTAGACCTGCATCAACTGCAGCCAAGCATATATTTTGCACAAAATGGCCTACATGACCCCATCCATTTGGGCCCACTGACTTGTGCACAGTAATGAATATCCCTACTGGGGCACCAAAAAATTCATAATTCTTGCGAGCCTGTTTCATTCTTTTATCCATATCTTCTTTTTCAATACCTAATGCACCATACAGTGCAAATCCTGACCCTCTTTGTCTCGCTTTATACCAATCTGGTCTCTCTGTTGGGTATACCTGGTACTCCTCCTTCTCCATTTCACCTTTATCAAACTTTTCACATGCTTCTTTTACCAGGTTATCTCTAACATTCCCCATAACAACATATACTTTCCAAGGCTGAGAATTTACTCCTGAAGGTGCTTTTTTTGCGACCTCTAATATATTTTTGACAGTATCTTTGTCGACAGACTTGTCTAGATATCCTCTGACTGAATATCTCTTTTCAATAGCTTTTTTGAGTTCCATAATTCCTTAATACAATGACTCTAAATTATATACTTCATTTTTCTAAAAGATCATCAAAATACCTAATTTTTTAGATCCCTTAGAATTTCCTTATGCTTTTCTCTATCAATCTTATAACCAGCAAAGATAAAAATTGGGATTAAAAATAAAATCATAATCATAGGCCCCTGAAATACTGCAAGCATTTCTTTCTGTTGAAGTGTTGCTTCAACAGAACCTTTAGGGAAAGAAATTAACCAAAGGGTAAACATTGAAAAAAATTGACCTAAACCTGTCATGCATTTAGCGCAAAAAGAGGTAAGAGAACTTATAGCTCCATCTTGTCTTAAATTTGATTCTTTTTGAACTTGGTCAATCATGTCTGGAACCATCGATTCTCTTGTCATTAGACTTATTAATGAAAATGTTCCTGTAATAAAAATAAAGAATGAGAGAAAATATACTAATGAGTCGCTTCCAAAAGTTGGAGTAAGTCCAAGTTTGTAAATTATGAAAGGCACTGCTTGGAAAGTCCCAATCATAAATAAACTGCTAATTAAAATTGTTCTCTTTTCAAATATTTTTACTAGTTTTGGTACAAGAAACCAACTAAGCAATGTTGATAAGAAATAAATTTTTATAAATTCTTGAATTTGCAAGGTATCAAGGCCCCAAAATTGAGTTTGCGTTAGAAAAGTTAAGCTATTAGCCAAACCCCAAGCTAATTGTATAGTTATTGAACCAAGCAAGAACAAGATAATGGTTTTATTGCTGTAAACAAATCGTAACTGCTCCTTTATTTCTTTATATGTATTTTTTTTCTCGATGTTTTGAGGCCATTCATATAGATCTGGTATCAAAGATCTCGTTCCAAGGATGGATACCAAACCAAAAACAAACATCATTAGAGAACCAACAAGTCCAACATTAACCCAATTTTCATCAACATCTATATTTATGTAAGGCAAAATTATGAATGAATGAGATAAAGCAATAATAGATTGGAACCCTTCTCTCATTGACATAATATTTGCTTTATCTTCGTAAGTATCAGGAATTTCAGCAGCAAGAGCTCTGTGCGGTATATCAAAAAGAGTAACACTAAATCTTGTAAGAATAGTAAAAGACAATAACCAAAAGAAAAGAAGACCCTCAGACCAACTTTTATCAGGAATAAAAAGCATGAAATAAGTTATTGAAATAGGCACTAACGAGAACCCCATAAATATATGTCTTCTTCCAAAGCTTGATTTTATTCTATCTGATAATGCGCCAATTAAAGGATCACTTATTGCATCAACAAATAATGCAAACAAAAGTGCGGAACCTGTAAGAATTGGGTTTAATCCCAAAACAGTAAGATAATAAGCACCCAAATACCAAACAAAAAAATCTGTTTTGATTGCATTAACGCCGCCACCTAAACCAAATGATAATTTTTCAATATTATTAATTTTCAAAATAATTTTTTTGAGATTCTAGCTTTCAATTCTGCATTTTTCTTAATGTGATTCCAGAAAATCTGATAATCCCAAATATGTAGATCTTTTTGACCAGTAAAGTCATTTCTTAATATTCTATCAATTGCTGTTCCTCTAGTTTCGACAAAACCACTTGAACTAATTTTTGCAGAGAAATTTTGATCAACAGCAAAATCAATGCTTTTAACTTCACTTCCATTATTCTTTATAGCTGTGTAATCAAATATTGGGGAGATCCCTGATGTTTTTGGCATCAATAAGGAATCTAATCTATTTATGTGCCATTCCTTTGAATCATTCCATGATATTGGATTAGTTGTTGCAAGGTCTTGGATTTCTTCTAGCGAATAATTATTTCCATTTGGCATCCAATATTTAAGTTTTTGTCTAAGAGCTGCCTCTCCTACTGTTTGAAACTGAATAATTGAACCTATATCTTCTGGATTTTTTGAGGGCCAATATCCTAAATCATTTAAGTAAGTTTTTTCTATTGGGTATCCGATCAGATATGCAGATAAAAGTTTTTCTCTAAAAAAATCTTTAAAGCAGCGCTCTGATAATAATCTTTGGGCATGTAGGGCGCCTTGACTGTGTGCTGCTAAAAAAAAGGGTTTATCATTTGAAAAATCGTTTATAAATTTTTCAAAAGCTACTTTTACATCTTTATAAGCAAGCTCTAAGGCTTGAACACTATTCTCTCCTTGATCTTGAGATATTGCTGCAAATGTTGCTTGTCTATACTCAGGAGCATAAATATTGGAGCAATTATTAAATGCACTAGCTTGTGTAGCTAACATTAATTCAGTTCTTTGGTATGTGGCTGTATTGTGATCTATTTTAAAATTCCAATCTTTTAGGAAGAATCCAGTTGGATGCACAAAAAAACAATCAACATCAAAATTTTTAATGTCTGTACGTTTTTCTGTTGTTAAATTCACAACAGATCTTTTTCCAGGAAATGCTGCCCAAAAATATTTATCTTCATAATTCGGTTCAACAGGTATTTTTTTAGGATCGAAATTATTTTGAGGTGTTATGGAAGAAAAGATTTCATCAAACGATGAATCATCTTTTTTTTTCATTACTTTATTCGTTTACGATCAGATCAAATGCCTGAATTGCTGCATCTGTTCCATCTGAGACAATAATTCGTGCTGAATATTCGCCTATATCATCTTCTCTAGGTGTTCCCTGTACCCTTCCAATTGAAGACATTGTTACGAAATCTGCAGACGAACCATCTTCTTTATTGGTAAGCTCTAATGTGAAAGTAAGACTGTCACCATCATCATCAGTTGCATTAACACCATAAAAATATAGTTGGTTTACATAGGCATCTGTTGGTGGAGTTGATGAAATAACAGGCGCACTATTTGCTACACCTGCAAGTTCTGGAGCAAGGTTAATAACAAGATCAGATATATTCGAATCAGTAATTTCAAAAAGTTCACTTGAACCTGTCATTTCTCCTGGTCCACCCCATGAATTATCGCCATTAATATCTGAACCAATTACCATTCTGTAATTACCTGGTTCAACACCTGTAAATGCAAATATACCTTGGCCATCAGTTACGGAAGATATTACTTCTTGTACTGGCACGCCATTTGGATCTAGCAATCTTGCTTTTAATGCTGGGAAATTTATTGCATACGCTTCACCTATAACATTAAAGATCACATTCACACCTACTGATAAAAGCTCATAATTATCAAATGGCAGTTGTGCTCCTTCAACAAGAGGAAAATCGAAAAGAATCGTAGTACTCACCCAACCTGCAAAATCATAATCGTCAGGTTTTTTTACAGTGAAATCTAGACCATTCCCAGTTACTTCCAATAAACCAGTTGGGTATGTGTATGTAACATCATTGAACCCTGCTCCTGCTGCACCTTTTGGCTCAATTGAGAACTGGCTTTGATAGGAATCTTCTGCAGTTAGAACAACACTAGCTGGACCTTCATAATATGGTAAAGCGTCAAAGCTTGTGAAATAACCATTATTGAAGGAGTCTATTGCATTAATAGCTTTGTGCAGATCTATTATTCCATAACCAAGATGATCGTCCCTGCCTGGTCTTGCTTCTGAGTCATTAGGTCTTGATTCTTTATTGACATCATTTGTAAGTAGATTAGCTGCTAACATTTTATCCACTTCAACATAAGTTAAAGATGTAGGAAGCGAAGTATTTGATTCAAAAGGTTTAGCAATGTCTTCATAGTAGTATTTAATTAATCCCAAGAAGCCTGCACCATGAGGTGATGCCATTGATGTTCCTTGAGCACCTATTAATGGATTACCGTTATTGTTTGATTGAACATAACTATCAACATATGCATATGCATAAACAAGATCATCAACACCATCTGCATTCCAATCAGAGTACTCACCACCCGGAGCTGAAAATGCTACATATTCATTTGTTGAAGAATAACTTGATCTTCGATCTGTTCCATTTGTTGCGCCTACTGCATAGACTTTAGGGCAAGCTGAAGGCCAGCCTACAGAACCAATACCACTATTACCAGATGATGATGCTATTAAAACACCTTTATCAGCTAGCTCGCCTAACTTGACGCATGATGCTGAAGTAGCGCTACCACCACTACCACCATAACTCATGTTCATTGCATGTAGTTTTTGACCACCACTTCTTTGTGCAAAATTAGTATTTGAATCATTGGCATCTCCGTTTAGATAAAGATAAGCTGAATATGTAGGGCCACAACCATTTTGATAGCACACTCTAATTGGTGTAACTCTTGCAGACATACCATTTCCATCCACACCATCATTAAGCATTGATATGGTACTTCCTACATGTGTGCCATGACTGAATGAACCTTGTTCAAATTCTACGTCATCTGCAAGATTGTCATTATCTTCCATATCCCAACCCCATTCAGTATTAAATATAGAACCATCGTATGCTGGGTCAACAACATAAGGACTTCCTGAATCTAGCACTGCAACATTTACAGGCTTTGTCTCTTGTCCAATTATATTTAAAGCTTCAGGAATATTTACAACATCAAAATTCCACCATTGGTAAGTGTCATATCTTGGATCTTTAACAAATGTCTCAACCTGAATATATCTGTTCCAACTTGGTTCAACAAAAAGATTAGGAGATCTGCTGCTTAGGACTGATATAGCCTTCATATATCGTCCTTTTTCATATACCTCTGGCAAACTTTCTTTTAATGTGGATTGGTAATTCTCATCATTACCTAGTCCGGCCATTGCTGATAGAGCATTGAGGCTCGTATCTACTAAACCCCCATCAACATTTCCCATCTCTTGAGTTAATTCATTTTCAGTTTGGTTTAAATTGAAACCGCTAAATGCAGGTCTCTTAGCAACTAATATCTTGTCTAAATCAAAATCTGCATTTGCTCTTGCTGCTGCATCTTTTTGTGCTTCACTACTTGCAAATTGAGGTGTTTGGGTAAGTACATATGAAGAAGGCACTGAGTTATCAACTCTATAATGATCAATAATCACATAATAGATATCTCCCTCTCCCGCAGGTATATAAGCATTTTCAACTTTTGCATATGTTCCACCAACATTGTTTGTATTTTCTTGAGCATCAACAACAAACATATCCAAATCGACATTATCAGTAGTATTGTTTGGATTGCCATCATGATTAACCATTGTTAGCTCTAGATTAATTTGGCTGGTACCTGCTATAACTTGATATAGATCAACATCGTCGTCATTTCCTACCCAACCTAGTAGAGTTGCATCTGTTTCAAGGAATTGGGCTCTATTTGTAAAGTTATTAGATATGTTTTCAATATCAGGACTATTTACATCAGAGTCCAATGCAAAAGGTCCATTTATGCCTAGCGCACCTGCTACATTGTAAGTTCCAGGACTTGGTTCCGGTGTTGGTTCCGGTGTTGGTTCCGGTGTTGGTTCTGGTGTTGGTTCCGGTGTTGGTTCCGGTGTTG
>CAZNPG010000006.1:0-55666 GCA_964575305.1 uncultured Gammaproteobacteria bacterium | reverse complement strand
CATTTAAATAGATATTTACAGGTGCATTTACCTTTTGATCAAGATCAATAGTATGTGGAAATAATGCCCATGAAACCACCATATCCTCGTATCCATCACCATTGAAATCACCTGTAGCCATGTTGTGAGCATCTTGACCAAACAGCTCGTTCTCCCAAGACTCACAATCTTCAGGTGTGGGATAGCAAATAGTTGCTGTAAATCTATCGGTAATTCTTATGCCCCCAAAACCCAAGCCATGTGAGGCAAAATAGTCAGTTTTTAAATCACTGTAGTTGTAAGGTTCTGGATCAGGTACATACCTTAATGTGTCGGCTTCTCTGGAAACATTATGAGTAAAAATTCTTGAGCCAGAAGGACAATTAGCTGCAGGCACTGAGCTTACGGTTATATTAAATTGCTCTTCTTCAAGCAAAGTAATTGGAGCTCTATATGAAAACGTTTTATTGTCTGATGTTGCAACCCAATGTATATCAGGCCCTGAAAGATTAAAAGAGCAGTTATAATTGGCTGAAATAGTTATTGTTTTTGGTTCATAGCTTCTAACATTAGAATCAAAATTACTCACATTTATTGTTAAAGGTATGGATTCAGGTGTTGTTTCATTACTTGATCCACCACCTCCACCACATGCTATGAGCAATAAAGTGTATGAAAAGATTAGGGGCCTTTTTAGATAATGCACTTATGTATAATAAATTTACTTAATTTCTTTGTAAAATATATTAAATGACAAACTTAGAAGCGCTTTATTTGACCTTATTTATTGTTGGTTTTTGGGTAATGTTTGGCTGGCTTTCATTAAAAATTCGTAAATTTTTAGGAGAAAAATTATCCAGAAATAGTGCTTTCACTCTGTATGCAGCAGTTCTTTTACTTCCCTTATTGCTTCCTTTTATTTTTGGTTGGATATAAAAAAAGGGCCATATTGATACAGCCCTTTTTGTTTAATAATAGTTTTGCTTAGAACTGTTCTTCTTCCGTAGACCCTCTGAGAGCAGAAGTTGAACTTTCCTCTCCTTGGATACAGTTATTTACAGCATCAAAGTAACCTGTTCCTACTTCTTGTTGGTGTGATACAAAGGTATAACCTTTCTTTGCATCTTCAAATTCTTTTTCCTGAAGTTTGACATAAGCTGTCATACCATCTGCTACATATTCATTAGCTAAGTTAAACATGCCATGCCACATTGAATGAATACCAGCTAAAGTTATAAATTGAAACTTATAACCCATTGCTCCAAGCTCTTTTTGGAACTTAGCAATAGTTGCATCATCAAGGTTTTTCTTCCAATTGAAAGAAGGTGAGCAGTTATAGGCCAGCATAATTTCTGGGTGGTCTTTTTTAATTGCTTCTGCAAATGTTTTAGCTTGCTCAAGATCTGGTTTAGAAGTTTCACACCAAACAAGATCAGAATAGGGCGCATAAGCTAGTCCTCTAGAAATTGCCTGGTCAAGGCCTGCCTTACTTCTAAAAAAGCCTTCTGACGTTCTTTCTCCTGTTAAGAAAGGTTTATCATTTTCATCGACATCAGAAGTTACAAGGTCTGCCGCATCAGCATCTGTTCGTGCAATAAGAATAGTTGGAGTTCCTGAAACATCTGCTGCTAGTCTAGCTGCAATTAATTTTTGCACTGCTTCTTGCGTTGGCACTAGAACTTTACCACCTAGGTGACCACATTTTTTAACGCTTGCTAATTGATCTTCAAAGTGCACGCCTGCAGCTCCTGCTGCTATCATTCTTTTCATTAATTCAAAGGCATTAAGATTTCCACCAAAACCTGCTTCCGCATCAGCAATAATTGGAGCAAAAAAATCAACTTTAGGATCTCCATTAGAGTTCATCCATTCTATCTGATCTGCTCTTCTAAAAGCATTATTAATTCTTGTGATAACTTTAGGTACTGAGTCAACAGGGTAAAGAGATTGATCTGGGTACATTGTGCCTGCTGAGTTATTATCTGCAGCTACTTGCCAGCCTGATAGATAAATTGCTTTTACACCCGCTTTTACTTGTTGAACAGCTTGACCACCAGTTAATGCTCCTAAGCAATTAATGTAATCCTCTGTAAACAGATAGTTCCAAAGCTTTTCAGCTCCTTTTCTAGCTAATGTACATTCAGGCTGTAAAGAGCCTCTTAATTTGACAACTTCTTCAGCTGAATACGGTCTTTTTACATGCTTCCATCTTGGGTTTTCAGCCCAATCTTTCTCTAAAGCAGTGACTTGATCACTTAAATTCATTTATATACTCCTATACGCGGGCAGTGTGAGGAAATCAGTTAATTCATTGCTCAACACTAAATCCTTTAATAAAGCTCTAGCTTCAACAAACTTACCTGAATTCAAAGAGTCTTGCCCAACCTCTTCTAAGACAGTATTGTATTCTTCCTCTAATAGTTTTTCAAACGACTCTTTGGATGATATTAAACCGGTATCTAGCTCTACACTATGCTTTACCCATTGCCAAAGAGAGCTTCTTGATATTTCAGCTGTAGCAGCATCTTCCATTAGACCGTAAATTGGAACACAACCAACACCTCGCAACCAAGCTTCAATATATCTAAGCGATACACGAATATTGGTTCTAAAACATTCTTCGGTGAAATTGCCTGCACATGCTTCTAGCAGATCGTCTTGACTTATAACATCATTCTCACGAAGAACATGTAGTTGGTTGGTTCTATCAAACTCGAAAGCATTAGAAAAAACATTGTTAGCAATATCAGCAAGCCCAGGGTGTGCAATCCATGTGCCATCATGACCATTCTGAGTTTCAAGGGTTTTATCGCTTAGAACTTTTTCAATAACAACTGCATTTTCATCGGAATTTTTTGACGGTATTAGGGCAGCCATACCACCCATAGCAAATGCTCCTCTTCTATGGCATGTTTTAATTAGAAGCCTTGAATAAGCGTTAAGAAATGGTTTATCCATGCCTACTTGATATCTGTCTGGAAGTAGTCTGGAACGATCATTTTGAAAGGTCTTGATATAACTGAAAATATAGTCCCATCTTCCGCAATTTAATCCAACAATATGGTCTTTTAGTTCAAACAAAATTTCATCCATTTCAAAAACTGCAGGTAGTGTCTCTATAAGACAAGTAACCCTTACTGTTCCTCTAGGAAGATTTAGTTGATCCTCAGCGTAATTAATTACTTCATTCCAGTACCTTGCTTCTAAATGGCTTTGTAATTTAGGAATATAGAAATACGGACCTGAACCTCTATTAATCAATTCTTTTGCATTATGAAAAAGATAATAACCAAAGTCACAAAGACAGCCTGGTGGGTTATTGCCATTAATTTCTATACCTTTTTCTAATAGATGTAGACCTCTAACTCTGCACATTAATACTGCTGTATCATCGTTTAACTGATATTTTTTATTATTAGCAGGGTTTTCGAAAGTAATAGTCTTGCGCACTGCATCATGGAGATTTAATTGGCCGTTTGCTACATTTTCCCATGTAGGGCTTAAAGAATCTTCAAAGTCAGCCATAAAGACTTTTACATCTGCATTTAGAGCATTTATGACCATTTTTCTATCAACTGGTCCTGTAATCTCAACCCGTCTATCTTTTAAATCATTTGGGATTTCTCTTACATGCCAATCAGAAGATCGAATATCTTTTGTTTCATCTAAAAAATTTGGCAGTTTGCCTGCATTAAATTCTGATTGTCTTTCTGCTCGATTGGCTAATAATTCTTGAATTTTACCTCCAAACTTATTATGCAGATCTTGCACAAATTTATTTGCTTCATCGGTAAAAATAATATGCGTATTTTCAGGTATTTTAAAATTGAATTTCATTATTTCATTTCCGCTAGTTTTGCTGCCAAACCTATATACTTACTGGGAGTTAAGTCCACTAGTATTCTTTTGTATTCATTGTTGTCTATAAGCTCTTCAACAGCTTTTAAATACATTTCCTTATCCATTTTTTGTCCTCTTGAAAGATGTTTTACTTGATCGTAGCCATCTTTTTTACCCTCAAGTCTTAAAAAGCTTTGTAATGGTTCGGTAAGTAACTCATATCTTTCCTCAAGGTCATTAGATATAGCTTCTTTATTGGCTTCCAATTTACCAAGACCTTTCAGTGTTGAATTGATTGCAATTTCCATATATCCATAAGCTGTGCCTATATTTCTTAGTACAGTAGAGTCAGATAAATCCCTTTGAAGTCTTGAAACTGGTAGCTTTTCAGATAAATGAGAAAAAATAGCATTTGATAACCCAATATTGCCTTCTGCATTCTCAAAGTCAATTGGATTTACTTTGTGAGGCATGGTAGATGATCCCACTTCATTTTTACTCATTTTCAAAGAGAAATAATCTAAAGAAATATAAGTCCAGATATCCCTATTCAAATCCAAAATAATAGTGTTTATTCTTTGGATATTTTGGAAAAGTTCAGCCATATAATCATGTGGTTCAATCTGAGTTGCAACAACCGTTAACTCAATATCAAGATGTTTTAAAAATTCTTTAGAATGCGATACCCAATCTTCATCAGGGAATGCTAAAAGATGAGGGTTATAGTTAGCTGTAGCTCCGCCCCATTTTGCGTAAAATTTTGACTCTAATAGTCTAGTATGTTCTTTTTTAATTCTGGCTAGAAACACATTAATCTCTTTTCCGAGTGTAGTAGGGGAGGCAGGTTGACCATGTGTTCTAGACATCATGGCTAAATCCTTATTTGTTTGAGCAAGAACTTCTAATTCTGCTACTACCTCTTCCACCCAGCCTAATAAGCCAATGTGTGCATTTTTTAACATGAGAGCATAGCTCAGGCTATTTATATCCTCTGAAGTTAAAAAAATATGTATGAGGCTTTGTACTTTTTCTGAATGCTTAAATTCTTCTGCAAGAGCCAGCTCAACTGCTTTAACATCATGGTTTGTGGTTTTCTCAATCTCTTTAACTCTTGCAATTAATGAGTCTGGAATACCTTTTAATAACTCATTAATTTTTGAACTAGTTTCAGTGTCTTTTATGTCAGGTTTGAAAGCAGATAAAAAGTAATTTAACCATTCAATCTCTGCTAATAGTCTTGCTTTTATGAGTGCTTTTTCAGAAAAATTTGCACGTGATTTTTGGGTTTTTTCCCGATACCTACCATCTAATGGGGATAGATTATTTAGAGTGTCATTCATAGACTTCGTAATTATACTCTCTATCTTCTGCCCAACTATAGTATTTCTGTGAAATTCTTTCTTTTATTACTGCTCCACCTAAACATTCTTCATCTTGGTATATCACTGCAGATTGACCAGGAGTAACAGCTGATACTGGTTCATGAAAAATAATTTTATTGCCTTTAGGTGTTTTGTAAATTGTTCCCTTTATGGGTTCTGATTGGTAACGAATCTGTATCTCACAATCAGAACCATTCTTAAGCTCTGTATTAATCCAATGTATATTTTCTGTGTAACATCCCTCACTAAAAAGAAGAGGGTTGTCTCCACCTTGCACTACTGTTAATTCATTAGTTGATTGATCTTTATGCGCAACATACCAAGAACTTTGATCTCTTCCTTTTACACCACCAATACCAATTCCTTGCCTTTGGCCAAGAGTAAAATACATTAGTCCTTGATGCTCGCCTAATTTAATGCCGTTTTCATCTAAAATTACGCCGGGGTTTTTGCCCAGAAAGTTTGATATGAAATCGTTGTAATTATTTTTCCCAATAAAACAGATTCCAACAGAATCTTTCTTATCAGCATTAATTAATTTGTTATCATGCGCGATTGATCTAACTTGATCTTTTGTTAATTCTCCAAGCGGAAAGATAGCTCTAGTCAAATCACTCCCTTTTACCTGATGTAAAAAATAGGACTGGTCTTTTGAATTGTCGATACCTCTGAGTAATTTGACACTATTGCCCTCAGCATTGAGCCTTGCATAATGTCCAGTTGAGATATAGTCAGCACCTGTTTCTAAACAATAATCTAGAAAAGCACCAAATTTAATTTCTTTATTGCAGAGGATATCGGGGTTGGGCGTTAAGCCTTCATGATGATCAGAAAGAAATTTTTTAAATACTCTGTCCCAATAATCAGATGAAAAATTTGCAAGATGCAGAGGGATGCCAATTTGATCGCATACTTTTTCAGCATCTATAAAATCCTCTTCAGAGCTACATTCAATGTTTGGAGCGTTATTAGTCCAGTTCTTCATAAATATGCCCTGAACATCATATCCTGCTGATTTAAGAAGCAATGCAGTTACGGCTGAATCAACACCTCCTGATATGCCAACAATCACTTTTTTTGGTTTTTCCATACTTATTGTCTTTTGAGTCTTAATATTTAGTGTAAATGTAAGTATAATCAAGCCAAATTTTTAGCTATGACTTCATCAAAAATCAAAATTCCAACCAAAGGCGAAAAGATAACTTACAAAGATAATGAGTTAATTGTACCTGATAATCCGATCATACCCTTCATAGAAGGTGATGGTATCGGTGTAGACATAACACCTGTCATGATTGATGTTGTTAATGCAGCTGTGGCATCGGCATATGGTGGGAAGAGAGAAATTAGTTGGATGGAAATTTATTGTGGAGAAAAAGCAGTAGATGTTTATGGTGGTGATGAATGGATGCCACAAGAAACCCTTGATGCCTGCAAAGAATACAATGTTTCAATCAAAGGACCTTTGACAACTCCAGTTGGTGGCGGCATCAGATCACTGAACGTAGCTATAAGACAGAAGCTTGATTTATATGTTTGCTTAAGGCCTGTTAAGTATTTTTCTGGTACGCCAAGCCCTGTAAAAAGACCAGATCTTGTAGACATGGTTATCTTTAGAGAAAACTCAGAAGATATTTATGCAGGAGTTGAATTTGAAGCTAATACCGACGAAGCAAATAAACTAATAGATATTTTGGGCAAAGAGTTTGGTGTTGAGAAAATTAGATTTACCGATAATTGTGGTATAGGAATTAAGCCTGTCTCAGAAGAGGGATCTAAAAGATTGATAAGGAAATCTTTTGAATATGCAATCCAAAATAATAGAGATTCAATCTCATTGATTCATAAAGGAAATATCCAAAAATTTACTGAGGGCGCTTTCAGAGATTGGGGTTATGAGCTAGCAAGAGAAGAGTTTGGTGGAAAACCTTTAGATGGAGGCCCATGGCATATTTTCAAAAACCCAAACAACGGCAAAGATATAATTGTCAAAGATGTTATTTGTGATGCATTTTTACAACAGATTCTGCATAGACCTGCCGAATATGACGTTTTAGCCTCACCAAATCTAAATGGAGATTACATTTCTGATGCCCTTGCAGCACAAGTTGGTGGAATAGGGATTGCTCCAGGAGCAAACTTAGGCGACACAACAGCCGTATTTGAAGCCACACATGGGACAGCTCCAAAATATGCTGGCCAAGATAAAGTTAATCCAGGCTCTTTAATTCTATCAGCAGAGATGATGTTGAGACACATGGGCTGGGTTGAAGCTGCTGACCTAATTATTAAGTCAATGGAGAAAACAATTCAGAAGAAAAAAGTTACCTATGACTTTGCAAGACTTATCGATGATGCAACAGAAGTAAGTTGTTCAGATTTTGGTAGACTATTAATCAAAAAATTTGATTAGATAAATGGCACAAGATGAGTTTTCTACTGGAACAGTAGAGCTTGAAGAAGCAGAACTAAAAGTCGATAAACCTCCACTTTTTACAGTAGTTATATTCAATGATGACTTCACCCCAATGGAATTTGTTGTATACGTTATACAAAAGTTTTTTGGGTTTGATCACACTAAATCAACTGAAATCATGCTTGAAGTTCATTCTAAAGGAAGAGGATTCTGTGGTGCTTTTTCCCAAGAAATAGCAGAAACAAAATCGCAACAAATTAATCAATTCGCAAAAGAAAATGAACATCCTTTAAAAACAGATATTGAAGAATTGGGAAAAGATTAGATATATTAGATATATGCTTTCAAAAGATTTAGAAAACACCCTTAATTTATTGTTCAAAGAATGCTCTGATAATAATGATGAGTTTGTAACAATTGAACATCTTTTGCTTGTTTTAACACAAGAAGATTCATCGAGAAAAGTACTTGATCACTTGTCCATAGACATAGAAAGCCTTCAAAAAGAAATCAAAGAATACATAAAAAAGAATGTGCCTAAAGCCACAGAAAATAAAGAAATTCAGCCAACATTGGCTTTTCAAAGAGTGTTACAGAGAGCAATCTTTCACGTTCAATCCAGTGGAAAAACTGAAGTTAACGGTGAAAATTTATTAGCTGCACTTTTTTCAGAGAAAGAAAGTTATGCAGTTTATATGCTTAGCAGAAGAAATATATCTAGATTAGATGTCGTTGAATATATATCACATGGAAAGAATACTGCAGTTGAAACAGAAGAAAATGTAGATGAAGCTCCAAAAGAAAGCGAAACACATCCTGAATTTTTAACAAACCTTAATAATCTGGCTAAAGATGGTGAAATAGACCCACTTATTGGTAGAACTGACACTCTAAGCAGGCTTTTTCAAGTTCTAGGCAGAAGAAGAAAAAATAATCCAATTTTAGTTGGTGAATCTGGTGTAGGTAAAACAGCTATTGCAGAAGGTCTTGCTAAATCAATCGCAGATGGCAAGGCTCCAGAGATATTTAAAGACTATCAAGTAATGTCTTTAGATGTCGGAAGTCTTGTTGCTGGAACAAAATATCGTGGCGACTTTGAAAAGAAAATGAAATCTTTGATGGACTACCTGAAGAAGACACAGAAAATAATATTATTTGTTGATGAAATACATACAATAATTGGAGCAGGATCTGCTTCAGGAGGAGCTCTTGATGCTTCAAATTTACTGAAGCCAGCACTGGCTAGAGGAGATATTAAGTGTATTGGAGCAACTACATATAAAGAATATCGTCAAATCTTTGAGCGCAATAATTCTTTATCACGCAGATTCCAAAAAGTTCAAATCGATGAACCGACAACTGAAGAAGCAATACAGATCCTCGAAGGCTTAAAGAATAAGTTTGAGCACTATCATGGCATAACTTATTCGAAAGAAGCTCTTAAATCAGCAGTTGAGCTCTCAAATAAGTACTTACAGGACTCTAAATTGCCTGATAAAGCTATCGATTTAATTGATGAAGCAGGATCGCAAAAGAAATTATCAAAGTCTAAAGGCAAGATTATTAGAAAGTCAGACATAGAAAACTTAATTTCTAAAATTACAAAGATTCCTACTATGCAACTTAACGCTTCAAGCAAGGAAAATCTTAATAATCTAGAAGGTAACTTAAAATCTGTGATATTTGGTCAAGACCATGCTGTAGATGATGTTGTATCAGCAGTTAAAACCTCAAAAGCAGGAATTGGTAATGATGAGAAACCTATTTGCTCATTTCTTTTTACTGGTCCAACTGGAGTGGGTAAAACTGAGCTTACAAAGCAACTAGCATTTTTCTTGGGCATTGAGTTTGTGAGGCTTGATATGTCTGAATTCATGGAAAAACATAGCATCTCAAAACTCATAGGATCTCCTCCGGGATATGTTGGTTACGAGCAGGGGGGCTATTTAACTGAGGAAATCAATAAGAAGCCGCATTCTGTATTGCTTTTAGATGAAATTGAAAAGGCTCATCCAGATATATTCAATATACTTCTTCAGATCTTGGATTATGGCAATTTAGCAGACAGCAATGGCAGAAATATAAATTTCAAGAATACTATTATTGTAATGACCTCAAACACAGGAGCAGTAGAGGCTGATGGAGAGTCTGTTGGTTTCATAGAGCAGGGCACAGAAGATAAATTTGAAAAAGCAGTCTCAAAAGCTTTTACTCCTGAATTTAGAAATAGGCTTGATGGTATTGTTAATTTTAATAGCTTATCAAGCAATAATTTAGAATCGGTAGTTAAAAAACTCATCATTGAAGTTGAAGCCAAACTTAATGAAAAGGGCATAGATATTGAGTTTAATGATGATGTAATCAAATTAGTTTTAGACGAAGGGTATGACTCAAAATTGGGTGCCAGACCTTTATCAAGAGCGGTAGATAAATTGATCAAAAAACCAATATCTACGATGCTAATTGAGGACTCAATTAAAAGAGGGAGTTCCGTTCAGTTAACAGTAAAAGGTGGGAAGATTAGCCTTAAAACTACAAACAGAAAAGAGAAAATTACTTAGATCTAAAAGTTATACGGCCCTTAGATAAATCATAAGGTGACATTTCAACTGTAACCTTGTCTCCATTAAGAATACGAATGTAGTTTTTTCTCATTCTGCCTGAGATATGGGCAGTAATGACGTGATCATTTTCAAGTTTTACTCTAAAAACAGTATTAGGGAGGACCTCCATAACGGTCCCTTGCATTTCAATAGTATCTTTTCCTGCCATTGGTTGCCTATTTTACTAGGTTAGCTTTAAATGTCACTTAAATTGCCAAAATGAATGATATTCAGATACATGATCTAAAAACTGCGGATAAGGAAATTTTAAAAGAAATATTTAAAATAAATGAAAGCTATAACCCATTTTTAGGGCCTCTTAAGACATTAGATAACCTAATTGAGCTAATACAAAGATCAAATTACAGCATATTTCTTACAAATAAAAAGCAGATATGCGCATTTCTAGTATGTTTTAGAGAAAACTCAAAATACCAATCTAAAAATTATAAATTCTTTAAAAAAAGATTTAACAGGTTCTTTTATATTGATCGTATAGGCGTTGTGAAAGGCTTTAAAAATAAAGGTTTAGGAACTTTTATATATAATAAAATAGATGCTATTTGTTTAAAAGATAGTCTGCCAATTTGTGCAGAAGTAAACATCG
The DNA here is from genome assembly GCA_964575305.1 of uncultured Gammaproteobacteria bacterium. Lineage (GTDB taxonomy): Bacteria > Pseudomonadota > Gammaproteobacteria > Magnimaribacterales > TMED112 > TMED112. The sequence continues at coordinate 44,839 of CAZNPG010000006.1, read as the reverse complement.
TTCCATTAAATAAGGAATCAATTAAATTCCATGAAAAAATGGGATTTAAAAAGGTTTCTGAAGCTTATTCAAATTCAAAATATGGTGTGAGATACTATGAGAAATGCATGTAGAAGCTAAAAAAACTTTTTTAAAAAATAAATCTGAAATACTTGAAGCAATAAGAGTGCCTAGCAATCTAGAAAATTATCATCCATTTTGTGCAGAGAATAAAGTAGAAAAATGGCCAGGAAAAGGCTCCATAGATTATGTTAAATATTTAAATGGACTGAAATACCGCAGAGACTTCATCAAATGGGATGAGAGCGGATATGTACTAGATATAGGGGTAAAGAGTAAGTTAGCTAGAGTAAAATGGCTTGTAGAGGGAAATTCAGAACAATCGTCATTAAAAATTACTATAAAACCAATACTACCTTATAAAAATAGTTTCATAAGAACGATTATGTGGCATGCATATATAAAATTTAGGTTACAAAATTATATAAATAACGTCGTAAAGGGTTTTGCTGATTATATTGATAGTGAAGAGAGGGTTTCAAAGAATAAATACGGCAAACATCCATGGTATTCATAAAATCAAAAATATTATGTTAAATAAATTTATATACAATATTTAACAATCTCCTTATAACCATACTTAATAAGCTTTGCAGCGCATCAATATAATACATTTTAAAGCTATATATATTTAACATAATATATATTATGCGAAGTTATATGGGTGTGGATAAAAGTGTGGAAAAAGTTGGTAACCTCCCCCAAAAAAATTTAGATAGAATTTTCGATTTGTAAAAGTTGGTAAAAAGGAATGTGGAAAAAAATATAAAAACTATAAAAATTAGGAATTTTATTAAAAAACATAAAATTAATGAGATTTTTAAAAAAAACATACTTTCAATTTCTTCGTTTAAAGTAATTTACACATAGATAGACGACCACTATCTCTATTTTTTTAAAATCTTCTTTAAAATGGACTTTAGGCCCCTATTTTCATTTTTTTATAAAAATGGAGCAATTTTTACTAATTTTTATATTAATATTGGATTTACTTACTCAAATATTGGATTTTTTATGATTTACAGATTTATTTTGTTACTTACCCTACTCTCTTCTAATTATTTATCAGCAGACTTAATGAAACCTACTTCATTATCTAAAGATTTATACGATATTAAAATTTTGAATGGAAATTACGATCTCTCTATCGAACATCCTGATAATTTTCTAGATTTTGACTATGGCACTCGAGTTGCTAGTCCTCTTCAAATAGAAAATGCTATAAAAGCCTATTCTAATCAGTCTGATAGAATAAAAGTAGTTGAATATGGTAAAACACATGAAGGTCGTACTTTATATGCATTATATATATCTTCTCCTACTAACTTAGCCAATTTAGATAATATTCAAGCATCCATTTCTAAACTATCTGATGCTAGATCTACTTCTGATCGTGAAGCAAAATCATTAATTGAATCGTTACCTGCAACTGCCTGGATGGCCTATTCTATTCATGGTAACGAAACATCTGGTGCAGATGCTGCATTAGGTATTATTTATCATCTGATAGCTAGCAATGATACTTCAGTAACCAACATGCTAGACAATATGATAGTAATTGTTGACCCTATGATGAACCCAGATGGCAGAGATAGGTTTGTAAAATCTCTTGAGCAATATAGAGGGACAGCACCAAATTATGATGATCAGTCTCTTTTGCATTCTGGTGACTGGCCTTATGCCAGAACAAATCATTATTACTTTGATCTTAATCGAGATTGGTTTTATCTTACTCAGCCAGAAACTCAAGGAAGAGTTCCTTTAATCAACAAATGGCGTCCACAAATTCTAGTTGATGGTCATGAAATGGGTGCCCAAGATACGTTTATGACAGGACCTCCTAGAGAGCCAATAAATACAAATATTGACAGAGATTTAATTAAATGGGGTAATGTTTTTGCTGATGATCAAGCAAGAGCTTTCGATGATAATAATTGGCGTTTTTATACTGGGGAATGGCATGAAGACCTCTATCCTGGCTACTCTTTCTACATTCAATTTAGAGGTAGTTTAGGAATCTTGTATGAGCAATCCAGAATGTCTGAAGATGGTGTACGAAGACCTGAAGGAACGATTCAGTCATACAAAGAATCAGTCCATCATCAGTTTGTTAGTACCTTAGCTAACCTCAAAACTCTTGAAAAACATACGAAGGCTATGTATCAAGATTTCTGGGATGGAAGAAAATATAATGTCTCTAGAAATAGTGAATTTGCTAATCAAACCTTTGTTGTATTGCCTACAGAAAATATAGGCAGACTTAATACTTTTGCTAAAAAACTCCAAGCTCAAGATATTGAAATATATGTAAATACCAAACCGATACAAACTAAATCTGCTATAAAACAAAGTGGTGATTCTCAAGAAAATTACGTAATACCTGCTGGAAGTATGATTATTCCAAACCTGCAGCCAGAAGCACCTTTAATAGCAGCAATACTTGAATTTGATGCTGAAATAATTGAGTCAGTCCTTGAAGAAGAAAGAAGACAAACTTTAAAGAATGGTTCTTCAGTAATGTATGACACGACAGCTTTTAACTTAACAATGATGTATGGCCTGGAAGCAGTTACTGTTCAAGAGAATATTCAAGGAAATCTGTCGCAGTGGGAACCGTCAAAAGTAGACAATACTATCAATAAAGATGCTCTCATGTGGGCCGTAAATGGGATGGATGATCGCTCTGTAGCTTTTGCTGCTCGACTTATGGAGCTTGGTGTTGAAGTCAGAATTATAGACAAAGAATCTATTCTTTCAGATCAAAACCTGCCTCGAGGTAGCGTCGTTGTTATTGAAATGGATAATCCAAATTTTGAAAATTTAAGCTCTGTTGTTGGTTCTGTAGCTAGTGATTTAAGTATTTCGGTTGTATCAATAGACTCAGGTTTTGGGCCTGAGGAGCTACCAGATTGGGGCGGTAGACATTTCAGGCTATTAGAACGACCTCAAATTGCATTAATGGCACAGCAAAACTTCAGCTCATATGACGTTGGTGTGAGTTGGTGGTCTTTAGATCATCACCTCGGCATTAGGCATAGTATGGTAAATGGCTCTTCTGTTAGTTATGGAGATTTAACCCGTTACAACACAATCATTATGCCAAGCGGCTATCAAGGGCTTTCAGCCTCAGAAATGAATAGCTTAAGAGATTGGGTTAAGCAAGGTGGCACCTTAATTGCTCATAATGGAAGTTCAAGAAGTCTTGCTAGTGAAAATGGAATTGGTTCGGTTAGACAAATTTCAAGCACATTCGATAAAAGTGAAGCCTATAACATGGATCTACAGCGTGAATTTGGAGCTTTGAGTGTAGAAATTGATATGCAAAAGGTAAATGCAAACAAGGTAAATTTTGAAGTTGAATACCCTTGGGAAGCTAGTAAAAATAAATTCAATAAAGCGCAGTTAGAAATGAGGGATAAGTGGCAGTCTTTGTTTATGCCCTCTGGTGCTATTGTTGCCGGAAGGACTGATAATGAACATTGGTTAACATTTGGAACGGTAGACACTCTCCCGGTTTTATATGGTAATAATCCTGTTCTTATGACTAGCAATAATTCTGAAGCAGCTGTTCGAGTAGGACAGATTATTGAAAATAAAGAAGCTACAAGCTATAGAACAATTAACTGGTCTGATATGCCGCCTAATACAGATCTTAATGTAAAAATGAGTGGGTTAGTTTGGCCAGAAGCTTCACAAAGGATTGCAAATTCAGCTTACTTGACTCGTGAAAGAGTCGGCAGAGGTCAGGTAATTTTATTTTCAGGAGAACCAAACTTTAGAGGAGCTGCTTTAGGAACAAATAGACTATGGCTTAATGCAGTAGTTTATGGAGCTGGATTAGGCACCTCATCTAGAATAGATCCATAATGTTAAAGAAGGTTTTTAAGGTTTTATGGAAAAGCGCAACTGCATATGTAGTTGCTGGATTTGCATTAATACAATTAGCAAGTGTTGTAGTAAATAATGTTTCTATTAAAGATACTTTAGGGATCTCTCAAGAATTATTTATGCAAACTTTATTTATTGGAGTGCCAGCATTCTTGCCTGTGTTCCTTTTATTAGCATATTTCTTAAGATCTGAAGATGACGAAGGAGAAACAAATAAGGGTGTCGTCAGAAGTAATAACCTAATACCCAAAATTGGGGTACTACCATTTGAGAATCTTAATAAAGATGAAGAAGGTTTATTTCTTGTTGACGGTATTGTAGAAGACTTAATAAGTGAGTTTTCTATGATAAAAGAGGTTGAAATTGTTTCTAGAAAAGCATGTTTCGAATGTAGGAATGATGCGCTTTCTATTAATGAATTTGCCTCCAAATGGAATGCTGATTATCTAGTATCTGGAAGCATTAGAGCGGTAGAAGACAGGCTTAGGATATCTGTGGAATTATCTGAATCTGAAGATGGTAATGTACTTTGGTCAAATAAATATGATCGTGTTAAAAAGGATATCTTCGAAGTACAAGATGAAATTGTTAAAAAAATAATTAATCAAACTGTTGGAAATATTGAAATAAAAAGTCTTAAAAGAGCCTTTAGGAAACCTACAAAAAATATGACTTCATATGACTATATGCTCAAGGGAAGAGCCTTGAATCAGAAATATAACAAAGAATCTAATACTGAAGCATTGAAAATGCTTAATTTAGCAATAGAAGCTGATAAAACAAACCCCCTGCCCTACTCCTGGAAAGCCTGCACTATGGGTCAAGCTATAGGTATGGGTTTTGTAGACCAAACAGATGAATGGGTAAATGAGATGTTTGAAGCAATAAATTTTGCAAAAGAAATGAATGAAAATGATTGGAATGCTAACAGACTCTTGGGAGAGGTACATCTTTCCTTGCATGATTATGCTCAGACTCTAAAATTTGCCACAATTTCTTTCAATGCTAACCCAAATAACCCTAATGTGATGTCTATTTACGGTGATGCACTGTTAAGAAACAATAAAATTTCAGAGGGAGTAAAAATGTGGGAAAAATTATATGCAATTGATCCTGTACCATTTGCAGATAGTAGCTCTGACAGAAGAACAAATAATCTATTTTTTGCATATTTTTTAAATAGCCAATTTGATGAATGTGAAAATATCTTTGATTCTATTAATGAACCCACTAATAGAACTTGGCTTCTTAGAACACATTTAAAAACTTCGCAAAATAAAGAATTTAAAAAAGAGGGTTGGTATGAAAAAGGGTTCAAAGATTTTAAAGATTTAGATTGGGAAAACGAAGTTGATAGATTTCATCTCAACAATGATGATTTGCAACAGGATCTTATTTCAACAGCAAAAGCACAGTTTGCTTAAAATTAATCTCTGCGAATACTTGATTTGATTCCATCAGGAACATAACCGCCATCATTATTCCATTCTTTTGACTCGCCACCGAACATTTCGCTTTCGAACCATTCAATAAAATCAGTATCACGCGTTACTTTCCAAAAGTCCCAAACACCACGTGCTAAAGGAGTTTTCATTGTTCCCAACTTCAAAGCATTCATTCTGACTGTTAGGTGTTTTTCCTCAACGAAGCCCTTTTTAAATTTCTCATATACATCAAAAATATCCACCAAAGCCATGACTATAAACATAGATGCTCTCCATTCTTCTCCATGTGTGAGTTTGCCACCCCAATCTTTTGCTAGAAAATCAGCAAATTCAGAATCTTTTGCAGTTGCAAAATACCTTTCATATTGTCTTTGCGTAAGCGAGTGGCCAAATTGGGCTTTTGTGATTTCATTTTGTTGGTGAATTTGAATCCCTAAATAAACAACCGACACAACTACACCTAGTGCAGCTATAACTTGTACGATAATTATGATTGTCTCAGCACCCATACCTTAATAATTTAACCTAAATATTTAATAATTTCTTTAGCAGCGTCACGACCATGTGCTATTGCATGAACGGCCAAGCTTGAACCTATTATCATATCTCCACCTGCAAAAAATTTTGGATTAGAAGTTTGATACTTATAAATGTCGCTATTTAGAGAGATTAATCCTTGATCTGATATATCAATATTATTTTGCACTACAAAATCTTGAGGATCTGCTTGATATCCAAATGCAATTACTAACTTATCCATTTCTATCAGCTTTTCTGAACCTTCTACCAATACAGGCTTTCTTCTACCAGTATTATCTGGTTCACCGAGTTCGGTTAAACCAACTTTTAAATTACGAATTTTACCGTTACCAATAATCTCTAATGGCTGGGAATTGAATAGAAAATTTACGCCTTCTTCTATAGCATGGTTTATTTCTTTTATAGATCCTGGCATATTATCTTTATCTCTTCTATATACACAAGTAACGCTTTTAGCTTGTTGCCTGATAGCAGTTCTAACGCAATCCATCGCAGTGTCACCTCCACCAAGCACTACTACTTTTTGATCCTTTAAATTTAGACCTTCTGCGTCTTCCTCAGACATAAGATATTCTGTATTTTTTATTAAATATGGTAAGGCTTCAATTACTCCTTCTTTTCCTTCTCCTGATAGATTTCCTTTGATTGCTTCGTAAGTTCCCAGACCTAAGAAGACTGCATCACTTTTCTTTTCAATTTCTTTCATCTTTGGTTCATCTACCTCAAAATTTAATATAAATTTAACTCCCAGTTCCTCTAAAATTTTTCGACGTTTTAAAACAATATTTTTTTCTAATTTAAATTCAGGAATGCCGTATGTTAACAATCCACCAATTTCCTCATATCTATCATAAACAGTGCATTTAACTCCTCTTCTAATAAGATTTTCTGCGCAAGCAAGGCCAGCTGGACCAGCTCCAATAATAGAAACATTTTTATTGATAAAACTATCTACATATTTTTTTGGTTTCCAGCCTTCTGATAAGGCTTTATCAGCGATATATTTTTCTACTTGTCCTATGGTAACTGCCTCATAACCTGTATTAAGTGTGCACGCACCTTCACATAACTTTTCTTGAGGGCAAATCCTGCCACATATCTCAGGAAAAGAATTGGTTTCATGACACAAGTCAGCTGCTTCTTCAATTGATCCTTCTTGTACTAGTTTTAACCAGTCAGGAATATAGTTATGCAAAGGACACTTCCACTCACAATATGGATTACCGCAATCTAGACATCTGCTTGATTGTTCTTTTATAAGTTCTTGAGAAGAAGATTCATATATTTCTCCAAAATCGATTTTTCTTACTTTTACAGGCTTGGTATCAGGCTCAATCCTTTTAATATCAATAAATTCAAAATTTGTGGACATTAGGCAGCATCCTCACGTGTTTTTTGGATAATTCTACTTAGGTTCTCTGCAAAAGGAGTAACAATCCAAAAGAGGCTTTGGTATTTTTCAAAGTCTTCTAATATTTCTTTTGCAACTTCACTATTAGTTTCTTTAATAAACAAATAAATTCTATCTTTCAGGTATGATCTGTGTGCCTCCATTTCTTGAGATGTAATTCTATTAAAAGCAACTAAATCTTTATTACATTTATCAACAAAACTTCTATCTTGATCGAAAACATAAGCAAAACCGCCGGTCATTCCAGCCCCAAAATTATTTCCTACTGGGCCTAAAACAATAACCTCACCACCTGTCATATATTCACAACAATGATCTCCACTACCTTCCACAATTGCTCTTGCCCCAGAGTTTCTAACTGCAAACCTTTCTCCAACTAAACCATTAACATAAAACTCTCCTCCAGTGGCTCCAAATAAACACGTATTACCTGCTAAAACAGATCTTTCTTCTCGAAGATGTTTACTTTTTGTAATGACAATTTTTCCCCCATTCATTCCTTTTCCAACATAGTCATTGGCCATCCCATTGAGTTTTAAATCTAAGCCATTTGAGTTCCAGCAACCAAAGCTTTGCCCAGCAGCACCTTTAAAATTTAAAGTTAGTTTTTCTGGAAAACCTGCTCGACCATATTTTTCAGCTATATCTCCAGACAACCTAGCTCCAATTGATCTATGAGAATTCTTAATTTCAAAATTGAATGAACCTCCCTTCCCTTTAGCAATATTTGTCTTAAGTTTGTTGTTTATTAAATTGGTAAGTGATTCGTCATTTAGAGATACGTTAATTTTATTTTTTTGATTTAGGTTTGCTTGATTTTTATTAGGTCTATATCTCTCTTTTAAAGATTCTAGTCCTAACTTAATTGACTGGTCTTTAGTTTTCTCTTTGAACTCCAATAAAGACGATTGGCCGATGATTTCTTCTAAAGTTTTGAAACCCAATAAAGCTAGATTTTCTCTTACTTCACAAGCAGTGAATTCAAAGAATTTTTGTACTTTTTCAACTTCTCCTAGAAAATGTTCATCAATAATTCTGAGTTGTTGAGTGGCAACACCTGTAGCGCAGTTATTTAAATGGCATATTCTCAGATACTTGCAGCCCATCGCTATCATCGGAGCAGTGCCAAAACCAAATGAATCTGCCCCAAAGACTGCAGCCTTCAGCACGTCTTCAGCAGTTTTTAAACCACCATCGGTTTGAAGCCTCACGTAAGAGCGTAAATTGCTTTGTAGCAGTGTATTTTGGGTCTCATGCATTCCAGTTTCCCAAGGAGATCCTGCATGCCTAATCGAAGATATTGGGCTTGCACCAGTTCCACCGTCATGACCTGAAATAGTAATGAAATCTGCATTAGCTTTAACTACACCGGCTGCAACAATTCCAACACCAGGTTCAGAGACAAGTTTTACTGATACTAGAGCTTTGGGATTGACTTGTTTTAGGTCATAAATAAGTTGAGCAAGGTCTTCAATTGAGTAAATATCATGATGTGGTGGTGGAGATATTAAAGTGATTCCTGGTTTGGAATACCGTAATTTTGCAATGTATGAGTCAACTTTAGAACCTGGCAATTGCCCGCCCTCTCCTGGCTTAGCACCTTGTGCGATCTTGATCTGAAGAACCTCTGCATTTCTAAGATAATGAGGTGTTACACCAAATCTGCCAGAAGCAACTTGCTTAATCTTTGACTCCATATTAGTGCCATATCTCTTTGGATCTTCTCCCCCTTCACCTGAATTTGATCTGCAACCCAAACCATTCATTGCTGTTGCTAAAGTTTCGTGTGCTATAGGTGACATTGAACCTAAACTCATACCAGCCGAATCAAACCGAGGTAAAATAGCTTCAATTGGTTCAACTTCCTCTATATTTATGGGCTTTCTATTTGAATTTAATTTAAAGAAGTCTCTTATTGCCAAAGGTTTTCTGTTATTAATATGGGATGAATAATCTTTGAAGCCTCTGTAAGAACCTGTCTTTAATGAATTTTGCAAGCTCATAACGACATCAGGGTTATATGCATGATCTTCTCCGTTATGTTTAAATTTATGTAAGCCTTTTGCCACACTGTTATCATCAAAACTTGAGTGAATTGTTTGCATGGTTTTCTTGTGTAAATCTATAAAACAATCACCTTTAATAAGTGAATTATTTGCTGGAAAACATAATGCATTTACACGATCGGAAAAACCAATAACCTCAAATAACCCTGATCCTCTATAGCTAGAAACATTTGAAATGCCCATCTTCGACATTATTTTTAGTAAGCCCTTATTCAAACACTTTCTGTAAGAAGCACAGAGCTCATTAGATGTAAGTTCCGATTCAATCTTATTAGATATTTTTAAAATAGTTTGCAAGCCTAGCCAAGGATGCACACAAGTAGCTCCAAAACTAATTAGGCATGCAATTTGATGGTTGTCTCTTGCTGATGCGGTATTTACAACAATATTACATTTAGCTCTTAGGTTGTCTGCAATTAGGCGATTATGAAGAGCTGCTGTGGCTAATAATGCAGGAATAACTGGAATTTTAGCTCCTGATTGTTTTTCATCAAGAATGATAAGGTTTGTGCCTAAACTAACAGCCTTAATAACATCTTTGATAACTCTAGAGATGGCTTTTTCTAGGCCTTCTTCTTGAGTATATTCAAGAGAAAATCTTTTGATGGGAAACTTTTTATTTTTGAGCAATAGGTTAAATTTTTTGTGTGAGAGTATTGGTGAGTTAACTACTATTCTATTAGCATGCTCCTTTGTCTCCTCAAAAATATTTAATTCTGGCCCAATACAAGTTTCTAGAGACATTACTGATTTTTCTCTAAGAGAATCAATTGGTGGGTTTGTTACTTGCGCAAATTTCTGTCTACAGTTGTCGTATATAGATCTAATTTTTCTACTGACAGGCGCTATGGGGGTATCATCACCCATTGAACCAGTTGGCTCATTACCTTCAAGCGCATAAGCTTTCAACATCTCAATCTCATCTGTTCCAAGCAAAAAATACTTTGACGATTGATCAAAATATTTTTTTGAGATTTCTTTTATTTTTGGACCAGAATATTCATGCAAATTAGCTTCTAGGTGCTTAGAGTTTTCTTTCAGCCAAACCCTATATGGTTTTGATCTAGATAATTTCTTATCTACTTCATCATTCATCATAAGTTGAGATGATTTTCTATCAAACACAACTAAGCCACCAGGCCCCAATCTATCAGTGGCTATCCTATTTATATTTTTTTGCTCATTAGATCCTACCTCAGATGAAATACAAACACTTTCATCGTCAAAGTATTCTATTCTTGCTGGTCTTAAGCCATTTCTATCCAAAAAACAGGAAACATATTCTTTATTTTGGAAACATATTAAAGCTGGTCCATCCCAAGCTTCCATATGCATTGAATTATATTCATGAAATGCTTTTTCATCTGGATCCATTAAGTCAGTATTTTGCCAAGAAGGTGGGATCAACATTCTTGCTGCCCTTCCTATATTTATACCTCCCAATGTAAATAACTCTAAAATATTGTCTAATGATGAGGAATCAGAGCCATTTTGGTTAATAAGAGGGAAGTAATCCTTTAGATCTCCAAAAACTGATGATTCAAAATTTTTGATTCTAGCAGTCGCCCAATTACGATTACCAGATATGGTATTAATCTCACCATTATGAGCTAAAACCCTGTAAGGTTGAGCTAAATGCCACTTAGGTGAAGTATTAGTTGAGAATCTAATGTGAAAAGTAGCAGAAGCAACAGAATGAGATTTATCTTCAAGATCAGGATAAAAATTTGAAAAATTATCTGGAAGCACTAACCCTTTGTAGATAATAGTATTAGATGAAAGGCTGACACAATATAATTCTTTTTCAGGGTCAAAGTTATTGTCAAAATACTTCTTAATTTTAAAAAAAGAAGGCTCTAAATCTGGTTCTTTATTATTTGACTTCGGAGCAAGAAAGATCTGTACTATCTTTGGACAGGATTTTAAAGCTAACTCACCTAAGATATCTTTATTAATTACAAGCTCTCTCTCGGCAAGAATCTTCAAATTGAAATCATCTGAGATTTTTTTTAAGACATCATGGTATTCAAAATTATTTTTAATGAAAAAAACACCAATGGAAAATAAGTTAGGCAAGATTATATTTTGCTCTTCAAGAAGCTTTTTACGAAAAAATTTTTGATCTAAATCAATAAGAATTCCACACCCATCAGGTGTCGTTCCATCATAGCTTACAGCACCTCTATGTTTCATATTAGACAAGGATAAAAGTGCTCTAGTAATTATAGAATGGCTAGAAGTATTATTCTTATTGAATATTACTCCGGTACCGCAGGAATCATGATCTTCTAATATAAATTTGTTGCTCATAACATTTAAACAATGTTTTTCATTTTTTTATGTTGACTTTTCGATTATATAATATTAATTTTGATAATGTTAACTTATAAATTGTGTTTATAACCCATACTCCATGGGATAAAAGGAGCCCATATAACATGGGTTAAAAGTTAGACCATCTCCATGGTAAAAAAGGAGCGAATCGTTCATCCAATTTGGGACGGAAGTAAGCAACTGCTGAAGGAACGCGCTTAATTTTCTATGTATAAGGTTTGACCCTTTTTTTTATTTCGCATTTTTTTTTAAAAGGAGATGTTTATGAAAAAGGGAATGATGACATTTGTCATGTTTCTTACGTTATCGGTATTTGCAGATTTATCTGCAAACTTTACTTATTCGACTAACTACATTTGGCGAGGAATGACCCAGACAATGGATGACCCTGGCTATAGTGGTGGTTTTGATTACGCAGATGAATCTGGTTTTTATGCTGGAACCTGGGGTTCTAATGTGGCATTTGGCGGTGCTGGGTTAGAGTTAGATACATATGCTGGATACTCCAGCTCCACTGAAGGTGGATTTGATTATGATGTGGGATACATCAGCTATGCATACCCTAGTGCAGGTGGTGATTTTGAAGAATTCTACTTTTCAGGATCATATGAAGGTATAGGTTTCTCATATTACTCACCTACAGAAGGTGATGCAGACTACATGGAAGTATCTTATTCAGATGATTATGTGGGTGTGTCTTATGGTGATTACAACGGCTATGGTACAAACTTTTTAGTTTCTTATGCTTTTCCTCTATGGGGATATGACGCATCTGTTGGTTATAGTTCTTTTGAAGCAGAGACAGGTTCAGAGATGGAAGATGAGGACGGTCTTTTCTTCAGTCTTGGAGCTACATTTTAAAGACCTAGGAGAGATTTTATGGATGAATTAGCATTTGGTTTAAATACCTTTTATTTCGTCGTAATGGGTGCACTAGTTATGTGGATGGCCGCTGGATTTACTATGCTTGAAGCTGGACTTGTTAGAAAGAAAAATACAGCTGAGATAGTAACAAAAAACATAGGCCTTTATTCAATTGCCTGTACGATGTTCATGATTTGTGGATATTCAGCTTTATATGCGGCATCTGGAAACGGTGTCATGCCCGAATTTACTTTCGATTTTATGAATGCAGAGCCTGGCTCTACAGAAGTAGAGTATGTAGATGGTGCAGTATATGCCGCGGGAGCATCTGACTTCTTCTTTCAAGTTGTTTTTGTTGCTACAGCAGTTTCAATAATTTCTGGTGCAGTTGCAGAAAGAATGAATCAATGGCCATTTTTTGCTCTTGCAGCTTTTGTGGCTGGTTTTGTTTATCCTGTGCAAGGATACTGGAATTGGGGCGGTGGATTCCTCAAGACTGCAGTTGAAGATGGCGGTTATGGCTATGTAGATTTTGCAGGTTCTGGAACAGTTCATTTATTAGGTGGAGCTTGTGCATTAGCAGCAGCAATATTTATTGGGCCTCGAATGGGTAAGTATGGAAAAGTGACAGGTAAATTAGCTGGGCTCTTTCCAAAAGCCAAAACAAACAAACTCTATGGCGCAAATATGCCTATAGCCGCTCTAGGTACTTTCATATTGTGGTTAGGATGGTTTGGATTCAATGGAGGATCTTGGTTGTCAGTTCATACAGCAGAAGCAGCTCATGGTTTCTCCCAAGTTGTAATGAATACAAATGCTGCAGCAGCTGGTGGAGTTATTGCTTGTTTGCTTGTAGCTAGAATTTTCTTTAAGAAAACTAATCTAATCTATGCATTGAATGGTGCGATTGGTGGTTTAGTAGCAATAACGGCTGGACCTGATACTCCCACCGTGTTTGAAGCAACTATGATAGGTGCTGTTGGTGGATTGCTTTGCTATGGCTCTCTAGTGGCATTTGAACAATTCTTCAAAATTGATGATCCTGTTGGAGCTATTTCAGCTCATGGTACAGCTGGTATATTTGGTGTGATGGTTGTTCCTCTTACAAATGAAGGCGCTACTTTCATGGGGCAAGCTGCAGGTGTAGCTTCAATTGCTGTCTGGGGATTTGTATTAACTTATGCATTTTTATTCTTGCTAAATTATTTAGCTCCAGTAACTGCATCTGAAGCCATTCAAAAGAAAGGATTAGATGCTGAAGAGATCGGAATAGAAGCATATCCGGAATTTTAACTAAGTATGAGCGAGAAAAGATCTGTTATTCCTCCCATGTTACCCCTTATTTAAAGTAATAGTTTTTCTCGCTTTAACTTAGTCAAACAAAAAATATTTATTAAGATGGTTTTATGAAATATAAAACCATCTTTTTTTTATTTATATCAGCTTTCTTAATCAGTTCTGAATCTATCCAACACCTTTCAATTTCAGAATTTCAAAAATATATCACTAACAGCGAGAGTAAAAAAAAATTTCTTAAAGATTATTTAGAAGAATTGACCTTACTAGATAAAGACACAAACTCAATAATTTCTTTGTATAACACTGATCAACTTTATAGATCTTATGTTTATGCAAAGAATAAGGATTGGCAGGGTGTGCCTATACTTCTGAAAGACAATATTGATGCAAAGGGTCTTGCAAATACAGCAGGATCAATCTCTCTAATCGATAATTTCCCACGAAATGATGCTCATTTAACTAAGAATCTAAAAAAAGCTGGTTTTATTATTATTGGAAAAGCTAACTTATCGGAATGGGCTAATTTCAGGGGCGAAAAATCAGTAAGCGGATGGTCAAGTTATGGAGGACAAACAAAAAATCCGTACAACCACGAATATAGTCCTTGTGGCTCAAGTTCAGGTAGTGCAGCAGCAGTTGCCCTAGGGTTAGTTCCTGTATCAATAGGTACTGAAACAAATGGCTCAATAACCTGCCCTGCCTCAATCAACGGTGTTGTAGGAATAAAACCTACAGTTGGACTAGTGAGTAGGCATGGAATAATACCGATTTCCTCTACCCAAGACACTGCTGGACCTCTAGCTAAAAGCGTATTAGATGCAGCAATAGTTCTTCAAGCAATTGCAGGAAAAGATCCCAAAGACAAATACACGCATTCAATACCAAGTGATTACAATTTTGATGCACTTACAACATTAGATAAGAATTATCTAAACAAAAAAAGAATAGGTTTAATTATGCCAAATCAAAATGCACCAGATGAAGCATTAAGACTGATTGAAAAAGTTAAGGAACAACTAAAATCACTTGGAGCTGAAGTAATTGAAGTAAGTTTTGATCCCGTGCCTCAAAACTTTTGGTCCTCTGCTTTATTTGTCCTTCAACATGAGTTCTACATAGGGCTTAATAGTTACCTAAAAAAATCAAAATCAAAAATGCAGGATATGGAATCAGTTATAAATTTCAATAAATCAAATTCTGAACAAGTTATGAGCTTCTATGGACAAGAATATTTCATTAAAAGCGTAGAATCTGCTCCAGGAAAAACTATCGGAGATAGTAAAACTGAAATCATATATCAAGAATCTTTAGAAACTCTTGAATATGCTAAAAGTACTATTGATAGTGCATTGATTAACAATAAATTAGATGCTCTTGTAGGTTTAACAAGAAATACTGCTTGGAAAATAAATTATCAAACTGGAGATACTTTTGAGAACAGCTGGGGAAATGGAGCCTTGTCAGCCATATCAGGCTACCCTCATATTACTATCCCTCTAGATTTTTCAGATAACCTCCCAACTGGAGTTTCTTTTATGGGCACAGCATGGGATGAAGTTAAACTTCTAAATATGGCTTATTCATTTGAGCAATATAACAACTTTTTCCCTAAACCAATTCAAGACAGGAATTGAGTCTTAATTTAATAACATCAAGACTTAAGTTGTTAGGCAAGTTTATTGATTTTTTTATATCAATTAATTTCTCTAACCGCATTAATGCCTGTTTGCTATTTGATGAAACATTACCCTTTTCCAGGAATATCAGATAATCAGTAAAAGCTGAAATTTCATCTTTATCTTTTGACTGAATATTTTTGTTATTGAGGTATGAATCGTATTTTTCCATTTTTTTAGATATTTCATCAATTGGCTTATCAAATTCACTTGGATTTTCCGATAGGAAATAAAGAGCATGTTTAGAAAGGCTAGAGGATTTTGATGAAATATACTCTTCTACTTCAAGTGTTGAAGGTCTCGGAACTCTTGTAATATGAAATCTACTTTTAATTGTTGCTGGAATTTGAGAAATATTATTAGTAGAAATAAATATATATGTATCTTTGCCAGTATCTTCCGCAACTTTGAGAAGAGAATTATAGCCATCAATCCTAATATCCTCTCCACCTTGAATAAAAAGGAGCCTTCTATTAGAGGTGCTTAAGGTTAGGAAATCTCTTGGTTCTCTAAGTTCAGAAATTGGTATGATACTTTTTTCAGGATCTTTTTTTAAAAAATAAAAGTTAGGTGAAGCTATGTTTTCTAATTCGCTACTTGAGTAATCTTTATTGTCTGTTTCAGAAATTAATCTCTTGACCAAATTTCTTGAAATTTCATTTATATCTTGACCATCTGGTCCACATAGGATTGTTTTAGGTTCAATATTGCCTATGTTATCTAGAAAATTTTTATCCCAAGGAAGCATTTAGTTTTTCTTTAGTTTTAGTAGCAATCTCGTCTTTTAATTCATCAATACTTTTATTCGCATCCATGCATACAACTCTTTCTGGGTTTTCAGATGCTATTTTCAAATACCCTTGTCTTACTTTATCAAAGAACTCAATAGATTCACTTTCCATCCTATCCATCTCTCTGTCTGATATCCTGTCTCTAGACATCTCAGCTGTAATATCCAGATAGAATGTCAAATCTGGCGTGAGCAAATTTGAACCTTTGTGCATAAGGTCTATAAAATTTTTATCTAAACCTTTGCCAAAACACTGATAGGCCACCGTAGCATCTGAATATCGATCAGCAATTACAATATAACCTTGATTAATTTTTTCTCTTAAGAAGTTTTGATCTAGGTGTTTCCTTGAAGCATAAAGCAAAAAAGCTTCTGTAATGGGGTCAACTTTTTCTAAAGTGTCTTGAAGAAAAATTTCTCTAATTTTTTCACCCATAAGAGTGCCACCTGGCTCTCTAAGTTTTGCTACTTTATGTCCCAACTTTTTTAGATGAGATTCTAATAGATCAATTTGAGTTGACTTTCCAGATCCCTCAATACCTTCGAATGAAATAAACACGATATATATTATTTACTGTAAATATATTTTTTTACAGCTTTATTATGTTCCTTATATGTTTTTGAAAAGACATGTGATCCGTCACCTCTAGCTACAAAATAAAAATACTCGCCTGGAGATGACTGTATTGCTGCATCAATAGCACCTTTTGATGGGTAACAAATTGGTCCTGGCGGCAGGCCTTTAACTTGATAGGTGTTGTATAAGTTTTTGTCGTCTAAAACTGCTCTACCAATTTTTTTTCCATAATCCTGGTAATAGCCATATGAAGAGGTTGGGTCAGCTTGTAATTTCATGTTTATATTCAGTCTTGCAAGAAATACTGATGCAATTGTTGTCTGTTCAGATGGTAAAACTGCTTCTCTCTCAATTATTGAAGCAAGAATCAAAGCTTCATTGGGAGAATTTAAAGGATTATCTTTTGGCTTGCTTTCCCATGCTTTAATTAAATATTCATTTAGATATGCTTTTGAATTCGCCAAAACTTCAATGAGATCTTGCTCGTCACTAAAAAAATATGTGTCAGGCATGATCAGGCCCTCACGAGAGAATATATTGCTCACTTCTTTGGGAATGTTTATCTGTAAGTTTTGGTTATTAATTAACTCTTTTAAGTTATCCAGGCTTTTCTTTGCAACTGTACCCTCAATAACTGCAAGCTTAAATAACTGCACATCACCTTCTTCAAAGCGTTTAATTAACTCTGAGACGCTCGAATTAGCTGGTATGTTATATCTTCCAGCTTTTATGACAGGATGATCTTTAAATAAGTATTTAAACCTCACCCACCATGTGCTGTAGAGGTTATATTCTTCCTCTATGTCAGAAAGTATTCCGTAAAGACTATTGCCCTTCTCAACTATGAAAGTTTGGTTGTGGTCTTGGACAGGGATTTTTTGCTCAAGTGCAAACTGAAGCTTTAAAGATATAAATAAAAACCCAAGAACTAGGAAAAAAAGTAAAGATTTCTTAGCTATTGTTTTGGATCCAATCGACGGCACTCTTAATTGTTGTAATATTTTCAGCTTCGTCATCTGGAATTTCAAGACCGAATTCCTCTTCAAATGCCATAACTAATTCCACAGTATCAAGTGAATCTGCTCCCAAATCTTCTACAAATGAAGAGTCTGGTGTGACATCATCTTTATTTACAGTCAGCTGATTGCAAACTATTTCTACAACTTTATCTAGAACTTCGCTCATTATTACTCCTCAGTAAATTCGTAAAGCATACATTACTTCATAAATAGCCCGCCATCAACTACTAAAGTTTGGCCGGTTATATAATTTGATTCCTCAGAGCATAAAAAGTTCACAAGTGAAGCAACATCTTCAACCCTACCAGCTCTTTTTAAAGGAATCTTGTCTATTATTTCTTGGTCTAAAACACCTTCTGTCATATCAGTTTCAATGAAACCTGGTGCAATTGAATTTACTGTAATATTTCTAGAACCCAATTCTTTAGCTAAAGATCTAGTAAAAGCATCAACACCAGCCTTAGATGCTGAATAATTTGTTTGACCTGGATTCCCCATAGCACCTGAGATTGAACTGATATTAATAATTCTTCCCCATCTGCTTTTAAGCATACCTTTAACAACCAATTTAGAGATCTTAAATACCCCATTTAGATTTGTATTTATTACTTCATTCCAATCATCCTCAGACATCCTTAAAAAAAGGTTATCTTTGGTAATTCCAGCATTATTTATAAGAATATTTGGTTCAAATTCCTCCACAGATTTTCGAAAAGTTTCAACTGAAGAACTATCTGAAATATCAAGACTAGCAACTGAAAGACTTTGATGAGAAAAATCAAAATTTGAGGCATTTCGACAGGTCGCTAGAACTTCATAACCATTTTCAAGCAAGCTTATAACTATGCCTTTTCCTATTCCTCTGTTACCACCAGTAACTATTACTTTTTTATTTACCATATTTTTCAAGTAATCCTTTAAATGTATCAATATTATCAAGAGAAGAAAATGTTCCTCGAATCCTGTTTTGTTTTGCCAAACTTGAAAGAACTTTATTAGGACCAATTTCAATATGCTCATCAAGGCCATATTTTTTTAACCTATTCATTGATGATACCCACTGAACTGGATTAGATATTTGCTCTGCAAGATTGTTACAGATCTCTTTGGTTGTTAATGGAATTTTCGCATGTAAGTTCTGTATAACTGGAAAAGTTGGTTTTGCTAAATTAAGTTCATCTAAAACAAGCTTTAATTTTGTGGTTGCAATATTCATCAAACTTGAATGGGATGGTACAGATACTGCTAAATCGATGACTCTTTTAGCACCTTTATCAGCCAACTCATTTTTTACTGCTTCAATCTCATCTGTATTGCCTGCAATTACAGTCTGTAATGGTGAATTTAAATTTACAGCCTCTAGAAATTTAGCTTTTTTATCCGCTAATATTTTTTTTATACTTTCGCTATCTAGACCAAGAACAGCTGACATTTTAGTTTTAGTGTCACCTTTACTTTCTATCATGAAAGTTGCTCGAAATTTTATAAATCTCAATGCATCTTTTATATGGAAACCACCGGCACATAAGAATGCAGATACTTCACCCAGACTATGTCCTGCAGCTACTTTTGGCATAGGGCAATTGTGCTTTCTCCATACTTGAAAAAGCGAATAACTCATCAACATCAATAAGGGTTGTGTGTAATAGGTATCATTGAGCCTAGGGTCTTCGCTCATAATTATGCTTTTGAGATCCTCTTTATAGAACTCTTCACCAATAGCTAGAGTTTCTTGAAATTCAGGGAATTCTTGAAAATGCTCTTTGAACATTCCTGAATATTGAGCTCCCTGACCAGGGAATAAGAATGAGAAAGCCATTAAAACCTACTGCTGAATTTCTTCTTCAGATTCTTTTGATTTTTTCTTGAGATCTTTGACTAGTCTGCCTTTGTAGAAACCATCTGCTGACATGTTATGTCTAAGATGTCTTTCACCTGAAACAGGGTCAGTAGCCAATGAATTACTTGTTAATGAGTCATGTGAACGTCTCATTCCAATTCTGCTTCTTGTTTTTTTACTTTTTTGTACAGCCATGAAGCATGCATTTTAAATCTTTTAATAGTTATTGTGAAGCATAATAATCAATTGAAATTATTTGTTAGAATAAGTTCATGTTAATTACAACTTCAGAACATATTCCAGGAAAGAAAATTATTAGCACTATTGGTTACGTAAAAGGCAGTTCTGCAAGAGCCAGACATGCCGTAGCAGATGTTTTTGCTAGCCTTAAGAATATTGTTGGTGGTGAGGTAGAAGAATACTCAAGATTACTTCAACAAACCCGAGATCAAGCCGTAGAAAGAATGATGGCAGATGCAAAAAACAAAGGTGCAAATGCAATAATTTGTTTTCGTATACAAAGCAGCACTATTGCACAAGGTGCATCTGAAGTGGTTGCTTATGGTACAGCTGTAACTATTGAAGACTAATAGGTATCTTCTTCTTCAAGAGGATTAGCTCCAAACCTGTTATCCTCGTAGCCACCCTTTCTTAGAAAAGCTAAACAATAAAGAAGAGTGACAAGATTTCCTGCTGCATCTAGCCTAATAGCTGCAGGCTCTACTGAAGGAAAAATTGCCATCCATATGCTCATAATACTGACAATGAAATACGGAATTGCCCAATAGTAGCTTGCATCCAGGTCTTGTAACCTTCTGATTGTTACAGCTAATGATGGTAAGAAGAAGGCTAAAGCTAAAACAACTGCTGACAATCTAGTGCCAATACCAAAACTTGAATCTAAGAGAAATTCTGTTGCTTGACCCTCGTTTAAAGTTGCAACATATTCCCAATCAACACTTCCAAAAGTCGTAAAAGCTACTGCTGCACTTACAACGATCGATATAATTATGGTGAATAACAAGAAATACCACCATTCTGCTCTGCTTGCCCTACCGCTAAATGTAGAATATTTTTCTATTAATGCTGACTTTACTGCTTGACTAAAATTCATTTTTCTCCTTTATATATACATCATACCTTATAGATGAACCTTTAAATGATATAGCAGAGCTATCTTTTATACTAGCCGGTGCTCTCAATTCTTTCTTAATGACAAGTCTTTTAAAATCAGATTTGAAGAAATCGACTGAGGGGTTATCGTATTCATGAAGGTATTGATCCAAGAATTCCATTTGTTTTGTTCTTTTTAGTTTTTTGTTTGAATTAAACATAGGGTCAATATAAATAACATCAAAATCATGTGCTGAATCTAAAAATGTACGTGAATCGTTATTATTGATAGTTATATTGTTTACAGCATCATTAAAATAGGAAAGATCTGGTAATTGATTAAGAGCTTCTTCCAACAATATACAAAGGCCTTTGTTTTTCTCAACAACAGTGACTTTTTGCCCTAGTAGAGCAAGTATAAAAGCATCATGACCAAGCCCACCTGTGGTATCTAATATCTTTTTTGGTTTAGTCAGTTGCAAAGCAAAAGCCTTCTTTAATAGAGATTCATTCTGAAATTTTGTAATTCTTGAATAAAATTTACCTTTATTAAAAGTATTTACTAATTTTTCGCTTCCAAAGCATAAAGTTGTTGGATTATCTAAATATATATATATTTCAGAGAGTTCTGATCCCAGCAAAGGAACTTTGTATTTAGATGACAAATTTTTTGCTCTATTTAGAAAGTTTAGTTCACCAGTTTTGATTCCTTCTATATCAGCCATAACAACACAGAACCCAAAATTAATCTATATACAATAAAAGGCATATAACCTAGTTGTTTTACAAGCTTAATAAAGATTGAAATTGAAAAATAAGATACCGTAAATGTAGTTAAAAATGCTATAAATGTTGTTAAAATGTCTATATCATCTGTTAAAGTGTTTATATCTCCAAAGCTAAATATTAGCGCACCTAGTATTGTTGGTATTGATAACATTAAGGAGTATTTAGCTGCTTCTTCTTTTTTGTAACCAAGGAGTAATGATCCTGTGATGGCTGTGCCAGATCTTGAAGCACCAGAAATTAAACTGAATGTTTGAAATAGACCAATAACTACTGCATGTTTTATGTTCATGTCTGAATTTGTGAGTTTATTTAAGCTAATCTTCTCTGAAAGTAAGAGCAATAGAGCAAAAAATAAATTCGCATATGCTATGGATGACAATGACCACCTATAATCCCCAACCCCGTCTACAAATAGGACTATTAGTACAATTGGTAAAGTGCTTAAAACAAGATAGAGAAAGGTTCTTGATAGATAAAAGTTAATTTTAAGAAATTCATCCCTAAAATAAATTAAAACAGCCAACAGAGTCGCAAAATGTACAGTGATATCAAACAATATGCCCTGATCTGGCCAACCTAGTACTTTGCTTGGCAATAGGAGGTGTGCAGAGCTTGATATAGGTAGAAACTCTGTTATTGCTTGGATTATGCTTAAAACTATAGTTTGAAATAGACTTAAATCATTCATTAGCTTTTTTGATAACTTAGCTCTTTAATATAATTTGGATAATTCGAGGACAATTGATGTTCACCATCCCCCAAAAGCATCTTAAGAATATTAATTGGTATCACATTACTGCTAACCTGCTCAAGAGGTTCTAAGGAAAGGTTGTCTTTTTCAAGCCCGACGTATTGTCCTTTGGGGATATTTTCGACATTATCGCAATAGAAATCTTTACCTTCAAATCTGTAAAAAAAATCATTTTTATTTCCTTTTATAACTGGAATCTTTTTTGGACTATTAAAGTTTAAAGCGCTCAAATTAGAAAAGGCATAAAATTCTTTTTCTAGAATCAATTCAAGTGTTTGTAAAAATGTATAAGCAAGCCTTGCACCTGTATAAGATCCAGGTCCAGCTGCGTACGCTATTTTATCTAATTTACTAAATTCAAAATCTGGTACCGATTTCTTTAATGTTTCTATCTTTTTATCCCAGTTATTTCTTTTTGCAATTTTTTCTTCATCAAAAGGAAATTCATAGCTTTTGCCATCATATTGAAGTGTTATGCAATGTAAGTCTGAGGTGAGGTCTATGACTAAGGCGTTCAATTTGAGATGCTTTGACGGATAGATTCTGTTACTTCATGTAGTGATCTCGAAGCATCTATTTCAACAAACTTTAAGTTTTTATTTCTATAAAAATCTAGAAGCGGTTCTGTTTCATTAAAATAAACATCTAGTCTTTTCTTAATCACCTCTGGTGCATCATCCTCTCTTTGGATAAGGGCTTCTCCTGTAACGTCATCAAAACCTTCTTTTTCTGGAGGGTTATGTATTACGTGATAGGATCTTCCAGAAGAAGGGTGCACTCTTCTGCCCGACATGCGATTGATAATTTCATCTTCTGAGATACTAAGATACAAAACTAGATCTATTGATACATTAGCTGAATCAAGGGCTTTTCCTTGGTCAAGATTTCTAGGGAATCCATCTAACAAGAAACCTTTTTTGCAGTCATTCTGGCTTATTCTCTGCACTAGCATTTCAACTATTATGTCATTTGGCACCAAAGTTCCAGATGATAAATAAGTTTGAACTTTATCAGCGAGCTCCCCTTCTGATCTGCTTACCTCTCTCATCATTGCTCCTGTAGAAATATTTGCAATATCGAAGTCTTTTTGGATTATTTCAGCTTGTGTGCCTTTTCCAGCACCTGGCATTCCTAAGAGTATCAAGTTCATTTTTCTAAAACTACAAAAGACAAAGTATAACTATCAGTATTAGTTATTGATAGATGGTGTTTAATTGTTTCTAATCTAGTGCTTTTTATCGATGGTTTTCCTAATTTGTCCTTTTCAATAGAGATATCTGGAGGATAGATCCCTCTAAAACCTGTTCCCAAAGCTTTAACAAGTGCCTCTTTCGCCGAAAAAGATGAACACAAAAAGTTAACTTTTGCATTCTCTTTTAGTTTTTTAAATTCTTTTTTCTCTATGTTTGAAAGCACTTTATCAGTAAACCTTTTGTCATACTTATTATAAATAGCTTCAATTCTGTCTTTGTGAACCAGATCAGTGCCTATACCTAAAATCATTTGAAAAATACCCTGCTTTTTATATTAAGTTCTTCAAAATAATACTCTATTGTTTTTCTGTTAATTTCTTTTGATGCTGCTAGAGCATCTTTTGAAAAACTTCTATTTGAAATTTCATTTAATATTTTACCATCAAAACCATCGCTGCTCTTTGAGAAACCTGATTGAGGGGAATATTTATATTTTTGCTCCGGCTCTAAGTCATTGTTTGTGCCGTATTCTGTAGAAAAATTTATTTCATACCCTAAAACTCCTAGTAAATCTAATTCAAAATTTCTCAATATGGTTTCAATAGATTTTTCATCTTTGAGGTTAGAAATACAATTTTTATAGATGCCAAATAGCTCAGCTGATTCTTCTGATTGTGTTAATAAGAAATTGATCAGTTCGTTTATATAAAAGGCTGAATAAAGGTTTTCACTTCCTATAAAGTCTTTGAATACCTCGCATGGTTCAGCTAAATATAAAGTTTTAAGCTCTGATCTTCCTCTAAAATCAATATTTAAACATTGGAAAGGTTCAAGATTACCAGAGAGCTTAGAATTCTTTCTTTTAGCACCCTTAGCTACTGCATTTATTTTTCCATTTTTTTCGCTTAGAAAAGTAACAATTAAACTCGTCTCTTTGTATGGTCTTGAATGAATTACAAATGCTTTTTGATAATTTGAGTCCATTAGCTCTTGATACCAAAACTTTCTAAACTTATTGGGTTATTTACCCAATTCTTCTGTACCTTGCACCAAAGTTTTAGAATAATTTTTTTTCCAAATTTTTTCTCTAAATCTACTCTTGCTGCGATACCTATAGATTTTATTTTTTCTCCATTTTTTCCTATCACTATGCTTTTTTGACTCTGCTTTGAAACATAGATATTTGCACTTATTTCAAAAGTATCTTTTTTTTCATCTAAGTGTTCTATAACTACTGCTGTCTCATATGGGAGCTCATCTCCTAGAAGCCTAATTACTTTCTCTCTTATAGTTTCGCTGATTTCAAAGCTCATGCTTTGAAAACTAATTTCCTCAGGATAAAAAAACTCATTCTCTGGCAAAGCTTTCTCTAACTCTTTCTCTACAAGATCGATTCCAATATTATTTTTGGCTGAAATAGGAACAATGGCAAAAAAATCATCTTTCTTAAAAGTTTCTTCAACAAAAGAAAAAAGGGTTTTTTTATTTTTAACTAGATCAATTTTGTTTATTACCAATATTTTTTTAGCACTAGACTGGTAAACCAATTCCAATGTTTCCTGATCTACATCATCAAACTTTGTTCCGGAAACCATAAAAATGATTACATCAACATCATGGATAACTTCTGATGGTTTCTTTCGAAGTACTTTATTTAAAGTTTTTTCACTTTTTTTATGGATGCCTGGAGTATCTATAAATATTATTTGTGTTCTTTCCATAGTTTTGATTGCATAAATATTTGATCTTGTGGTTTGTGATTTGTCAGCAGTAATCGATACTTTTTTATCAAGAAATTTATTTAAAAATGTTGATTTACCAACATTGGTTTTACCAATAATTGTTGTATAACCGCACTTAATCAATTTATTTTTCCAACCCTATCTGTAGATGGCCATTTACCTGGTTTCCAGGACATCCATATATATTCCGCTCTTCCCCAAATAACCTCTTCACTAATATATCCCCAAGCTCTACTATCATTTGAGTTATCTCTATTATCTCCACTGACAAAATACATACCTTCTGGTATTGTCCAACTCCCACTTTGACCTCTTCTGTCCATATGTCTAATCGTATATTCTTTATCAGCATTTGATTCAGTTAAAAGACTTGCAAAATCATCTTGTAATAAATTTTCTTGAGATAACATAACCCCATTCACATAGTACTTTTTATTTACATATGTGACTGTGTCTCCACCTTTAGCAATTACTCTTTTAACAAAAGGGACAGTAGGTTTGTGTGGTGGGAAAAAAACAACTATCTCACCAATCTCAGGCCCAGTTGAAAATAATTTATCCCGACCTGTAAAAGGTATTTCTAGACCATAAGCATTTCTATTGACTAGAACGAAATCACCTACTTCTAAATTTGGTCTCATTGACTCAGAAGGTATCTGCCAAGGTTCATAAACATAGCCTCTTATAAAAAAAACTAAAAAAATATTGATGAACCATCCTCTGCTTTCTTTAATTATTTCTTTGTGACCATTTACTAAAGAAGTTATTAGCAAAATCAAAGAAAAAACAGAGTAAAAAGCCAACAAATCGCCTATATTCCATTGCTTAACAAACAATATTCCAATTATTAATATTGATATTAATAAGCCTGCTCTTTGTGCCCACCTATGGATATTTTGGTTAAAGTTTTTTGTTGCCTTCATCCAATACCAATGAATTGCAATTGCACATATAGCTAAATTAAGAAATATAAATACAGGAAGGTTTGATATAGGCTGAATGAGAGAGAAAAATGTGCTCATTTTTTATCAGTTGATAGGAAGCTCAGAAAGGCCTCTTGTGGAAGCGCTACCTTGCCAATTTGTTTCATTTTCTTCTTTCCTGCTTTTTGCTTTTCAAGAAGCTTTTTCTTTCTTGTAACATCACCACCATAAAGTTTAGCAGTAACATTCTTTCTAAAAGCCTTAACACTCTCTCTAGCAATTATTTTACTACCTAACATGATTTGAATGGGAATCTCAAACATTTGTCTTGGAATTACTTCTCTAAGCCTCTTAGCTATTTCTCTTCCTTTTCTCTCTGCTTGTGATCTATGCATGATTGATGAAAGAGAATCTACAACTAAACCATTAATTGCAACATCGACTTTAACAAGCTTAGCAGTTTGGAATCTATCGAATACAAAATCAACTGAAGCGTAACCCTGGCTTTTAGATTTAAGAATATCAAAGAAATCCATAACTATTTCAGACAATGGCATTTCAAAAATAATAGAAACTTGCCCACCTAAGTACTGTAAATCTTTCTGTACACCTCTTTTGGACATAGCCAGTTCAATTACATCTCCTACATATTTATTTGGACAAAGAATAGTTGATTTAATTATCGGCTCTCTAATTTCCTGTATTTCATTAACTGTTGGCAATTCAGCAGGAGAACTAATTGTTGATTCTTCTCCATTTGTTCTAAGGATTTCATAAGCAACACTTGGTGCAGTAGTTATGAGGTCTAGATCATATTCTCTTTCTAATCTTTCTTTGACTACCTCTAAATGCAATGTTCCTAAAAAACCACACCTAAAACCACTCCCCAAAATTTCTGAATTCTCAGGTTCAAAAGTAAGTGAAGCATCATTGAGATTAAGTTTTTGTAAGGCTTCCCTAAATGCTTGGTAATCATTTGAATCAATTGGGAAAAAAGAAGCAAAAACTTGAGGTTTGACTTCTTCAAAACCATCAAGCTCATTTGTGTCTGGGTGTTTTGCAGATATTAGTGTGTCTCCTACTGGAACAGATTTAAGATCTTTAACACTTGCAACTAAATAACCAACCTCACCTTCCATTAGTTCGTTGCAAGGGACTTTTTTTGGTGTGAATTTTCCAATGGTGTCTGCGGTGTATGTTTGTCCTGTCGATTTAACAATAAATTTCTCGCCTTTCTTCAACGAACCACTAAAAATTCTAATTAATGAAATAACGCCAAGAAAATTATCGTACCAAGAATCAATAATCAGTGCCTGAAGATTTTCTTCTTTACTTTTCTTGGGTGGGGGGACTTTTTGAGCTATCTGCCTTAATAATTCATTTAAATTTGTTCCATCTTTTGCACTTACAAACAATGCTTCTGATGCATCTATACCGATGATTTCCTCTATCTCATTTTTAACTCTTTCTGGTTCAGCTTGTGGAAGGTCTATCTTATTAATGACAGGTATTACCTCTAAACCAAGATCTATAGCCTTATAACAGGTAGATAATGTTTGAGCTTCGACTCCTTGTGATCCGTCTACAACAAGTAATGCGCCCTCACAGGCAGCTAGTGACCTAGAAACCTCATAAGAAAAGTCTACATGACCTGGTGTATCTATAAGATTGAATTGATATTCGTCATCATCTATATACTTCAATGCCACAGATTGGGCTTTAATAGTAATTCCTCTTTCTCGTTCTAATTCTAAAGTATCGAGAACCTGAGATTTCATTTCTCTTTTGCTTAGACCTCCGCAAAATTCGATGATTCTATCAGACAGCGTGGACTTCCCATGGTCAATATGAGCGATAATTGAGAAATTTCTAATCTTATTCAACTGTTACTGCAACAAAAAAGTTGGAACCCTCTCTGGTTCCAAATACCGCTATTTTGTCACCTACAGCAAATGAATCAAGTGCATTTTTAAAATCTGCAACTTTTGAAATATCGTAAGTAGTGTTGCCAGATTTAATTTTGGTAATAATATCTCCTTTGATAATTTGTCCTATAGCAGGAGATTCTCTTGTTACTTGGACTACTCTCACGCCGATAATATCTTCATTATCTAAATCCTCTAGCTCTAGGCCAAGAGGAAAATTTGGTTCATCAGGCTCATTGTTAATTGGCTCAGGTCTATCTTGTGTTGGAAGCTCGCCAACTTTCACATATAAATTTGCATACTCGCCATCTCTAAATAATTTAATTTTTAGATTAGTTTTTGGCTTTGTCATCCCTACTGCATGCTGCAAGTCTTTAAAATAAATAACATCTTTTTTGCCAACTTTAACAATTACATCGCCCGGCTTAATACCACCTTTTTCAGCTGCTCCATCTTTAACAACAGCCCTAACTAAAGCTCCAATTGGCTTTTCCATTCCGAGAGCTTCAGCTAAATCGCTAGAAACTTCGCCACCCTGAACTCCTAGATAGCCTCTTGAAAATTTGCCGTTGTCTTTAAGCTGCTCTACAACTTCAAGAGCAATATTTATCGGTATCGCAAATGCTAAACCTTCATTCCCTCCAGATCTTGAAAAGATCTGAGAATTAATACCTATAACTTCTCCTTCCGTGTTAAATAATGGTCCTCCAGAGTTTCCTCTGTTAACTGCTGCGTCTGTTTGAAGGTATGGGACATAGTCACCTATGCCTTGCCCCGAAGTTATGCCTCTACCAGTTGCACTAATTATTCCGAATGTAACTGAAAAATCATAATTATAAGGTGAGCCAATTGCTATCACCCCATCCCCTTGCTCAACTTCATCGGAGTTACCTATTTCGACCGGATCAAAATCATCTGACTCAATTTTTAATAATGCCAGATCACTTAATTCATCCATACCTACAATTTCAGCTTTAAATTCTCTTCTGTCTAAAAACTTAACAAGAACTTCATCTGCATCTTGTACAACATGGAAATTAGTTATCACATATCCATTTTCATCTATTACGAAACCAGATCCTGTGCTTATTGATTCTCTTTCTTGTCCTCTTGGGTCATTCATTTCTGGCATAGGTATACCAAACTCTCTAAAAAGCTCCTCTGGAAAACCACCTAGTGATCTTCTGTTGTATTTAATTTTTCGGATAGATTGAATATTTACAACTGATTCAGACTGGTCTTTTACAAGTTCAGAAAAATCAAATTCATGAGCATCAAGACTAAATAAAAATACTAGAATTATTGCTAAAAACTTTTTCATAGATAACTTATTTTATAGGTCTTATAGAATTAAGGATTCTTTTTCCTGATTCAATATCTATATCACCGAATATTGCAATGGTATGAGGCTTATCAGAATGAACAAAAGTTTTCTTAATCAAAATAAAGTTTTCTTTTTTATACACCCCATCAGGAAGATTGAGTGTATTTGGGCTATCAATAAAAATTGAGAATTCTTTTTTGTTAGCTCTGTTAATAAATCTATTATTTAATCTATCGTCAGTATTGAATCCTCTTGGCAACCATTGTGGCTGATATGCAACAGGCATAATATTTTTATTTATATTAGGAGCATAATGTCTGGAGGCAAACTGCAAAATTTCGTCTGACTTAATATTTTCTAGAATTTGTTTAGCTTCTATTGATGATATTGATTGTTGTAATAACAGGCTGGCCTTATTTGTATCATTATTATTTATAGCATTATTAAGAATTGAGTAACTTAACAAAGCACCTACAGAAAATATTGTTATAGGCATAACAAGCCTTTGGTTGAAGGCTGAAAATAAGCTTTGCAAAGACATATTTGCTAATTGCTGTTTGAAACCGATAGGTTTTAATTCTTTTGCTGCCTCACTTAATTCCATAATATTAAAATACACTTCTTTAAGCTCAGGCTTAATCTTCATGTCCTTAATTAGACAATCAACTTCTTCTGTACTTAGCTCTCCGTCGACGAATGCAGATATCCTGCTAAAATCATAGTCTGAAATATTGCTCATAATCTTTCTTTTAAATTCTCCATTAAATATTGTCTTGCTCTAAAAATTCTTGATCTTACTGTTCCTACTGGCACTGCTGTTATATTTGCAATTTCTTCGTAATTCTTTGAATCAACTTCACATAATATATATGCTGTTCTTTGCTCTTCTGGTAACTCATCCAGTAAACTTTTTACAGATTTAAATAGTTCAGTGTTTTCAATAGATTCGACAACGTTATTTGGTGCTGCAAGCGTACTCTCAAACCCCTCATCAATCTGGCTTTCTTTTGAAGAATTGATTTTTGTAATTGCTAGATTAAAACCGATTCTATACAACCATGTATAGAAATGAGAATTACCTTTAAAAGTACCAATCTTTTCCCATGCTCTCATAAATGCTTGTTGAACAACGTCCTCTGTTTCATGATAATTTCTTAAAACTTTGAATAATGAATGGTGAAGTCGTGTTTTGAAAGTAGTAAAAAGCAACTCGAATGCATTCGAGTCGCCTTTTTGTGAGAGCTCCACTAGTTGTGGAATACTATTCTTTTTCATTTACACCTTTGATATTGAATTTTTAAATAAGTTCATTTAATTAGCAAATTTTTTAACTTTGGAAATCTATCAGAGAATAGCTTTTTATTTTTAAAGACAAGATCGAAAAGCTCTTGATCATTCAGATCAAGTAATTCAGCAAGTTCTTCTTTTTGCCTAGTATCCATGCTCTTAAAACCAACAATAAGTTTTTTTACTACAAATGTAGTTTCCTTCATCCCTCTTCTTGATTTAAAATTTAATTTTTTAAGTAAAAGATCATTATCCATGGCTCTAAGTTTTTCTTTACCAAATTATACTTCGATATTAGTCAAAGGAGTTGATTCAGAACAGCTTCTTCAAGGACAAGTGTCTTGTGACCTTTCTCTAAACAAAGGTTATTTTGACGGTCTTTTCTGCGATGAAAAGGGTTATGTCATTACAAATGCTGTCATTATCAAAGAAGATTTCTTCACCATTATTGTTAAAAAAAGTGTATCTAAATCTTTGATAGAGGAATTAGAAAAATTTGCAAAGTTTTATGATTGTAATATCTCAGAAGATGATCAGAATATTTATGGAATCCAAGAGAAAAATATTTTTAAGAAATATGTTGGCGAAAATCGTTCGGAATTAACAAGTTCAGATTGGGATATAGAAACTATGAAAAATTTCTGCTTTGATATAGAAGAACAATCGTCAAATAAATTTCGAGCTAATGAATTAGGTTACAAATTTGAAGATTATATTTCTTATGACAAAGGATGTTACAGAGGTCAAGAAATAATTGCTAGATTAACTTATCTAGGTAAGAAGGTTAAAAAATCAGTGGTATTTGAGAGTGCGCTTGAATCTATTGCAGACTCATCAGGAAAAAAAATTGGTAAGAAAATTTTTGCACTTAGATCAAAAGAAATGAATTTAAGCCAATTCTTCGTTGAAGAAAATGACTATTACCACGAGGGAAAGAAAATTATTCCAGCTTCCAGTCAATGGGATCTAAATCAAGATCAGTAAGCCTTTCATTTGTTTTGGAGAAATGTGCGCAACCAAAAAATCCATTGTGTGCTGACAATGGTGAAGGGTGAGAGGCTTCCAAAATATAATTACCATCGCCTATCAAGGCTTTCTTCTTCCTAGCATGGTTTCCCCATAGTAGAAAAATAATATTTTTTTTTGCTTGTATAAGACCAATAACTTTATCAGTAAATTCTTCCCATCCAATATTCGAGTGGGATGCTGGTGAACCAGCGCAAACAGACAAAGAAGAATTCAGCAGAAGTATGCCCTGTTTTGCCCATTGCGTTAGATCGCCATGAGTGTTTACGACACCCAAATCAGCTTTTAATTCTTTAAAAATATTGTGCAAAGATGGTGGTAATTTTTGTTCTTTTCTCACAGAAAAAGCAAGACCGTTTGCAACACCGGGAGTGTGATATGGATCTTGTCCTATAATCACAACTTTAACGTCTTCTAACTTACATAGCTCAAAGGCTTTGAAATAATTTTTTGCATCAGGCAAAATAGTTCTGCCTTTTTTATTATCGGAAATTAAACGGTTTTTTATATCTGAAAAATAAGATTTTTTTGTTTCATAATCGATAAAACTCTGCCAATTATTGTGTTGATTCATTTGGTAAAAATAACACATTTTTTTTATCCACAGAAACTGTGGATAACTTTGGGGAAAACTACATCAAAATATCATATACCCCATATAAGAAAATACTTTCCTTAAATTGTACAAAAAATGAACAATATATTTTTAACCAGTAAAAATCAGTGTTTCAGACTATGGCTCAATAAAATAAAATTTTAATGAAGATTTTATTTGCTATAAGAGAGGGATGCTCATTCTTGTGAGAAAATCAATAGATTTTGAAAAAAAAAGAGGTTTTTTTTAGTAACAAAGTCTTGCATTTGTAACACCGCTTATTTTCTCTAGCTTAGAGACAATTGTAATATCAATTTTATCATCGGTGTCTATGATATTACATGCTAAATTGCCTCGACTTTTATTCACAAACTCTAGAATATTAATTTTATTTGCAGCTAAACTCTCGGCAATTTTACTTATTATGCCAGGCTCATTTTTGTTTGTTATAAATATTCTATGCTTACCAATTTTTTCAGAATAAATGTTAGGAAAATTTACACTATTAGTAATTCTTCCATCCTTAATGAAATCACTTAACTGAGAGCAAGCCATTACAGCACAATTAACTTCACTTTCTTTAGTACTAGCACCTAAATGCGGAAATATCATTACGTCATTTTTTGAATTTATTCTTTTTAGCAATTCTTTAGTTGGAAAATCTGTAACATATTTATGTAAATGCTGATTATCTAAAAATTTAATTAGACTGTTTTCATCAACAATTCCTCCTCTGGAAAAATTAATCAAAACTGCGTTCTTTTTAAATAACTTTAATTTGCTTTCATTAATAAGTCCTTTTGTATTTTTTGTTAAAGGCAGGTGTAGAGAAATAAAATCTGAGTTTTGCAATACTTCTTCCATGCTTTCAAACCTTTTTAAGCTGCTAGGAAGACGTAGTGCAGTGTCAACTGTCAGACCTGGGTCAAAGGCATTAACCTTCATGCCCAAAGACATTGATTGTTCCGCAACCATAGAACCAATTGCCCCAAGACCTATTACTCCAAGAGTTTTTCCTTTGACCTCTTCTCCTTGGTATATCTTTTTCATCCCTTCTATCTCAGTGCTTATTTCCTGATCGCTCTTATTTTCTGTAACTAATAAATCTAGATTCTTATTGCCAGAAACAAGGTCTCGCCTAGAAAGAATTAATGAGCAGATAACCATTTCTTTCACTGCATTTGCATTTGCTCCAGGCGTATTGAAAACAACGACACCATGTTTAGAGCATTCTTCTATGTTGATATTATTTGTTCCTGCACCAGCTCGAGCAATTCCTAGGAGATTTTTACATATTTCAAGTTCAGTTAGGTCATGACTTCTAAGGACAATCCCAAAAGGATCTACATCTTCGGTTACAGCTTGAAAATTATTTGAATCAAGAATAGCTAAACCTTCTTTTGCAATGTTATTTAATATCTTTATTTTCATGATTGAAGAGTTTTAAAGAATACACATTTATAGGCTTTATTTAAACGGATATTGTTAAATAAACAACATTTTATCCATAAGTTATCAACAAGAAGATTACAGCATATAGTGTGCAAATAAAAAAATAACACAACATATTGTGTTGAAATGCTTGAATGTCGTCACCATCTATAGAAAAATACCTAAAGCGATGGAACAACAAGTAACACAAAACACAACAGAAGAAAAAAAGGAACTAGCTCCGAACCAAGTAATGGCTCCAGGAAAAATTAGGGTCATAAAAAGGAATGGAAAAGTAGTTTCTTTTGAAGACGAAAAAATCAAGGTTGCAATAATGAAGGCCTTTCTCGCAGTAGAGGGAGGAACAGCTGCTGGGTCTTCAAGAATACATGAAGAAGTTGATCAAATGGCACAAGACATTATTAAGGTGTTTGAGAGAAGGATGCCATCTGGAGGAACAATTCACATTGAAGAGATCCAAGATCAAGTAGAACTTCAATTAATGAGGAATGAACATCATAAGGTTGCAAGGTCCTACGTCCTATATAGAGAAGCAAGAAAAAATGAGAGAGTAGAAGAAAAAGAAGACAATAGAAATATAGAACAAAGCGTACAAACGATAATAGATACCGCAGTAAAAAAAGCTTGTACTGATCTAGATAATGTTGATGAAGCGCTTCTTGCCACAGAAATAAAAAATGCTACCTACGAAGGCATATCTGAAAAAGATCTCGCTGAAAGTATGCTTATGACTGCGAGAACAATGGTGGAGAAAGAGCCTAATTATTCCTATGTCACAGCACGCCTTCTTCTTAATAATATGGAAAATGAAGTATGTGGTTTCCTAAACATCAAAGAAAGAAAAGATAGAGCAAAAATGTACATGGAAGCTCTCACAAAAACGGTTGATAAGGGGATTGAACTTGATTTTCTAAGCGAAGAACTAAAAACGTTTGATTTAGAAAAACTTGGAGCAGCACTGCTTGAAAAGAGGGATTTCCAATTTACATATTTAGGATTACAAACTTTATATGACAGATACTTCATAACACATGAGGAAACTCGTTATGAAATGCCGCAGGTATTCTTTATGCGGGTAGCAATGGGTCTTGCAATTAATGAGGAAAACAAAAATGAAAGAGCCATTGAGTTTTATAAACTGTTATCTAGTTTTGATTATATGAGCTCTACCCCAACATTATTTAATTCTGGAACAAACCGCCCACAACTCTCATCTTGTTACTTAACAACTGTTCCTGATGATCTTTCGGGAATATATGGAGCAATAAGAGATAATGCCCTGCTCTCTAAATGGGCTGGGGGTCTTGGGAATGACTGGACACCAGTCAGAGCTCTTGGTTCAAGAATTAAAGGTACAAATGGAAAAAGCCAAGGCATTGTGCCTTTCCTTAAAGTATCAAATGATACTGCAGTTGCAGTAAATCAGGGCGGGAAAAGAAAAGGTGCTTTCTGTGCGTACTTAGAATGCTGGCATATGGATGTAGAAGAATTCTTGGATCTTAGAAAAAACACAGGGGACGATCGAAGAAGAACACACGATATGAATACAGCCAATTGGATTCCTGATCTCTTTATGAAAAGGTTAGAAAAAGATGAGAAGTGGACCCTTTTCTCTCCTTCTGATGTTCCAGACTTACATGATATTTACGGTACTGAATTTGAAAAAAGGTATGAAGAATATGAAAAAATGGCTGAAGCAGGTGAGATTAAATTCCATAAAACCATAGAAGCAAAAGACTTATGGAGAAAAATTCTATCAATGCTTTTCGAAACAGGACATCCATGGGTGACGTTCAAAGATCCATGTAATATAAGATCTCCTCAAGGACACGTTGGAACAGTTCATTCCTCAAACTTATGTACAGAAATAACTCTAAATACAAACGAAGATGAAATAGCTGTATGTAATTTAGGCAGTGTAAATTTACCCCAACATATCAGTGAAGGAAAAATCAATATAGAACAACTGAAAGGTACTGTGAAAACAGCCATAAGGATGCTGGACAATGTGATCGATATAAACTTTTACCCTGTTCCTCAAGCAGAGAATTCAAATAAAAAACACAGACCAATTGGTCTTGGCCTAATGGGCTTTCAGGATGCTTTGTATAAGCTCGGTATTTCATACGATTCAGAAGATGCTGTTGAATTCGCTGACAGATCAATGGAGTTAATAAGTTACTTTGCTATAGAAGCTTCTTGTGAGCTTGCAGAAGAAAAAGGAGTATATGAAACGTATAAAGGATCTCTCTGGGATAATGGAATTTTTCCATTAGATTCAATCAATCTCCTTATGGAACAAAGAGGAAAAGAGTTTATTGATCAAAATACTGAAAAGACTTTAGATTGGGATAAGTTAAAAGAAAGGGTTGCGGCACATGGAATAAGAAATTCAAATGTAATGGCAATAGCTCCAACAGCAACCATCGCTAATATAACTGGTGTATCTCAATCGATTGAACCGACTTACCAGAACTTATATGTCAAATCGAATCTTTCAGGTGAGTTTACTGTTGTTAATCCATATCTTATTGAAGAGCTGAAAAAAGAGAACTTATGGGATGAAGTTATGCTAAGTGATCTTAAATACTTTGAAGGCTCACTAAAACAGATAAATCGTGTTCCGGAACACATTAAAAATAAGTTTAAGACTGCTTTCGAAGTAGAGCCTAGATTCATAGTAGAAGCAGCTAGTAGAAGACAAAAATGGATTGACCAGGCTCAATCCCTAAACCTCTACATAGCAAATGTAGATGGAAAGAAATTAGACATAACATACAGAATGGCGTGGTATAAAGGTCTTAAAACAACATATTATTTAAGATCAATGGGAGCAACCGCAACTGAAAAATCAACGGTGGAGAGGAGCAGCTTAAATGCTGTGCAATCAAATCAAGAAGCGCAAACAGCGTCGCAAGCACCGAGTGCTTGCAGCATACTTGATCCAGATTGTGAGGCGTGTCAATAAAGGAGGAAATTATGTTAAGTTGGGAAGACTATTATAAAGACGAAGCTCCGGTTAAAAAGGAAGAAACAAAAAATCCTGAACCGAGAGTAGCAGAAGTAACTGAAGCTGAAAAGATTCCACA
Organism: uncultured Gammaproteobacteria bacterium; assembly: GCA_964575305.1. GTDB lineage: Bacteria > Pseudomonadota > Gammaproteobacteria > Magnimaribacterales > TMED112 > TMED112. The sequence goes on along the minus strand of CAZNPG010000006.1, from coordinate 7,821 downwards.
AGAATCTCAAGTTCAACAAGAACAAGTTCAGTTATCAGATACAGATACCCTTGTAACTGAAGATATGTCTTCAGAAGCAATGCAAGATATTGAAAATTACACAACAATGAAGGAGCCAACTGAGGCAGAGCTTGAGAAAGTTCGTGAAAGAATGGCAAGCGCATTAGAAGGAAGAGTTCAAGTTGGTCAAAAAGCTATGATAAATTCAAAGGCAGACCTGAATCAGCTTGTTCCTTTCAAATATAAGTGGGCATGGGAAAAATACCTAGATGGAACAGCAAACCATTGGATGCCACAAGAAATCAACATGACGGCTGACATTGCTTTGTGGAAGTCAGAAGATGGATTAACAGAAGATGAGAGAACAATTATAAAAAGAAGTTTAGGCTTCTTTTCTACAGCAGATTCATTGGTAGCAAATAATGTTGTTCTGGCTGTCTATAAGCACATTACTAATCCAGAATGTAGGCAATATTTACTTAGACAAGCTTTCGAGGAAGCAATACATACTCACGCATACCAATACTGCGTTGAATCTCTTGGCATGGATGAAGGTGAAATCTTCAATATGTATAGGGAAGTACCATGTGTTGAAGCAAAAGCAGCTTGGGGATTAAAGTATACACAAGCCCTTGAAGACCCAAACTTTGAAACAGGAACTCCAGAAAAGGATAAGCTTTTCTTATCAAACCTAATTGCTTTCTATTGCGTTCTAGAAGGAATGTTCTTTTATTGCGGTTTCTCTCAGATACTTTCTATGGGAAGAAGAAATAAGATGACCGGAGTTTCAGAACAATTCCAATACATCATGAGAGATGAGTCAATGCATGTAAATTTTGGAATAGACGTTATCAATTCAATTATTAACGAGAACCCTGGTCTTTGGGATGAAGAAATGAAGAAGAGAGCTTCCGATATGATTATAGAGGGAACTGAGCTTGAAATTAACTATGCCAGAGACACAATGCCAAGAGGCGTTCTAGGCATGAATGCCAAGACTATGGAAGAGTATTTAAAATATGTCTGTAACAGACGTCTTACTCAGATTAATCTTCCAGAAGCTTATCCAGGCGCTGAGAATCCATTCCCATGGATGTCAGAAATCATGGATTTAAGAAAAGAGAAAAACTTCTTTGAAACAAGAGTGATTGAGTATCAAGTAGGTGGCTCTCTAAAATTTGACGACTAGAGTTTTGCACTGCCTTAGGTCTGCAACTATTGGTGGTGCTCTCAAAAAAAAAGGCTCTTTCTGAGCCTTTTTTATTTAAGAGAGAAATAATTTAACTTTCTGATTTCCCAATAGTTTCTAAATGCTTAATTGCAACATCTCCACCTTGAAATGGTCTTTTTGCATCGGTGGTATCTGTGACTTCAGACCAATGATCAGCAACAGCCTCTGCATTAAAGCCCTCATCAGTGCCAAAATATTTACCCATAGTTTCCATGATATATGTGTTAGCAACTACCCCTCCGCCAACTTCTAAAATTTCTCCATTTGGAGCTTTTTCGCTAGCTAAAAAGACAACTGCAGGAATAATTAAACGTGGATCAAGTTTTTCTGCAAACTCAGCAGGAAACAAGTGCTCTGTCATACGTGTTGTTGCAGTTGGAGCAACAGAGTTAGTGTGAATATTATATTTCGCTCCCTCAAGCTTCAAAGTATTCATTAGACCAACAACACCCATTTTTGCTGCTCCATAATTCGTTTGACCAAAATTACCAAACAAACCTGAAGAAGAACTTGTCATTATTATTCTTCCATATTCTTGATCTTTCATGATTGGAAAAACTGTGTGTGCACATAATGCAGAACCCATTAGATGAACATTAACTACCGTCACAAAATCAGACCACTCCATTTTTGCAAAAGATTTATCTCTGAGGATTCCTGCGTTATTAACAAGAATATCTACCCTGCCCCATTTGGTCATGACATCTTCAACCATTGTTTTGACATCATCTTCTGAACATACATTTGCACCATTTGCTATTGCTTCTCCACCAGCAGCTTCAATTTCTTGCACAACTGCTTCAGCTGCAGAAACAGAACCACCGGAACCATCTACTGCTCCACCTAAATCGTTTACAACAACTTTTGCGCCTCTTTGTGCTAACTCCAATGCATAACCTTTACCAATTCCACCGCCTGATCCGGTAACAATGGCAACTTTTCCTTCAAAATCTAGTGACATTCTCTGACTCCTTTAAAATAAACTGTTAGAGTGTAAATTCTAATGGAAATCGATCACAAGTAAACATAGAATAAAGATTATTTTTAACATGTAATGAAAGTAGTAGTAACAGGTGCAGCAGGTCAAATAGCATATTCATTAATCCCTTTCTTATGTGAAAAAGGCATTTTTAATTCTAATGAAAAATTAGATTTAAATTTGGTTGAAATACCACAAGCCATGGATAGGCTTGATGGTTTTGTAAAAGAGCTTGAGGATTCAGCTTATTCAACTGTTAATTCAATAAGTACTTTTGACAATATAGAAAATGCAGTTGTTGATGCTGATTGGTGTCTTTTGGTGGGCTCTATACCTAGAGGAATAGTTCTAAATGGTAAAGAAATCAAAGAAAGATCAGATCTGCTACAAATAAATGGTGGAATCTTTACAGAACAAGGAAAAGCAATTGGTGCTCATGCAAAAGAACATTGCAAAATTCTTGTTGTTGGAAATCCAGCAAATACTAATGCATTGATTGGATACAAAAGCGCAGGAAAAAATACTCAATTATGGATGGCAATGACTATGCTTGATGCGCTTAGAGCAAAAGCACAACTGTCCCAAAAACTTGATTGCCATGTTGATGATATATACCGTTTGGCAATATTTGGTAACCACAGCCCAACAATGTTTCCTGATTTAGAAAATACATTTGTAGCAGGTAAAAATGCATACCAAGAGATAGATGATCATGAATGGGTTGAGAATGATTTTCTTCCCAAAATTCAACAAAGAGGTGCTGAAATAATCAAAGCTAGAGGTGCTTCTTCAGCATCATCAGCTGCAAGAGCAGCTTGCGATACAGTAAAAGCTGTTGAACATCCTACTAGATCAGGTGATGTTTTTAACGCTGCGGTAATGAGCGATGGTGCTTATGGTATGCCTGAGGGTGTATTTTCTGGTTTTCCTCTAATCTCAGATGGTAAAGGCTCTGTTGAGATTGTTCGAGATTATAGTCTTAGTGATTTTGCAAAAAAAGGATTGGAGAAAACTGCAAATGAATTGGTTGAAGAAAGAGATTTGGTCAAAGATTTAATCTAAACACCAACCTGAGAGATCTATATTGTTATTCTGGTTAGGTATGTTGCTTTCATATACCTGCCAACTTAAATTCCCTTCATTATCATAATATTTTGCCGTACCTTCTATTTTGCCGTTAGAAATTGGATACGTTCCCTTCACCACTCCATTTGGATACCAAGTAGTTAACTCGCCATCCAGAACTCCGTTTTTATAGAATGATTGCTTTCCTATTTGACCATTCAGATACCATTTCTGATATAAGCCCTCTCTAATATCACCCTGAAGCTCAAATCTTTCTTTCAACTCACCTGTTTTGTAATAAGTTTCCACAGTCTCTGATTGCATAAAATTTGCTAAAAATAATAATAGAATGATTCTAATCATTATTATTGCCGCCTTGACCGCCGCCACCTATACCAAAAGGCTCTCCTCTAATACAACCATAAAGATAAGGAAAATCTTCAGTGGCATGGTAGTGGTATTCATAACCATGAGGGTTATCATGACTATGGCCATTACACTCATCCAAGTAAATTTCTAGATTATCCTTTTCAACATACTCATAGGCATCAAAAACATACCTTTGTGGATTCTGACCATCAATTAATTCATAGCTACTTTGTGGTGATACAAGATTAACTCCATCATTATTGGCATACTCATATTCATTGAAAATTGGGAAGCCATCAGGTCCAAAACCTAAAATTAATGAGGTATATAAAATCTCTGGTTGCGGGTCTGTTGCAGGATTAGCAGTTAAACCATTGGGATTAAAACATCTAAAATTTAGTGCATGGTTATGATAGGCAAAGGCAGTATGCCCACCGCAATCATCTAAAATATTGTTATAGACAGGATCACCGTAAGCTTGGTTTGCAGGCTGTCCTCCCTCTGTAGGACCAAAGATATTTAAGCCTGTATTAGTAAAACCCATATAACCAAGCACAACTGGGCCATCAGCGCCAATATTAGTAGGCTCTCTTGATAAATCATAGGAAGGTTCAAGAGGCACACTCCATTCTTCGTCTCTTTCAACCAAGTCATTTGGAGTCATTGGTATAAAACTATAGTGTGGAACAGAATTTGAATTTATAACTAGGTTTCCATTTGAACAAGACACCTGCAATCTTGGCATCATATTGTACTGTTCTCCTGGTCCAGGAGCTTCGCTAACATCTAAAAATGCTTCTTTGATATGTGTAGGGCAATTTTCATCCATTTCATAAACACCTGTTGGAGCTGGAGTAGGTTCTGGAGTAGGTTCCGGAGTAGGTTCTGGTGTTGGGGCTGGTGTTGGGGCTGGTGTTGGGGCTGGTGTTGGTATTGGTTCAGGAGATGAAGATCCTCCACCACTTCCACCGCCACATGCTACAAGCAATATTGTTGTAATAACTATTTTTGTAAAATTTTTAATATTAAGCATGTTATGTGGACTTAGTTCTCCACAGTAAAACTATTGCCTGGTACTGTAAAGGTTTTACCATCACTGAAAGTCACTACCAAAGGCTCATTATTAAAGTTATAAGCAACATAATTAATTTCATTATTCTTTTTAAAAGCTACTGCTGCAGGATGGTTAGCTGTGAGATCCCCAGTTCCTGTTTGTATATGGCCTAAAGCATTAAATGTATGCAACCAATGGTAAGTATGGGCTTTTGATTCACCAGCTTCAGTATTGTAATTTGGCGCCATAGTTTCGTAGTCAGCTATAGCATTTTCAGAATCAACCATAGCCCATAGATTCCACCATAAATCTCGCCATTGATCTTCTGATAATCCAGATGGTTTGCCATTGGAAGACTCTGATAATCCTAATGTGACATAATCTTCCATATAATCTTTATATTGGCTAACGTGAAAAATTAATGGGTTTGAAGGTAGGCCTTGGATGCCAAGGATATGTGCATAAGCTGGACTAAACCAGGTTGAAAAATCTGCTCCTGCCGACCAAATTATTGAAGTTGTGATCTTGTCATAACCTGGGATGAAATTATCGTAATCAGCTCCAAGGTTTTTATACCCATCAATGTTATTCCAATATTGCCAGTAGGCTGCTGAAGTGGAGGCGTGTAAATAGATGCCTTTGTTTACGAGTTCCTGGTTGTTAGTAATTAAGCCGTAAAGAATTATTGCACCATATGAATTTGCTGCTTCTGATGTTGATTCATTATTATTGCCTTGTAATGCATCTGCCTTACCATCAGCCCAAGAGAAACCATTAGCTGGATCAAAATTTCTTAATGAAGGAAACATTTCGTCACCAGGATCGCCTGCATAGTCTCGAATAAGCAACTCAACCATTGGGCCATATTGTTCTTGTGAACACCAGCTTCTGTCTTGTCGACAAATTTCTGCTGCTGCTCTGACAAAATATCCATAATGGAAATGATGGTCTGCAAGTCTTTGGTGGGAACCAAAAGCTTCTTCAACTCCTAATAAAGTATCCCACTCTTCATCGTAAACAAAATATCGCACCTCATCGAGAGCCCCACCTGTTTCAGCTGTAAACCAGTCTGAGAGCTGTGATTTAAGCCACTGTATAATTTGATCAGCTTCTTGATCCATACCAATTGCACGAGCAATGCCTGCTATCTCAGCTGCTTTACCATAAGCTTTTCCAGACCAATATGTATCTGTACTATTTATCCAACTATCTTCACCGCCCGTCATGTAATCTTGTATGAACTGTTCAAGTGTATTCATATCATATGTATCTGGTATCGATGGCATTAAAGGCAAAATGCCTACAAAAGGAATTTGATAATCAAAAGATGATAGTTCAGCAAACTTAACAATACCTCTAGCACTTCTGATTTTATATTCTGAAGTTTCTTGGTCAGAAAATTTCCAATGCATAGGGTGCATTCCAACAATAGTGTCTACAGAGTTACCTTCAGAGTCTAAATAATTATGACTAACTGAAACTGTATTGGATGATCGATCAACTGAATAGTTTATATCTACTTCACTAACGATATTCCTTGCTTTACTGGCAAAAAAATTAGAAATATTATCAGACGGCATGCCATCTAAAATTGGTAAGTAGCTTACAGTAAATGAATGGTAGGCTTCGCCATTATCAGGTTTTGTCATCTCAATATTATTGCTAGAAATATTTGAAAAAACTGTTCCAGCTGAGCCTGTTATAAGGAAGTTATTTCTAATTCCAGCAACATCTGTCCAAACTCCAAGATTATTATCAAATTCATAAAAAGTGCCTTTTTCATTACCATCTGAGGCCTTAGTTACAATAATTGGATCGCCATCAAAGACTGTAAAGTAAACATATGGTGAGCCATGAACAAAAGTTGCCCACATGATATTTGTCTCGTTATCAGCAGTCCATCCAACTGTAACTGAGCCATCACTATAATCAACTAAATATGCATTTAACTCTGAATGTTTTGAATTTGCGATTGCAATACCATCAAAGACTTCAGCAAATGGTTCAGGACCATCATATCGTGGAAAATTCCCAAAGAGTTTATAACCTCCTGGCAATCCCATTAGCCTTGCACCTTTATTGCTTACTCTTGCTCGAATTGGGTCTGCAGTAATATGTGCTGTATCATTCACATCTCCTATTGTCATCTCTCCTAGAAATGGAATTGATCCCCACCACCTATGTGTTGGAACATTTTTTTCTTGCGCTGTATATTGTGGTTGTAGTTTTACAGGATTTCCTGAAGGAATGTTAGTTGATGCATCACAGCCCGATATTGCAGGCTCTACTACACCAGCATTATATATCCAGTTTCCAAAATCTACTGCACAACGATAACTATCAGGGTTTATAGTATCTGATACATTGCCTGCTCCAAATTCAATTAAATTATAAGTTACCGGAGTTCCAGAACCTCCATCATTAGGATCCGTTGGTGGCGTTGCCCCATCTGCAATACCTGTGAAACGAACATTATCAATCTGGTATATTAGTCCTGCTCCCGTTTGAAATTCTGGGAAAAAGACCATTGGTGCAGTTATGCTTCCAAGATCCAGTTCACCACTTTCTGTTAATGAAGAGACAGGAAAATCAATAAACTCCCATTCACCTGTAGAATTAATGCCATTAACTGATAACTCTCCAGAGATTAACGAACCACTTTCAACCTTTACATAAAAACCACCAGATAGTTCAGAGGCTCCATCGTCAATAATTTTAATATCAAAAGATAAAGAGCCTTCAGAATAATCGCTGAGATTCACTGCAGGAGATGGTCCAATTACTAAGCCAGCATGCCCTGCATTTGATAAGTAAGTTACTTCTAATACTTCGCCTCTTTCTTCATCAATAACAACTTCCCAATCAACACTTTCACAAGTTTCTGTGCCGCTAGTTTCATTAGTGCAATCTGAGTATCCATTTAATTCATCAAAAAATGATAAATACGTATTTCCACCCCAAATATCTCCAACATTCCCATCATTTAGTACCGTTACATCCATGTCTGTTGGATCAGTATCTGGGGCTGGTGTTGGTGCCGGTGTTGGAGCTGGTGTTGGGGCTGGTGTTGGGGCTGGTGTTGGGGCCGGTGTTGGGGCTGGTGTTGGTATTGGTTCAGAAGAT
>CAZNPG010000005.1:0-65097 GCA_964575305.1 uncultured Gammaproteobacteria bacterium | reverse complement strand
TTAAAGACCTGTTTGGTAAAAACAAAATAAACCCTAATAAAGGTTTAAAAATTTATGCCCTAGTGCTTGTCAGTTTTTATATGCTTGATTGGTTGGCCTATATGATTGAAACACAGTTAAACGATGACCCATCAGATTATTTTGGTTATGCGATGGGATATTTTTCTTTATTGCTTCTTGCGCCAATTATGTATAGTTTTGCCAAAGATATTTTTGAGCATAGCAAAGCCCCGAGAAATATTTTTTTTATTACTATTTTTTTTATAGGGGTATTAATTTTTGCGGTCTAAGTGAACAATAGGTAAAGTTTTATGACACCACTTCTAACCAAACTAAGAAAAATTACAGGCTGGACGCTTATTATAATTTCTACTATTTTGATGTTTATAAGCATATTTATAGCTACTACTGGTGAGCTTCTAAAAGGTGGTGGTATTTATGTAGCCAGTCAATTAACTTGGTATCCTGGGCTTGCACTATTGGGTCCTGAGATAGTTCAAAAAAGCAAAGACATATGGAATAATTTTACACAAAGAGTAAAAGAATTTTTTAAATGAATAAATTTAGAAACCTCATAGTTTTAGGGCCATTAATCTATTTAATTCACCATTTTGAAGAACACATTATTTTCAATTTCAGAGATTGGCGCCTTAGTTATTTTGCTGATAATAATCCGCTTTCTTCTGAAGAAGTTTTAATCAGGCTGGCAGTTGTCTTATTAATAGCTGTATATGTTCATTTGATAAAGCAGAATAAACCTAGCGCACATATATTGCTGTTCTTTTTAATGACCACTCAGGTTGTAAATGCATGCTTTCATGTTTTCTTTAGTTTTTATTTTCAAGACTTTAGCCCAGGTGCAATTACAGGAGTTCTGCTCTACTTACCAGTGAATTATTTAATTTTTAAAGCAGCAATAAGAGAAGGTTATTTAAATAACATGAAAGAAGTATTTGGTTTGTTTATTATTGGGGCTAGCACCTTCGCCTTATTTGAATTTATTGGACCAATAGTTATGCTGGGAGCTTTTCTAATATCTGTAATTTATTACCTTGCTTTTACTTACCATGCTGCCAGCCAGCAATCAGCTAAATAGACGGTTTATCAGGTTGTGCTACAATTAATTTATGTGTGATTGTTGTAAATGCTGCGAGTGCTCTTGCTGCTAATAGTTTAAATTTTAAATCCTAAGACTACCTATTATCTTATTTAGGCAAAATTGCTAATTAAAAAAAATGATTAAAACACAAGAAACTACAGACAAATTAGCCGGATCTTTATCACTGCTATGTGCATTGCACTGCTTGTTTATGCCCTCTTTTTTAATTCTTACTTCCGGGTTCCTCTCGTTTTCGATTGATAATGAATTCTTACATTTTATTATTTTATTGCTTGCTGTCCCTGTTAGTGTTTATGCATTAATACAAGGACTTAAAAACCATAAAGAGTTATTCATATTTATCATAGGCTTATGTGGTTTATCTGTTTTAAGCACAGCTTATTATCTAGGTGAGGCAGTTTTAGGCGAGACACTAGAAAAAACCCTTACTGTAGCTGGCTCATTAATTGTTATCTTTGCCCACTATAGAAACCACCAAGCATGTAAAGCGCTTGAGTGTGATTCTTGCCACGATTAACTAGAACATGAACCTAAGAAAACTACACAAATACATTAGTCTTGTTGTTTCACTACAGCTCCTGTTGTGGACTGTTTCTGGAATCTACTTCTCATTTAATAAAATTGAAAATGTAAGAGGAGAGCAATACTACAAAACTGAAAAAGCCGCAGTAATTGTTAAGCCAGCTATTCAAGAAAAACTATCCCAAGAAAGTGTTTTTGAAATCATCACACAACGAACGGTTCTTAAACCAATAACAATTGAGTTGGTAGAGGAGCCAAAAAAAGGGTCCGAATATCGGGGCAGAGACCTGCCTCTTTATAAGGTTTTGGCTGAAAACACAGATGGAGAAGAATTAAATATTTATCAAAACCCATATACAGGAGAAATTGTTGCTATTCGATCACAACAATGGAGGATTTGGGATCTAATGTGGGGGTTTCATATTATGGATTGGGTTGAAAGAGACAATATCGACAATATCTTATTAAAAGTATTTTCTTTTATTGCATTGTTTACAGCAATAACAGGAATTGTGTTATTTTTTAAACCCAAATGAAAAACTTATTTCTAACAACTTTAATGTTATCTGCTTTTGTTTTTTCTTGCCAAGAGCAAGATGGCATGAAGCATGATATGCACAAAGAAGACCACATGGATCACATGGACCACATGGCTCATTCTGGCAATCATTCATCAGCGCCAATTGGAGTGGTTGGCAACATGCATCATATGGGATGGATGTTAGGTATTAAACAAGGCCACATGTATATGAGTGGCAACTCCCTTGATGGAAACAGTATTTCAAACTCTGAGATACTACAAATTCCAAATGAAATTAGCAGCATGCCTGCAAACTTATCAGTTATTCCAAAGAACATGGATATGCAGATGACTATGGTTGAAGCAATGTATGCCCCAACCCAAGACATTACTTATATGGTGATGTGCACTTATCTCTCAAAGGATATGGCTTTAAATAGCTATTCAGCGATGATGGATAGAGATCTAATTGGTCAATTTAATACAAGTTCAAGCGATCTTTCTGATATAACATTGAGCGCATTCTTTGTTCTATCAGAGACAGGTGATTCAAAGTGGCATGGAGAAGTTTCATATCAAAAATCTATTGGTAAAAACAATGATAAAGATCAGGTTCTCACACCAATGGGCACTTATATGAATATGATTTTGCCTTATGCCATGCAATCAAGTGATAAAGCCACCAGATTGACTTTAGGGCTAACGAATTCAAAAAAAATTAAAGACAAAACAACTTGGTCTAATCAGGCCAGATTCAAAAAAGTAATTCATGAAAAAGGCTGGGCATTTGGTGATCAAATAGAACTTAATTCCTGGTTACAATATCAGTATCTACCAAATTTATCGATTTCAACAAGATTAAAACTTACCAACCAAGGCGAGGTTTCTGGAGCAAACGCTATGATCACAGCACCAGTGCAAACTGCCAACCCTGAAAACTATGGCGGCAGCGAATTACATGTCGGTTTTGGAGCTAATTACAATCTTGATTTGTTTGCTAATGGCAATGATATGCTTGGTGTAGAAGTATTGTTTCCCGTGATCCAAGAAAAATATAACCTTCAAATGGACACCAAATACCAAATAGTAGTTGGTTACAAAAAAAGCTTCTAGTTTATTATTTCACTTAATGTCTTACCTTTTATTTGATTCTAGTTTTAAAAAATAGGTTAAAATTAACGGTACATTTAAAGGGGAATAAATGAAAACATCTAAAACTTCAGTAGCGTTAATTGTAATTCTGGCACTCAATATAATTTACTTCACAGGAGCATATAAACTTTTACAAAAAGATGTATCTCTCAACATTGTGGACCATGCAATTGAAGAAACAGCTAACAAAGTAAACGATGTTCCACCAAACCCACTTAAAAATCCGTATTTTGGTGATCTGCACGTTCACACAAGATATTCTTTTGATGCTTATGTTTTCGGAGTAAATGCTACTCCGTACGATGCCTATAGATACGCTAAAGGTCAAATGATCAAACACCCTCTAGGCTATGAAATGCAATTGAAAGAACCTCTAGATTTTTATGCTGTTACCGATCACGCAATTTTTATGGGCATGATTCAAGAATACGGAGATCCAAATTCTAAACAAGCCAACACTGAATGGGCCAAACCATTTGTAAATATTAATAGAGAGGAAAATCGTACGATTGACTCTATGCCAGAAAGACTAAATCTTTTTAGCTTGATGGCAGCAGACGGTTATTTAGATAGACAATACCCTCTGTGGCACCCAAAAATATTACAAGCAATTTTTACTAAAAATAGATCTGTTGGTTCTCAAGCATTTGACTATGAAGTGCATAAGTCAGCTTGGTCAGACATTGCTAAAGCTGCTGAGGAAAATAATGATCCAGGCAAATTTACTACCTTTATTGGATATGAGTACACATCTGGTACAGACGTTGAGGGTGGCAACTTACATAGAAATGTAATCTTTGAATCTTCTAAAGCACCGGAAAGACCATTTTCTCGAGAAGACTCTTTAAACCCTATGGACCTATGGGCATGGATGGACAAGTTAAGAGCAAAAGGCTTGGACTCTATAGCAATTCCTCATAACAGTAACGGGTCAAATGGAGAGATGTTTGAGGTTGAAACCTACTATGGCACACCAATTGATTTGGCATATTCTGAAAGACGTATGCGCAATGAGCCTATTGTCGAAATGACTCAGGTTAAAGGCACATCAGATACCCACCCGTTATTATCGCCTGATGATGAATGGGCCGACTTTGAAATTATGGATGGCAGAGTGGGAGCAAGACCACCAACCTATAGTTACCATCATGGGGGCTATGTTAGGGATGCATACTTAAGAGGATTGATGTTGGAGTGGAAAGGCCAAGGTAACCCATATAAATTCGGTTTGATTGGATCTACAGACACACACTTAGGAGCAGGATCATTCGATGAAAGCAATTTCTGGTCAAAAGTTGGAGTAGTAGATGGCAGTGCTGTAAGCAGAGGCAGCGTATCTCTATCGGAAGAAAGGACTGAACAGTTAATACAATATTCAGAATATTACAATCAGCCTAGGACTTTTCGTGAGGTTGATGGCAAGAATTATGCTATTGGATTTGACCAATGGGGATCTTCAGGTTTAGCAGCAGTCTGGGCAGAAGAAAATACGAGAGAATCTATATTTTCAGCACTCCGAAGAAAAGAAGCTTTTGCGACCACAGGACCTAGGATCACAGTCCGATTTTTCTCTGGCTATAATTTGAGCTCAATAGATATAAACTCTGAAGCCTTGGTCGATGAGGCTTATAAAAACGGTGTGCCTATGGGGGCAGACTTATTTGCCGATGGGGCAAAAGTTCCAGAGTTTATAGTTTGGGCACAAAAAGACAAACACTCAGCATCACTACAAAGAGTCCAGATTATTAAAGGCTCAATAGACAGCGGCAACGCAAGGCCAAGTGAAAAAGTATTTGATGTTGTTTGTTCTGATGGTTTGGAGGTTGACCCAACAACACACCGCTGCCCTGATAATGGTGCGAGGGTAAATATAGAGGATTGTTCTATTACTAATAACGTTGGAGCTACAGAGCTTAAAAAAATATGGAAGGATCCAGAATTTAATCCAGAAAACAAGGCTTTCTATTATGTCAGGGTTCTTGAGAATCCAACTTGCAGGTGGTCAACATGGGATGCTATTAAAGCAGGAGAAGAACCAAGATCAGACCTACATAAAACAATTCAAGAACGAGCCTGGTCATCGCCAATTTGGTATGTACCAGTGCCGCAAGATATAGACATATTCGCTCTATGAGCCTGAAACCATACTCAAGAATAATCTTATTCTTATTGTTGGGCTTCGTTATTTATTTTTTAGATATCTCTATGAATTACGATGAAGAAACTAAAGATATTTATGTATCAGATCAGGAATTAGACGGGCTTTTTGCTGCGTGGGACTCACGAGTTGGCAGACCACCCAACGAACAAGAAATTTTTAATATAGTTAACGATTATATTGAGGAAGAGATTCTATATCGTGAAGCACTTAGGCTCGGCCTAGACCAAAACGATAGAATTATAAAAAGGAGATTGGCCCAAAAAATCTCATTTCTGAAACAAGAGACCAACCGAGAAGAACCAAAAGTTAACCAATTAATTGCTTTCTATGAAGCAAACAGCAACAAATATTTTGTACCAACTACTTATTCATTTACGCACTACTATTTCGCACAATCACCGGATGCTGAAGCCAAAGCCTTGGTTGCTTTAAAAAGCTTAAACAGCCTGGATGCAAAAATAGAGGCTGAACCCTTTTTCTTGGGTAAAAACTTTAGTGATTATAGTTTAGATCAGGTTGAACAAGCTTTTGGAAAAGGGTTTTTAAATGCATTTGAAAATCCAACACTAAATAAATGGGCTGGCCCATACTCATCTAGTTATGGGAAACATTTACTCTACATCAACAATAAAAAAGTAGGCTATCTGCCTAAATTCGAAGCTATTGAGGTTTTGGTAAGACAAGATTTTGCTATACAAGAAGAAGAACAACGGCTGGCAGATTATATAGATAGTGTTAAGGCGGAATATAAAGTAATTATTAACCCAAACTACCAACTTTAATGATCAAGAAAGCCCTCTTTTCTGCACTACTTTTTACTACTGCTTTTTTTCTTCAAGCGCATGAATTTAACCCTGCCCATTTGGTTGTCAAAGAGATTAAAGCAAATTCTTATGAAGCAGAATGGATGTACCCTGTCAAAAACATAGGAGCCAGAGGCGAGGTTTACTTTCCAGATAGTTGTAAACGCGAAACAAAACAGATTGAAAAAAAAGGCAAATACTTGGTTGAAAGTATCGGGCTTGTTTGCAATAGCACACTTAAGGGTGAATCTGTTCAGGTGGTAAATTTAAGCGTGCTCACCGATGCACTTATCACTTTTGTCGAGCTTGATGGCACAACTTTTGAGGGGATAATGAACTCTAAATCCCCAACTATACAAATCCCATTGGAAAAACAAATTTATCCGACAGCTTACTTTAGTCTTGGGATTGATCATTTGCTTGAAGGCAATGACCATATCTTATTTATTTTTGGTTTATTGTTTTTGGTTTCAAACCTTATAGTTGCAGTAAAAACTATCACTGCTTTTACTGTTGCACACTCTATTACTTTGGGTTTATCGGTTTTTAATATAGTGTCTATTCCGCAAGCTACAGTTGAGGCTCTTATAGCGCTAACTATCGTTTATCTGGCCTATGAAGTTGGGGAAAAGAAAAAATATACAAACACTCCTTGGTTGATAGCTTTTGGTTTTGGCTTATTGCATGGTCTTGGTTTTGCTAATGTATTAACCGGTATAGGGATAGCAAATGACCAGTTAGTTATGTCGTTACTATTCTTTAATATTGGTATTGAAGCTGGGCAACTTTTGCTTATACCTGTGTTTTCCTTGCTTATTTGGATGTCATTTAAAATAAAACAAAACCTAAGGTTTGCAACAGCATCCAGTTACTTATTGGGAGGCATTGGTTTCTATTGGTTTATTGAAAGAATGGCAGGTATTATTTATTGATAAAGTATGAGCCATAAAAAAATTAATTTTAAAGAAAAATTTTCTAAATTTAGTGAGCATTGGGAGCCTAAAGTAATAGCTCTGCTCAATGACTATGAATTTAAGCTAGTCAAAATTAAAAACGACTTTATTTGGCATCATCATGAAGAAACAGATGAGGCCTTCATTGTTATAGAAGGTACTATGAGCATTGAGTTTGAGGATAAGACAACAACATTGCAGGAAGGTGAGATGATAGTTGTGCCTAAAGGGCTTAAACATAGGCCTTTTGCAGAAGAAGAAGCAAAAATTATGATTGTTGAACCTAAAAATATCCGCAATACTGGCGATGCATTAGATAAACTAACCGCACCCAACGATGAGTGGATCTAAAATTGAATTTAAAAGTTGCTCTTGCTAATCTAGTGTTTAAACACAAAAAATTATGGAAATTTACATAGTACTTGCTCTTCTTTTAACACTATTTCAGTCATGGTTAATACCTATGACAATAAATATTAAAAATTTCTCATGGATGTTAACAGCCAGAGATAGCACACCAACCCAATCAGTTCTTTTAAAAAGGGCCTATAGAGCTTCTGCTAATTTGCATGAAAGTTTAGCTGCATTCTTAGCCTTGGTTTTAGCAGCCATGTATCTCGATGTTGATCTTTCTACGTATGCTTGCTGGTGGTTAATATTGCGCACAATTCATGGCATTACCTACTTAATGGCTATTCCGTTCATTAGAACAATTGCATTTATTGGCTCAATTATTTGTATGGTAATGATGGCTTTAGCCCTGGTTTAAAATGTTAAAAATTTTATTACAACTATCAATTGTCTTTGTATTGTTTAGTTGCTCAACCCTGCAACAATCAGAAGAAGAAGGCGAATACCGATATGTGCCAATAACCGATAGGTTGAAAAGTTTATCTGAAGAAGACTTTGCATCAAGACTAAGAAGCGCATCTTTAACTTGTGAAAATGAAATGCTAACAGTGTATGTGCCTTCAAGAGTTGTAGATGAGGCTGGCTGGGAAGCAGGCCAGAATGAAAGACGCAGATACTTTAAAAACTGTATGGAACTTAAAGGATTTGAGCGAAAATTCTTCTCCGCCCAAGCCATCAAAAGATTAAAAAGCACAAAAGATCGAGATTTTAAAGACGAGGATTATATAGAAAAACCTAGATTCTATTAATCTAAGCACCAAGAAGCTACTGATCCAGACCTCTCTTGATAAGCATACCAGTGTTTTACTGATGTTTCGTTTTGGGCTTCACCACACCGAACTCTGGCACAAACTACTGATATACCATTAATTTCTTTAATTTCTACTCTATAAGAATAGTCCTTGTAGACCTGAGAAAGGTTTTTTGCAACATCATTGTTTATAAGGCTTTTGCCAAGAACATCTGAAATACTTGATACCTCAGATTTTTTTCTAAAACGCAGCAAAAATTTTAAATATTTGTACCAAAACATAATGGTTAAATAATGTGTCTAATTAGAACACATTTAATACTAACTTATAGTTGAATTATATGTAAATAAATAAGACACAAAAAATTTTCTTTTTGCTGCAATATAGGTTAGTTTAGGCGTATAAGGGAGAGGGTGTTATGAAAAATTTAACAAAATATTTACTACTATTGCTTGCGTCGAGCATAAGTTTTGGCTTGGCTGCGCAAGAGTCTGAAGATGCTGAAGCGGATATAGAATATATTGAAGAAATAGTTACCGCTACTTCTAGAGAAACCACTATTCTTGAGGTTCCATACAATATATCAACCTTATCTGGTGATGAAATTAATGGCAGAACTATTCTTGACGAAGGCGAGTTATTAAGAAATTTTGCAGGCATTTCAACCATAGATAGAGGTTATAGAAATGCTGGCACTACAAGCAATGTCAGGATTAGGGGTCTTAATGTAGACTCTTCGTTATTACAAGATTATCCAGTAAGTGCAGCTGCATCTGTTTCAACTTATGTTGATAAGACACCAGTTTTTGCCAATTTTTTACTAAGAGACCTAGATAGAGTTGAGGTGCTAAGAGGACCACAAGGAACTCTTTATGGGTCTGGAGCACTGGGTGGAACAATAAGATACATTACAAATGATCCGGTATTAGGTTTATCTGATGGTGGAGTAACCTACACTGCTTCTAGTGTTGACGGTTCAGATGGTATAGGTAATGCAGTTGATGTTACTTATAACTTCCCTGTAGGTGACAGAATGGCTTATAGATTAGTCCTTTCTCATCTAGATTATCCAGGCATTACTGATTATGTAAATATTTATGAAACAACCGATGTACCAGATATTGGCGGTGCCGGTGCTAATTTAGGTATTCCAGTAATAGGAGATTATAGTTTTCCTGGGTTTTTTACTGCACCTCCTGTTGTCGGAAGAGCAAACGATGCTGATACCGTGGGTGTCGAGTTCATGAGACATAAATTTTATATTGATGTTAATGACAAGATGGACGTTATGTTTATGGCTATTAATCAAGAAGATGATATAGGTGGCAGAAGACAATCATCAACAGGTACAAAATATGTTTTAAATTCAAATTGTACATCTCTATTAGCAGCAAATTGTTACGATGAATCCGTCTACGGAAAATATGAAAATGGCGCTTTGATGTTAGAGCCCTCCGCTAGAGAAGTCTCAATGGGATCTGTTGAGCTAACATATGATTTCCCATTTCATGATTTAGAAATAACCGCATCACAATATGATAGATCTGGTGAAAGTGTGACAGATAACACTGGTTTCTTTGCAGGAACAGGCACATTTACCTCTCCAGCATATGGCTATTTCAGTGACGTTTTTGCGGTAGGTGGTATTTATGGCATACCTCCAAGACCATACGCACCAACTGAAAGACAATATGAAAATAGCGCTGAAGCAGTTGAGTTGAAACTAATAACAGATGTTGGTTATTTTGATAAGTTCGATTATGTCATTGGTATTTTCCAAAAAAATGAAGACCAAAGCCGAGCTCAACAAACTTTTGTAAAAGGCTCAAACCTTTGGAATTATTATTACTGGGGCGTTGACTATATTGTTGATCCAAATGAACAGGATTTTGATTACAACGTAAATGAAATTATTTCTAATGAAGCAACCTATGGCGAGCTTACCTATTACTTTACAGATGAAGTAGATATCACACTTGGAGTAAGAAATTATAACGTTGAAGCTTCAGCAGCCATGAATAGTGGTTTCAAGCTTTACGATGTCTTCCCTGTTTCTGATACTGACTTTAATACCGATAAAGGTACTTTGAATAAAGTAAATATTTCATACAGACCAACGGGTAAAAATCAGCACTTTTATGTTACTTCCTCAGAAGGATATAGAAGAGGTGGAGTAAATGCAGTGCCAACAGATGGTCCTTTAGCTGAAGATGCAGGTTGGGTGGCATTTGGATCAGATACAGTAAAAAACTTTGAGCTTGGTATTAAAGGAGCCTTGGCTGATGGAACTTACTACAACGTAAGTTATTACTTAATTGATTGGGATAACCCACAACTTAACACCTCAACACCTGTGAATGGTTACTATGCTGTTATCAATGGTGAGAGTGCAGAAACTAACGGTCTTGATGTCGAGTTTTCTGGAACAGTTGGAGCAATTGACTGGAGTGTGGGGTATGCGTACAACAATGCAAGACTATCATCTGATTTATATACTCCTGCTGACGTGCCTGTTTTATATGCTAAATCAGGAGCAAAATTACCAGGAAGTCCACAGAATACATTCAATCTAAATCTAGCTCATACATCTTACTTTGGTAAGACTGATGATTTCTTTTCAGGCATGGGTGTGGTTAATAGAGTAGATATGTACGCTCAATCTTCATCAAGAAACTATATTGGAGATAATTCTTTATATGATGCAGAGTTTGATGGATTTAATATTATTAATGCGTCCTCAACCATCTTTAATGATGATATGTATGTGTCATTTTTTATGAAGAATGTGACTAATGAGCGAGGCACAACAGGAGCATTCTTGAATGAAGCTTTTGGGCCTCAACCAAGTCAGGGCTTTTATGGTAGTAACAGCAGAGAGTTTTATGCTCTACCAAGAACTATTGGTTTCTCTATAAGCAGAGGCTTCTAAGAAGCTTGACGAGATTACTGCTCTTTCTATGTGTGTGCATTTCGATGCACATACATAGTGAGGGCTTAATTGAGGTGCTTGAGGGTAAAAAAAGACTCTCTTCGAGTATTAATTTTAACAAATTACCCACATACACATCTCAAGAAAATGGAAAAGACTTTTCTGGCCAATTAATAATTTCTAACTCACCTAAAGGTCTCGGAGTCACTCCCTTGAGGGATGAAATCGACCTTCACCTGGAGAGCAACTTCACTCAATTTCCAATAAGTTTTATTAATGTAGTGTCAGTTGATGGTGTCGTTACTCCAGAAATAAAAATTAACCTTGCAACTGAGCACCCATATTTTAATTTTCATTTAGGTTTTGGCACAAATAAAAAAATTAAACAATCTAATAGCTCTTTAATTACAATGCCCTTTTCATTTCTGCATAAAAATGCAAACTGCGTTCATAACGGTATTATGCTGGCAGTTTTTGACGGTAAAAACATATCCAATGCCATCTTTCAGATATCCAGTGAAACTTGTGCTTACTATAAATTTGATTACATAGCTCTTTATGAA
This sequence comes from uncultured Gammaproteobacteria bacterium, assembly GCA_964575305.1. Lineage (GTDB taxonomy): Bacteria > Pseudomonadota > Gammaproteobacteria > Magnimaribacterales > TMED112 > TMED112. The sequence continues at coordinate 53,211 of CAZNPG010000005.1, read as the reverse complement.
ACAAAACTTCAACAAGCAAATAAAACTGAACAGGTTTTTGATGACTCGCTTTTAAATGAAGTTGAAAGAGAACCTATTGAAACCCTTTATAAAAAAAGCAAAATCAAATCTAAAGTTTTTGCCGATGGCAAAAGTTTTGCACCAGAAAATGTAACTTTATTTGGCCTTATTGATGATGATATCCACTACACAAGCACCTGTGAAACGCGCGAGGGCATTTATCCGCTTTGTGACCAGATGCTTCTGCCTAGCTATTCATTGGCAAAATCTTTAGCAGGCACTTTTGGCATTGCATTAATTGAGAATGAGTATGACAAGATCTCAGATATAACAGTTGAAGGTTTAGTTAAAGAATGTAAGGGGAAAAAATGGAGGGATGTCACAGTTGAAGACCTTTCAGACATGGCTACAGGAAATTTTTCCAGCAGGCTTTTTGACATCGATGAAGCTGGTTTAAAGCAATTAAGCTTTATATTCGATGCGCCTACAGACGCGAAAAAAACTGAATTAGCATGCAATGCCTATCCAAGAAAATCTAAACCAGGCACAAGATTTGTTTACCATACATCTGATACTTATATTTTGGGGAAAGCTCTAAATAGTTTTTTAGAAAAAAACACAGAGATAGATGATTACTACTCAGATCTTTTGATACCTTTTTTTAACGATTTAAAACTGAGCTATGCACCAAGTTTTACACTTAAAACAGAAGGAGATGTTAAACAACCTTATACAGGATGGGGTATGTACTTATTACAAGACGATTTAATGCAATTATCTAAGTTCATACATGCACAAATGAAGGACAAGACTGAAAACTTTCAATTTTTGAAACAAGCTTTGCTTCAAAAAAAAGATACTTTAGTCGCAATACCTGGCGCAAATATTTTTTATAACAATGGTTTTTGGTTAAGAAAGTACGAAAAAGGCACATTTGGTTGCAAGACAGAAACATGGGTACCATTCATGTCTGGTTTTGGTGGCATTACTGTGGCTTTTCTTCCAAATAATATGACGTATTATTACTTTAGTGATGGTTACACATTTTCTTGGGACTCTGCGGTGTTTGCAGCCAACCAAGTTAGATCATTTTGTTAAATAATTTAGACATGAGAGCAAGCATTCATCAAGATAGCACCCTAGCAGCAATTATGTATGCAATTTTAGCTACAGCTGGATTGTTTTATGTAAACCTAGGTGGCGCTTTCTTGTCGGCATTTGTAGATGGTCTAGGTGTTGGTAGGGATGAAGCGGGCCTAATTGTAAGTGCAAATAAATATGGTGCTGCAGCCGGCGCGCTTATAGCAACCTTCTTAGTTAAAAACATTCCCTGGAGAAAGGCAGCAGGAATTCTTCTTGTATTGATGATGTTGGTCGACGTTATTTCTTCACAAATAACTTCTGCTGATAATCTAATTGCCATTCGTTTTCTTCATGGCACCATTGGTGGCATTTCAGTAGGCATCGGTTTGTCGGTAATAGCTAGAACACTTAATCCCGATAAGATCTTTGGTATGTTGCTGGTAGTCCAGTACAGTTTTGGTAGCTTGGGGATTTGGACAGTACCAAGATTGGTTGAAAGTTTTGGACATATGGCAGTATTCGGAGTGCTCATGTTGTTTAGTTTAATGACATTATTAATATTGCCTTTTATACCAAATGTTAGAGAAGCTAAAAGCACAAACAATCCATTTAAAATAAATTTCAGCTTTCTCTTAGTGCTTGCATTAGGTGCATTATTCTTATTTCAAGCATCAAATATGGGTGTGGCTGATTATGCCTTTGAATTGGGAAAAGATATTGGTCTGGTAAACACAGAAATCAGCAATCTACTCACAGTTGCGAATATAATTTCTATTTCTGGTGGCTTGCTTGTTTATGTCATTGGTACCAAATACGGCAGAACAATACCTTTATTAGTGGGTGTAACTATTTCCGCTATTTTCACTTTTTTATTGCATTATTCAGAGAACATCACCGTCTACTTCATCGCAAATACTGTTACCGGAATTGCTTGGGCATTTGTCATCCCATATATATTAGGTCTTTGTGCATCGTTTGATAGCCATGGACAAATGGCAGCTTTAGCAGGCTTTGTTTCAAAAGTAGGTTTAGCCACTGGCCCATTAGTCGGCTCAATGTTTATTTTAAATTATGGTTTTGAAATGATCTTGAATATTGCAACTATTGCTTTGATAGGAGCAACTGTACTAATAACTTACTCTAGTGCTGGCCAAAAGGAAGCTTCTTAATGACAAAGGTTAAAATTGGTTGTCTCCAACTTCAACTAATGAAGTCTGACAACTTTGAGTTAGTGAAAGAAAAAATTCAAAGTTTTAAAAAGGATAACTGCGACATAATTGTATTAAGTGAATTGTGTGTTGGGGGCCCAGGGGCAAGCAATAAAAAATACTATTTAGATAACTACCAAGATAAATTCTCTGCCATAGCAAAAGAACTAGATACCTGGCTTGTGCCTGGTACATTCTATGAGCAGATAAAAGATCAAGTTTTTAATGTTGCACCTGTTTTTAATCCTGATGGAGCCATTGTTCAAAAATGTAGAAAAAACTTTCCATGGCTTCCTTATGAAAAAGGAGTTGCTTCGAGCGACGATATTTGTGTTTTTAGTATTGATAAAACAACAAAAGTTGGTGTACACATTTGTTACGACTTATGGTTTCCAGAAACTAGTAGAGCTTTAGCCTTAAATGGCGCAGAAATAATCATTAACCCAACTCTGACACCGACAAAAGATCGTGATATAGAACAAGTTATGGTGCAAGCAACAGCTGCGCAACAACAGCTTTTTTATGTTGATATTAATGGTGCTGGAGAACAAGCTTGTGGAAAGTCTATTGTGTGCAATCCAGATGGAGAGATTATGCATAAATCTGATGATGGTGAAGATCGGTTTATTGTAGAGCTTGACCTTAACCATGTTCGAGAATCTAGAAAACACGGCATTTATGGTTTGGGCCAACCCTTAAAAAGCTTTCGAGATCATAAAGATTTTAATAAAATGTATAACAAGAAAAACCAAAAATTTCTTGATTCATTAGGGCCTTTAGTTGAGATAAAAAATAAAAATGAAGACTGATAATTTAGCGATTAAGGATATAGAAAATTTATTTCATCCAGCAACAAATCTTGTAGTTCATGAGGACTCAGAACCATTAATACTGAACAAAGGTGAAGGCATATATGTTTATGATATTCAGGGAAATAAGTATATAGAAGGCTTAGCAGGATTATGGTGCAATGCTTTGGGCTTTGGTAATGAAAGTTTAGTTGAAACTGCTGCAAATCAAATGCAAAAGTTTGGTTATGGGTCTTTGTTTGCATCAAAAAGCCATGAGCCAGCTATTATGTTATCTGAAAAGCTTATTGAAATGTCCCCCTACCAAGATGGTAAGGTATTTTTTGGAAACTCAGGTTCAGATGCTAATGACACGCAATACAAGCTTTTTACATATCTAAATAATGCGCTTGGCAAACCCAAGAAAAAGAAGTTTTTGGCAAGAAAAAAAGGCTATCATGGCATTACTGTTGCCAGTGGCAGCATGACAGGCATTCCTGCAAATCATAAGTTGTTTGATCTGCCTTTGCCTAATTTCTTTCATACTGATACCCCACACTTTTATCGCGAGAAATTGCCAAATGAAACAGAAGAAGATTTTGTAATAAGGATAACTAATAATCTTGAAGAACTTATAAACAAAGAAGGCAGTGATTCCTTCATGGCTATGATTGCTGAACCTCTGATCGGAGCAGGTGGTGTCTTAATCCCGCCTAAAAACTATTTTCCTTCTATTCAGAATGTTTTAGATAAATATGATATTCCTCTAATCGATGATGAGGTTGTCTGTGGTTTTGGTAGAACAGGAAATTGTTGGGGTTATGAGACGTTCTCAATGAAACCTTCATCTATAACAATTGCAAAAGCTCTGTCATCTGGCTACATTCCAATAAGCGCAGTAATAGTTCCTGACGAAATTTTTGAGCCAATTAAAAAAGCAAGCAATGATGTTGGGGTTTTTGGTCATGGTTATACTTATTCGGGCCATCCAGTTGCTTGTGCAGTAGCTCTTAAAACTTTAGAGATATATGAAGAATTAGATCTTTTCAGTCATGTGGTGCAAGTAACTCCTAGATTTCAAGAAAGAGTAAAAAAGCTTGGTTCATTTGAATTGGTTGGAGAGGCAAGAGGCATAGGATTAATAGCTGCCCTTGAGATAGTAAAAAACAAAGAAACAAAAGAAAATTTTGACCCTTATGGAAGAGTTGGCAAACAGATAGCCGAGACATGTCAAAAAAATGGCTTAATTGTAAGAGCAATTGGTGATGTCATAGCGGTTTGCCCTCCTCTAATAATTTCTGAAGAACAAATAGATGAAATGTTTAATATTCTTGAAGCCTCATTAACCGAAGTTCAGAAATCTTTATGAACAAAAACATTTTTCAACCTATAATTAGCAAGCATGATAATAGGCGTACCTAAAGAAATTAAAAACAATGAATGCAGGGTTGGTTTAACTCCAAAATCGGTTAGTGTTTTGTCTAAAAACAATAAAGTTTTCGTAGAAAAAGATGCAGGCATTGCCATAGGTTTCTCAAACCAAGCATATATTGAAAGCGGAGCTGAAATTCTTGATACAGCATCTGATATTTATGATGGATCAGAGCTCATTGTTAAAGTAAAAGAACCACTACCAGAAGAAAATAAATTTTTATCATCTAAAAATATACTTTTCACCTACCTTCATCTCGCTGGTAATAAAGAAAATGCAAAAGACTTAATCTCAACAGGAGTTACTGGCATTGCTTATGAAACTGTTACAGCTGATGATGGTTCTTTGCCGCTTCTGTCACCAATGAGCAAAATTGCAGGACAGATTAGTCTTGTTGTTGGCCAATATTTCTTATTGAAGCCAAACAAAGGTCTTGGCACTTTATTGGGAGCAATAGAGAATGTCAGTGCTAGAGAAGTTTCAGTTGTCGGGGCTGGTGTTGCAGGAACTGAGGCTATCAAAAAAGGCTTAAGATCAGGAGCACATGTTAATGTGCTCGATATATCACAAAATAAATTAGATGAGTTGCAACAATCTTTCGGAACTGAAAATATCTCATATATTCTTTCTAATGCTGATAGTATTTCCAATGCAATTAGCAGGTCTGATTTGGTTATTGGTTCTGTTTATGTGGTCGGAAAAGAAGCACCCAAAGTAATAACGAAGGAAATGCTGAAGGTGATGAAGCCAGGTAGTGTATTGGTGGACATTTCAATAGATCAGGGTGGATGTGTTGAAACTAGCAAACCAACAACTCATGATGACCCTGTGTTTATTGAAAATGATGTCGTGCATTATTGTGTTACAAATATGCCAGGAGCAGTCCCACTAACTGCTACACTTGCCCTGAATCAAGCAACACTGCCTTATATTGAAAAAATAGCAAATTTAGGTGTAGATCAAGCTCTTTTAGAAGATAAGCATCTCGCCAATGGTTTAAATATGGCAGGTGGAATTGTTAAACATGATTCAGTAAGTGCTGCTTTAAATAATTCGTGATAGTTGCATTTTATAAGATGACACTTAAATAAATTTTATGAATGATGCCTTAAAAAATATTATTGAGCGCAATTCTCATCGTAAGCTTATTGCACCAGCTCCATCAAAAGTAGAAATGGATTTAGTCTTTAAAGCTGCACTAAGAGCTCCTGACCATGCGTGGTTGAGACCCTCTAGCTTCATCGAAGTGCAAGGCGAAGGGTTAGATCGCTTATCAAAGGCATTTAAAGATTTTGCTACAGATCACATCAAAGATTTAGAGCCTGAAAAGCTCGATATATATACAAATGCTCCATACAGAGCCCCGATGATAATTGTTCTTATAAATACTCCAAAAGAACATCCAAAGGTCCCTGAAGTCGAACAGATCATGTCAACTGCAACAGCAGGCCAAAATATTTTATTAGCATTAACCTCCTTAGGTTATGCTGGGATATGGCGAACAGGCACTTTTGCATTAAATAAAAAAGTTAATAAATATTTAGATTTGAACGCAGAACAACAAGTTTTAGGCTATCTTTATATCGGAACGCCAGAAGGTAAACAAAAAAAGATACCTGAATTAGAGCCAAGCGATTTTGTTACTAAGTGGGAAGCCTAAAATGAACCTAAAAGTTTTTTATATTCCATTAAGCGTATCTGGACTATTCTTTTTTATTTATTTCTTGTTAGCTTCGACCACAAACTTTCTGTCTGTAGAGCCTGGCTATGCAATTGGTGAAATTTCCAGATGGTGTGAAAGGATTAGCGGCGGCCATTTTAGAGAGCCAGCCAATGCTTTAAGCAACATAGGTTTTATGCTTACAGGTTTATTCATGTTTTGGATATTGGCAAATGAAAAGAAAGTTGAAGGCAGCAGGTTTCACGGGCCAACTATTACTGCCCTTACCTATGCGACTGCTGCTGTATTTTTAGGTCCAGGCTCAATGCTTATGCATGGCACTCATACGGCTTGGGGGCAATGGGCAGATTGGCTTAGCATGATAATGTGGATTTCTATACCTTGGTTAGTAAATGTATTTAGTATCAATGATTGGAAAGAATCGCTTTTTCTGAAGACTTATTTAATGATTATTGGAATTTATGGGATATTAAGTTGGTTCCTTGGGACAGGACTTGGTATAAATTTCAACTTTTGGTTTCTCTCAATTGCTTTATGGACAATAACTGAAGTTTTGCAGGCATTTTACAGCCCAATAGTTAGATACTTATCAGGCTTTGTTGGCATCTTGGTTATGTCTGTCTTTGGTGTTTTTCCAAATGAGATTATTAATAATTTAGATGAGTTTTGGTGGATAATTTTATTTTGGATCCCAGCTATATTTGTAGACAAAAAGCACAAAACAAATAAGAGATATTTCCCTTGGTACTGGTTGGGGATATTGTTCTACATGTCTGCATTTGCAATATGGTTACAAGGATACCCAGAACAACCATTATGTAATCCAGACTCTATTTTTCAACCACATGCCATTTGGCATCTGTTAAGTGCTTGTGCCACTTTGTCTTTCTTCTTTTTCTTTAGAACTGCTACAAATAAATAATTCTATTAAAATAAATAGATGACAGAATTAACTGTTACACAAACATTATCTATAGGTTTGCCTATAGCCTTTTTTATAATATTGCTTGAGGCAGGAATCTCCTCTTGGCAAAAGAAAAATTTATACACTAAAGAAGACACCTTATGCACTGTTGGCCTTTTGGCAGGAAATATGGCGGCAGTTTTTTTAACCAAAGGAGCTACATTAGCTTTCCATATTTTTTTGTATCAATTTAGGGTTTTTGATTTGGCTGCTTATATTCCCATTTGGTCCATGTGGCTTCTCTCATTTATTCTGATTGACCTAGTTTTTTATTTTTATCACAGGATGTCGCATCGTATTAGTTTTCTGTGGGCTATACATATGAGTCATCACTCAAGCCAAGAAATGAATTTTGCAGTTTCCTTTAGACAGGCTTGGTTTGGCCCAATTTCTAAAGTGCCTTTCTTTATGGTATTGCCACTTTTGGGGCTTGATCCGACAATTATTGCTGTAGCAGGCTCTTTGAGCACATTGTGGGGTATCGTTGGCCATACTCAAATAATTAAATCTCTTGGGCCTCTTGAGCTAATACTAAATACACCATCTCATCATCGCGTTCATCATGGTGCTAATAGTCAGTATATTGATAAAAATTATGGAAACTTATTAATCATCTGGGATAAATTTTTTGGAACATTTGAGCCTGAAAAAGAAAAAGTGAAATATGGGCTAGTAAACAATGTAAATACTTATAATCCAGTAAAAATTACTTTCATGGCATGGCAAGATATAATTAAGAACATGCGAAATTCAGACAGCACAACCCAAGCACTGAAATATTTATTTGGACCGCCAAATACAAAACAAAGAGGAGGCTTACAATGAGACAAATAGGACTAGGCTTTGCTTATTTATGTATATATACAACACCAATTCAAATTGGCATCATCATTTGGCAGCTAATAATAATATTCACAAGCGATTACACATTTTTGAGCATGTCTACTAAAGAATTTCTTGTAGATAATCTAAAGTTTTTGCACGATTGGGTTTATTCTTGGTTTTGGAACGCTCTTCTTGATTTTCTCTATCAATTTCCTGCTGTCATTATGAGCACGCTTAAGACAATAGTTAATTATTATTTAGGCTTTTGGTTATTAGATAAGTGTAAATAGATAAGTGTAAAAATAAATGAGGATAATTTTATTGTTTTTAAGCGTAGGCATCCTAAATGCAGATGCTTTGAGCAAGCTAAAGGAAATATATGTATCAGATGGTCCTTTTGTTGCTGGAGAGAAACTAACAAAATTCAAGCCTGGCATTCATTTTTTGGAAGAGAAGAGCACAGAACAAAGTGAGTTAGTGATTGCTGTTCATGGTTGGAAGACCAAAGGATTTGAATGGGTATACCCGCTGCTTGAGTTTAACAAAGAAGAAAATAGGATTGCTTTTTTTCGTTGGAAAACAACAGGCTGCCCTAACAAAGCCACTAAAGACCTCCTTAATATTATCAGTCAACAAACATCGAATTATGACAAGATCACTCTCATGGGCCATAGTTACGGTGGGATAATACTGGCTAACTTAATGCAAGAGGATTTTGCTAAACAAATAGATATGCATGTCATTGCTTCCGGCATTTCAGGAGATCCAAGGCTAAATTCTTTTTGTGGCTATGTAGCTCCAACTAAAACTGGGATCAACGTAAAGGGATATCAGTGGATGACACAGAAACATCTTGATGGTGCATTCAAGGACTTAAAAACAGATACACAAATTCAAAATATAGAAGGAGTTTCTGTTGTAAGGTTGCCAGAAGAATATAAAGGTAATACATTATCACACAACCGGTCAATAAGTTGGCTGGTAGATTTTTTAAACTCGAAATAGAAATGCTTCCTAAAATTTTAGAAAACAATTTATCTGTGCCAGTGGTTGGCGCACCACTATTCATTATTTCTAGACCGCAGTTGGTAATTGCTCAATGCAAAGCTGGGGTTGTTGGATCTTTTCCTGCTCTAAATGCTAGACCTCAAGAATTATTATCTGATTGGATAAAAGAAATCAAAGATGAATTAGGGCAATTTAAAGAAGACAATCCTGACAAACCTGTAGCACCATTTGCAGTAAATCAGATATGCCACCTTTCAAATGATAGGCTTTTTAAAGATGTAGAAACTTGTGTTAAGCATGAAGCACCAATAATAATTACTTCTCTAAGGCCCCCAGAAGACCTAGTCAAAGCAATACACTCATACGGAGGTTTAGTTTTTCATGATGTTATTAGTACAAGACACGCTCAAAAAGCGGTTGAACAAGGAGTGGATGGTTTAATTCTTGTTTGTGCTGGAGCAGGAGGACATGCCGGTGCACTTTCTCCTTTTGCCCTGCTTAGAGAAACTCGTGAATGGTACGATGGAACTATTTTACTTTCAGGATCAATTTCTGATGGCCATTCTGTAGCTAGTGCTATCGCTATGGGTGCAGATCTTGCTTACATAGGAACACGATTCATTGCCACAGAAGAATCAGAAGCAGACGATGGCTATAAAAAGATGTTAGTTGAATCAGCAGCTAAAGATATTGTTTATACAAATTACTTTAGTGGAGTTCATGGCAATTATTTAAGCCCATCAGTAGAAAAAGCAGGCATGGATCCTCTAGCTTTGCCTGAAGCAGACAAGACTAAGATGAATTTTAATTCTGGCGGTAATGCATCAGCAAAGGTCTGGAAAGATATTTATGGTTCAGGACAAGGAATCAATGCAATTAAGGACTCCCCAAAAGTATCAACTCTGATTGATCAGATGAAAGCTGAATTTCAGCAAGCTAGAAGCGAATTTAGTGCTAAATCCAATAATTACTAAAAAAAGATTCTTCCTTCAAGTATAATAATTTTGTGGAAATAGCAGCTTTTACAATCTCAATTTTTGCCTTAGTAATAGGTCTATTAGCTCTAGGTCTAGCTATGCGCGCACTATACATTATTGGTGTTAATGCTGGTCTTGATAAACAGTTTGATGTTGAACCAACACAGACCCAAGCCCCAGTAACTATTAAAAAAGAATTTAAACAACCTTTGCGCAAAGAGGGCAATAAAATAATTTATAACGAAGACCCTTTAATCTACGTAATTGAAGACTTTATTTCTGAAGCTGAATGCAATCATTTTGTAGAAGCTTCAAACACTAAACTTGAAAGAGCTAAAACCATTGGAGGTAAAGATGGTATCTATCACGAAAACAGAACAGGAAGTAATTGCTGGTTGCCTCATAGTCACTCTAATCTAACAAATGAAGTTGGACAGAGAATTGCAGACTTGATCGGATTTCCATTAAAAAACGCTGAATCTTTTCAAATAGTCTATTACACAGGCGGTACCCAATATAACGACCACCATGATGCATTTAATGATGCAACTGAAGAAGGAAAAAAACATCTAAAAAGAGGTGGCCAAAGAATTTATACGGCCATAGCATATTTGAATGATGTTGAAGAAGGTGGAGATACTGAGTTTAGAGATTTGAATATATCAATTAAACCCAAAAAAGGCTCGATCCTTGTTTGGAAAAATGTCTTGCCTGGAACTACAAAAGTACACCCATTATCGCTACACGCAGGAAGACCTGTCACTGGTGGCGAAAAATATGCGTTCAACCTTTGGTTCAGAGAAAACAAATTTGTTTGATAAATGGATGTATCTTATATCCTTGATGATCTAAATGATGCGCAACGCGAAGCAGTTACATCAGAATCAAAAAAACTTCTTGTTTTAGCGGGAGCGGGTTCTGGTAAAACAAAGGTTCTTGTTCATAGAATAGCCTGGCTCATAAAAGCACTTTCAAACTCCACCCATAGTATTCTTTCAGTTACTTTTACCAACAAAGCAGCGAATGAAATGACCGGCAGAATTGAAAGTATTCTTGATCAACCTATTCCAGAAATGTGGTGTGGTACTTTTCATTCAATATCTAACCGCTTACTACGCAGACATTATAAAGAGGCTGGTCTTGAAAAAGACTTCAATATTTTAGACAGCGATGATCAGTTACGAATAATTAAGAGAAATTTGAAAGACTTAGATATTGATGAAGACCAATGGCCACCAGAAAAAGTTAGATGGCAAATAAATAACTGGAAAGATGAAGCATTAAGGCCGAAGGATGTTGATGATAAGGGCGATTTTAATCTCGAAACTCTTAAAAGAATTTACACTTACTATGAAAGTTATATGCAAAAAGAAAATCTAATAGATTTTGCAGAATTGATTTTAAGATCCTATGAGCTGGTAAGAGATAATGAAGAAATAAAAAAACTTTATCAAAATAAATTCAGAAATATTTTGATAGACGAATTCCAAGATACAAATGAAATTCAATTTAAGTGGATCAAAAACTTAACGGGTAAGGAATCAACAGTGACTGCAGTTGGCGATGATGATCAGTCGATTTATGGATGGCGTGGTGCAAAAATTGAAAATATAAATAAGTTTTCAAAAGAAAAAGAAACTTCGATTGTTAGGTTAGAGCAAAACTATAGATCAACTCAAAAGATTTTAAATGCAGCAAATGCTGTGATAGGAAAAAACTCAAATAGATTGGGAAAGAAATTGTGGACCGAAGGCAATGAGGGCGATCCAATAGAAGTCTACGAGGCATACAATGAGCAAGAAGAAGCAAACTATATAGCAGAAAATGTTCATAGAATATTCTCAGGAGGAGATTGCTATAAAGATATAGCAGTTCTTTATCGTTCAAATGCTCAATCTAGAACAATTGAAGAATATTTACTAAGACAAAACTTGCCATATGTCATTTATGGCGGCGTAAGATTTTATGAAAGGCTAGAAATAAAAAATGTTCTTTCCTATTTACGACTAATTGTTAACAGAAACGATAATTCAGCATTTGAAAGGTCTATTGGTGCTCCAACAAGAGGAATAGGAGAAAAAACATTAGAAACAATCAGGGCCTATGGGCTAGAAAATGAATTGTCATTATTTAATTCTTGCAAAGGTTTAATTAAAGACCAGATCATCAAAGGCAAAGCAGCAAATTCCTTACAGTCGTTTATAAATTTTATAGAAAACTGTGCTGAGACTATAAATGAGTTTTCTTCAGATGAGTTTGTAGAAAAAGTAATTAATGAGAGTGGTTTGATAGAACATCATATGAAAGAAAAAGGTGAGAAAGGTAGAATTAGAATAGAAAATATAAATGAGCTTATTTCAGCATTAAAATCTTTTGAACTTATAAACAAGCATGAAGATTTATCAGATTATGATTCTTTTATTGCAGCTTTTTTAAGCTCGGTCTCGCTTGATATGGGAGAAACGCAGGCCTCTAAGACGGATGATGCTGTACAACTAATGACAATGCATTCGGCCAAAGGTTTGGAATATAAGTACGTGTTTATGGTGGGTATGGAAGAATCATTATTTCCGCATTCAAGATCAATGGAAAACCTTAATGAGCTAGAAGAGGAAAGGCGTCTTTGTTATGTAGGGATAACAAGAGCTCGAAATAAGCTATTTTTAACTTATACAGAATTTAGGAGACTATATGGACAAGACTCATATAACCCTCCTTCTAGATTTATCAACGAAATCCCGCAAGAATGCCTTGAATTTGTAAGACCAAAACAAACCTATAAAAATTCTTATTATGGCTCGGTTGTCTCTGAGAATTTAACCCAAGGTGGCAGTGAATATGGTCTAGGCGACCGAGTAATGCATAAAAGTTTTGGGGAGGGAGTAATTTTGAGTATCGAAGGCCAAAGCGATTCTGCTCGTGTTCAAATTCATTTTGATTCAGCAGGCACAAAATGGCTTGTAATGGCGTACGCAAACCTAGAAAAACTATGACAAAACTTGAAATAAAAGAACTAGGGCTAGTTAATTTTGAAGAAACCTACCAAGCAATGCTGAACTTGATTGCCACTAAACCAAACTTTCATTCAATTTGGCTTCTTGAACATAACCCTGTTTTTACTATTGGCATTAGCGAAAAAAATATAAGAGAAGATAAGACAAAAACTCCACCTTTCTTAAAAACTGATAGAGGTGGCAGAACAACCTTTCACGGCCCAGGCCAATTGGTTATTTATTTCATATTGAATATGAAAAGCTTACCCTTTCCGCCAACTAAACTTACAAGCAAGATTCTGCAAAACACTCTAGAGGTCATAGAAAGTCTTGGTCTAAAGAGCAATATTCAAGAAAATGATCCAGGAATTTTTATAGAAGGAAAGAAAGTTGCCTCAATTGGCATGAGGATAAAGAAAAACTATTCCTACCATGGGTTAAGCGTCAACATTGATACAGATTTACTTACATTTAATACAATTAAACCTTGCGGATTAGATGTGGAGGCTTGTAATCTAAAAGATTATATAGATATTAATATTCTAGAGTTTAAAGATATGCTCTTAGCTAAATTTAAAAAAATACTGACAAAATGAGAGACCTTATACCAACAGTTAAAATCACCAATCATGCTGGAGTGAAATCAATAAAAGATGGGATGAAGAGTAATTCTTATTCAAGTATTGAGAGAGAAAAAAAACCAAGTTGGATAAGAATGACGGCTAATCAGGCCAATCAAAACTACACTTTAATCAAGAATAAAGTAAAGCATCTCAACTTGAGCACAGTATGTGAAGAAGCCAAGTGTCCAAATTTGTCTGAATGCTGGTCCAGAGGTACAGCCACTTTTATGCTTATGGGCGATACATGCACAAGAGCTTGCCAATTTTGTTCAGTGAACACAGGCAATCCTAAAGGTTGGTTAGATAAGGACGAACCCAACAAGATTGCTGAAACTATTGCTGTCATGGATCTGAAATACATTGTCCTGACATGCGTTAATAGAGATGACATAGCAGATGGTGGTGCTCAACACTTTGCAGATACGGTAAATGCTATAAAAAAACTAAGCCCCAAAACAGAAGTTGAGGTACTAACATCTGATTTTAATGGATCATATGACTCTATTGAAACAGTAGTGAATTCACCAATAAAAGTTTTTGCACAAAATATAGAGACTGTAGAAAGACTTACACACCCCATACGTGACCCAAGAGCAGGCTATAAAAAAACCTTAGACGTTCTGCAAAAGGCCAAAGAAATAAACACAGACATGATTACAAAATCGAGCATAATCCTTGGTCTTGGCGAAAGAGAAGAAGAAATTTACCAGACGTTTAAGGATCTGAGAGATCATAATGTTGATATTGTTACATTGGGACAATACCTTAGACCAACACTTAACCACCATCCTATTGATAGATGGGTGAAGCCAGAAGAATTTGATCTTTACAGAAAAGTAGGTCTAAAATATGGTTTTCTTGAAGTGATTTCTAGCCCTATGGCTAGATCAAGCTATCGAGCAGAAAGAGCTTTAGACTTCAACAACGCAGGAATAAAAGTATGATTGTAATTTCACCAGCAAAAAGATTAGCCAACAATATTAGTGATAGCTCATTAGAAGCAACAGTACCAGTTTTTAAAAAAGAAGCTGACCTATTGGCAAGAGAGTTGGCAAAATTAAGCACTGAAGAACTAAGCTCAATGATGAAAGTAAGCGAAAATATAGCCGAACTTAATGCTATTCGATATAGAAATTGGAATAAAAGGAATACTGAGGAAAAAAGAGCAATTTTTCAGTTTGAAGGCGATGTTTTTAAGCACTTAGGTGCAAAAGATTTAAGTGAAAGTCAAATTCAGTATATGAACGACAATCTTAGAATACTATCAGGGATATATGGTTTGCTAAAACCTTCAGATGAAATGAACCCGTACAGGCTAGAGATGGGAACAAGACACGACTTCAATGGCTCAGCTAGTTTATATGAATTCTGGGGAGATAAAATCGCAAAAGAACTTTCAGAAGAACTTGGTAACTCATATTTATTTAATCTTGCTTCAGAAGAATATTTCAGCTCTGTTAGTAAATTTTTAAATGCCGAAAAAATTATTAACTTTAGATTTTTGACTGTAAACAATGGTAAAGAAAAAGTTGTGGGTGTTATAGCAAAACGCGCAAGAGGAGAGATGGCTAAGTATTTAATAAAAAATAAAATTTCAACCAATCAGGGTATTGAAAAATTCACAGCCATGGGATTTAAATTTAAAGAATTCAAGAATAATTGCTTTACCTTTATTAGCTCTTAGAATCTTGTTCAATCAGATCGTCGACTATTTCTAATAACTCATCTACCATCGCAAAAGTTTCATGAAATGAGAAAACTACCTCTCTGTCTCTGCTCAAGAGCACTAAGCCTTCCCGAAGTTTTTTTAGTTTTTCAGAATTGTTCATAATCAGCTGTTTATTCTAATGAACTTTTACTTCAAAGCAACGTCAAAAAATGTTGAAAAGCAGTAAAAAATAGTGGTAATATACTCCTCCATTGCAATAAAGATAAACAATGGTTATAGTATATTATAAAAATTTATTATGAGTTACGCATTAGCATTAACAAATCCTGGCTCAGATATAGACAAATATCTGAATCAAGTTTACTCAATTCCAATTCTTACTAGAGAAGAGGAGCTAGAGCTTACGCGTGAATTTTACGAAACTGAAGATGTAAAGGTCGCTCATAAGCTAGTTATATCTCATTTAAGATTTGTTGTGCACATTGCTAAATCCTATGCAGGATATGGTTTGCCAATAGCAGATATCATCCAAGAAGGAAACTTAGGCCTTTTAAAGGCTGTAAAAAAGTTTGATCCTGATAAAGGAGTCCGTTTAGTTTCATTTGCTGTGCATTGGATCAAAGCAGAAATCCATGAATTTATTCTCAAAAACTGGAGAATAGTAAAGATTGCAACAACAAAAGCGCAAAGAAAATTATTTTTTAATCTTAGAAGTAAAAAGAAAAGCACAGGATGGTTATCAGATAAAGAAGCTAAAAAAATAGCAGCTGATTTAGATGTCTCTTACAAAGAAGTTATGCATATGGAAAACAGACTTAACTCTGCAGATAGCCCCTTTGACATGCCAACCAATGATGAAGATGATGAAAAAGCATTCTCACCAAGCCAATACTTAGAAGATAATTCTTTTAATCCTGAAGATCTTGCTGAGAAAGATAATTATGAGAGCGTTAATCATACAGCTTTAATGAAAAATATCTCAGGACTGGATCGCAGAGCTCAAGATATTATCAGAGCTAGATGGCTTGATGATCATAAACTTACATTAAATGAGTTAGCTGATAAATATTCCGTTTCTGCTGAAAGAATAAGACAAATAGAAGCATCAGCATTCAAAAAGTTAAAGACCTCTTTAGTTAACGTCTAGTTAACAAAACACACTCACTACTAATACTTTTCGCATACAATTATTGCGTAATGATTAAAACCTTTAGTTCTAGAGCAGGCAGACTATCGCCCACAAACATTAAATTCCTAGAAAAAAAATCACAATGTATTTTGGAGCTTGGAGATGCACCTAATACAAATAAACCAGTAGTCATTGATATTGGTTTTGGTGACGCCCAATCTTTTTCAAAAGATGTTTTGGCCAATCAAGACTACTGTTTTATAGGTATTGAGCCATATAAAAAAGGGTTTGCCAGAGCTATAGAATTTTATGAAACATATAAGCCCGATAATTTGTTTCTTTTTAATGGCGACGCAAGAGAATACATTGAATCAGTAGATTTTGACATTCCATATATAAGGATTCATTTTCCTGACCCATGGCCAAAGAAAAAACACATTAAACGTAGACTTATTTCCAAAGAATTTCTCAGTTTTATGCATAGCAAGATTAAAAAAGGGAGCAAATTAGAAATTATTACTGACTCTAAAGTGTACCAGGATCATATAAAAGAACTATTAGACACCCAAAAACTTTTTGAAATTATTGAAAACTTTGAGATATCCTACGAAGTTTCCACATTTCATAGCAAAGGATTACAAAAAGGGCACAGTATCAGAAGATATATTCTGCTGAAGAATTAAGAAAAGTATTCGAACATTAGAATATCTAATATTCTTTCTGCTAGCTGAAAGGCAAAGAATGCGATTAACGGTGACAGATCAAAACCAGCAGTGGGAGGTATGATATTTCTAAAAATTGAAACAGTTGTTTCATAGACTTCTTGTATAAGAGAAGTTGCTGAATTGTAAAGATTCATGCCAAATGCATAGAACCAACTCAGAACAACACCTGCTATAACAACAAATTTTAATAAACCTATAAGCGATTTAGTTGTTTGGAATAACGAAAAATTAAAAATTGTGCCAAGATCATAACCAGGCAGCAAAATATAAAAAGAAACAAAATTTATTAAAAATGCTGCAAAAAGCAAACCAATATTGATCTTTTTATAATGTACGTTAAAGACCAGCAATAATGGGAACAATAAGATTTTTATTACTCTTGCAATTTTATTGTAGGTATCTGCTCTTGAGAGGTCTATAAGAAATAAAACAAGTATCAGGTAGACAACGATTGTCTTAACTACCATAAGCATTTCAAAGAAAGTTGTCGGATCGTTCATTTTTTTCTATCTCCAAAAAGAGATGTCCCAATTCGTATCATATTACTGCCAGCATCAAGTGCAATATTAAAGTCTCCTGACATACCCATAGATAAAAATTCTATATTTTTATCTAATAGTTTTATTTTCTTAAAAACTGCCGCTGCAAAGTGAAATTGATTAGTAATTTCACTGGTTGAGATATTGTTTTCAGCTATTACCATTAGGCCTTTAATAACAATGGGACAATTTACTGGATGTGTATTAATAATTTCATATATTTCATGCTCGGTAAAACCAGACTTTGACTCTTCATCGCCTAGTTTTAATTGCAATAAAATATTTTTTTCTTTTTCTGATTGAAAAGTAAGTAATTTGTCATAAATTTTTTTTCGGCTAATTGAGTGTGTTAAATCTGAACAGTTCATGACCTCAAAAAGTTTATTGCTTTGAATATTGCCTAAGAAGTGCCAAATAATATCTTCTGGTAACTGTGTCTTTTTGCCCTGAAGCTCTTGTAAAAAGTTCTCACCAAAATCTCTTTGCCCTTCATCGTAAAGTGCTTGGATTTTTTCTATAGATTGTCCTTTAGAAACAGCTATTAATTTGCATCCTGCTTCCAAGGTATTTTTAAATCTATGAAAATTATCAAGATCCATCTTAAATTTTTTTACAACTTCTTTTTTCTAAAGAGTCCATATTTAATCGTCTAAGATTTTCTCTTGCATTATTAGTTTGTGATCTATTTTCAAATGGTCCAACAACAACAATATAGTTATAGCCGTTCTCGCTATTAACATTTTCTATTACTGGAATGTAGCCAATTTTTTCAAGCTCCTTATATTGGCTTTCTGCAGCTCTATAGCTTCTAAAGCTACCGGATTGTGCAAAATACTCACATATTTCACTTGGATTACTGACGACCTCATCTAACTTATCGAATGAGCTTTCTTCCAGGATAGTTTGGAATTCATAATCAATATCTTCAACATTAAACCTGTCTAGATCTAAAAAATCTTTAGAATCTTTTAAAAATATTATCGAAAAAATAGTTGCAAAAAAAGATACTAAAATAGCTAGAGTTAAAGTTGGAATAGCTTTAATTGGAAATTTTTTGTTTTTAAAAGAAAAGTTAGACATCTCACATTTTTTCTAGTGGCTCTACATTTAAAATCTTAAAACTATTCTTAAGAATTTGTTTAGTAATCATAGTTATTAGAAGTCTTGAATTTGAAATTGCCTCATCCTCAGAAAGAACTGGGCTGCTTTCATAAAATGAATGGAAGGCAGCTGAAAATTCTTTAATAAAGTGAACAAGTGAGTGCGGCGACCTTTCAAGCGCATAATCTTTTACATAGTGTGGGAAGTTCATTGCTTTAGTGACGATCTCAAAACAATTACTTATTTCATTCAAGGCTATTTCTTTATCTGGGTCAAAGTTAGCCTTGTTAAGTATTGAACAGCACCGTACATAGGCATATTGTGCATAAAAATATGGATTATTTTTGCTCTCGTCTTTTGCAAGATCCATATCAAAATCCATTGTGTGATCTGATTTTTTTTCCAAAAAGAAGAACTTAATAACATCAGGGCCTAACTCTTCTCTTAAATCACTCAATGAATAGAATTCTCCTCTTCTGGTAGACATCATCTTCTTTATGCCATCTTCATAAAGATTCACTAGTTGGTATAAGACAAACTCAATATTTTGGCCATCTTTTTTCATCACATCAAAAGCTGAAGTAAGTCTTGGAATATAACCATGGTGATCAGCACCAAAAATATTTATGTATTGATCGTAATCTCTATCAATTTTATTCTTGTGATAACCAACATCAGTCAAATAATAAGTAGGTTCACCATTTTCTCTAAGTAGAACTCTGTCCTTATCATCTCCAAACTCAGTTGTCCTAAACCACTTAGCTCCATCTTTCTCAAACGTATGCTTTTTTTCATTAATTATTTCCAAAGACTTGGATAAATCTGAATCAGAATCATTGGCTTTACCAAGTGAGCTTTCTTTAAACCAACTATCATGAACTATCCCAAAACTATGCAAATCATTTTTTATTATTTCTAAAATTCTCTCAACTGAAAAATCTCTGGCTCTCTCCCAGGTGTCTTTAAAAGATTCTTGCAGATAAGATGCAATTGAATCTAGCCTAATATCTTTGTCACTGTCTAATTTGCTGAATGTAATTTTTTTATCAAGCTCTCCATGCTTTTTTCGAAAATCATCTGCCAGACCCTTGATATAATCACCTTCATAGGTTCCCTCGCTTTCAAAATTTTCTACATATGCATTCAAAATTACACTGCTAGTTAATATGGATATCTGTCTACCAGCATCATTAACGTAATACTCTTTTGTTACTTCAAACCCTATCTGTTCCAAAAGGTTTGAAATTGCCATTCCTAAAACAGCCCCCCTTCCATGCCCAACATGTAATGGACCAGTTGGATTTGACGAGACGAATTCCAATAAAATCTTGCCAGAAAAATCTTCAGACCTTCCCCAATTATCATTAGCTACAAGAATCTCTTTTAAAGCTTTATATTTTTCTTCAGCAGATATAAAAATATTTATAAAGCCAGGGCCTTCAATTTTTATTTCTGTAATTCTGTCGTCATTTATTGATGGTTTTATTGCTTCTGCTAATTCTCTTGGGTTAATGCCAAATAGCTTTGATAACTTTAGTGAACAGCTTGATGCATAGTCTCCTCTTTTACTATCTGAACTAATTTCAAAATTAACTTGTTCCATCAAATCAGAACTTATTTGCACTGCCATTTCTTGAGCAACCTTTTCAACACCAGTTTGTAGTATTTGATTTAAATCATTAAGAATCATTGCTTGCTTCTACCTACATACGACCCATCTCTGGTATCAACTTTTATTTGTTCACCCTCATTAATGAATATTGGAACTTGGATTTCTATTCCAGATGATAGTGTTGCAGGTTTTAAAGTATTTGAAACTGTATCTCCTTTAAGCCCAGGTTCTGTTTGCGCAATAGTTTTTATAACAAAAGTTGGTGGTTCTACGTTCAAGACCTCACCGTTCCAGAAAAGTATCTTGCACTCCTCCTCACCGTCTAGCCATCCTTTTATATCTTCTAGCTTTTCTGAAGATATTTCTATCTGTTCATAGGAATCTTGATCCATAAATACATAATTTTGTCCCTCTATATATAAGAATTGAAAGTCTCTCTCTACTACGTCAGCAGCCTCTACAGATTCGCCCGACTTGAAAGTTCTTTCCCAAACTTTTTGAGTTCTTAAGTTATATAGCTTTGTTCTCATGACGGCTTGACCTTTTCCAGGCTTATGAAATTCATATGAAAGAATAGAGCATGGCTCTTTTTCAATTAATACTTTCAAACCAGGTTTAAATTGATTGGTTGTATATTTCATCTTTTAAATTCTTAAGCTCTTTTTTGTTCGGTAGTTTTTTATGTATGATACATATATCAAAACAAATAATGGCTAAAACTATTTTACAACCTTTAATTTATCTTGCTATCTCAGCAGTTACATTTTTTGTCTGCTATTTTCTTGCTGTTGTCGTATCTGTTGGAACTATCGAGAGTGAAGGCCTATCGCTAATTATGATGGCAATGTATATTTCTTTCGCAATTCACTGGATTCTTTTTATCCCCTCATATATTTTTCAGACAGAAAAATTTTACGATCTTACAGGAACAATAACCTACATAACCGTTCTATCATTTGTTGTCTTTATTAAGCAGACAGCTGTACACGAGATTTTAGATTTAAGATCATTGTTGCTTTATTCCTGTATTATGATTTGGACGGTAAGGCTAGGTGGCTTTCTATTTTGGCGTGTGCTTAAAGATGGCCATGATAAAAGATTTAGAACGATATTGCCGAGCTTTAGCCAACTTTTCATGACATGGACTCTATCAGCTGCTTGGGTATTCATTCAAGCTCTTTCAGCTCTAGTTGCTCTTTCTGCATTAACTCAAGTTGAAATGGGTATTGTTGGTTGGATTGGGCTTGGGCTATGGATTTTTGGTTTTAGTTTTCAAGTTATAGCTGATCACCAGAAAACAAAATTTAAGAGCAACCCATCGAATGAAGGAAAATTTATTACCGGAGGGTTATGGGACCTCTCAAGACATCCAAATTATTTTGGAGAAGTATCTCTTTGGATTGGGATTTCTGTTATAGCAGTGCCTGTTATGACAGGACTTCAATATGTATCTTTAATCTCTCCTGTGTTTGGATTTTTGCTCATTTACTATGTAAGTGGGGTAAGATTGCTAGAAGATAGATCAGACAAAAAATGGGGTGAAAAGCCTGAATACCAAGAATATAAAAGAAATACACCTGTATTCTTCCCAAAACTCTTTTAAAACGCGATTTTTAGTTCAAAAATAGTTGTAAAATAAGAATAATTTGATAGTTTTAACAGTCAAGTTTTTAAAAAGGGTAACAAGATCATGAAAAAATACGTATATATTTTATCCCTATTAGCAGTGTTCGCATTTGCGGATAATGCTGATATAGATCAGATCTTAGAGGAAAACGAAGAAAGCATCTCTCTATCTGAAAAGTCTCAAGAAAAAGTTGATGGATTGTCAACTGAAAAAGATTCCCTCTTAGCCGAGTGGAAGGTAGTCGTAAAGCAAGTAGAAGGTCTAAAAATCTACAATGCACAAAAAAGAAAGCAGATACAAGCACAAGAAGATAGACTTGTAACTTTAGCTGAACAAACAAGACAAGTTGTAGTTATTCAAAGACAGATACCGCCTTTGATGGAAAGAATGGCTAATAGCCTAGAACAGTTTGTTTCGCTTGATGCTCCATTTTCTCTTGATGAGAGATATAAGAGAATCAATCAAGTTAGAAATACACTTTCAGACCCTAAAGTAACAGCATCAGAGCAAGTGAGACAGGTTCTTGAAGCTTATAACATTGAAAGAGAATATGGCAGAACAATCGAAACCTATGAGGACGCTATTGTCTTGGGTGGAGAAGAAAAAGTTGTGAACATCTTAAGAATAGGAAGACTAGCTTTAATGTATCAATTAAAAGATCAAAGCGAAGCAGGAGTCTGGGATGCAGAAGCTGGCGAATGGGTAGAAGTTAGTGGTTATAGATTACCTGTAAGAGATGGTATCAGAATGGCTAACAAAACAGCACCATTAGATTTACTTGCTGTTCCTGTTAAATTTGTGGAGGGCGAATAATGAAATATTTAAAAATTATCTTTTTGACGTTTTTGATAAGTTCAGGCTACGCTTTTGCACAAGAATCTGAAGTTCAAGCTCCAAGCAATCTTGATAAGCTTTTAGAGCTTGTCAAAGAAGGTAAATCACAAGAGCAGGGTGAGAATAAGAAAAGAGAAGCTGAATTTAAAGCTGCCAGAGATAAGCAAGACCAAATCCTCAAGGCAGAACAAAGAGAGCTAGCTAGACAAGAAAGAATTGCAGACCAATTAGAAGCTGAATTTGTTAAGAATCAAGAGAAGCTTAGAATTGCTGAGGAAGCATACCTCAAGCAACTTGGTTCGCTAAATGAGCTTTTTGGACACATGCAAAGTATTAGTACTGATTCAAGGGTTACATTTGAATCTTCTCTAACTGCAGCAGAATTTGGCAAGGAAAGAGAAACATTCCTAGGAGACCTTACTAAAAAGATGGGAGAGTCAACTGAGCTTCCAACTATAGAAGAGATTGAAAGAGTTTGGTATGAAATTATGCGTGAAATGAAGGCTACTGGTGAGGTAAGCCGTTTCTCCGCAACTGTTATTAATGTTGATGGTACGCAAACTGAGTGTGATGTAGTAAGGGTCGGTGTTTATAATGCAGTTTGTGGTAATAGTTACCTTGAGTATGTTCCGACAAAAGGACAGTATCAATTCTTAGCTAGACAGCCTGCGGGACGTTATACAAGTTCAGCTGGAAGAGTTTCAAATGCAGATGTTTCAAGTGGTTACGTAAGCTTTTCTGTAGACCCAAGCGGACCATCAGGTGGAGCTTTATTAGCAAACCTTGTGCAAAACCCTTCTCTACTTGAGAGAATCAACCAAGGTGGAATAATCGGTTATATCATCCTGGCAATTGGTGCAATAACTCTAATATATGCAATTTATAAATATGTAATGCTTTGGCTAATGGGCAGAGAAGTTCAAGCTCAACTTGCTTCTTCTACTCCAAATTCAAATAACCCATTGGGCAGAGTTTTAAAAGTTGGTGCCTCACATATGAAAGAAACAATTGATAGGCTTGAGCTTAAGCTTGCTGAAGCAATTATGGCTGAAAGACCTTCAATTGAAAGAGGTATAAGTTTCGTGAAAATTGTATCAGTGGTAGCTCCGCTAGCAGGACTATTAGGTACAGTAACAGGTATGATTGTTACCTTCCAACAAATTACTTTGTTTGGTACTGGTGATCCAAAAATTATGGCTGGCGGTATTTCACAAGCACTTGTTACAACAGTATTAGGTTTGGTTGTTGCTATACCAACAACATTAGCACATTCATTCTTGCAATCATCTGCAAGATCAGTGGTTGATGTTCTTGAAGAACAAGCTACAGGTATTGTTGCTGAAAAAGCTAAATAAATATGATCTGGCTTACTGAGCTCTACATAGCCCTCCGTGACTTTATGGAGTCAGGTGGCCCAGTTTTATGGTACATAGCCTTACTGGTCACCTTTATGTGGGCCCTTATTTTTGAAAGGATATATTATTTTCTATTTGTCCATGAGGAAGTTGCAAAAGGAATCAACAAAAGATACTTGGGCATGAACTTTCCTACACCATGGCATAAAAATATGACAAAAGGTAGATTGATCTCTGAAGGCAGAATAGCAATTAATAGAAACATTCAGCTTATACAGGTATGTATAGCTTTATGCCCTCTATTTGGACTAATGGGAACTGTAACTGGAATGATTGAGGTCTTTCAAGTCATGGCTTTCAATGGTGGAGGAGATGCACGATCAATGGCTGGTGGAGTGTCAAAAGCTACGTTGCCGACTATGGCAGGCATGGTCTCTGCGCTATCTGGAGTCTTAGCAATGATTTGGGTTAAAAACCAAGTTGAAACTAATGAACTATTAATGGGAGAATATGTTTCAGGACATAGTAAAAAAGGAGTGAAGAAATGAGAAGAAACGCAATATCATCTGCAGCAAGAGAAGAAGAAAGCGAAATAAATTTAACACCAATGCTTGATGTTGTTTTCATCATGCTTATTTTCTTTATTGTTACAGCTAACTTTATTAAAGAACCTGGACTGGAAGTAAATAGACCAGATTCTGATACATCGGAAATCCAAGAAAACGCAGCCATTCTAATTGCTGTTGGTGGAAATGACGAAATTTATATGGACGGAAGAAGAATTGATGTAAGGCAGGTAAAAGCTAATGTTCTTAAGCTGCTAGCAGACAATCCTCAAGGAACTGTGGTTATACAGGCTGATGAGACTGCTAGTGCAGATGCAATCATTCAAGTTATGGATGGTGCTAGAGACGCAGGAGTTTTTGATATTTCCCTTGCAGCAGAACCAAATTAAATATGACGGCTGATACAAAAAGATACACATTTGTTGCTATGGCACCATTAGTGGCCTTTTTGTTGTTTATATTTATGGTATTACTAGTCAGTACTGGTGATTCAGGTGATGTTGTAAAAGGCAGAAAAATTGGTGATGTCATCATGCCAGATAGAGAAATTGAAACTATCACCTCAGAAGAGGTAGAGCCACCTGAAGAACCAGAAATTGCACCACCTGATATAGCTCCACCACAATTAGATGTAACTCCTATTGCAGTGGCAGCTCAAGCATCAAAGCCAGATATAAATTTCTCACAAGGCACAGGCGCACTATTTAGGGATGGAGACTATATTCCACTATTTAAAGTTCAGCCAATCTATCCTAGAAGAGCAAAAGAAAGAAATATGGAAGGTTATGTAATTGTTGCCTTCACTATTACAGAATCTGGAACAATAGAAGAACCATATGTTATGGAAGGAAAATGTAGATCTGCAGCTAATAGAGAGGGCGAATTTAATACATGTTCAATGTTTAACTCAGCAACATTAAGAGCTGCAGCAAAGCTTAAATATAAGCCAACTGTAAGAGATGGTAGAGCAGTTGCTGTTGCAGATGTGCCTCATAAATTTTCATTTGAATTGGAGCAAGACAGCTAATGAGAATTTTATTATTAATACTATTAACATTTTCCTGTAATTTAATTACTGAGGTTCCTGAACCAAGTTATGGTCTTCCAGAATTAGCATCCGAAGAAAGAATAAGAGAACTTAATACGAAGAAAAGAGCGAAAGTTATGACTCCGTCTGTGGCCAGAAAAGTCCAAAGAGTTATAGAAGCACTTGATGAAGCAAGCATCCTCGAAGAAGAGCAGAGACTACTCAAAAAAGAGAAAAAAGAAAAAGAAGCTAAAGCTAAAGATGCCGAAATTAATAGAGCAGTAGCAAAAGGACAGCAAGAATTAGATGAATTAAAGCCAAGAATGGACTCTCTCAAAAGTTATGACAGATCTATGATCTATTATTACCAGTCTTACTTTAACCTTGCCTATCAAAACAAGATTCCAGAAGCTATTTCAAATTATTTGAAGGTTGTTGATGAGGAAGATACCAATGATAAGCTGAGAGTTGAAGCATACTATGTGCTAGCACAACTCTATTTATCTGAATCTAACTTTGATGCTGGTGTTAATTACCTAATTAAATGGTTTAAAAATGCTCCTGATGTAAAACCAGACGCTTATGTGCTGCTTGGCCAAGCATATTATCTTTTAGCTGATCAAGAAAAATCAAAATCAAAAGCATTAAACAGCAAAAAGAAAGCTTTCAATAATGTGAGACAAGCTAAACGCCTTGCTGATGAAAACAATATTAGATTTAGAGAGAATTGGTACTCACTATTAATTGCATCTATGAGTGAGTTAGAACTTAAAGAAGAGCAGGTGCCATTATATGAAGAAATTTTAGAACTTTATCCAAAGAAGAAGTATTTTGTAAATTTAGCTGGCCTATACAGCGACTTGGAGAGACCAGGAGATTACACCAGTTTACTGAAGACTGCCTATACAAAACAATTATTAAATAAAAAGAGTGAATTCCAATCTTTATCACAAATGTTATTAGCAGCTGGAAATCCTTATTGGGCAGCAGAAGTTATGCTTACTGGCATGACCACTGTTCCAGGCTTGAGGGTTGTTGATCAGGAATGCTTAATGAGTAAAGTGTTAGATGAGAAAGGTAATCTCAAAACTGATAAAGAAGGTATAGCAATAGAAGAGCTGGTTTGTACAGATATATTGGGGCCAGCATTTGTTAAACCAAAAACAGCAATGGCGCTAGACCAGACTGCAAAACCAATGCTTGAAGAAGATAAACAAAATTTAACTATTTTAGCTGGAGCTCTAAGAGCTGCACAAGAAAGAAAAGCAGCAATAGAAGTTTTCGCAAAACTAACAAAAGTTACAGATAACGGAGAGGCTTACATTGCTATGGGTAATCTTTATTACCAAGAGGATCAAATTGACCAGGCTATTGAGGCTATAAATAAAGGATTAAAAGTTGGAGATCTAAAAAATCCAGGTTTTGCTCAACTAACTCTTGGTCAAGCTTTGTTTGAGCTTCAGAGATTTAATGAAGCAAGAGAAGTCTTTACTCAGGCGTCTAAGAGTAAAAAAGATTCAGTAAAAAAATCTGCTAGAGCATGGTTAAAATATACTGATAATGAACAAGAAAGAGTCAGAAACCTAAACTTAAGAAAAGAATCTATTTCTTAATATATTCAGAGATCTTAAAAGAAAATTCATTGTTATCCGATTTCTGATAAACATCACTTGATACTTCAACCCAATCATTCATATCAAAATTAGGAAAGTAAACATCTCCTTTAAGATGATCTGCATCTACCCAGCTTATGACAAGCTTATTAATTATTTTCATACCTTCTTCAAAGATTTTTGCACCACCAATTAATATAATCTCATCATTGGTGTGCTCTTTGCCTAATAAAACTGCTTGATCAAGAGAATTACAGATATAGCAACCTGAAACTTCATTGAGTGTATTTGAAACAATGATATTTGTTCTATTTGGTAGAGGCCTCCCAATAGAATCATATGTATTTCTTCCCATTATGATTGGTTTATGCATTGAGTAATTTTTAAAGTGCTCAAGGTCATCTTTTAACTTCCAAGGCAGATCATTATTAACACCAATTAGCTTATTGCCATTCATGGCTACTAGAGACGAGATAATCATACAGCTACTACTGCTGGTATATGTGGATGATGTTGATAATCTATCAGTTCAAAATCTTCAAACTCATATAGATCGATTGAATTCTTTTTGGCAATTTTAATTTTTGGCGGTGAAAGAGGTGATCTAGAAAGTTGCTCCTCGGCTTGATTCAAATGGTTTGTATATAAATGTGCATCACCTAAGGTGTGGACAAAATCCCCTACTTCTAAATCACATACGCTAGCTATCATATGAGTTAACAATGCATAAGAAGCAATATTAAAAGGCACACCTAGAAATACATCGGCACTTCTTTGATACAGCTGGCACGATAATTTGCCATCTTGAACATAAAATTGAAAAAGAATATGGCATGGGGCTAACGCCATACTTGGTATCTCGCCAACATTCCAAGCACTTACTATATGTCTTCTACTGTTTGGATTAGTTTTTATTTGATCTATGACTCCAGAAATCTGATCGTGCATGCCTTCGGCAGATTGCCATTTACGCCATTGCTTACCATATACTGGTCCAAGGTCCCCATTTTCATCAGCCCATTCATCCCAGATAGATACTCCATTATCTTTTAAATATTTTATATTCGTATCGCCTTTTAAAAACCAGAGCAGCTCATATGCAACTGATTTAAAGTGGATTTTCTTTGTTGTTAATAGTGGGAATGATTCTTGTAAATCAAATCTCATTTGATGGCCAAAGATTGAAATAGTGCCAGTACCAGTTCTATCGCCTTTTGGCTTGCCTGAGTCTTTAACTTTTTTAAGTAAATCTAGGTATTCTTGCATTTATTTTTTTGAAAGTATGAATACTCCTAATATTATCATAGGAACTGACAATAACTGCCCTTGTGTTAAAAAACTAAACAATAAAAAATCATTTCCCCATACTGTATCTGGAGTTCTGTATATTTCAGAGATAGATCTGGCTAAACCATAACCAATTAGAAAGTAACCTGAGTGTCTTCCAACTTGGTTAGTTTTGTTAATAACAAAATTTAAGAAAAGAAATAACAACAATCCTTCTAATAAGGCTTCATAAATTTGTGAAGGATGTCTTGTTAAACCTAATGGGTCGGTGGGAAAAACCATCGCCCAAGGAACATCAGTCGGTCGCCCATACAATTCAGCATTAATAAAATTTGCAATTCTTCCAAGGAATAAAGCTATTGGAACCTGTGGTGCAATCCAATCCGTTACTTGAAAAAACGTAAACCCTTTTTTATTTGCATAGAACCACATTGAGATCATCACACCAATCAACCCACCATGGAACGACATGCCTCCTTGCCAAATTTTAAGGAAATATAAAGGATCGGCAAACTGCATATGCAGATCGTAAAAAAGTACATGACCAAGCCTTCCGCCAACAATTGCCCCAAAAAATAACCCATAAGTGAAGACAACATCACTTACCTCTTCTTTAGAGACATCAATATTAAATTTTGTTCTTGTGGCAACCATCCTCAAGTAAATTAGATAAGCACCTAGAACATACGCTAGCCCGTACCAGTGAATATTAAGCGCATCACCAAGATAAGGGTGTAAAAAACCTGGCAAAGGAATTGATAAGGCTACTGGGTCAATATTAGGGTAAGTGATCATTTTAAAAACCAATAAATTGCAACAGGTACAAGATGAGCTGCAAATATGAACTGTAAGAATTTATCATTGAGCTTATGTGCTAACTGAGTTCCAACTTTTGCAAAGAAAAAACTAAATATAACTATACCAAAAACACCAGGCAGATAGATAAAGCCAATTGTATAGTCAGGCAAGCCACCCACATTAAGCCCCAATAACAAATATGAGGTTGAAGATAATACCGCTATTGGAAAAGCACAAGCAGCACCAGTTCCTACAGCTTTTTTCATCTCCATTCCACTTATTTTTAGCAAAGGAACACTAAAGATGCCGCCTCCTATGCCAAATATTGAAGACAAATAACCTATCACCCCACCAGAAATATTAAAGAAAAGGAAATTTGGTTCTTTGGTTGCTCTAGGCATTTTTATATTAATAAAAAGTCGGGCTGCCATTATTGATACAAATATTGCCAGCATGGTTTTTAATATCTCAGAGTCAACACTTATAACAAAGCTCGATCCAAAACCAGCACCAATAAGAATCCCAACTGTAAGCTGAGAGAATCTCTTGATTGAAAGTGAATCTTTTTTGTAATGAGAATAAGCTGCTGAAGATGATGTAACAATAATACATGCTAATGCTGTTCCAATAGACAAGGGTATAGCAAGAGATTCTGCTAAACCATTGGATGTCAAAATAAAATGCATTACAGGTACGATAATTAAACCACCACCAACACCAAAAAGACCGGCCATGGTGCCTGTAACAATCCCAACCAGACCAAATATTAGAAATTCAACTATCATCTTTAAGCTTATTGGATTCTTTTGACCCTAGTGCCACTAGACCTTCTATTCTTGACGACATAGACCCTTTGCCATCTATCAGCTTATTCCGTGCATCATCGTATTTTTTCTGACTTTGAGCTATAGAATTACCAAGACTATCCATCACATCTGTGAATCCATGCAGCTTAGCAACTAATTTTTGTGCTTCTTCATACACTTTGATCACACTCTCTCTTTGGCCATCTAATCGCCAAAGATTTTCGACCATTTTAATTGAAATATGAAGTATTGATGGGCTCACCAATGCAATTCTTTTTTTATCTGCATATGAGACAAGCTCAGGATCATGTTTTAGCGCAACACTCAGTGAATCATCTATACCCAAGAACATAAAAATTATATCAGGGGTATTAAGCTCTTCTATTTGGCTATATCTCGTTTCACTTAAATCATTAATTCTCTCACGAATATTCTTGGTTAGAACTTTTCCAAATTTTTGTTTTTCATCTTTTGATTCAGTATTGCAATAATCGTTATAGGCATTGAAAGAAAACTTTGAGTCAATAATTAAATTCCTGTTATGAGGTAAATAAATTACAGCATCAGGTATTTCTCTCGAGATATCTTCATCTGCTTTGACAGTGAAGCTTTTTTGTAATCTATAGTGAGTATTTTCCTCAAGACCTGAATTCTCAAGAAGCATTTTTAATTTTAATTCGCCATAGTCTCCTTGTGTTTTGCTATCACCTGAAAGTGCTTTTGTCAGCTTGTTGGCATCTGAGGTTATTTGATTGGTTTGCTCAATTAAGTTATCTATTGTGACTTTTGTCTTGGTGTGAAATTCATGCTGTTGTGTGGTATTTTTCCTGACTTCATCTTCAAATTCTTTAATTCTTTTCTTAAATGGATCAATAATATTCTCAATATTTTCTTTGGATGTTTTTTTAAATTCATCCTCTCGTTTTTTAAAGATATTATCTATCGAGCTTGATAATTTTTGCTCAAGTTCACTAGATAATGAATTGGGATCAAGCTCTTTTTTATTCTTAGTAAGCAAAAAAATAACACCTGCTAAAGAAATAACTAAAAAAATTGTTAAAATTACTACTACTAACTCCATAGATGAATATTTTAGAACATATTAAGCAAGAACTCCCTTGGTTCGATGCTAATAGCACATACGATTTAACAAGAGGAAAGCCAGCGCCAGAACAATTAGACATTGTGCAAAATATTCTTGCCAAAATAGAGCAACCTTTTGAATTAGATGGTATTGATTTAAGAAATTATGGAAATCCTGAGGGCTTGCCATCTGCAAGAAAGCTTGGGGCTTTGATATTAAATTCAAATTATGATGAAACTCACGCATTAGACAATTCATCATTAACTTTAATGCATCAAATAATTAGTTGTTCATTCTTTCTGGGCTTTAAAAACTCAAAGTTATCAAAGGAGAGTAAAATA
This sequence comes from uncultured Gammaproteobacteria bacterium, assembly GCA_964575305.1. Taxonomy (GTDB): domain Bacteria; phylum Pseudomonadota; class Gammaproteobacteria; order Magnimaribacterales; family TMED112; genus TMED112. Next base: position 21,516 of record CAZNPG010000005.1, on the reverse strand, counting down.
ATTTGCCCTGTGCCTGGCTACGATAGACATTTCAAGTTATTAGAAAACTTTGGCATACAAATGATAACAGTTCCTTTCCAAGATGATGGCCCCGACCTTGATGCAATTGAACACCTGCTTAAATCTGAAGACAATATACATGGTATTGTTTGTGTGCCAAGACACTCTAATCCAACTGGACATACATATTCTGACGAAAACGTTAAAGCTCTATTTAAGCTTGCCCAACCCTATAAAAATAATTTTTCTTTCTTTTGGGACAATGCATACGCTTGTCATGATTTATACGAAACTATAGAACAAACTCCTATAGATCAAATAGCTAAGGATCACGATATGGAGAATAACTATTTTCAAGTTGGATCAACATCAAAAATAACTTTAGCTGGAGCTGGAATTTCTTTTTTTTCTAGTTCAAAGAGCAATTTGGATACATTTATAGATTTTAGAAATGCCATTACCCCAGGGCCTAACAAAATGAATCAAGGCTTGCATATGAAATACTTTGAGGCTATTTCGCTAGAGAACCAGATGGATGGACTTAAGAATGTTATAAAACCGAAGTTTGATTTAGTAGATTCTTGCTTAAAACCTTTGCAAGATAATGAGCTATGTACTTATGTTAAGCCAACAGGAGGATATTTTTTCTCTTTTAATTCAACAAGAAATAATGCGGATGAAATCATAGATTCATGCAGCAAGTTAGGCCTGAAGTTATTGCCATTAGGAGCATGCTTCCCATATCAAAAAGACCCCACTAATAACAACATTAGGCTTGCCCCAACATTTCCAGATATAGCGACACTCGAGCGTTGTATAAAAATTTTTACAAATGTTGTTAAATATTTGAACTAATTTATTTTTTACCAATCAAATTAATAGGAGCTAATTATGAAGAAAATATTATTTTTACTATTTTTTGTTATTTCGGGCCTCATGATAGCCGATGATCACAAAAGAATGCCTACTGATATGCAAGATCAGATGTGGATGGCAAAGCTTAAAATGGATTTAGCTGAACTGAAAGGACCCCCATCTCTTACTGAGCTTAAAGCAAAGAGAGAAAGCAGAATAGCTGATTTAGATCTGCTAATAAACTCTGGAAAGTACAAAGGCAATGCTTTAGACAGACTCACAAGTATGAGAAATCGAGTTATGGAAACTAATCTGCCATCTCAGGAGCAAATTAATCAAAGACATGACAGAAGGTTAAGAATGATGAAATCTAAAATGAGAAGCAGAGTCAAAATGATGGATAGAAAGTTTAGAGACCCGCGTAGGGAAAGAGATATGCTTGAAAGAGAAAAACGGGAGATGAGAAAACAAAGAAATAGGAATAGAAACAAGGACTAGTTATATTCGTCGTAATCTGCCCATAACAGATTCGCGGCAATTGACCTGAAAGGACGCCACTCTCTTGCTAAAGAAGTCATATCCTCAACGTTAGGGCGCTCTTTCAGGTTTTTTAATTTTCTAACACTCTCTTGCAGACCTATATCGCCAACAGGCCATATATCAGCTCTACCAAGTGATGCCATAAGGTAGCAATCTGCAGTCCATTCCCCAATACCTCTAATTTTACAAAGCTCTTTTCTTGCAGAGATATCATCAAGCTGCTTAATCTTTTCAAAGTTCAGAAGTCCATCTGATTCTAGACAAGCAATACCATGCAAATATGAAATTTTTGGCCTACTAAGCCCTGCCTGTCTAAGATCAATTTCATTAAGTTTTAAAAATTCTTTAGAGCTAATGTTTTGCATTAGATCAAATACTCTTCTTTTTATGCTTTCAGCGGCTTGTACTGATATTTGTTGCTCAATAACCAGCGATGCTATTCCTTCAAAACCTTCAGGTCTTAAAAAGAAATTAATCTTTTTAGCAGGATTAAATTTTTTAAAATTAGGTTCAATTTGTAAGAGGTGCTTTAAACCATTTTGATAGGTTTCTTGGTTCATGCTCTAGACAAGCCGTCTTTAATAAGAAGTTCTTTGCAGGCATCAAAATTATCTTGGCCAAAAAAGGTCTGATTTTTGTAAACAAGTAAAGGCACCCCATGATGACCAGCAATCATTTGATCTTCTTGATTCTTTTTAATCTGCTCAATTAGCTGAACCTCATTTATTTTTGTTTTACTTTTTAGATAAGAATAATTAAGACCGACTTTTGCAAAAGCTTTATCTAGAGTACTTTCTTCATTCCAACCGCCCTTAGTACCAAAAATTAAACTTGATAATTCATATGCCACTTCAATACCCAACCCTTCCTGAGCAGCTTGTTGGCCAATATGACACAAATCAAAAATATATGGCTGATCATCTGAAATTTTGCCTGTGAGATAGCTCTGTTTTATTGGATCAGGTTTTGGTGTGAAAAAAGGCATATCGAGTTTTTTTGCTACTGAGCGCATATCACGGATTTTATAAAAGAAGTAAGTTAAGAAGTTTTTGCCTTTAAAAAATTCAGGTTCTCTAATAGCTAATGGATATACAAGTTTAAAATCAATATCAATTTTATAATTATTCTTAAGATCTAAAACCCTTGGTAATATTAAGTAAGAATATGGGCTTCTGTAGGAAAAATAAAAATCTATCTTCATATAAAAATATTATCATGTAAGATAATTTATTAGGGAGTAAATATGGTCAGAAAAGCATATGTTGTTGCAAATCTTGAAGTAATAACTGATAAAGACAAGTTCAGAGATTATGAAAGGGGCTTAATTAAAGCTCTTGCTAAGCACGATGGAAAACTCTTAACATTTAGCGATGATGTTCATTGTCTAGAAGGTGATAATCCTCCAAAAGGCAGGCTTGTAGTAATGGAATTTCCTTCCCAAGAGCACGTGGAGGCTTGGTGGGCAGATGAAGATTATCAGGCTGCCTCAAACATTAGGCGAGAATACTCCGTTACAAACTTCATAGCCAGACTAGATGAGCTTCCACCAAGAAATTAACACATCTAAACCTTAAAGATGAAAATTTCAGAACACGTTTTTAAGTCAAAAAGACATCAGACTTTTTATCTTGCTGCAGGCCCAGAAGACGGAGAATTAATTTACCTAATACATGGTTGGCCTGATCTATCTCTTGGATGGATAAAACAAATAGAGTACCTCTCAGAGCAAGGATATCGTGTTATTGCACCAGATATGAGAGGGTACGGCAGATCGACAATTCATAAAAACCATTCTGACTACTGTCAAAAAGAAATTGTTAAAGATATGGTCGAATTACATAAAAGCCTTAAGCAAAATAAAGCAATTTGGATAGGCCATGATTGGGGCTCTTTGGTAGTATGGAATTTAGGTCTTCACCACCAAAATATTGTTAAAGGGCTTGGAAGCTTATGTGTTCCATTTGGGTGGGGAGGACATCCTGATAGTTATTTAAGCCATATTGACAGAGAACTTTATCCAGAAAAAGAATACCCATATGGGCAGTGGGACTATATGTATTACTACTATGAAAATTTTGCCTCAGCTTGCTCACAAATGGAAGAAGACCCTTATAAGATGATCAAATTAAATTTCACCAAACCATCTGAAGAATTTAAAGGTTGTTTCAATGCTGGAATTGGGGCTAAATCAATGACAGCATCTATAAGAAATAATAATGGGTGGTTTAAGCATGCAAACTTTAATGGTTTAAATTCTATTCCTGATGTTCCAGTTGATAGTGATTTAATCTCAGAAGCAGAGGCACAGATTTACGGAAATTTTCTCAAAAAAAATGGTTTTTTTGGTCCCAACTCTTGGTATGTAAATGGAGAGTTAAATGATCAGTATGCTAAAGAATTAAAACAATTTACAACAATAGATTGTCCAGTATTATTCATACAGGCAACCTACGATAGTGTCCTGACAAGCAATTTTAATACCCATAATAAAATGGTTTGTACAGATCTAACAGAAAAAGAAGTTCAGTCGGGTCATTGGATGGCAAGAGAGAAGCCTGCTGAAACCAATGAGATAATTAAAGATTGGTTGGAAAATATAAAGTAGACAGGAAATGGTTTTACCCATTCCCTGTCATAAAGAAAGATTAGTAAGTTAATCTAATGCTTAAACCAACATTCCTGCCTGGAAGTGGTACAGCATCTTTAACAAAAGATGTTGAGTTTCTTGCTACTTGATCAAGTGCATTATTAGCAAAAGCAGCAACTCTAAGATTTGCTTTGCCAATTTGATAGTCTTTAACAAGTTTTAAGTTCAACATTTTGTAACCTTCAGTCATCGTTTCATTTTCTTCAGCAACATTGTCATGATCTGCAACATCTTTTAGGACTGCAGAAAAAGTATAGTCGCTTTCTGAATATGAAGCTGAGTAAAAGTTTCTAGAAGGTGCCATTCTTGGGATAAATCCTCCAGCATCAAGTGTGCCTTCAACCACATCTCTCCCAAAGGAAAGATCTAAAGTTCCGTTTGCAAGTTGATGAGTTGAACCAACTTCAAATTCGTAACCTTCTAGAGATGCATCCTCTTGAACAAATTCAGCATGCATTAAACCTCCATGCTCTTCTTCACCTTCGCTATCATGATGATCTTCATCATGCTCTTCATCTTTCAAATAAATGTAGTTAGACACACTATTCTGATAGTAAGCAAAGGTAGCGTACATATTATCTTTCTGATAATTGAAAGTAATATCTACATTATTTGATGTTTCAGTATCTAAATTAGGATTTCCCATTTCAAACCTTCCAGTTGCTAAGTGTGGGCCATTCATAAATAGCTCAACCACATCTGGTGCTCTTTCAAAGCTTGATAATCCTAAATTAACGCTAAGATTTTCAGAAAAGTCCTGATCAAAATTAAGGGCATAGCTCAAAGTATTTAAATTTTGATTGTAATACTCTAGCTCACCTTCTTCATCTTCAGCGTGATCCTCATCATGATGAGCAACAGAACCAGATCTAGAAATATCATCGTACCTAAAACCATAGTCAAGCCTATAAGAACCAAAATCTCTTGCAACGAAATAACCCATTGTTGTTTCTTCAGTTGAAACAGGTTGCATGAATGCTTCTTCACCAATAATTGAAGAATCTTGCTCCGCAATATTAACAACAACTTTTCTTGTTACATCGTCAGATCCAACATCAAAAATTAAACCAAACTCAGTTGCATCAGTTTCAAAAAGTGTAGGTTCTTCATGACCATGTCCATCTTCCTCACTTTCAGAATGATCTTCATCATGGCCTTCTTCTTCAGCATGACCCTCAAGATGAGAGTAACTGCTATCTCTAAAAGAAAAATCAACCTTATTTACAAGAGAATAGCCGTTAGTATTAAAAGAACCTTTTATATCAAACTTATTTGAGTCTATTTGAGAAAAAATTCTTTCACCTTCGTGTTCATCATGTTCATCCTCGCTTTCAGCGTGATCATCATCATGCTCTCCATGTGCTTCCACATGAAAAGGTACACCCATTACTCCTTCATTATCAGAGTATGAGAAACCTACATAACCCCAATCACCTGTCCTAGATACACCAAACTTTGTATAAGTATTTTCAACATCAGAATTTTCTAAGAATTTAAGACTTGCTTCATCATGCTCTTCATCACCTTCGCTATCAGAATGATCTTCATCATGATGTTCTTCTGGATATAGAGCGCCACCAGGCAATTCATAATTTTCAAATAATGAATCTGATGCTGCAAAAGTTACATTAAATCCTGAAACATTGTTTTCATAACTAAAGTTTTTTGCTTCGCCGTTATTAACTGATTGAGTCTCTGCTCCAACGCTTATAGTACGCTTAGTAAAATCTGTTGTTGCAATGCTATTATCAACAACGTTAATAACACCACCTGCACCACCATTTGCATAAAGCAAAGATGACGGACCTTTTACAACTTCAATTTGTTGAGTATTCAATAAATTAACGTCATTAATATGGTCTGGGCCAAGTGCTGCTACGTCTCTAACAACAACGCCATTTTCTAGAACTCGAACTCTAGATCCTGACATACCTCTTACAACAGGTTGACCAACTGCTGCTCCAAAATCTGCTGCATGTACACCTAAAAGCTCATCAACAGTTTCACCAAGAGATTGAATTCCTCCTGTTGCAACATCATCTCCATCTACTACATGTAGTGGATCTTTTAGATCACTAGCACTCTGAGATGTAAGGGCTGAAGTCACGACAACTTCTTCAACATCATCAGCATAAATATTTAGTGTTAGTAGTGCACTCACCATAAGTGCTAAATAATAATTTTTCATATAAACCTCCTTGTAAAATTAAAATTTTGGTTGGGTAGAACGTTTATCTTTGAGGGGGCGCCCTACTCTTAAAATTCTTTTCTAATAGAGGGTTATGAATATTCAGATTAATAAGGTAAAAAATCTCTATAGGAAAAAAAGAAACGGTGAATACGTTTACATTTAACTTAGGAGCTTTTGAATTTTCACTATACTCACAATCAAGTTCATGAGTTTCAATTGAACCATGGCTATCAATATGATTAAGATGCTCTAAGCTCAATAAAGAAGAAAAGCTAAAAGCTAGTAAAAATAGTAAAAAACTCTTTTTTGTAAACATTTCGTAAATATTAGTATTTATATATACATTGTAAACAAGTTGTCAAAAAAAATAGCGTTTTAAAACAATATAGCCCGCTAAATATAGGGATATTTAGTCTTTTGAACTTATAAATTAGATTTTTATTATTTGTTTGCCAAAGTTCTTGCCACTTAGAACATCTCTTAATGCTTGTGGAGCATTTTGGAATCCATCGGTAACGGTTTCTCTGTATTTAATATCTCCATTTCTTACATGCTCATGAAGAACTGATGTCGTTTTTTCAAATTCATTCATCCACTCGGTCACGACAAAAAATCTATGCTTAGGTTTTGGTTTTAAAGCTCCCAAGACATGAAAAGGAGTTTCTTCAGACCTTATATCTTTGGAATTATATTTTGAGATAAAGCCACATACTGGTACACGTGCGCCTTTGTTAAGAAGTTGTGCAACATTTTTTGTAAGCTCGCCACCAACATTTTCAAAATAAATATCAATGCCATTTGGACAATACTCTTTCAGCAGTTCTAAGACATTATCATTTTTGTAATCAATGCAATGGTCAAATTTTAGAGAATTCCTAACATATTCTGATTTTTCAGGCCCACCAGCAACACCAACTACGTGGCAACCTGCTAACTTACCAAGCTGGCCTACAACACTTCCAACCGCTCCTGATGCTGCAGAGACTACTAATGTCTCACCTGCTTTGGGCATGCCAACCCTATTTAGGCCATAAAAAGCTGTCCTGCCAGGCATGCCTAGCGTTCCAAGAAAGACACTGCTGGGAAGGTCACTATCAGGCACTTTTAAGATTGTTGCTTCAGAATCTTTAGCCTTAATATGAGTTTGCCAGCCCTTATGAACAGTAACTAGATCACCGACTTTATATTTATTGGACTTAGACTCAACAACTTTGCCAACACTTTCACCAACCATGACTTCACCCAACTTTACAGGTGCAGCATAGGACATTCCATCATTCATCCTTCCGCGCATATAAGGGTCAATTGATAAGTAGTCTACTTTTATAAGAATCTCATTATTTTCTAAGGTTGTAATTACTTCTTCATCAATAGCCCAACAATCATCTTCAGGCATGCCTATTGGTCTTTTATTTAGCAAATATCGAGTATTTTTATAATTCATAATTATTCCTTTGATTTTTTGGCCTGACTTTTCATATAAATGTTAAGAAAGAAAACAGTTACCTTTGAAAGGTAGGTGGCGAAGAAAACTTTAATTGCTTGCATAATTAAAATTGGTGCCCAGAGGTAGAATCGAACTACCGACACAAGGATTTTCAGTCCTTTGCTCTACCAACTGAGCTATCTGGGCACAAGATCAAATATATTAACTGCTAACATGCTTCAAAGCAAAGGCTTGCTCAGAAGAAAACAACTCTATTCTTTTCCATTTAGGCATAGCTGCACCACCACCAGATCCATGACCAGCTCGAACAGTATCCAATAGCATTACTGGATTATTACAACCTTGAAATTCTTGTATCCTTGCTACGAATTTATAAGAGTGTGATGGCACAACTCTATCATCTCTCCTAGCAGTTGTTACAAGGGTGGGTGAATAACATTCTCCTTCTTTAAGCTGATGGTAGGGTGAAATCTCAATATTAAAATCGAAATCAGCTTTGTTTAATAACGGGCTGCCATAATCACCACGCCAACCCCAGCCTTCGGTAAATTCTGTAAATCTGAGCATATCCAATACACCAACTGCTGGTAGAGTTGCGCCAAAATAATTTGGATTTTGTACTAATGATGTTCCTACAAGTAAGCCGCCATTAGATCTGCCACTAATTACTGTTGATTTTCTATTGCCAACTCCATTTTGTTCCAAGAATTTTGAAGCGTATATAAAATCATCAAAAACATTTTGTTTTTTTGTTAAGCGGCCGGCATCATGCCAATTTTTACCCAGCTCTCCGCCTCCTCTTAAGTTTGCTATAGCTATTACTCCACCTAACTCAAGCCAACCAACATATTTTCGACTAAAAGAAGGTCTTATTGAGATGTTATAACCACCATATCCATAGAGGAAAACTGGAGTATTGGCATTGATACTAGTATCTTTTCTATGAAAATATGTCAGTGGTATCTTTGTTCCATCCTTACTATCGTAGTAAGCAAAAGTTTCCTGATAATCATTAGGGTTAAAGTTTGAAACCTTATCTTCCCAGACTATATTGAATTCTTGAGTTTCTAGGTTCAAGTCAACGTATCTAGTTGGTGTTGTAAAACCCGATACAGAAAACCGAAGTTTTTCATTCTGCATACTAAAGGAACTTAGGGTGCCCTGTATCTCATTAGGAATGATGTGATCCAAATCTCCACCTTCTAAGGAATAAAACTTAATTAATGAATTCATATTGGCATTGATAGAATCTGCAATAATAAAATCTTCTTGAATACTTACGTTTTTTAATGCGAATTGTGATTCGGGAATAATATCGATCATTTCGCCGCTAAAAAGCATTTTTACTAATCGATAATTGGGTGCTTCATAGTTAGTTATAAAGAACAGGCCTTCATCATCATCTCCTTGATAACTAAAACTTGCCACATTTTTAGGTGTGACCAGTGACCAAGAATTATCCTGCTTAATAATGTAGTGATTCTCTTCTTCCGAACCATTAATTACTCTTATTAGTGGTAAATTATTCTCACCAACAAAGCTGAGGGTATAATTCTCTTCAGGATTGCTCTCGCCATAGAAAAGAGTTTTTTCCCCTGACTCAATATCAAAATAGTAAATAGCAGCATTTAAGCTTGGTTCACAGAGTCTATTTTTTTCATCTGGTTTTGGATATTTGTTGTAGTAAAATCCTTTAGAATCTTTATCCCAATCGATTGAAGAGAACTTAACTTCTGAAACCTCAAAATCAAGCTTCTGCATTGTCTCAAGATCAATTAGGTAGATTGTTCGCCAATCAACACCCCCATCTGAAACGCTATAGGCTAAATATTTTTCATCTGGACTTAAAGATACGCTTGCTAGATTTAAAGTTTGGTCATCTGACCACGAATCAGGATCTAAAATTACCCTATTATCATTCTTTCTAACATATTGATTATGCTGGCTTTTACCAGAATTGTAATAATAGTAATTACTCTCATCAGCAAAGTATTCCATGGAATAATATTCCGATGAATATGCTTCTGAAATTTGTTGGTGCAAATTTTCAAATTTTGGCCCACTAATGTATTCGTTGGTGAAGTTATTTTGTGCTTCAGACCACTCTATTACTTCAGTGTTTTGACATTCTTCCATGTACAAGTATGGATCTTGAATAATTTCATCATGTGCAATATACGATAAGGATTTTTTCTCTGATTCTGGATAGTCAAAATCTGAGACATTACAGCCCATTAAAAAAAGAGGGAGCATTAAATAAATTTTTTTCATAAAGGGATTTTAATATATTATGGTCATTTGAGAATCATGGATCTTTCAGAAGTCACAAAAAAAGCAATATCAGAAATACATAAGTCTGATTTCAAGTTTGTAATTGTTTCAAGTGGCGGTGGCAGCAACGCTATTGGAACTTTATTAAAAGTGCCTGGAGCAAGTAACTCTATTTTAGAAGCATATATCCCATATGCTAAAGAATCATTGGATTTTTATCTGATGAAGAAACCTGATTCTTATTGTTCGCTCGATACCACAACAAGGATGGCTGCAAGAGCATATAGTGCTGCGAAAAAAATTGATCAAACATCAAATATCAAGAATTTATTTGGAGTCGCTATTACGGCAACATTAAGTACGAATTATAAGAAAAAAGGCGACCATAGATTTCATATTGCAGTACAAACAAGAGATTTCTCAAAGTCGATATCATGTGTATTGGAAAAGGGCAAAAGAACAAGAGAGCAAGAAGAAGAACTAGTCACTAAATTTGTAATTGCTCTGATATCTGAATGCTGTGAATTCAAATTTGAGTACCCAGTAATTAATGAACTTCCTGAGTACATAAACATTAATGCAGATAAGGCATGGGCAAACTTAATGTCAGAACAAATTGAATATGTGCCTTCATCTGATGATCAGCCAAAATTAATTTTTCCTGGTGCCTTTAATCCATTACATGATGGCCATGAAGCAATGAGTAAATTAGCAGAGCAAGAAACAGGTGAAAAAACATTCTTTGAGATATGCATTCAAAATGTTGATAAGCCTCCATTGAGCTATCACCAAATAGATAAAACCATTGCACAATTTAAGAGTTCACAAAACTGGGTGCTAACCAAAGCTGGAAAATTTTCAGACAAAGCAAGATTATTTCCAAACAGCACTTTTATAATTGGCGCCGATACTTTGGTAAGAATCTTTGATGAAAGATTCTATGCAAGTAGAAGCGATATGCTGGCGGAGTTTGATATATTCAATCAAAACAGTATAGGTTTCTTAGTATTTGGTAGGAAATATCAAAATAAATTTCTTGAATTAAAGGATGTGAATATTCCAGATTCAATTAAAAGCTTATTTAAAGGTTTTGGTGAGAATATATTCAGAGAGGATATCTCTTCTTCAAGTATTAGGTTAGAAAATACAGAAGAATAGTTATGATTGAGGGATAAATCCAGAGGGCTTTTCATACTCTGCATTACTCAAAAATAGATTCATTTGCTCATTAAGCCATTTTCTATTGTCTTTAACAGATAGGTCTAGATGTTTTTCATTTATAAGCATAGTTTGAAGTGAGATCCATTCATCCCATGCTTTTTGAGAAAAGTTTTGCTTTATTTCGTCACCTTTTGGCCCAGGCATAGGTGGATGAAGCATAGCATCCAGCTCTTTTTTATATTTTTGGCAAAAAACTTTATTCATTAATTATTAATTTATCAAAAATTGGCTTGGGTATAGCAATATTTTTGATTTCATGTGTAGAAAACCATTTACCCTCTATTTTTTGGTTGTAATCAGGTATTTCAACAAAAGAAATATTCAGCTCTCGATGAGAGAGATTATGTGTAACATCAACATCAGTAAAATTATTTTTTGTAACTGGAGGCATCCATAAGTTTTTCCAATAACCTAAAGCATTATTCTTCGTTAAAAAATATTTTTTATTTTTCTTAATCACACTAAATTGTAGATATTCTTTTTTTCTCTTTATTTTCTTTTTTGTAAGCACAGGATATTTCCCTTTGATGTTCGATAAGCAATTTTTATTAACAGGGCAAGCAATACATTTTGGATTTTTAGGCAAACAAAGCTGTGACCCAAGATCCATTACCCCTTGTTGGTACATAAATAGATTTTTTTTATCTAGAATCTGTTCAGATAGTTTCCAGAAAGACTTTTCATCAAAAGAGTTTTTATAGAATATTCTGCTAATAACTTTTTTTACATTTGCATCTAAAATTGGATAGGGCCTATTAAAAGCAATTGATAAAATAGCGCCAGCTGTCGATTTTCCGATACCTGGAAGAGATATAATGTCCTCATAACGTTCCGGCATTTTCCCTGAAAATTCTTTATGAATAATTTCTTTGGTTCTATATATGTAACTTGCTCTTCGATAGTACCCAAGGCCACTCCATAAAGAATAGATATCGTCTTCAGATGCATCTTTTATTGCTTCTAGATCAGGATATTTAGCCATAAATCTATCGAAGTAATTTATAGCTGCATTCACTTGTGTTTGCTGTAGCATGATTTCAGAAATCCAAACTCTATAGGGAGTTACATTCTCTCTCCATGGAAGATTTTGCCTACCATTACGTGCGTACCAGTTTGAGATTTTTGAGCCTATTTTAAATTCTTGTGTAGCTTCCATCAGAATACGAGTAAATTATTGGATCCCCTGTTGCTATTTCAAGCTTCACAATATCTTTTTCAGAAATATCCTCTAAGTATTTCACTATAGCTCTCAAAGAATTGCCGTGAGCTGCTACTAAAACATTTTTTGAAACTTCTAGTTCAGGAATAATAGCTTCTTTAAAGTATGGGACAGCTCGATCATAAGTATCTTTAAGACTTTCACCTCCAGGAGGAGGAGTATCATATGATCTACGCCATATATGAATTTGTTCTGCACCAAATTTTGCTCTTGCCTCATCTTTATTCATACCAGTAAGATCACCATATGCTCTTTCATTTAACTTCTGATCTATAGTTGTTTGTAAATTTGAGCAACCCATTTCATCCAACATTATTTGACCGGTTAATTGAGCTCTTTGAAGCTCAGAAGTGAACATTAAGTCAAAAATCAGACCCTTATCTCTAAGTAAAATTCCAGCCTTATGAGCTTCTTCGATTCCTCTTTGTGTTAGACCAGGATCTCGCCAGCCAGTGAACAAGTTTTTTTCATTCCACTCACTTTGACCATGCCTAACTAAAACTAAATAATTTGAATTCATTTTTTCTTTTAAATAATCTTTATATTGTATAAGCTTAAAACAATTTTTTGATATGGATTTCTTCGATTTTTTAATTTCTAGGTGGTACTTATCTGTACCGTTGTTAATTACCTTTGTTTTTTGGTACATGTATGAGACAAGTAAAGGCGGAAAAAGAATAACTCCTTCCCAAGCTGTAGACCTGATCAACAAGAATGATGCAATTTTTGTCGATATAAGGCAAAAAGACTCTTTTGAATCTGGTCATATTCACGGCTCAATTAACGTTCAAAAAGACTCTTTTGGAAAACAGGAACATCTCTTAAATAAAGGAAAAGCAGTTGTAGTAATTACAGAAAATGGTTTAGATGCTGGAGGTGCTGGAGTAGAACTTTTAAAGCTGGGAATAGAGGAAGTTTATCTGTTAAAGGACGGTCTTATATCTTGGCAAGAAGAAAGCCTCCCACTAGTTAAGTGAGAGGCTAAATAAGCTATTTAGTTAATGTGCCTACAATGTGGGCAATAATTTTATAAGGATCTGCATTAGATGCTGGCCTTCTATCTTCTAAATAACCATTCCAGTCATGCTCAACTGTATACACAGGTATCCTGATACTAGCTCCTCTGTCACTAACACCATATGAAAACTCAGTAATCTTTTGAGTCTCATGCAAGCCTGTTAATCTTTGGTCATTGTCTGAACCATACGATGCGATACCTTCTTCATGAACCTCACCTAATTTATCGCACATTGCATGGAAAAGTTCTTTAGAACCAGCAGTTCTCATTTCTTCATTAGAGAAATTTGCATGCATTCCTGAGCCATTCCAATCGCCCTTTTTTGGTTTTGGGTGGATGTTTACGCCAACGCCATATTCTTCAGCTATTTTGTACAATAAGTACCTACTCATCCAGAGATCATCACCAGCCTTTATTCCTTTGCCAAAACATTGATATTCCCATTGGCCTAAAGCTACTTCTGCATTTGTTCCTGTGAGATTTATGCCTGCATCAAGACATGCTTGCAGATGCATTTCTGATATTTCACGTCCTGCTACGTTATCTGCACCAACACCACAGTAGTAATCACCTTGAGGTCTTGGTTCACCATCTTCCCATCCAAGCGGAGAGCCATCGGGATTAGTAAAAAAGTACTCCTGCTCAAAACCAAACCACCACTCATCTGTAGCTACTTTAGCTGCAGCAGCTCTAGAGTTAGATGGGTGAACAGAACTATCAGCAGCCAAGACTTCACACATCACTAAATGATCTGGGTTCGTAGGGTTTTCATATACTTGAACTGGTATCAAAAGACAATCTGAACTACCACCCTCTGCTTGTTGTGTAGAGGACCCATCAAAAGACCATTTTGGTGGCATGCTATCGTTTGCCTCACTTTTATCAGTACCTCTTAGGTCTGTTGCTTTTACTTTGCTCCTGAGAGAAGGCTCAGGCTTAAAACCGTCTAACCAGACGTATTCATACGTTTTCATATCACTCATATCTTTTCTCCTATAGAAAAATAAAAAAATATATTTGCATTTATATTGCAGCACTATAGAAGTTAAACTCGACTGGGTTTAACGGTCGCGTTCCTTCAGCTTTCACCTACTTCCGTCTTCATACGAAGATGAACGATTTACGTTATCCGATTAACGGTCGCGTTCCTTCAACTTTCGTCTACTTCCGTCTTTATGTACATAAAGATGAACGATTTTAACTAATATCCTAAAAGGACTCCTTTTTAACCATGGAGTATGGTGCAAATGCAATGCAGTTCTAATGTAGTATTTTTAAAAAGGATTGGCAATTAGATTCAAAAAAAACTAAGAAAAATGTAAAAGAATCTGTGGAATTTTAATTTCTAGATTTTCAAAGCTATGATTTCCACCCTCATCTATAACTATGTTTGCTCCATGAAAATATTTTTCAGCATATTTATAGTTGAGGGTTTCATCGCCTGTTTGAAGTAATACTAGATATCTTTCAGGAGTTGGGTTTTCAATGAATATGTCTTCTAGACTATCTATCCATAATTGATCTATAAAGTATTCTTCGCCCGTATTTGGATTAACGTTTTCTCCTCTATCATTCTCAAAAATCTTATATGCCCAGACCGCAGGGTTAATCATTGCAGCTTTGAGATTCATTTCCTCTGCTACATAGGTTGAATAGTAGCCTCCCAGAGAACTACCAATAAGGTGAACAACAAATTCAGATTGTTTAGATTCTATAAATTCCTTCAATTGTTCAATAGCTTCTCTAGGATGATTCTTAAGAGTTAATGACGTGCACGAAAAGAGCTCATGATTATCAAGTTCGTTTTGAAGCAATTGTGCTTTTCTTGCATTAGCATGGGAGTTCCACCCATGTACATAAACTATTAAGTTCTTCTTACTCATAAAAATCGCCTGTGAGAATCATATCAAGAACTTCAGTAAAAAATCTGTTTTGCTGGGATTTTTCATCAGATGATTTCGGATATTTTTCAAATTGAAATGGAAACTTATTAGGTGCATAACCATTAAAAGCTGACACCTCTATCAGCTCAACATCATGGTAAATATTGCAATCAAAATAAAATGTATGTAAAAGTTTAGATTCTAAGTTAGAAAAATGAAGACTAAGATCTGCTGTATGTTTTGACACAGCAGAGTAGTTTAATTCTGCTCTAAAATATTTTTTTTCATCATTATTTCTTAACTTAAGAGAGTTTTTCGAAAAAGCAGCCAATAGTTTTTTTATTCTTAGGTAATTAGCAGAGCAAACAGCAAGGTGATGGTTAGTTTTTTTATATTCAGACATTCTTAAACGGTAAATATTCTTTTGATTGCTCGAAATATTGCATAATTTGTTTTGATTCTGTTGCGCAATAATTTCTAATTGCTTCTCTAAAACGTTCATCGACTATCCAGTGAAAAGAAGAGTTAATATTGGGCTCAAATCCTCTTTTAAGTTTATGGTGGCCTTGAATTCCTGGATCAAATTCTGTGCAATTCATTTTTATTGCCATCTCAATCCCTTGATAATAGCAGCATTCAAAGTGAAGGTAATTTATTGGTTCTCTAGTTCCCCAGTATCTACCATAAAGCTTATTTTCATATTGAAAAAAAAGCGCTGCAGCAATTCTTTGGCCATTTTTATGAGCAAAAACCAAAATTGGATTTAGTTCGGTAATGCTTTGAAAAAAAGCAGATGTAAGATAAGGCCTTTGTCCTCGCACCGCATAAGTTATTGAATAAAATAAATAAAAATCCTTCCAATCTTGTTCTTTAATATCTTCGATGTGTTCAAATTCTATATTGAGTTTATTTATATAATCTCTTTCCTTTTTCATATTTTTTCTGTGTCTTGAAGTTAGCTGATCAAGGAAGTCATCGAAAGAACGATAAGACTTATTCTGCCATTTATAATTACAGTCTAATCTTTCTATAAAATTCAGATCTCTAAAGATATCTTTTTGTGACTCTTCAACAAAAAGGGCATGAAGAGATGAATATTCGCTTTGTTCTGTATGATTTATAAGGCTTGATAAAGCTTCTGATCTTGATGCATCATTCGGCCCAATAATTCTTTTACCATCAACAGGAGTAAAAGGAACACTCATCACAAGCTTTGGATAATATGCCTGACCATACTGATGAAAGGTATTAGCCCAAGCATAATCAAATACAAACTCCCCTTGGCTATTCAGCTTTTCAAAAAAAGGTATAGCGGTACCATTTTTATGATTCAAACATTTAGCTATCCAGCCAGAATCTGCATCTAGGCAATTTGTTTCTTGCAGAGCATTTAAAAAATTAAAAGATGAGAAGGGATCACCAGAATGATGTTTAGAAAAAGTTTTCTTTGATTTATTTAGATTATCTTCAACTAAAAAACTCACTTTGCTTCTCAATAAATAATAAAACTGCGACCACTAAACCAATTTGGCTGTTTGCTTTAAAAGCTTCTAGGTTTTTATTTGATTTTGATAGCTGGTCCTGAAAATAAATTTGATATAAAAGGAATAAAACTCCAACTGCAATAATGCTTGAGATATTTTTATAGGCGAGGACGAGAATACTCAAAACAAAGAGAGAAGAAAAAACTATTACTGCTTTTCGAGCGTCATCACCAAAGAATATTGCAGCAGAATTAAGTTTTAATTTTCTATCATCATCTAAATCACACAAAGCATAATAAGTGTCATAAGCAATGATCCAAAACACACAACCAAAATATAAAAACAATACTTCGAGGCTAATTGTGCCTTCAGCAATTGAATAAGAGATAGGCAAAGATAAACCAAATGTAGCTCCTAAGAATATTTGAGGCACAGCAATAAACCTTTTCATTAATGGATAAATAATGATCATTGGCACTGCTATTAAGCCAACTAATTTAATAGTGAAAATATTGGTAAGTGATAAAAGAAGTAAGCTACAAGCACTTAGAAGAATGATAAACAGTAATGCCTCAATAACGGATAGGCTATTATTCGCAAGCGGTCTATCTTTTGTCCTTTCAACGTTTTTATCGAATTTCATATCACTCAGATCATTTATGGCACAACCTAAAGATCTGGTTAGAAAAGAGCCCAAGATCACAATTGTAAAATTCGAAATATTGAAATTATCCGATAAGAACAAGCCCCATAATCCAGGCCAAAGCAACAACCAGAAACCAATCGGATTATAAAATCTTATGAGTTCAAGATAGGCATTTAATTTAGTCATTAAATAAGAATACTTCTATCACAGAGAACTTTGAACCGGCATAATCATAAATGCACTTACGTCCTTGGAAGCTCTGGTCACCTATGAGGTAGGATGCTACATATGTCTCATGTTTCGTGATATTGGTATCTGTGAATAAAAACTTTCCTAGAGGTTCATTTTCAAGTCTTCCAAATTTTTTGAATTTCTCAATAACATCATTACTAAAAAAAGATTCGGCAAATACAATATCAGAGCTCCCGGTGAGAAAAATTCTTCGGAGATTGCCTTCTGCATTTGTGAGATTCAGTTCGTGCTCATCGGTAAAACAAATTTTTTCAAAGACTACTCTAAGAGCAATTTTTTGCTTTTCATCATTGAGTCTTTTCATCAATGAGTTGTTTTCTTCAACCCAGCTAGCCATAAGAGGATTTACCAGATCTTCTTGAGATTTATATAGTTGCCAATTTGTTTCTTGTTTCGGTGTCATATCTTAATGAGGATTGATTATAATACTTCAGTTAAGAAAGACATAAAAATGGAATATAAAAAATGGGAATGTATCGTCTGTGGCTGGATCTACGACGAAGAAAAAGGAAATCCTGAAGAAGGAATAGAGCCTGGTACAAGGTGGGAAGATGTCCCGGATGATTGGGTTTGTCCAGAATGTGGTGTGGGTAAAGAAGATTTTGATATGATGGAAATATGAGCATTCTTTCAGCACCTAAAAACTTAACTAGAAATGTACTTATTGGCATGGCGCTAGGTGTGCTGATTGCTGCAATTTTTCATTACCATCTGAACTCTTCAATGCTATTTGATTTTGTAGAGAAGTATGTTTTTAACTTAGGCGGACAGATATTTAAAAACCTATTAATGCTGGTAGTTGTTCCACTGGTTTTCTTTTCACTAGTTTCTGGAATTTCATCTTTATCTAACATGGTTAAGTTGGGTTCGATTGCAAGCAAAACTGTAGGCCTTTACCTGTTCACTACTGGTATAGCAGTTTCCACAGCATTAATCTTTGGATGGGCATTCAACCTTTCAGGCTATGAAGGCCAGGTAGAAAGTTTCACCCCAGCAGGAGGTGAAGCCAGCCTTTACAACACTGTACTCAGAATTTTTCCAAACAATATGTTTGGAGCATTTGTTGAAAACAATATGTTAGGGATTGTTTTTATAAGCATTCTATTTGGAATAGCATTAAACCTTACCGATGAATTAACAGATGGTTTGTCAAAAGCCTTTGAACGATTTAATACCGTCTTCTTAAAAATAGTCCTTTTAATAATGAGCTTTGCGCCAGTGGGTGTATTCTGTTTGATGGGTAGTTACGTTATGGCCAAGGGTTTAAATATTTTTGGTGATTTAGTCCAGTATGTAGTCCTATTAATCTTTGTGCTGCTGTTTCATTTAACTGTAACCTACTCATTGCTTTTAAAGCTTTTTGCTAACTTAAACCCTCTAATATTCTTTAGAAAGATGAGGAATGTAGCATTATTTGCTTTTTCGACTTCTTCTTCGGCAGCAACGATACCTGTAACACTTAAAACAGTAAGCGATGACTTGGGTGTAAAAAAAGATGTCTCATCCTTCGTTGTGCCAGTTGGAGCTACAATTAACATGGATGGCACAGCTATTATGCAGGGCTTGGCAACAATGTTTATAGCAAGCACTGTTGGTGTTGATTTAAGTCTTGTGCAATATGCTCAGATAGTCATGCTTGCCATCATTACATCTATAGGTACAGCAGCAGTTCCATCTGCTGGCACAGTTACTCTGGCATTGATCTTGGGTTCAGTAGGTTTGCCTCTTGATGCAATAGGCTTAATACTGGCTGTCGATAGGATTTTGGACATGATTAGAACAGCTGTAAATGTTTGCGGAGATGCAGCTGTGTCATGTATAGTAGCTAAATCTGAAAATGAATTAGACGAACAAATATATAACGGGTAGATAAATATGGAAAATTTTATTATTGGACCGATGACTCCTTGGGGACCAGTTGCAACAGGAATCATTGGATTAGTTTGTGCTTTTGTTCTGTATGGATTGATTATGAAGTATCCAGCAGGGAAAGGTTCAGTTGTAAAAATAGGCGATCAGATTCACCTTGGCGCGAAAGTCTTCATGATTACTGAGTATAAAATTCTTACTCCAGTAGTTATTGCACTTGTGATAGCGTGCGGTCTTTCTCCATTGGGATGGTATACAGCAACAGCAATCGCAGTTGGTGCTTTATCTTCAGCAATTGCTGGTTTTATTGGTATGTATTCGGCTACCCAAGCAAATGTAAGGACAGCTACGGCTGCAGAAAATTCTGGTCAAGAACAAGCTCTATCTATTTCATTTTTTGGCGGATCAATAATGGGTCTATGTGTTGCTTCAATGGGCTTAGTCGGTCTTGGTGGCCTATATGTATATTTTAGTGGCGCTATAGATGACCCAGACAAAATAGCAAAATCATTAGAGGGTTTTGGTGTCGGTGCATCAGCAGTAGCTCTGTTCTCAAGAGTTGGTGGTGGCATCTTTACTAAAAGTGCTGATGTAGGCGCAGATTTAGTAGGAAAAATTGAAGCTGGTATCCCTGAAGATGATCCAAGAAATCCAGGTGTTATTGCAGACAATGTTGGTGATAATGTTGGTGATATAGCTGGCATGGGCTCTGATATATTTGAGTCTTACTGTGGCGCAATGATTGCATCAATGGCTATTGCCGCATCTTATGGAAATACAGATCTAATGTTCTTGCCTTTATGGCTAGCAGCAGCAGGCTTGTTCTGTTCTCTACTAGGAATTCTTATTGTTAGAACACAAGTATCCAAGTCACCAGCTGTAGCTTTAAGATTTGGTACATTCTTTTCACCGATTATATTCTTAATCTTTGCAGGTTTAAGTATTTACTATTCACCTAACATTGAAATTGAAGTTTTCTATTCAGTTCTAACAGGAGCAGTCGGTGGAATCATGATTGGTCTTATAACTGAATACTACACAGGTGGTGAAACTGAGGATTCTCCAGTAGGTAAAATTGCCAAGTCCGGTGAAACTGGACCAGCTACAGTAATGATTACTGGCTTAAGTGTTGGGATGCAATCCGTTGTTCTGCCACTATTTGTAATAGCAGGTATTATTGGTCTTTCTACTAGCTTTACAGGGCTGTATGGCGTAGGTATAGCTGCAGTAGGTATGCTTGCCACAGTGGGTATAACTATGGCTATAGATGCGTATGGACCAGTTGCTGATAACGCTGGAGGTATTGCAGAAATGAGCGGCATGAAACCAGAAGTTAGAGAAATTACAGACTCTTTAGATGAACTTGGCAATACGACAGCAGCAATAGGAAAAGGCTTTGCTATCGGTGCAGCTGCATTAGCAGCTCTGGCAATAATTGCAGCATACATGATAGCTACAGGACTAGAATCACTTTCTCTTAATGACCCAAGAGTACTAATGGGTATGTTCATTGGGGGCACAATTCCATTCTTAGTTTCATCTATCACAATGACAGCAGTTGGAGATGCAGCGTTTGAAATGATCGAAGAAATCAGAAGACAATTTAGAGAAATACCAGGATTGCTCGAAGGTAAAGCAGAACCAGATAATGCAAAATGTGTTGATATCGCAACCAAGGCAGCCCTGAACAAAATGCTTCTACCAGGAGCAATTGCTATAGGCTCACCAGTCGTGATTGGATTCGCTTTAGGGCCTGTCCATCTTGGTGGCATGCTTGCAGGAGCTCTATTAGGTTGTGTCTTAATGGCATTAATGATGGCTAATGCTGGTGGTGCATGGGATAACGCTAAGAAGTTTGTTGAAAAAGGAAACTTTGGTGGCAAAGGGACAGATACTCATTCAGCAACAGTAGTTGGTGATACAGTTGGAGATCCATTCAAGGATACCTCTGGACCTGCTATGAACATCTTAAT
>CAZNPG010000004.1:0-76659 GCA_964575305.1 uncultured Gammaproteobacteria bacterium | reverse complement strand
CAAGCGCTTCATCATCATATATTTTTACGTATTTAGCTCTTTTTATATCTGCTAAATATGCATGCTCTGGTCCAACACCAGGATAATCTAAACCAGCAGATATTGAATTTGTTTCAAGGATACTTCCAGATTTTGATTGTAGTATTTTTGTTTTTGCACCATGTAACACACCAGTTGAACCATCAGTAATTGATGCTCCACCTGTATCACTATTATCTTTACCACCAGCTTCTACACCAACTAATTCAACAGCTTTATCTTCAATAAATGGATAAAATACTCCCATAGCATTTGAACCCCCACCTACGCATGCAATTATCTGGTCTGGCAATGCATTAAACTGTTCTAGCGATTGTTCCTTTAGTTCTATACCACTTATAGCATTAAAATCTCGAACAATTGTTGGATATGGATGAGGTCCGGTAACACTTCCAATTATATAGTGACTAGTTTCAACATTTGTTACCCAATCTCTTATGGCTTCATTTAAAGCGTCTTTTAAGGTTGCAGTTCCACTAGTTACAGGAATGATTGATGCTCCTAGAGTTTCAATTTTAAAGACATTTAATTCTTGTCTTTCAATATCTTTAGCGCCCATGTAAACAATGCATTCAAGACCTAATTTTGCACATATAGTTGCGGTAGCAACACCATGTTGACCAGCGCCAGTTTCTGCAATAATTCTCTTCTTTCCGAGCATCTTTGCTAACAATGCCTGACCAACTGTATTATTTATTTTATGTGCTCCTGTATGGTTTAAATCCTCTCTTTTAAACCAAATTTGTGGGCCACCATAATAATTTGTTAAAGATTCTGCAAAATATAATGGAGATGGTCTACCAACATAATCTTTATAGATATTTGATAATTGGGCTTTAAAACCATCATCATTTTTTATTTTTGTATAAAGACTCTCAAGTTCAGTAAGCGCATGAGATAAAGTTTCTGGTATAAACAACCCACCATAATCACCAAAGTATCCTTTATTCATTCTTATTCCTTAACTTTTCTAATAACTCATGATTTTTGTTGCCTACGTCTATTTCAAATTTAGAATTAACATCAATGCCCCAAACATTTAAATCCCGTAAGAAATCAATATCATCTGGTCCGATACCACCAGCTAACATAACTTGGGATAAATCAAGCTTATGCAGATTAGTCCAATCAAACTTTTGTCCGGTCCCACCTAAAGCACCTTCCATGTTGTCCACCAAGTATCTATTTTTTTTTGCTCTTTCGGAATGAGGTTTTTTTAATTGTTTCAAGAATGTTGCATTTACTGGTATGAATAGATTGTTTGAAACTTTTGGAATACTAGTGAAATTATAAATCTGCATGTTAAATGATGTATTAGCCAGTCTTTTAAAATCTGAATTTGTACAATCCACCAAAAAAACAGATTTACTATCTAATTTAAATTTTTTAGTGACATCTAGTGCCCAGTCTAGATCAACTTTTCTTTTACTTTCATTAAGTAAATTAAACCCAATAAAATCTACTCTTAGATCAAGTAGTTTTACAATATCTTCCTCTCGGGTTATCCCGCATACTTTAATTTTCATTTTTTCTTAGGACTGCGGGTCTTTTTCTGACTCTGGTGATCTTCCACGCCAACCAGCTTTATCAAAGATACGTAGATAAACTAATTGATCATGATCACTTTCATTTGAGACTTTAACGTAATCACCTTCTTCCGCAAGTATTACATCTCCAGCTGATAGAGCGTATTCATCCTTATGCATAATGCCGTGAGAAGGATCATGTCCATGACCATCAGATGTATTAGCATACTCAACTACTTCCATGATGCCTCTTCCAGAGACAACAACAAAAACAACTTCGCTTTCAAGAAGTCTGTGACCAAAAGTGGCTTTACCTGGTTCAATTACTGTTTTACTAGCAATAAGTTTGCTAAGTAAGTCATTTGTCCAGACGGTATAGTTATCTTCCTTTGTTTCTGGAACACCACCTACTCGAAAGTTTACGTATTTTTTTGCCATGATTAGTAATTATATATGTATAGGATTGAATCAATCAACGCCAAAGTTCTGGCTTAGATAAATTTTTTGTCATTTCTTGCTTAACTGCTTCTAATGCTTTCTCTGTTCTTATCATAACTTTCATTTCTGTGAGCTTGTTATTTGAATTCCATTTAAACATATCTATACCATTAACAGTTACTCCGCCCATTGTGCATTCAAATTCTAAAACTGCTTGCTCTTTATCTATAATTTCTCTGGTGTATTTAAAATCGCTTGTTAGAAATGATTGACTTGCAGCAAGTAAATAAATGTAACCCATATATTTTTCCTTACTTTTAAATACTGCTGGTGAATAAAATTGAAATGAATCATCCAGGATACTGAAGAGTTCTGATGGGTCATTATCTAGAATGGTCTTGTGCCATATTTCTATGGGGTTAGTTGTTGCGTGCATATTCTTCTACCTCTCTCCAGACTCTAGCAAAATTTTCACCTAGAATTTTTTGTATGTCCCTTGTAGAGTAGCCACGATTTTGTAACTCTGCAATAAGATTAGGATAGCTTGATACATCTTTTAATTGATTTGGTAGTGTGTCACCTACCCCATCATAATCTGAACCAATGCCAACATAATCTATACCTACAAGCTCTACAACTCTATCTATATGATCTACAACATCTGATACGTCTGCATGAATATAAGTATCCGGATTATATCCTTTAGATTTATCATTTATATTTGTAAGAAATGCTGTACCAAAATTAATTTGAATAACACCACCTTTATCTGCTAAAGCTATTAGCATTTCATCAGAAACATTTCTCTCCCATCCAGGAGTAAAATGTCGTAATGACGAATGACTGGCAATTACTGGTGTATTAGAAAGGTCTATAGCTTGCATAAATGCAGGATCAGAGACATGGGATATGTCTACTATAATTCCAACCCGATTCATTTCAGGTATTAGAGTTTTGCCAAAATCACTTAATCCACCCCATTGTTTATTAGCATCATAAGACGAATCAGAAATATGATTACTTTTGGCATGAGTTAAAGTTATATATCTAATGCCCTTATTGTAAAAATATGTAACGTTGGATAAGTCCCCTTCTAGTGCAGCACCGTTTTCCATACCGTATGCAATGCCTACTAAATTTTGTCCTGGCAGATTGCCTAAATAAGTTGAAGTATCAACAAAAAAGAATTTATCGTTATTTTGAGAAATAATTGAATTCATTAAATCAATTAATTCATTGGCTAATGCAAAACTTGTTCCCTCTTCTTCTGTTTGAGCTGGCAAATAGATGGAAAAAAATGGAACATTTAAACCTCCAGTAATAGATCTTGAGTAATCAAAATCATAATTAGTTTCAAGAGCAATATTTTCATATTCGCCTGACTTATCTAAATCTGCTTTAATGCGATAAGGTGTATCAATATGCGTATCTATGATTAAGGATTGTTGTGCAACATCTTCTGGGCTTTGTTGAGAGCAACCAGTTAATAATATTATTGCTATGAAATAAAGCTTATTTATACCTACCACCTGCTAATGCATTTCCAATGATAGTAATTAGTGACCTAGGAAAGAATTTTAGCGTGTTAACTAAAAACCTATTAAGGCCACCGGTTATAACAATCTCTTTCTTCTTATCCATGCCTGCTATGCCTTCTTTTGCGACTTCATCTGCTGTCATTTTCATAAATGAAGGCACCTTATCCATTCTCTCCTGTGTGCCACTCATTTCATGGAACTCTGTAGTAGTGAAACCAGGGCATACTGAAGTAGCATAGATATTGTCTTTGTTATATGCACCATTTATGCCTTCTACAAACCTATTCATAAAAGTCTTGACTGGTCCATAGAGAACGGCAAATTCTTTAGAAGTTGGTGCAAATGCTGCAATCGATGAAACAACCATAATTTTACCACCACCTCTTTTTACAAGATCATTAAGATGGAGCTTCGTTTGCATAATCACAGATAAACCCAGCACCCTTAAACATGCTTCTTCATCTTCTATTGAGGCTTCATGTAATCTTGTATTAATTTGATATCCGGCATTTAAAACTAATGTTGAAATATCTAATTGATGTTCTTTACAAAAATTGTAAATATCCTTTGGTGCTTCCTGTTTTGTTAAATCAGCAACAAAATATAAAACATTGACGTTGTATTTATTCTGGATTTCCTCAGAGATATTTTTTAATCGTTCTTCTCTCCTTGCTATTAATAATAAATTTTCTCCTCTCTCTGCTAATTGATATGCAAGTGATTTACCAATTCCAGCAGTAGGTCCTGTAATCATTGTAATTTTCATAATCAAGTATTATATCTTATATTTCTGATCAACAACCTTCTTAAAGTTGTATATTTTTTAAACATATTGTATGTTTTTTGATCAATCTATTTTTAATAGAATTTAATAATTCAAATTTTTTAAATTTTTTTTCATGTTAGAACCCCTATTTTATAAGGCTTTCAAAGATAGGCAAAAAAAAGTAGTATTTATTTGCACTAAAGTGTTGCATTAATAAGTAACACATTTTAAATTAGATCTTACCTAGCGGTAACGAGAACTGGAAAGGAACTGCAGAACCAAAGAAAGGAAACGTTACACAAGGAAGAGCACTGAAAGGTGAAAGTTCAAGAAAGCTTAGCATGCAATAAAGCAAACTTGACCACCAAGAGTAAAAGAGATCTTACTCAAGGATGCAAAAGATAATCTCACTTTTGACACCTACAGTACTCGATTTAAAAGAAACTGAGCTTGCTCAGTTTTTTTTATGTCTAAAAAACCTTACAATCCACAAATGAAAATTTTCTTTTTAGGACCAGAAGGCACAAATTCAGACCTAGCTTCAAGAAATATATTTACAGAAAAGGATACGTATGTCCCTCTGCCCTCAATAGAGGATATATTTGAAAAAGTTGCTATGAGCCATTCATATTATGGAGTTATACCTTTTGAAAATTCTTACCAAGGAGTTATTAACTCATCTTTAAATTGTTTAATTGACTATGATTTAAAAATTATAAAAGAGTTTAATTTTTCAGTAAGCCATAATTTTTGCTCGAAGAACAATAAACTAGATCCATTAAATGTAAAGAAGATAACTTCACATCCTCAAGTTTTTGGTCAATGCAACAATTGGATTAGAGATAATTTTCCAGATGCAGAAAAAATTGTTGCAACTAGCACAGCTGAAGCTGCAGCGCATGCAGCTGAAGATGATTCTATATACTGTATTGCTAATTCTTACGCTATTGAACTATTTAACTTAACAACCCATGATTCTGAAATTCAAGATAGATCAGACAATAAAACAAGATTTTTAGTGATTGGTAAAAGCTTAGAAGATAAAGCTAATATCAATAAAACATCGGTAATGATAAATATTGCTGATAAGCCAGGCTCATTAATGAAAATACTTCAACCGTTCACAGATCTTAATATTAATATGACTAGGATTGAAACAAGACCTTCAAGAAATAATGACTATCTACACACTTTCTTTATTGATTTTGAGGGTTATTATGAGGACTCCAATATTATCGAACTCCTAGAAATATTAGAAGACATGTCAGAAGAACTAAGAATAATTGGTTCCTATACAGTTCTTAACTAATTATTCTCAGTTAGAAACTTAACTAAAGGCTCTTCTATAATATCTAGCACAGGCTCATCGATGAGATGTGACATGATATCGACAGGTAAAAATTGACTATTTGGAATCATATCTGCTGTTTTTTTACCTTCCTCAAATGGTATTAAAGGATCAAGTCGTCCATGAATAACTAAGGTAGGGTTAGTAATACTACGTACTTCATTGTAGCGATCTTTATCGGCTAGAATAGCTATTAATTGTCTTGTAAATCCTGATTCATTTGAACTTCTCTCGATATTCAAAAGAGCATTCTTTTTAAACTCTTCTTCATCTATTTCTGTGCCGGGTGTACCAAGAATCTTATACATTTTTAATGACCTATCTAGTCTTTCTTCAATAGTTTGCTCACGAAATGATCGATCTTCAATAAGTCTTTTTAATTCACCTTTTGGTCCAGTTTTTAAATCTGGAGTTCTAGCCATAGATGCTATAAGGACATAAGATTTAAATCTTTCTCTATTATCAGCAACCATCCTTTGAGTAATCATTCCTCCCATAGACATTGCTAATAGGTGTGACTGAGCAAGTTCTAGGTCATCTAAGACAGCTATTCCATCACTAGCCATATCAGCAAGTGAATACGCTGATTTTAATGGCAGGCCGGTATAAAATTTTACATAATTCCAAATAAAATTAGGTCTTCCATATTCTTCAAATCCATCTGACAACCCAACATCTCTATTGTCATATACAATTGGTCTAAAGCCATTGTTTTGCAATAGTTCAATTAATTCATCAGGCCAAAAAGTTAACTGGCCTCCTAAACCTTGTACTAATAAGATTGGTTCATTGTCAGTAGGTCCGTAGTCAACATAAAATATTTCAATTCCATCATTATTAGCATATTGTTCAGTTTTTGTGGCTGCATCAGAGGCGATAAAGATTATTGAAAAAATTAAGATCTTTGAAAATATTTTATTCATTTAATTGCTCTCAGTTTTAAATCTTTGAGCTCATAACATAGATCGGATAGTTCCTCGACTTCTTTAATATTATGAGACACCATAATTGTAGTTACATTAAATTCTTTTAGATATGACAGTATGTCTGGATAAATCTCCTTCTTTAACTCTTCATCTAGACCGTTAAACGGTTCATCCAATAATAATATTTGAGGTTTTGTTACTAAAGTTCTAGCTAACGCAACTCTTTGTGCTTCACCACCAGATAATTGATGTGGGTAGTTCTCAAGTAGATGATTTATTTGAAATTTGTTTACTATATGCATTGGATCATCATTATTTATATTTCCACTGATACCAAATTCAATATTTTTCTTAACATTTAGATGAGGGAATAATACTTTCTCTTGTACCACTAATCCTAAATTCCTGTATTCAGGTTCTACAAAAGTATTATCATCTGAAACAATCTTGTCATTTATAGCAATAGTGCCTTTAGATTGTTTGCTCAAGCCACTTATTAGCCTTAATAAAGATGTTTTACCAGAACCTGAAGGACCCATAATAGAGATGAATTCTCCCTCACAAACAGATAGATTTAAATCTTTAAGAATTAATTTATTCCCAATCTCATAATGTAACCTGGTAATTTTTAAAAATTCTTTATTCATTAACAATCCTTGAATGATCGATCATTTTAGAAAGAAAATATATGGGTATCAATCCTATAAATATTATAAACAATGCAGGAAATGCAGCCTCATACATTCTTTCTTCTGATGCTAACAGATAAACATTAACTGCCAAGGTATCAAAGTTAAAAGGCCTCAATATTAAAGTAGCAGGCAATTCCTTCACAACTTCTGAAACTACTAATAAAAAACTGGTTATTAAGCCTGTTTTCAGCAATGGGACATGAATATTTAATAGAATGTTTCTTTTTGTAGACCCTAAAGTTTTGGCAGAATCATCTAAATCGATAGAGAATTGTTTGTAACTACTTTGTATTACATTATTCGATAAAGCATAAGATTTTATGACATAAGCAAATATTAACCCTAACAAACTTCCTGTAATAATTATTCCAGTATTAAATAGAATGAAGTCGATATAGGTAAGAAATTGTGTAATACCAATTGCTAAAATTAAGCCTGGAACTGCATATCCCATAGCTACGAAGTTATTGATCTCCTCAGAAGATTTCTTGTTTTCTATTCTTGCATTAAAATTTAATACCAAGCCTATTACAGAAGTAATCAAGGCAGCCAAAACTGCTAAAAACAAAGTATTAAAAGATGCTGAAATAAAATTATTAGAAAAGTTATTATCAATTGCTATAGCCCAACGTATTAATTCAATGACTGGCATTATAAATCCTATAAAAACTGGTATGAAGCAAAATAGTGTAGCCAGCAAATTTTTCCATCCATTTAATTTAATAATACTTAGTGGCTCAGACTTGACACCTGCGGCAGCAAATTTTTGTTTACTTCTTTGATATCTTTCAAAATACAAAACTACACATACGACAATCAATAAAATTGATGCTAATTGCATTGCTGTTATTAGGTCATACATGCCTAACCAAGTTCTAAATATCCCTGTTGTAAATGTTGGTATTGCAAAATGTTGAACCGCTCCAAAATCTGATAGTGTTTCCATAACTACTAATGCAGCACCTGCTAAAATTGCAGGCCTTATAATTGGTAGAATTACTTTTATAAAGGTTTGTATTTTTGTCAGACCAAGAATTCTTGAAGCATCTAACATTGGCTTAACAACATTCATGAGAGCAACTCTAGTAATTAAATATACGTATGGGTAGAGCGTGAAACTAAAGACCAGTATTGCTCCTGTAAGCGATCGTATATTAGGTAAGACATAATCTTCAGAAACTAAATTTAATGATCTTAAAATACTATTTGCAGGACCTGAATATTCAAATATCTCTGTAAAAACATAAGCTAAAATGTAAGGTGGTATAGCTAGCGGCAATATCAATGCCCATGTAAAGATTTTTTTTCCGAAGAATTCATAGTTTGTAACTAACCATGCAGAAATAACACCAATTATGATAACTAGGACTGATACACCCAGTACTAAATAAAGTGAATTTACTGAATATTCATAAAGAACTACGTTGTAAATATGGATAAAATTTTCATTAAAGCCAGCTAAAAGACTTATAAAAATAAGCAATATGGGAATAGCAAAAATTGCAGCTATTAGAGCAGCGAATATTTCCCACGGATTTAACTTAAATAATTTTTTCACTTATGTAATTAGATACCAATATTATCAAATTGATAAAATAAAATTAATTATTTCCAGCCAGCCCTATCCATAAGTTTTACCGCTGCAGGATTGTATTTACCAAAATCTGCTACAGATGTCTTGTCCATTTTGAATGTACCAAATCCAGCAATTATGGGATGGGGTTCAATAGAATCAAGAACAGAGTATTCAAATGTGTTGTTAACTATGTGTTGTTGCGCTTCCTTTGAAAGTAAGAATTCTAAGAATTTTTCTGCATTTTCTCTATTAGGAGAATGTTTAAGTACACCACCTCCACTAATATTTACATGAGTTCCTCTATTGTCTTGATTGGGAA
Source organism: uncultured Gammaproteobacteria bacterium (assembly GCA_964575305.1). Taxonomy (GTDB): domain Bacteria; phylum Pseudomonadota; class Gammaproteobacteria; order Magnimaribacterales; family TMED112; genus TMED112. The sequence continues at coordinate 67,491 of CAZNPG010000004.1, read as the reverse complement.
AGGCAATCTTAAGCTTAGAGGCTGCTTCTTTTTGCTCTGCACCACCCTTTCCGGACAACATGATGCCAATGTAATAAGTATTAGCTATAGCAACATCAGCTAAACCATTTGCTACAGCCATTAATTGAGATCTATCATTACCTTGAGGTGTTCTTGCCAAGTTAGAGACAAAAGCTTTTGCCCATGCTTCAGTATTTTTTTCACCTAAATTAGAGATTAATGATGAAACAAGTGATTGGTTATACATATTCGAAGAACTTCTTATAACTATACGTTTGTTCCAATTAGGACTAGCTAAGTCTTCATAAGAGATATTCATGACCTCTTCTTGGGAAACGGTGTCTGGATTATAAAATATAACTCGAGCTCTCTTTGCTATAGCTACCCATTCATCATTTTCACCTCTTAACTCCTTAGGCACTAAATTTTTTATAGATTGAGATTGTATGCTTTGTAAATATCCACCTTTTTGAAAATTTGCTAAATTACCTGCGTCTACAGTAAAAAATACATCACCAGGGGAATTTGAGCCTTCTGATTTCAACCTTTCCATCAATGCTCCCCCTGAACCGGAAATAATATTGACTTTGATACCAGTTTTTTTTGTAAATTCTGCGTATAAAATTTCGTCAACATCATAATGCCTAGATGTATAGATGTTCACTTCATTTGTTGGTGTGCAACCTGAAATAAATAATACGGCACATAATAGTAAACTTATTTTTTTATATATTTGCATAAGGATTCAAATAATACTCTAAATGAGAATCATTCTCAATTAAGGCATGTCAAAAATAATACCCGGTATCGAGGTATGAAAATTTAAAGTTGGGTCTATTAACATTTCTTTGTCTATAATTTCTTGAGGCTCATAAGTAGGTTCCTGTGTGAAAAATATACCTCCCCAGTGAATTCCATAGGTATATTTTGAATCTAGCTCTCTTGCTAATTGTATGGCTTCATATGGATCAACATGATATTCAGCTTCTATATCTCTTGGAAAATACGATCCTATGGGCATAAAAGTTATATCGATTTGCCCGAGTTTGAGCGGAAAATTTTGAAAATAATCTGCATAAGCTGTATCACCAATATGTAATATAGTTTTAGACTGAGACTTAATCACCCAACCACCCCATAAACTTTTATTTCTATCAAATAGTCCTCTAGCTGACCAATGTTTTGTAGGAACAAAAATGATAGAAAAATTAAACAAAGCTTGAGTCTCCCACCATTCAAATTCCTTAATATTATTTAGACCATTACTTTTCAGAAGGCTTAGGTCACCATTTGGCACAAATATATTTACTTGTGGATTAATATTTTGAATATCTTTTAACGATTGAAGGTCTAAATGATCATAATGGTTATGTGAAATGACTATGAGATCAATTTTTGGAAGGTTGTTAATAGTAATGGCTGGGGGAATATTCCTTTTTGGCCCAATATTCTTTAGAGGTGATGCTCTTTCACTGAATATCGGATCAAATAAAATATTTTTTTCATCGATGTTCATTAGAACTGTTGCTTGACCTATCCATGTAAAATAATTTCTTTTATTAGTAAGGTCTTCTGTAATAGGTTTGTATGAAATAGTTTCATTATTTGGGTTTGGTCTAAGTGTGTTAATCCCTGATTTGTAATATGTAGATACATATAGAACAAAACCTATAAAAAGAATGGCAGAAATTAATAAAATCTTTCGAAACATCAGCAATGAATATTATGTTACTGATGAGGTAGAATCAAAAAAATATATAAGAGCCACAAGAAAGAAACAGATGAAAGCGCCAATATATTCATATTGGTTTCCTAGTTCGTCAACCTGAACCAATAATTCTTCTCTTTTCCAAAAAGAATAAACCGATGATAAGAACAGTAATAAGCCAATTGTTAACAGAATATAATTGCCTTGAGATGAGGAATATATAACCACTAAAGAAGCTATTATAAGTTCTACTGATGCGTATAAATAAAAGATATATGATTGGTTAATTAATTTTTTTGTAATTTGAATATTATTTATTAATGAGAAAACAATTAGAAAACCAAAGAAGGTGTAATAAAGAATTGGTACTAAAATTATGTCCATAAAAAAGTGCGGCAAAGCCGCACTATAATCTTTAGTTAAAATTTATACCATAAGTAAGTTGAACACTTCTTATGTCACGTAAATCTTTATAAGTACTTGATAATTTTTCGTAGTCCTCTGGATCAAAACCTTTCATTTCTCGATAAGCCTCTAGCTTTTCGGCAAACTCAGTTTGCTGGTCTTCAGTCCATGGATCCATACTCGCATGATTTGGGTAATAAAGAGCAAGATAAGCTACGTTATTATTGCTGACCCATACATTGTAATCAGTAATTATTCCCATTTCTTTCTGAATTTTAGCAGCTGGTATCCAGGTCTGCTCTAATCCATCCATATAATCACTCATATAGCCATCTTCTACATCTACAGTTGTTAACTCCCAAACACCGGGTGCCCACTCTCTTGATGATTCTTGGCTTAAAGCACTAAAAGATAAAGTAAGTAAAATTAAAAAATATTTCATAATATCTCCTTAATTTTTATTCTATATGAATTTTATGACTTTTATGTGTCAAGACGCCAATTTAGAAAAATGGCATCCCCAAGGGGATTCGAACCCCTGTTGCCGGGATGAAAACCCGGTGTCCTAGGCCTCTAGACGATGGGGACACATTCGGTAATTATAGTTACAATTTTTAAATTTTAAAGTTATTTATTTTTAAGCTTCTTTTCCACTGCTCCTAAGAATCCACGAAAGAAATTAACTTCCATTTCATCAAGACCTATTCGAGTAAACATTCTTTTTATTCTTGCACCTATTTGTCTTGGATTGCCTTTATTGAAAACTTCTAATTCAGCTGCAACTTCAACAAAATGATTAATAAGTCGTTCTACATGATTACTTTCTGCTAAAGGTACATCCCAATAACTACTTTTATTGGCTATAGCATTTTTATGTGAATCTATATAAAGCTGATAACAAACAACTTGAACTGCCATAGCTATATTTAAAACAGGGTAACTTTCATTTGCTGGAATATGAACATGCAAATTACACCTTTGTAATTCATCGTTTGTTAACCCTCTATCTTCGCGCCCAAAGAGTATTCCTATATTCTTGCCCTCGTTAGACTCATTTATTATTTTTGGTGATACTTCATCTAATGGTTCATTAGGCCAAGGCACTTTACGTGTTCTTGATGAAGTTCCTATCACAAAATTTAAGCCTTCTAAGGCTTCATCTATACTCTTAACTACCTCTATATCTTCAATTAGATCTTTAGCATTTGCTGCCAAGGTTTCAACTTGTTCTGATGGATAATCTTTTGGATTAACTAAACATAATTTTGTAAATGACATAGTTTTCATTGCTCTTAAAGCTGAACCAATATTGGCTGAATTAGAAGTTTCAATAAGAATAATTTTGACTTGTTTGTTTAAACTCATAATATATTGTCTATGTCTTTACCCCCAATTCTAAATAGAGCTCTTAATGCTGCATATGAAGGTGCAAATGAAATAATACAATTTAGTAAGAGAATTGATAATCTAAAAGTCATAAAGAAGGGTGAAAATGATTTCACAACTAATTTAGATCAGTACGTTGAAGAAAAGGTATTTGAAAATTTAAAACAATATTATCCTGATTTTGGCTACCTTGGTGAAGAAACTGGTACAGATGGAATTGATGATAAAGAATGCACATGGATTCTAGATCCTATTGATGGCACTAGAAATTATATATATCAATATCCTCACTACGCTCTCTCTCTTGCATGTGTAAGAGAAGGTAAAGTAATTTGTGCAGTAATAATAGATCCTGTACGTGACCATGTATTCTGTGCTGGTGAAGGCACTGGAGCATTGCTTAATAATAAAAGAATTCGTGCAAGCAATAAAACACAACTATCTAATGCCCTTTTAAGTTCGACCGGCCATACAAACAAAGATCAAAACTATACATATAACCCATTAGAAACTTATAAATTATTAAATGATTTCAATGTTACTGTAAGAAGGTCTGGTTGCACCTCTCTAGATATCGCATACTGTGCAGCTGGAAAATTGGATGGTTTCTGGGGACATGGTCTAAAACCTTGGGACAGATTAGCTGCGTTATTTATAGCTCAGTCATCAGGATGTTTAATATCAGATTTTACAGGCACGCCTGATACCTATAAATCAGATCATATGATAATTGCTACACCAAAATGCTTTAAAGAGTTATCTAAGTGTGTAAGAGCAGGATTTCAATCTAAAGAATAAGATTCTTCGGGTTCATTCTTAGGTTTTTCCATATCCTTTTTAGATAATCCAGTTAAGAGCAAGACTCTTACAACAATAAAGATTGAAGAATAAGATCCAACTATTACGCCAGCTGCTAAAGCTAAACTAAAGTTCTTTAATGCTTCTCCACCAGCAACCAACAATGCAATCAATACTAGTAAAGTTGTAAATGAAGTAATGATAGTACGAGCGAATACCTGGTTTAAAGAATCGTTTAATAGTACTTCGGAGCTTCCCTTTTTGTTTTCATCTAAAAAGTTCTCTCTAATCCTATCTGAAACAACTATTGAGTCATTTAGAGAGTATCCAACAACCGCAAGCAATGCTGCTAAAACCGATAGATCAAAAGTTAAATTAAAGATTGAAAATATACCTAAAATGATCAAGACATCATGAAAAAGTGCAGCAATTGCTCCATAACCAAATTTGATTTGGAATCTAAATATTATGTAAACAAGAATAACTAGCATTGCTACTAATATAGCTATGCCTCCTTGATCTCTTAATTCTTCTCCAATTTGAGGGAAGATTGTTTCAGATTTTACTACTTCTCCTAAATATTCGTCTTCTGTAAGTTGATCTATAACAGTTTGAGCATTAATGCTCAGCTCTTCATCGCTTTGAAATTTAATCAAAACATTGTTATCACTGCCAAAATTTAAAACAACAAAATTAGCATTGTCTATTTTTGAAATGCTATTACGAATTTTTGCTAGATCTGCCTTCTGTTCATATTTCATCTCAATAGAGACACCGCCTGTAAAATCTAAGCCTAAGTTTAATCCTCTACCAAGCAATGAAATTAGTGTAATTAATATCAAACCCGCTGAAAGCATGATGCCAATTCTGTTGTATTTGATGAATGGTATATTCATTAAACTTTTAACTCCTCAACATGTCTGTAACCATAAATAAAATTAACCAAAGATCTGGTTACAAAAATAGCTGTAAATACAGAGGTTATTATTCCAATGCTTAGTGTTACCGCAAATCCTTTAATCGGGCCTGTTCCAATAGAATATAAAATTACAGCCACCAAAAGAGTTGTAATATTTGCATCAATAATTGTACTAAAAGCTTTTGCAAATCCATTTTTTATAGCTTGTTGGGTTTCTACATTAGCTTTTAATTCTTCTGATATTCTGGCAAAGATTAAAACATTGGCATCAACAGCCATACCAACGGTCAGAACTATTCCTGCTATACCTGGCAGTGTAAGTGTGGCTCCAACTAAGGACATTATTGCTGTAACTAGTACAAGGTTTGATATAAGAGCAATATTTGCAGATAAACCAAACAATCTATATCTGATAAACATAAAAATAAAAACCAATATAAATCCAACAATTACTGAATTTAAACCTTTATCTATATTCTCTTGGCCTAGTGTTGGGCCTATTGTTTGTTCCTCTACGAATTTCATTGGTGCTGCTAATGCACCGGCTCTGAGCAATAGTGCCAATTCACTGGCTTCATTGCTTGTAGATAAACCAGTAATTCTAAATGATGTTCCTAATGCCGCTTGAATTGTTGCATTACTAATAACGCTTTTTTCTGTGTATGTTTCTTGGCGCACATTATTGTCATCATCAAAAAATGTTTTAGTCTTTTCTTCTACTAAGACTACTCCTAACCTTCTGCCTATGTTGTCCTTTGTTGCACTCTGAATAGATCTGCCGCCATCGATATCAAGATTAATATTTACTTGAGGTCTACCATTCTCATCAAAGCTGCTTTGTGCATTTGTTACATTGTCACCTGAAATAACAATTACTTTTTCTAGAAAAACAGTTCTGGCAGAAGAGTTTTTGAAATTAAATTTTTCTTTCCTTAGGAATGAATCTGTTGGTCTCGCTTCTAATCGAAATTCAAGGTTGGCAGTTTTACCAATAATTTTTTTAGCAGAAGCAGAATCTTGTACTCCAGGTAGTTCAACAACAATTCGCCCCTTACCTTCTCTTTGAACAATTGGCTCCGATACACCAAGTTCATTTACCCTATTACGCAATGCAACAAGGTTTTGCTCTACTGCGTAGTCAACAATTTCAGATAAATAATTATCAGTGTATTGAAGTTCAAGATTATTGTTGTTTTGCAAAATATTGTATTTCGCGCCAGAAGTAGTGAAATTATTTTGATCTAAATAATCTCTAGCCATAGACAATTCGTCGAAATTCTTAAAGGAAATATCAATTTTATTATCATTGCTTGTGTAGTTAGTATTCATATTTCTCTTAGAAAATTCTTCTACAAATGATGCTCCTTCTGATGAAAGTCTTTCTGATGAATATCTATCAGTATCAACTTCTAGTAAAAAATGAATACCACCAGCCAAATCAAGACCTAGATTGATTGGTTTTCCACCAATGGAACTGAGCCAATCTGGTGTAGAGGGTTCTGAATTGAGTGCAATTATAAATTCGCCTTCAGAGTAATTAGCTAAAATTCTTCTACCAGCTAGCTGGCTTTCAACATCATCAAAAATTACTTTCGCTGAATTATCTGATTGTTCAATTTCAACAAATGGAATATTTTTTGAATCTAGTTCTCTTGTTATATCCGCAACAATATTAGTATTTAAGACTCTTGCTGAATCGCCAAAAGCAATCTGAATTGCTGGCTTAGTTGGAAAAAAATTTGGTAATGCAAAAATTACTCCGAATACCAAAACAGAGTAAATTAAGATTATTTGCCAAATTTTATATTTGTTCACTGTGATTCAATGCTATTAATTGTGCCCTTAGGTAGTTTTGAAGATATAAATTCTTTCTGCATGTTTATAGAAATTTGATCGCCTAATTTAACGCTTACATATCTATCTTTTACATTCTCGATCTTGCCAACAAGTCCAGAGGAAGTCATCACTTCGTCTCCTTTTTCAAGGCTAGATACAAGGCTCTCATGCTCTTTTTGTCTTTTTTGTTGTGGTCTAATTGTTACAAAGTATATAAATAAAAAGAATACTAATAACATTAAAAAAGGGACAAAAGTTGGTCCTGCTGCTTCATTCATTATTTCTCCTATAGTTTCGGCTTGTTTAAACTTCTCATATCGTAAAAGGAATCAACAAATTCTTCAAATTTATTTTCTTCCAGAGACTTTCTAATATCAGACATTAAGGTATAAAAATAGGATAAATTATGAATGCTCATCAAGGTGCTTGCTAATATTTCATTGCATTTATCTAAATGATGTAAATATGCTCTAGAAAAATTTCTATTTGTATAATTATCGCAATTTTCATCTATTGGTACCGTAGAGTTTTTATGCTCTGAATTTCTAATTTTTAGAATACCTGTTGATGTATATAGGTAACCATTTCTAGCATTTCTTGTTGGCATCACACAATCAAACATATCAATACCATGTCTTACTCCTTCTACTAACTCCTCAGGTGTTCCTATTCCCATTACATAATGGGCTTTATCATCAGGCAGTAATGGTGCTAAAAGTTTTAAAATTTTTGTTTTCTCCTCTTTTGGCTCTCCAACACTTAACCCACCTAATGCTATTCCATCTAAATCTAGATTTTTCATAAATTCTAATGATTCCTTTCTTAATGCCTCATGCATGCCACCTTGGACAATCCCAAATAAAAGATGTCCATTTTTATTTTTATGAAAGTAGTCAACTGATCTTTGTGCCCACCTATGTGTCAGATTCATTGAATCTTCAGCATCTTCATAAGTGCTTGGATAATCTGTGCATTCGTCAAAAGCCATAATAATGTCTGAATTTAATGCCAATTGAGTTTGAATTGAATCTTCAGGTGACATAAATATTTTTGAACCATTCAAGGGCGACTTAAATTCAACTCCTTCTTCAGATATTTTTCTTAACTCATTAAGACTCCATATTTGAAAGCCTCCAGAATCTGTAAGGATTGATTTATTCCAGCCCATAAATTTATGCAAACCTCCAAATTCTTTAATGACATCTAGGCCTGGTCTCTCATTGAGGTGAAATGCATTACCTAGAATTATTTCAAATCCTATATCATGTAATTGAGCAGGTGTGAGCCCTTTTACAGTTCCATAAGTTCCAACAGGCATAAAAACTGGTGTCTGTATCGTAGAGGTTTTAGTAGTTAACTCCCCTCTTCTAGCAAAACCTGATGAAGATTTTATTTTAAATGTCATCTATCTATTATCATTGCATCACCATAACTAAAAAAGCGTAATTTCTTTTCAATGGCATATTTGTATGCTGAAAGTATAAATTTCTTCCCACTAAATGCTGAAACAAGCATCAGTAGACTTGATTGAGGTAAATGAAAGTTGGTTACTAAGCTGTTAACGACCTTAAACTTATATCCTTCTTTAATAAAAATATTAGTTGTGTTTTTACCTGGCTTTATCACATTAAGCTTATTGCACCATGCTGCTTCCAGTGCACGTAATGTTGTTGTGCCTATTGCTATCACTCTTTTATCATTTTTTATTTGATTGTTTATTAATTTCGCAGATTCATCAGAAATAAAAAAGTCTTCATCATGCAGGGTTGATGATTCTGTTATAGGTTCTTCAGAAAGGGGTTTAAATGTGCCTAAACCAACGGCTAGACTTATCTTGCATGTAGTGAAATTTTTGTTAACTGAATCAAATAGCTCGTCATCAAAATGCAATGATGCTGTCGGTGCAGCTGCAGAATCTGTAAATCTATGATTTGCAAAAACTGTTTGATATCTTTCTCGATCTGTTTCACGATCAGCTCGATTTAAATATGGTGGGATAGGAACATGACCAATGCTTTCACATAATTTAGTTATATTTTGATCAAACTTTATATGAGTTAAGCCATTTTCATTATTAAGAATACTTATTTTTAAAGGGAAGTTTTCTGCCTTAAGTAGTTGTTTCTTCTTTTTCAAATTTAAACTCTTAGTTAAACATAATGCTTCAAATTTATTGCAAATTTTATTTATGAAGATTTCAGCCTTACCACCACTATCTTTTGTTAAAAGAAGTCTAGCTTTAAACACTTTAGTTTCATTAAAAACAATTAAATCATCTTTGTGAAAAAACTTAGATATCATTTGAAAGGAATCAATATTGAAGTTTTGCCCAGAATAAGAAAGTAATTTTGAATCAACTCTATTTTTAGGTGGGAATTTAGCAATTAATTCTTCTGGTACTTCATAATCATATTCAGATTTATAGATGTCTTTAGGCATAGGTTGTATCATACCAATTACGGGGATGTGGTGGAATTGGTAGACACGTGCGACTCAAACTCGCATGCTGCAAAGCGTAACGGTTCAAGTCCGTTCATCCCTACCAGTTTATTGAATTTGTTATTAGATTTATTTTAGAATCAGCTTATGGATTCAGGATTACTTATTGCATTAATTGTGCTGCTCGGCGGTGGTTATATGCTTATTACAAAAAAAAAGAAGTAATGAAAAATATATATATTTTATTAATTGCTTTTTTATCTTTTTCTCTTTTTCCTTATTCCTGTGAGGAAGAATACATTGAAGGAATTGGGTGGAAAAAAATTGTTTATCAAGATAGCGGCCCCGTTGAAAGCCTTGGCAGATGTCCAAGTAGTGATACAGAAGCAACAGCAGTAATTGTTCTTGGTTTATTGTTTTGGGGTGCTTATGAATACTTTGATGCAGAACCTAAAGCTCTTATGGAAACATCAAATCTTCAAATCCTTCCCTTCGATGAAATTAAAATCAATTCCAAAGCTAACACGACTATAAATGTAACGCTTTTTAAGTACTCTTTTTAAAATCTGATAAACCATAATCATCATCAGTGGAGATAATGATTTTTTCACCGTTATCCTGAAACTCAATCTGTTTTGCATGCAACATCAATCTCTTTGATAAAGTTTTTGACATATCATTGGAATATTTTCTATCGCCTATTATTGGATATCCTGAATCATAACAGTGAAATCTAATTTGATGAGTTCTGCCTGTATGAGGCATAGCAATGAGTTGGGTAAATTTATCGAAATGTTGTTCTATCTTAAATGTAGTTAGTGATTCTTTGCCACTGTCTGATCTGAATGTTTTCTGCTCTTTCTTGTCGACTTTCTTTGTATCTAACTTATTTTTTACTTTTTTTAGATCATGTGGCCATTCTCCTAATACGATACATTGATATATTTTTTTAATAGATCTTTCTCTAAATTGCTTATGTATGTCTCTTAAAGAAGACATTTTCTTAGAAATAATCAGACAGCCACTGGTAGATTTGTCTAACCGATGTGCAAGATTAAAGTTTTCTGAATATTTGTAAAGTTTTCTGACTATCTCAATAATACCGAAATTTAATCCAGAACCACCATGAACTGCATAGTTTGGAGGCTTATTAATCACGATAAAATTTTTTGAATCGTAAAGGATAGAATTTTTTATCAGGTTTAAATGTTCCTGGAGATTTGGAGAATCGCTTATATTAGATTTTTGCACTAACAAAGGGTATGTAACCTTATCGCCATCTTTAACTTTTTGATCAGGCTTAGCTTTTTTGCCATTTACTTTAATTTTAGCTTTACGTACTGAACTATAAATTTTAGATTTTGGTATGCCTTTCTTGAATTGGCTGAAAAGATAATTATCTAGCCTTCGGCCATCATTATCTTTATTTACAATAAAAAAATTAATTTCACTCATTTTGCTGTAAAATAACCACCTTAGCTTACAACGAAAAACAAAATTTATTAAAAAGTAGGCAAATAGTTACAAATATAATGATAAGAACAACAATATTTAGATTAATCAATATCAAAAGAATGCTAATTCCAGAGAGAATGCAAGCATAATCCGTTGTTCTTATCCTTTTTAACAAAGGATAAAATGAAAAAAATACTTATAGATACAAATTCAATTAATGGCAGAAGAAGTGCATTAATTGACGGCGATAAACTCATAGATTTTGATCTTGAGTTCGAAGGCAATAACTTTCAAAAAGGAAGCATACACAAAGGTAAGATTACTAAAATAGAAGGTAGTCTTGAAGCAATTTTTGTTGAACTTGGTTCATCTAGACATGGTTTTCTACCATTTAAAGAACTTTCACCTGAATATTTTGATCCATCAAAAACTGGAATGGATAGATTCAAAATTAAAGAAGGTGAAGATATTGTTGTTCAAATTGAGAAAGAAGAGAGAGTCAATAAGGGGGCTGCCCTTTCTACATATGTTTCACTTGCTAGCAGATATATCGTTCTAATGACTAATCATCCTACTGGCGGTGGTATTTCAAGAAGAATACATGGAGAAGAAAGAGATAAGATTAAAAGCTTACTTGATGCATTGGATATTCCACAAAATATGAGTGTCATAATTAGAACAGCTGGTATAGATAAGCAGATTGAAGAACTCAGATGGGATCTTGAATACCTAAAAAAACTATGGGTTGAGGTAGAAACTGCTATAAAAGGCTCTAAATCAAGCCAATTAATATATGCTGACCAAAGCTTAATACAGAAAACAATTAGAGATTACTTTAAAGAAGAAATTGGTGAGTTAGTAGTTGATAATGAAGTTGACTTTAACTCAGCTAAAACTTACGCAAATAAAATCGTTCCAGATTTTATTGAGAAAATTAAACTTTACGATGATGAAGTTCCACTTTTTGCAAGCTATGGGATTGAATCAAAAATTGAATCTGCTTTTTCCCGTGAAGTAAAACTCAACTCTGGAGCTTCATTAGTTATTGATTCAGGCGAAGCGTTAACTTCTATTGATATAAATTCTGCTAAATCTACAAAGGGTGGGGATATAGAAGAGACTGCGCTTAAAACCAATCTAGAAGCAGCTTCTGAGATAGGAAAACAAGTTAAGCTTCGTGATCTTGGTGGTCTTATTGTAATAGATTTTATTGATATGGAAGATCCTAAGAATAATGAAAAGGTTGAAAGAGCAATGTATGAATCAACAAAACAAGATCATGCACGCATTCAATTAGATAAAATATCTCGATTCGGTTTAATGGAGATGTCTAGACAAAGAATCAAACCAGCATTAAATGACCTTATGGGTAAAACTGTTTGGGTTAGATCGGTTGCTTCAGTTTGTGAATCTATCTTTAGACTTATAACTGAAAAATCAATAAATAATAAATCAAGCATTTTAATGTTGAAGGTTTCTCCGAATGTAGCAAATGAACTTCTTAATAGATATCGACCTAATCTTGATCAACTAGAAAGAAAATTTTCTAACAAGATTATGACTTTTATTGATCCTTATAAGCAGAATGATAACTACACTATTGAGATTAAGAAAAATGCTTATTTTGATTATGAGCATGAACTTGAGGAGTCCTCTAAAGCATTTCAAAACAGAACTACTTATAATGTAAAGGTTCCAAAAAAGCAGAATAAAGCATTAGTAGAGGATGTTGAGTTTAGGAATATTCCAAAAATTGATTCTAATAAAAAAGGTTTATTGGATTCATTATTTAATTTCTTTAAAGGTGAAGAAGAGAAACCTAAACCTAAGCAAAGAAGAAAATATAACCCACGTAAGGGTAAACAAAATCCAAGAAGGAATCCTAGACAAAATAGAAATAAAAATTCTAATTTTAAGGAAAATAAAAATTTCAAAAGTAACGATAGAGTTCAAAAAAATTCTAAAGTTACTAATGAAAGCCCTAAGAAACCAGTTAGAAAGCAGGTTACTAAAAAACCAACAAAACCAAGAAGCGGTAATGTTAAACCGACGCCTACTCCTGCTCCTAAACCAATAGATGACAATATTGGGAACAGAATAGAGCCTACTAAGAAAAAAACAGTTAGAAGAGCTAAAAACGACCCTAGAGCAGGGAGTTAATAGTCTGTTTTATTAATAAATTTGATAATGATGGTTCTGGTGGAATATTAGGGAGCTCTTTACCTGAATACCAGTTTGCTTCTATAAGCTCATCATTATCAATATTTAATTGATCATCAATTGCATCTGCTGAAAATGCCATCATTAATTGATTTGGAAATGGCCATGATTGGCTTGAGACATATGTGATATTCGTGACATCAAGACCTACCTCTTCTTTTACTTCTCGTGCGACACATTCTTCTAATGTCTCTCCTAATTCCACAAAACCAGCAATCACTGTTGAGAGGGTACGAATTTCGCTGTTATGTCTAACAAGAAGTATTCTTCCTTTATTCTTTACACATACCAGAATACAAGGTGACATTTTTGGGAAATACTCTCTAGAACAACTGTCACAGAATTTTGATAAATCATCTCGGACTTCTGTGAGCTTATTTCCTGTTCTTGAACAATAATTTTGTTTAAAAATCCAATCGTAGATCTGAAAAGATCTGGAAATCAAAGTTAAGGAATCATCGGTAAGATACGGATACATGTGTTTTTTACTAAGATAAATTAAATCTGGATCATTCGAGCTTAATTCATTAGTTAGAAAAACCGATTTATCCCCTAATTGAAAAATCTTAAAATTTTGAGATTCTTTATGTAATGCATTTAAATGCATAAAAGTATGTTCTTTCGTGTTGAACAGAATTTCTTTTTTTGAATTAATACTAACTATTAAATCATCAGATTTGGGTGTTTGTTTTGTTGAAAAACTAGACGTTAATTTTTTCATGTCTGTATAATGTAAACTTTTATAAGAGAAGTGTTAAACACAATATTTAAAAGTTTCTTAGGTGCTGCTCCCGTTTGGTATAAAACGAGTATCATCGCGTTTCTAATTTTAAACCCAATTTTATTTTTTTCCTTAGGAGTAGATAGTGGTTTTGTACTTGGTTGGATTGTACTGCTTCAATTCATCTTTACACTTGTTTTTTCTATTCAATGTTATCCCCTTCAGCCAGGTGGTCTAATAGCATTTCAGGCTTTATTGTTAGGTCTAACCGATCCTAAGCATGTGCTGTATGAAATAGAAACAAACTTAGAAGTAATCTTGCTTTTAGTATTTATGGTTTCTGCTATCTTCTTTATGAAGAATTTACTTATGGTAATCTTCACTAAATTATTACAAGCAATTCAATCTAAAATTCTTTTATCTTTACTTTTTGTTATCTCTGCAGCTTTCTTATCTGCTTTTCTTGATGCGCTAACTGTAACAGCTGTACTAATTACAGTAACTATTGGTTTTTATCATGTATTTGAAAAAAGTTACAAAAACAAAGAAATAGATGAAGGTGAATTTGATCAAGGAAAATCATTTCTAGCAGATATTATGATGCATGGTGCTGTTGGAACGGCACTAGGAGGTGTTTGCACAATTGTTGGAGAACCTCAAAATCTTTTGATTGCAGATAAAGCAGGCTGGGAATTTATGGAGTTTTTCTATCGAATGGCACCTGTAACAATTCCAGTATTAATCTCAGGTTTATTTTGTTGCGTGTTAATTGAAAGGTTCAAAGTTTTTAACTATGGTTATGAGTTATCAGATACTCTAAGAAGTAAAATTATCTCGCAAGCTGAAAAAGCAGAAGCTGAAAGATCAAATACCGATAGACTGCATTTAGTTATTGAAGCTATATTTGGTATTTGCTTAATTTTAGCTTTAGGCTTTCATCTGGCACCTGTTGGTGTAATAGGTCTATTTCTAATGGTTTTCCTAACGGCATTTAAAGGTATTACTGAAGAACATCAGTTAGGAGGTGCATTTAAGGAATCACTACCATTTACAGCATTACTTGTAATATTTTTTGTTGTCGTTGCTGTTATAAGTGATCAACAATTATTTACTCCTGTAATAGATATGGTTTTAGCTACATCAGAAAATGCTCAAGTACCACTTTTTTATTTGGCAAATGGTGTTCTTTCAGCTATCAGTGATAATGTTTTTGTAGCTACAGTTTATATGAATGAAATAGTCCAAGCTCTAGAGAATAATGTTATTACACGAGAACAATTTGATAGATTGGCTGTAGCCATTAACACAGGAACAAATCTACCTAGTGTTGCTACTCCAAATGGCCAAGCTGCATTTCTTTTCTTACTAACATCATCATTAGCGCCCTTGATCGGATTGTCATACATGAGGATGGTATATAAAGCCCTGCCCTATACGATTGTTCTGACAAGTGTTGGTCTAGCTTGTGTTATCTACTACATATGATTTCAAATTCTCATAAATTTTGCATCGCCCCGATGATGAAAAAAACTGATAAGCATTTTAGGTTTTTAACAAGGCAATTTACAAAACGATCGATGCTGTACACAGAGATGATTCATGCTAATGCGATATTAAAAGGGAATGTTGATAGGTTATTAAGTTTTGATGAATGTGAACATCCTGTAGGTCTTCAATTAGGTGGTTCTGATCCAAAATCTCTAGCAGAAGCAGCTATCATAGGCCAAGAATATGGATACGACGAGATTAATCTAAATGTAGGCTGCCCTTCTAAAAAAGTTAAATCAGGTAACTTTGGTGTTTTTCTCATGAAGAATGTTGAATTACTTAGCAAATGTGTAAATGAAGTAAAAAAAAGTATAGATGTGCCGTTTTCAATTAAATGTCGGATAGGTGTTGATGATTTTGAAGGTGAGGAATATCTTAAAAATTTTATTTCCACTATATCTGATTATGAAATTAGTACATTTGTAATACATGCACGAAAAGCCATAAGTGGACTAGATACTAAGAGAAATAGATCCATCCCACCCTTGAATTATGATCTTGTATTTAAAATGAAGGAATTGTTCCCTGATCTTAATATCATCATTAATGGTGGTATTGAAGAAGTATCCGAAGTTAAAAAACTTTTAAATAACGTTGATGGAGTAATGCTTGGTCGAAAAATTTATTCTGACCCAGCATTTTTATTGCAAATCGATCAAGAGATTTATCAAGACGATACTAAATTAGATTTCACGTCAGGCATGCAAAACTATATGTCCTATATTTTAGATCTAGAAAATAAAAAAGATGTTAATAGAGCTATCACACATTTAGTTCAGATAGTAAGAAGAATATCGCACACCAAAGACATGAGAAGACAGTTATTAGAAAATGTTAGAGATGGATCAATAGAATTAGAAGAAATATTTAGTGGGTTTAAGGCAGATCTAGATCAAAAAGCTCATCTTCAAATTCACTAAGAAATTCATCTTCTACTTCTCCATCTTTCACAGAATGCTCTCTAGACTGCAGAAATACATCTTTAGTGAATTCATACTTATCGCCTACAATTAAATTCTCAGCTGCTAAGATTCTTTCTCTTGTTTCTACTACATCTAAAAATGAAAAAATAATTTTTGTTCTATCTTCTTCTATGGCAAATGATCCTGAAACATACCAACTCAGCGGAATACCAAATACATCTCTTACTGTAGAGGGTCCTACAAATGGTATAAATACATATGGACCTGAAGATATTCCCCAATAACCCAAAGTTTGTCCAAAATCTTCATCATGTCTTTCAAGCCCCATCCTGGAAGCAACATCAAAAATTCCGCCAACACCAATAGTAGTGTTTATTAGAAATCTCAGTGTGTCCTGGGCGGCTAACTTAGGTTTACCTTGAAGTAATTGATTAATAACAGTGTCTATTTCTGTAATATTATGAAAAAAGTTAGTGACCGAATCTTTCACAAATAAAGGTGTATATTCACTATAAATCTCTGCTGTTGGACGAAGAAAATTTTGATCGATTGAATCTGAAATATTAAAAACAACCCTATTCATTTTTTCAAATGGATCTATTTCAATATCTTCTTGAACTTCTTCAGCACCAATTAAGGATGCTAGTAGTAAAAATAAAGTAATCTTTTTCATCTTTCTAATAGATTCTCGGGAAAATATTTTTTTAACTTATTTATCTGTTTTACCTCTTTATAAAAATCTGATCGTTTGATTCTTGGTAACGAGAATAAAATATTTTCTCTTAATTCAGCTTTAATTCTATCACTTTCTATAACATTGCCGTTGTCATCAAAATTTTCTGACATATTCTCTATTAATCCTAATATTGTTACATTAAATTTTTTCATAAGAGCTTGTGTCCTCTTTAGATCAGAGATACATAAATCATCTTCTACAGCTATTAAGCAAGCTTTATTGATGTCGAGGTCATTTAAGATAGTTAAATAAGCATCTCCTGTACCAGGAGGCATATCAATCAGAAGATAATCCAAATCGCCCCAATTGGTATTTAAATATAATTGCTTAATGGCTTTGCTTAAAACAGGCCCTCTCCAAATTGCTGCTTTGTCATGATCTATAACAAAACTAATTGAATTTATTACTAAGCCTGATAATTTTACAGGTTCAAATTTATTGTCATTTGGGTCATGTTTGATCTTAATATTTTGTGTATTTTCCGAGAATAATTCTGTAAGGTTTGGGCCATAAATATCAGCGTCCAGCAATCCAACTTTATATCCTTTATCATTCAAATATTTTGCAAGCATCAATGTAATTGAGGTTTTACCCACACCACCTTTTCCTGAAGCTATAGCTATTTTTTCCATAGATTCAAAAGTTAACATATAATTTCAAAACAAACATGAAGTATTTAGTTACAAGTGCCCTGCCCTATGCAAATGCTCCTTTACATTTAGGACATGTTCTTGAAATTGTTCAGACCGATGCATGGGTTAGGCACAAAAATCTTACAGAAGATGAGGCATTATATTTTTGTGCCAGTGATACTCATGGAACACCAATAATGCTTAAAGCAAAGGATTTGGGTATTGAACCAGAAGAACTTATCAATGATTTACATACCAACCATGAGAATACATTTAAAAAATTTAATATTAATCTCACAAATTTTCATTCAACACATTCAGAAGAAAATAAGATGCTCTCAACAGATATTTTTAAAAGTGCTCAAGATAAAGGCTACATATACAAAAAAAATATTTCCCAATTATATGATGAAAAAGAGAATATATTTCTAGCAGATAGATTTGTTAAAGGCTCATGTCCAGTCTGTGGTGCTGATGATCAATACGGTGATGCTTGTGAAAAATGTGGGTCAACCTATGATGCTTTAGATTTGATTAAACCTGTTTCTGTTTTATCTAACACAATACCAATAATTAAAGAATCTGAACATTATTTCTTTAAGCTGAATAAATTATCGGAATTTCTTAAAAAGAATATTAAGAAAATATCAAAACAAGACCCAATTAAAGCAAAATTAAATGAATGGTTAAATGAAGATCTAAGAGATTGGGATGTATCAAGAGATGCACCATATTTCGGTTTCAATATTCCTGGTGAAGAAAATAAATATATATATGTTTGGATGGATGCACCTGTTGGTTATCTAGCATCAATAAAAAATTGGGCAGAGTCATCTAATATTCATTTTGATGACTTGATAAATAATAAAGATACCAAACTAATTCATTTTATTGGAAAAGATATAGTCTATTTTCATCTGTTATTCTGGCCAGCAATGCTAAAAACAGCTGAGGTTGAAAGCTTAGAAGAAGTTTTTGTACATGGTTTCTTAACTATAGAAGGCATGAAAATGTCAAAATCTAAAGGTAATTTTATTTTAGCAGACAAAGCATTAGATTATGCACCTGCTGATTACTATCGATACTATCTATCTTCCAAATTAAATACAGATATCTCTGATATAGATTTTTCATTGGATGATTTTATCCAGAAGGTTAATAGCGATCTAATTGGTAAATACATAAATATAGGCAGTAGAACACAAAATTTTTTAGTCAAATTAAATGATTCTAAAATTGTGGCTAATAGCCTTTCTAAATCTAAAGAATTTAGTGCTACATACAAAGAAATTATTTCTCAAATTGATGCCAAAGAATACTCAAAGGCTTTAAAAAATATAATGATGCTTGCAGATAAAGTTAATGCATATGTATCGACAGAAGAACCTTGGAATAAAGCAAAGAATGGTGAAGAAGAAAAATGTTTAATAGTTTGTTCAGAATCTTTAAATGTTTTCAAGGACTTAACTATCTTATTACAATCATTCATGCCAGAAATTACTTCGGAAGTACTGTCTATGTTAAATTTACAAAAATTAGACTATTCAGATCTTGGTTTAGATAACATTAAGTCAGTGCAAAAATTTAAACCCTTCATAAGAAGACTTGAAAAAACCGAATTTAACGGAATACTAGAATAAATGGAAGAAATAAATATTGAAGATTTTGCAAAAGTTGACCTGCGCATAGCCAGAGTTAAAAATGCAGTTGAAGTTCCAGAAGCAAATAAGCTTATTAAATTAGTATTGGATGTAGGCGAACTCGGAGAAAAAACGGTTTTTGCTGGTATTAAGCAGGCATACAAATTAGAAGATTTAGAAAATAAGCTAGTAGTACTTGTTAATAATCTAAAGCCAAGACAAATGAGTTTTGGGCTTTCGGAAGGTATGATCTTAGCAGCAGGACCAGGTGGAGAAGAAGTTTTTATGGTTTCTCCTGATAATGGTGCAGAACCAGGTATGAGAGTTAAATGAAAACAGATATATTGGTTATAGGTGCTGGGCCCGTTGGTCTTTTTACTGTATTTGAGGCTGGTATTTTAGGTTTGAAGTGCACATTAATTGATAATCTTGATAAACCTGGTGGTCAATGTGCAGAACTGTATCCAGATAAACCTATATTTGATATCCCAGGCGTACCTTATCAAACAGCTCAAGAACATGTCGATGCTTTACTTAAACAGATAGAACCTTTTGATTATGACCTTATTCTTAATGAACGTGTTGAAAGCATGCAAGAAAAAAATAATTACTGGGAAGTTACAACAAATAAAGGCTCAGTTATTGAGTGTACTAATGTTTTCATAGCAGCTGGAGCTGGTTCTTTTGAACCAATAAAGCCCAAGCTGGAATCAGATTATTCAACACTAGAAGAACAAAAAATATTTTATTCAATAAAAGATAAAAACTTATTCAAAGATAAGGAAGTTGTCATATTTGGCGGTGGTGATAGTGCTTTAGATTGGACAGTAGAATTAGAAAAAATTGGTGCCAATGTATCACTCATACATAGAAGAGATGCATTTAGAGGTGCTCCTGATACTGAAGTAGCAGTCAGGAATTTACATGAGAAAGGTAAAATTAATCTTCTAACGCCTTATATAATTAAAGATATTAAAGGCGATGATAATATTGAAGAAATTAAAATTTTTAATTCTGCAACAAAAGAAGATCTAACAATTAAATCAGATTACATCTTATTTTTTTATGGTTTAAATAAAAAACTTGGACCTATAAATGATTGGAACCTAGAATTATCTGGTAGCAAAATCAAAGTTAATACTGAAAATTTTCAAACAGATAAAGATGGTATTTTTGCTGTTGGTGATATAAATACATATCCCGGGAAACTTAATTTAATTCTCTCAGGTTTTCATGAGACAACACTTGCTGTTCAGAAAGCATTTCAACGCGTATATCCCGGTGAAAGAGTTCCTTTTGGCTACACTACTTCAAGCACACAAATTCATGAGAAACTTGGTTTTTCAGAAAAAAAATAACTAAATAATAATCAATTCAATTTCTAAATGAGAATCATTAGCAAAATGCTAATTTTTCTTGATTTTTAGTGCCAAAGAACATATAAATTACTCATGCAAGGTAACGATAAAGTCATCGAACAACTCAATAAAATTCTGTCTAACGAACTAAGAGCAATTAACCAATATTTTCTTCACTCAAGAATGCTATCTGATTGGGGTTTAGATAAATTTGCTCAATATGAGTACACAGAATCAATGGATGAAATGAAACATGCAGATGTCTTGATTCAAAGAATTTTATTTTTAGAAGGTTTGCCTAATATGCGATATCTTGGAAATGTATATATTGCAAAAGAACCAATAGAGATACTTCATAATGATTTAAAACTTGAAAATGAAGCTATACCAGATTTAAGAAAGGCAATCTTAGCTTGCGAAAAGGTAAATGACTTTGTCTCTAGAGATCTTTTACATAAGATTTTAGAGAGTGAAGAAGAGCATGTAGATCATCTTGAAACTCAGCTTGATTTACTAGATAAAGTTGGAAAAGAGAATTTCTTACAGACGCTTATTACTTCAGCTTAGTACCGAAGAAAGATCATCACTTTCGTGCATCTCTGTAATTATATCGCAACCACCTACAAGTTCTCCGTCAACAAATAGTTGAGGAAAAGTTGGCCAATCAGATATTTTAGGTAGATTAGCTCTCACTTCAGGAAATTCTAGTACATCTATATAACTAAACTCTATATCATAGCTAAAAAGTATTTGAGCTACTTTTGATGAAAATCCACATTGAGGTTGATAAGGCGATCCCTTCATAAAAAGAAGAACTTTATTGTCTGAGATTTGATCTTTGATATCTTTAATTACTTTATCCATGTATAAGTTTTATATATTCACTAATTGTTTTTTTAAAACCCTTATTTAAGGATTCTGAAATAATAGCATGACCAATAGATACTTCATCAATTAAATTGAGATCTATTAAAAGTGGAAGGTTAATTAGATCTAAATCATGTCCTGCATTTACTCGCATATTTCTTTGTTTTGCAATTTCAGAGGTAAAAACAATTTTTGATAATTCATTATCAATTAATTTAGAATTTTTTTGTTTTACAGCATCTGCAAATGGGCCTGTGTAAATTTCTATTGCATCAATTGCATTATTACTTAACTCATTAAGATTTGTTCCTGCATTAATAAATACACTACATCTAGTACAATTTTTCTTAATATTCTCAATATAGTTAGCTGTATTAAGGTCTTGTATTTCCCAACCATGATCAGAAGTTAGTTGGTTTGTTGCATCTGGTACCAAGGTTGCTTGGGTTGGTTTAAATTCTTCAATTAACTGTATATAACCTTTGTATCTAGATGATGGAGCTTCTACTGGATTACCTTCAATATTAAATTCTTTATTGTATTCACTAGTTAATATTTTAATGCGTTTAAGATCATCATATGTAATATGCCTATTATCTGGTCTTGGGTGTACCGTAAGTCCCAGAATATTCTCTTCTAAAGCAGTTATTGCAAATTCTTTTATATCAGGATTATTTGAGCCTCTAGAATTCCTCAATAAGGCTATCTTGTTTAAATTAATGCTTAGCTTCATATTAGTTAAGAAAATTGTTACAAAGATTATTATAATTTAAAAGTGCGCTTGTAGCTCAGCTGGATAGAGCGCTTGGCTACGAACCAAGAGGTCGGGAGTTCGAATCTTCCCAAGCGCACCATTTTAGTTATGAAATATAAAATTATTCTTCTTTTTTTCTTCTTAAATAGTGTTTTTAGCTACGATAGGATCACTGGCCTTCCCTTCGCAAGTAGATCTGAAGTAATAGCTGAAAATGGAATGGCTGCAACAAGTCATCCATTAGCAACGCAAACGGCAATAGATGTATTGAAAGAAGGTGGAAATGCTATTGATGCTGCTATTGCAGCAAATGCTGTACTCGGACTAGTAGAGCCAACAGGCTGTGGTATTGGTGGTGATCTATTTGCAATTGTATGGGATGCTAAAACAAAAAAATTATATGGCTTAAATTCATCTGGTCCTGCACCAAAAGATATGAATATAGATTTTATTAAGAATCAAGGTCTTGATAAGATCCCAGCATATGGGCCCTTACCTGTAACAGTCCCTGGGGCAGTAGCTGGATGGGTTGCTCTTCATAAAAAATTTGGAAGTGCAGATTTTAATGGAATATTTAATAACGCAATTAGTTATGCAGAAAATGGCTTTCCAGTTTCTGAGTTAGTTGCATATTATTTAGAAGGATCAGCTAATAGATTTAAAAATTATCCAAACTTCTCTAATGTTTGGATGAAAAATGGGCGAACACCTGACAAAGGAGAAATCTTTACTAATAAAGAATTAGCAACTACCTATAAAAAAATTGCATCGTCATATGGACAAGATTTTTACAGTGGAGATATAGCAAAAAGTATTGCAGATTTCATCCAATCGCAAGGTGGCTTATTAACAATAAAAGATTTAGCAAATTTTGAACCAGAATGGATAGAACCAGTATCCTCAAATTATAGAGGTTATGATATTTGGGAGTTGCCTCCAAACGGCCAGGGAATAGCTGCGCTACAAATTTTAAATATCCTTGAGAATTTTAATATCTCTTCCATGGAACTAGATTCTGCTGAATATATTCATCTTTTTACAGAGGCCAAAAAATTAGCTTATGAAGACAGAGCTAAATATTATGCGGATCCAAATTTTTCTGATGTTCCTACATCTGAATTAATTTCAAAAAATTATGCATCTATTAGGACTAAATTAATAAATAAAAATAAAGCTGCAACTAGATTCGATGCTGGTTTAGAAGATGGAGATACTATTTACCTTACAGTTGCTGATAAATTCGGAAATATGGTTTCTCTTATACAAAGTAACTATAGAGGCATGGGCTCTGGCATGGTTCCTAAAGACCTTGGTTTTATGCTTCAAGATAGAGGAGAAATGTTTAGTTTAAATCCTAACCATAAGAATTCTTTAGTTGGAGGTAAGAGACCATTTCATACAATTATCCCTGCCTTTATAACTAAGGATGATATGCCTTTTATAAGTTTCGGTCTTATGGGTGGTGCTATGCAACCTCAAGGACATGCACAAGTAGTTATTAATCTTATCGATTTTAATATGAATCTTCAGGAAGCTGGAGATGCACCAAGAATAAGACATGTTGGTTCTTCTCAACCAACGGGAGAGATAATGCTTGATGGAGGCTATATAAGCTTAGAATCAGGTTTTTCTGATCAAACACGGCAAGAACTATTAAATAAGGGACATAAACTAAAATACGATAAGGGTGGATTTGGCGGCTACCAAGCAATAATGTTAAAAGATGGTGTATATTATGGGGCATCCGAAAGCAGAAAGGATGGTCAAGCTTCTGGATATTAGCGCCCGTAGCTCAGCTGGATAGAGTGCCTGGCTTCGAACCAGGATGTCGGGAGTTCGAGTCTTCCCGGGCGCACCAATAATGAATAAAATAGGATTATGCATAAAATAGTAGCACTGTATAAATTCTGTAGAATTACAGAGCTAAAATATTTTCAAAATATTATTAAAGCTCAATTATCATCATTGAATATTCTTGGCACCATAATAATCGGAGAAGAAGGAATAAATGGAACAATTTCTGGCACTGAGAATTCCCTTCTAAAAGCCACATCATTTCTACAATCAATAGATCAGTTTCAAGGAATAGATCTTAAAGAATCCTCTTCAGCAAAAAAACCTTTTCTACGACTAAAAATTAAAATTAAAGATGAAATTGTTTCAATGGGTTTAAAAAATATAGACCCTACAACGCAAGCTGGCCAGTATGTTGACCCCAAAGACTGGAATTCCTTAATTGATAATAAAGATACAATATTAATTGATACAAGGAATGATTATGAATATTCAATTGGATCATTTGAGAATTCAATTAATCCTGAAACTAAGAATTTTAAGGAATTTCCAAATTGGGTAGATAAACAAGAATTTAGTAAATCTGATAAAAAATCAAAGAATGTTGCTATGTTTTGTACAGGTGGTATTAGATGTGAAAAAGCATCTTCATATATGAAAAAACAAGGGTTTAAAAATGTTTATCATCTAAAAGGAGGCATTCTTAAATACTTAGAAAATATTGATGTTAATGACTCTAAATGGGAAGGAGAATGCTTTGTCTTTGATGATAGGGTTTCAGTTAAACATGATCTATCAGAAGGTGAATATGATTTGTGCCATGGTTGTAGAACCCCTATTACAGAGCAAGACAAATTATCCTGTAATTACGTCAAAGGAGTCTCTTGTGATAACTGTATTAACAGCAAAACTGCAAAACAAGTGAATAGATACAAAACAAGGCAACAACAGATCAATTTGTCTAAATCTAAGAACGAAAATCACCTAGGCCCTAAGACTAGCTAGTCTTTTCTCTGTTGGAGAAAAATACTCCAAGGAAAATTAATGATGATCCAATAATCATATCTATAGTAAACACTTCATCTAAAATGAGTATGCCAAGTGAGATGCTTGATACAGGCACCAAGTATGTTACGAATGAAGCGTTTAATGAACCAATTCGTTTAATCAATTTAATAAAAATTACATATGCTAATGAGGTGTTAATTACACCCAACAATGCTATATAAAGCCAAGCTGTAGAACTAATATTTAAATTTGCACTGTGATAATTAATTAAGAATGGTGAAAGCAATATAGCACCAACAATAATAGAACCCATACCAACAAAAGAGTTATTAATTTTTTGTGGTGTATTAGCTAAATAAACACCTGATATAGCGTATGACAATGATGCAATAACACATAAGATAGATGAGAATAAATCTAACTCACCGGAAGGACCAGCTAATAAAAATAAGCCTGAAAATCCTATTAATACACCTACAAGCTTCATTATTGAAAATTCATCTCTATACAGGGAAAAGAGAATTAAGGCTGTAAGAATTGGAACTGTAGCTTGTAATACAGATAAAGATCCTGCTCCCAAATTAACAGACGCATAAGCAAATAACGTAAATGGTAGTGCTGTATTGAGTAAACCAATTAATAGAAAAGAGAAACCATGATCAAAAAAGGAATATTTTTTTAACTTTAATAAAAAAAAGGGTGCAATAAATATAGCAGCAAACATCATTCTCAGAGAAACGATTTGTAAAGGGTTTAGCCCTTCTATTACTAATAAACGTAAGAATAAAAATGAACCTCCCCAAAAAAAGGAGACTAATAATAATGTTAAAAAATCTTTTGTATTCATGGTAAAAAAAAGCCTCTAAAAAAGAGGCTATTCATAAAGTTAAAACCTTATGTCGGACTTAGGCCATAATTGGTGTCAGCAATTACCTCCTAATAATCCTGAATTTGTTTTAATACTAATTTGGATCACCTCCTTCGGCTGAGAATTAATCTAACACACCATATTTCTCTGCGTAAATAGAGTGTGGGACACCTAAAGAAATGTTAATTTATTTCAGATCTTAATTGAAGTAATTCTTAGTAATATTGTGATTATTTTCAGCTCTGAGTGAACAAAGGAAATTTTCTGCAGCCTTATAGTCAGATTCAAAATATTGAAAAGCAACACGTTCAATATATACGTTATCTAAAGGTTGCTTTAAAAAATGATTTATTAATTCTTTCATACTGTATAAGTATACAGTATTTTTAAATAAAAAAAAGGGGAAGTTTCCTTCCCCTTTTAAAGATTAAGATTACTTTAGAATCTAACGTTTACACTTGCATTAACTTGTCTTCCAACGAAGAGAAGGTCTGCTTCTGGAGTGAAGACATCATCTTCAAATCCATCGTAGTCCATTAAGTTATAGAAGTTTACTCTGACTGTTGTGTCATCATTCACTGTATAACCTACACCACCGTTGTAAGTAGTATATCCATCAAATTCAAATATAGGGTTACCATCGTATCCTAGATATTCATCATCAAACTGACGGTTAATATCTATAACACCACCGGATCTTGAGTTACCTTGAACCCATACATACCAGTTACCCTTAGCCCACTCTACTGATGTATCGTAGAACCATTCATCGTTACCAAACTGTCCTGTTGCAGAAGATAGGTCTTCAGCAGCACCAGAATCTGCACTAGCAAAGAAGTCTTCTTGCGTAGCTCTCCATCTGATAGCCATTGAACCTAAGTCCATAGCAACATTCTCTCTTGATACCCATGATGCCATTTCTGATACATCAAAAGCAAAGTCAGCTTTATAAACATAAGTAGCAAAGTCAATTAAACCAGCGTTGATTAAACCAGTTGCAAAATCTACAACTTCAAAATCAGCGTCTCTTGTGAATGAATCACAGAATTGACTATTTGGATATGTTTCGTAGTCATAACATGCTTCCATATTTTGAGTTAAAGAGAATGAAGTTACGTAATCATTCAATTCAATTTCAATATAGTCAGCAGCTAAGTTTAAACTACCAAAGAATACGTCACCCCACCATGAAGGTTGGTAAACGATACCTGTAGATTTAGTATCCGCTGTCTCATTAATAAGATTTGGATTACCACCAGTAACACCACTTGCTGTTGCATTAACAACTAATGAAACAAAGTCAGCTGGAATTCCTTCAGCATCACAGTTAGCTTGTCTAACTTCTGGATTTCTACCGACTTCTCTGTATCTGTAGTCACATGGGTCAGCAGCTGTACTAAATGTAGTAATCTGTGGTAAGAATAAGTCTCCAAGATCAGGAGCTTTAATAGCTGTCTGCTCGGATACTCTAATCGCTAAATCATCCATTACTCTCCAGTTCAAAGATGTAGCTTCTACATCGTATGCACCAGCAATTGAGTTATCAATTGTTCTAGCTGAGAAGTCAAGAACCATTGAGACAACACCTGGTAATGTCCAGTCGCCACCCATTAGAGGTACACTAACTTCGTAGTAATCAGCATCAACTTCATACCCACCACCTAATGATGGTCTTGGAGCTGATCTAGTTAAACCAAGATTTTGTATAGCAGATGCATTATAGTCACCTTGCTCTACTCTAGCTTCAAAACCTAATGCAGCTTTAACTGCACCAGCTGGCATTTCAAATAAATCACCAGATAAGTTAGCAAATGTAACTTCTTGCTCAATAAATGCATTAGTTCTTAAATTAGTACCAACATAATTTCTAGCAGCTTCTGATGGAGCACCTCTACCCATAATGTTTAAAGGAGCACAATCACCAACAGCACCTAAAATGCTAGGACCATATAATGTTCCACCTGTGAAATATCCAGGAGCAAACGGTGAATAATCATATAATGCTGGATCACGATCTGGATCGTAGTTCATTCTACAATCAATCTCACCTGTTGCAGGGTTAATACCTACATCTAGTGCTGCAGCGTATCTAGCTCCGATTACACCAGGGGCATCTGAATAAATCTCTGTATTACCAATTGAGTAACCAGCTGAGTAGTTGAATGTTTGATCATCAAGATCAAAACTACCTTCAACACCTACTGAGTACATTGAAACTGAGTTATTGTTTTCGATTGTATATCCACCATCACCTTTTTGAAGTAAATCAACTTGTGATTTAGATACGTGGAAACTTGATAGTCCATATGAATTCAGAATATCTACAGAATTCTGAGTTAAGTATGGGTTATCGATACCTATTGTTGGAGGGAAGTCTTGTCCTGATCCAAACGCATATGTTGAATATGGGTATCCAGATGTGTTTCCGTAGTCAAATGAGAAGAATCCATTGTGGAAAGCATCAAAGTAAACTGTCATGTTGTCATTAACATCGTAGTTTGAGAACATGCTGAAGTTTAGTCTTTCGAATCCTGCTCTTAATGTGTTGTAGTCTGATCTATAACCAGCTGGGTTATCAAAACCAAAGAAAGAACTACCATAGTTAATACCATCATCGTAAGGCATTAGGTCACCTGGAGCGCCACCAAAGTGCCACATTTGTCCATCTGAACCTAGTGCACCATCGTAGAACCAAAGACCATATGTACCTGCTTTAAATGAATACTCATATGCAGAAGCTTTTCCTGTCTCAGGAATAGCTGATAGTCCAATACAACCTGTTTGTGTTACTTGAGGAACACCTTCTACATTAGCTGTGAAAGGTACGACCATTCCAGCTCTAATGTATTGTTGTTGATATGATTTGCCTGCAGCATATGTTCTTACAAGTGAGTTTGTATTACACATGCCAGTCTCTCTATCATAGTATCTGTCCCAATCACCAGTAAATACTGTTCCAATTTCTTCGTATTGGAAGTTCATTACCATGTTACCTTTACCACCGGCAAAGTTACCACCCATAACAGCTTGGAATGATGTATCAGATGACATACCTGCGTAATCATCGTATGTAAGAGTCATTGCTGCTCCTTCATAGTCATCTCTGAGAACGTAGTTAATAACACCTGCAATAGCGTCAGAACCATAAACTGCTGAACCACCAGCGTTTACAATTTCAACTCTATCGATCATTACTGATGGGATATTGTTAATATCAACGGCATTACCTGAACCACCTGAACCAAATGGAGATGTAGATCCAACGAATCTTCTTCCATTTACTAGAACTAATGTTCTACCTGATCCTAGTCCAAAGTTATTTGCGAGTGCTTGACCCACACTGAGTGAGCTTTGGTTACCAAAGCTACCGCCTGAACCGTTTGTTAGAGAGTTTGTTACACCAATACCTGGTACATCAAATAATGCATCAGCGGCATTTGTATAACCTCTATTTTCATACTCCTCGCCATAAATGATAGTCACTGGTTGAGCGACTTCGTACTGAGTTCTAGCAATTCTAGAACCAGTAACAACCACTTCTTCTGGCTCGGCTTCGTCTGAGTCATCTCCAGTTTCAACTTGCTCGACAACAGGATCAGCCGCTTCGTCGACTTCCTGATCAGCAAATGCTAAACCGTAGAATCCTAGAGAAACTAATAGTAAAAGTAATCTTTTAGTCATATCTTTCCTCTTAATTAAATAATTAATCTTTAATTAACGCCTGATTCGCCCATTTAGTCAAGGATTTACGTCAATTTTTATACAGAATATCTAATATGTACAACAAAATACTTAAAAATGAAGGAAAATCACTGTTTTGGCGGAGAGAGAGGGATTCGAACCCTCGGAACGCTATAAACGTTCACTACCTTTCCAAGGTAGCGCGATCGACCACTCTGCCATCTCTCCGAAATTGGCATTATATCCTAAATTTTATTGTGAATATCTGATAGGGATTATTGCGATTCCCCCTCTTCGTTCAAAATACCCTTCAACTTTCTTAATATCGAAACCCGCCTTGATCAAATCACTATAAATGTATTCAATACAAAGTTCATGGAAGCATTCTCTTTTAAAAAAACTACCCAAATAGCTTGAGACTCGATCTAAATCTTTATCATGAATATTCCCATCAATAAAAATTTCTGCAATGTCAGGTTGTGACGTTACAGGACATAAAGAGCGGAAACCTCTAAATCCTTTAAGTTTTGTTTGGCCTTTCGTGGTAAAAAGTAGCTTCAATTCAGAATTAGTGATTACTTGATGGTGAGATGTTGAGACTTTCTTATGGACCTTACCTATGCTTATTTCAGCATCTAATAACCGCTCTAAGTGGAACTTAATTACATTTTTCACGTCATCAAGATTAACGAATCTTTGGTGTATTAATGAATTAATGAACAATTTTAATGATTTTGATTCAACTGTATTGGGACTTTGTGCCGGAATATGTATCGAAACTTCGTCATGATAAGCATGCCCTTTTTTATCAACCCAAAAAAGCTCATGGATATTCCATATATCTACACCATCTTGATTGATTAATTGTTTTTTGTATCTTTGTTCATCACGAGAGATACTAAATAAAATTTCTGGAGCAAAAGATGAAGGAGCATCTACCTTTTTTCCAAGTGGTCCTGTCATGCTAATCCTTTACGCCAATGCCTTTCAATAATAGATAATAAGCGAGCATAAAAAAGCTAACAGTGAATACGCAGATTAGTATGAAACCTGATAAAGGGTCTATTTCAGATGTTCCTAACATCGCATATCTAAAGAAATTTACTATATAAAGGATTGGGTTAATTTTTGAGAAGAACTGCCATTGTTCACTAAGAATTTCAATTGAATAAAAAATACCTCCTAGATAAATAAGCGGTGTAAGCACAAAGGTAGGAATGATGCTTATATCATCAAAAGTCTTGGCATATACGCCATTGATTAAACCTAGTATTGAAAACAATGTTGAAGTAATCAAAATTGAAAACAAGGTTAATGGAAGATTTACAATTTCAAATGATGTAAAAAATAAGCTTACCGCTACAACAACAAGACCTACCAACACACCTCTTGCAATGCCACCAACAATAAAGCCAAGAAGTATTGACCAATTTGGCATAGGGGATATTAAAATCTCTTCAATTGCTTTTTGGAATTTTGCTCCGAAAAATGCCGAAGCAACATTAGCATATGAATTAGTAATGACTGCTAACATAATCAAACCTGGCACCATAAACTCTAGATAGGTTAAGCCTTCATAGCCTGGCATTTCTCCAATTCTTCTACCTATTAGTTCTCCAAAAATTAAGAAATATAATGCTGTTGTTATAGCAGGCGGGATAATAGTCTGAATCCAAATTCTAAGTATTCTTCGAACCTGTCCATAAGCTAAAGTTTTGAGAGATTGGAAATGATTCATTTTTTAGTTGTTAAATTAATAAATAGCTCTTCAAGTCTATTAGTTTGGTTCTTAATGTTGTTAATTTTGAGTTCTCTAAATGTCTCATTTGCAAATAGCTCATTTAAAGCAACATCTTTAGGTATTACTACAGAAAGTTTTCTGCTTGCATCTACATTTATTTTAAAACCTTCTATCTTTAAATCACTAGGTAAGTCATTATCCGTTTCAATAGTAAAAATTTGATTCTCTAATTGCTGCAACAAAGAATCCATTTTGGTATTTTCTATGATTGTGCCGTTATCGATAATAGCTATGTTTCGACATAAATTTTCAGCCTCTTCTAAATAATGAGTAGTTAAAATAATTGTTGTGCCTGCGTTGTTTATTTCTATAAGAAAGTCCCATAGCCCTCTTCGAAGTTCAATATCAACTCCTGCAGTCGGCTCATCTAAAATAAGCAACTCTGGTTCATGAATTAATGCTTTTATAATCATTACTCTACGTTTCTGACCTCCAGAAAGCTCTCTTATAAAAACATCACGTTTATCCCAAATGCCTAGCTTTTTTAAATAATGTTCTGTTTTCTCAGCTGCGGTTTTAGGATCTACTCCATAATAACCAGCCTGCCCCATTATGACGTCTTGAACTTTCTCAAATTGAGAAAAATTGAATTCTTGGTTTACCACTCCAAGTTTTGATTTTGCAAGTGGAAAATTTTCATCTATATCAACCCCACATATTGAAATAGATCCTTCGTTCTTAGTTACTAATGAAGAAATAATCCCTATTGTTGTAGATTTTCCTGCGCCATTGGGTCCAAGCAATGCAAAAAAATCACCTCTTTCAACATTTAAATCTATCCCTTTTAAAGCATGGACATCATTACCATAGATTTTTGTAAGATTTTTTATTTCTAAAGCTTTCATTATTGTCTTTTCGATAAGTGGCTTACAGCACCAGATATACCGCTAATAGTTAGTGGGTACATTTTTTCTTCCATCAAGAGGTTAATCATTTTTATTGTCGACGTATAATCCCAGTGATCTTCATGAACGGGGTTCAGCCAAACAGTCTTATTGAAATATGATTGAATTTTTTGAAGCCAATACTCACCTGACTCTTTATTCCAATGCTCAATGCTGCCACCAGCATTAGTTAATTCATACGGAGCCATGCTAGCGTCACCTATAATTAAAATTTTGTGATTAGGTGAAAATTTATTGATAATGCTTTTGGTTAAAATTCTATTCTCATTTCTTCTGAAATTATCTGTCCAAACTGACTCATAAATGCAGTTGTGAAAATAATAATATTCTAAATTTTTAAATTCAGACTTAGCAGCAGAAAATAATTCTTCACACATCTTTACAAAAGGGTCCATTGAGCCTCCAACATCAAAGAAAACTATAAGGTTTATGTCATTAAGCTTCTCTCTTACATATTCAAGCTCTAAATAACCAGCATTCTTTGCAGTGCTTTTAATTGTATTTTCGAGATTAAATTCAAAGTTCTCCCCTTTTCTGGCCATTTTCCTTAATTTTCTCAAAGCTATCTTTATGTTTCTCGTACCTAGCTGAAGAGAATCATCAAGATTTTCATATTTTCGTTCTTCCCAAACTTTGGCAGCCATTCCTTTGTTAGCTTTGCCACCAACCCTAATACCATTTGGATGATTACCAGAATTTCCGAAAGGTGAAGTGCCAGCAGTACCTATCCATTTATTCCCACCATGATGTTCTTTTTCTTGCTCTTCTAATCTTTTCTTAAATTCAGCCATTAATTTTTCTAAGCCACCAAGATCTTTAATCTTGCTTAATTCCTCTGGGGTAAGATTTTTCTCAAATTCTTTTCTAATCCAGTCTTCAGGAATCATCATTTTAAGAACATCATCCATATTTTTTATCCCTCTGAAGTAGACATCAAATGCTCTATCAAATTTGTCAAAATATTTTTCATCTTTAACTAATACAGTTCTGGCAAGAAAATAGAAATCATCCCAATTTGCAAAAACTATTTGTTTTTCAAGGCCTTTTAGTAGATCAAGAAATTCTTTAAGACTTACAGGCACACCATATGATCTAAGTGTGTTAAAAAGATTTATTAGCATTAATCAGACTCTCTTCTTGTCATGAAAGCTAATCGTTGTAAAAGTTCAACGTCTTGCTCATTCTTTAGAAGTGCTCCATAAAGAGGTGGAACTAAATTTTTATTTTTAGATGCTATTACTTCTTGGGCAATATCATCAGATACAATTAATTTTAACCAATCTATAAGTTCGCTTGTAGAAGGTTTCTTTTTCATGCCTGGAACTTTTCTTATATCAAAAAAAACATCCATAGCTTCTTTAAGGAGTTTCTTTTTAATTTTTGGAATATGAACAGAGATGATTTTTTCTAGAACATCTCTTTCTGGAAAAGCTATGTGATGAAAGAAACACCTTCTGAGAAATGCATCTGGTAAGTCTTTTTCATTATTAGACGTAATGATTACTAGAGGTCTATTTTTTGCTTTAATTGTTTGGTCTAATTCATAGCAATAAAATTCCATCCTATCTAGTTCTTGTAACAAGTCATTAGGAAACTCAATATCGGCTTTATCAATTTCATCAACGAGCAGAACTACTTGCTCATCCGCTGTGAAAGCGTCCCATAATTTTCCTTTGTTAATGTAATTGGCAATATCTTCAACTTTCTCGTTGCCTAGTTGAGAATCTCTCAACCTTGAAACAGCGTCGTACTCATATAGACCTTGTGAAGCTTTGGTTGTTGACTTGATATGCCACTCAATTAACCTCATGCCTAGTGACTCAGCAACTTCTAAGGCAAGCATTGTTTTTCCCGTGCCTGGTTCACCTTTTACAAGCAAAGGTTTTTCAAGACTTAAAGCTGCATCTACTGCAAGTTTTAAATCATCTGTAGCAATATAACTTTTTGTACCTTGGAATCTCATTTAGACTAGATTAGAGTTTACCAAAATAAATGCAAATGTTACTAGCAGATTCTTGTTTCAATATTAATCATGAAAGTTTTAAAAACGATCTTGGTGAAGTTCTGAAAGCAGCAAATAATGAAGGGGTTGAATATTTTTTCTGCCCAGCTTCGAAAGAAAAAGAAATCGAAGATTTAATTGAATTATCAGAAAGTTATCAAAATAATATTTTCTGTTCTGTTGGCATCCATCCTCATTATGCATCAGATTTAAAACCTAACACTATCGAGAATTTGGAAAAGTATTTAGATAATCAGCATGTAAAAGCTGTTGGCGAAATTGGATTGGATTATTACCGAAATTTTCAAAGTCCTGAAATCCAAAGAAAATGCTTTAATGCTTTTCTAGAGTTAGCTAGCACAAATCAATACCCGGTATTTTTACACCATAGAGAGGCATTTGATGATTTTTACCCAATGATAAAAAATTATATTGACCATGTTCCTGAGAGTATTGTGCATTGCTTTACAGGCACAAAATCTGAACTAAAGAAATTTTTAGATCTTGGATTATGCATAGGTATTACAGGGTGGGTTTGTGATCCAAAACGTGGAGCAAACTTAAGAGACATAATTAAATACATCCCTTTAGACAGATTATTAATTGAGACAGATGCACCTTACTTGGTTCCAAAAAATATGGGAAATAAACCACGTAATAATAGGAATGAACCATTATTTCTAAAACATATTGCTCGCAATATAAGCGAGTTATTGAATATTGATGAAGGCTTGCTTGCAGATGAAACAACCAAGAACTTCAATAGGTTATTTCGTATTTAAGATAGAAGGTATTAACCTCAAAGATAATTCGGCACTGAGATATATAGATAGTGCAGATAATAGTCCAAATAGAATCGTTGGATTGAAATTAGAAAAACTAAAAACTAAAAATCCAATCACGATCGTCAGAGCTGTAATTAAAACTGCTTGGCCTGAGCTATAGATAGTATTTTTTTCAGCAGTTTCAGTTGAGTTCTTTTGTTCTTCTTTTAATCTCCAGGCAATATGTATCGCATAGTCTACTGACATTCCCACTGAAATGGAGGCAATGGTTATTGTCATAATATCAAGGGGGATTGAAAACAAACTCATTGTTGTGAATATCATCCCTACTGCGATGCAAGGAATAAAAATTACAACTGATGCTGTAAAGAATGATCTAAATAGCACTAATAGCATTAAGAAAATAGAAATAAAAACAAATGATAAGGTTTTAATTTGCGAACTAAATAAACTTTGCAATAAATTATTATAAAGAACACCCAACCCACTAATCTGATAGCCAATATTTGTATCATTAAGCTTATTAGCTAAATAATCATCTATAGAGTTAATGAGTTTATTTCTATTTAATTGATCGTATGTATCTATTATTCTTAAGGTAATTCTTGCTTCTTTATTGTCTTTGGTTATATAACTACCTAGAAGATCTTTTGCTTTGTCATTGGTGAGTAAGGAATTTTTTACAAAGGCTAATTCTAGATCTCCCATTTCATTAAAATTATTTAATTTTTCAGCCAATAACACTCCATTTACAATACTTAAAGCTTTGCCTATTTCTGGTAAATTATCTAAATAACTTTGAATATCTTTTAATATTTTCATGTTCTTTTGTCGCCACCAATACTCACTTGTTTCTGATCCTTCACTAAAGAAAAGATCATCTTCATCTATGAAGGTTTCTTCTTCAGGCAATGTAAGAATAATATCTAATGGTGTCGTTCCGCCTAGCTGTTGATCAATAAAATTCATACCTCTATGTATTTCAGTGGATTCATCAAAATAATCAATGAATTTATTCTCGACTTTAAGGTTAGAAGCTTGGTAAATAAAGAACGGGACACCAATTAGGACTAAAGGCAATAAGACCTTTCTAAAAATATGAACAAAGTCTACGTACAAGTATCTGTAATATATATCGGCAATAGAAAGCTGGCTTGTTTCATTCAATCTCTTTACACCTATTAAGGCTGGAATAAAAAGAAAGGAAATAAATAGGTTTATTATCACACCCAAGGCCATCATTTTGCCAAAATCAATTACAGGCTGAATATTGCTTAGCAATAAAGAAAGAAAACCAACCATTGTTGTTAAGGCAGCATACAAACAAGGTATAAAAATCTTAGCCAGAGAATGTTCATAAGGAATATTTTCTTTCTGACCCTCATGCAATTTAACAAGAATATGCACTGACACGGCTATTGAGGAAATAAATAATAAGGTAAGGAAATTTGATGAAACAATACTTATTGGCCAATCATAAAAACCTAAAAAACATACTGTTAGAAAGATAACAATTGTAGCGTTTGTCATGATTATTGTTGCTGACCAAAAATCTTTA
This sequence comes from uncultured Gammaproteobacteria bacterium, assembly GCA_964575305.1. Lineage (GTDB taxonomy): Bacteria > Pseudomonadota > Gammaproteobacteria > Magnimaribacterales > TMED112 > TMED112. Next base: position 30,744 of record CAZNPG010000004.1, on the reverse strand, counting down.
AAGAATATTAAAAGAAGAATAAAAAAAATAAGGAATGTAATTAGTCCAAAGTTTTGAACATCTTTTTTTATGAATGATATTGTGTCAGACACAATCATTGCCGGCCCAGCTAAATATGAATGAGAAAAAAAGTTATTTTTTTCTAAAACATTTCTTATCTCTTTTACTGTCTTGCTGTAGTCATCAAGATCAACTAAATTTAACTGCATCGCTATGGCTCTACCTGATGAGTTAATAATTAATTCATTGAATAATGGACTTTCTATAAGCTCTCTTCTTACATCTTGTAAATCTAAATCATCTTGAAGAAGATATTTATCGTTGGTTGCAGATTTTACGAGAGATAGCTTTGGTTGTTCAAAAAGTGGAGCATCCAGTATTGATATAACGTTGCTTACACCAACTATTTCCTCTAACTTATATTCCAATATTTGTAATTGCTTAAGACTTTCATCGGAAAAAATATTGTCACCCTCTAAAGCTATGACTAGAAATTCTGTTGATGAGAATCTGTCATTTATATCTTCATATAACTCATAGCTTGGATCAGTGTCTAGCACTAGAGTGTCTGATGAAGCATCAAATCTAAATTTATCTAAACTTAGAGAACTAATTACTATAAAAGCAGCAAGTAATAGAAGTGTCAGTTTGTTATTTTTTACGATGCTTTGAAAGAATTTGTTCATTAATTTTTCGCACAGTCTGGTGAAGCTATAAATTCACTGGATTCTTTCCATTGCTCTGGTGTCTTGGAGACTATAGAGATTGCATGAATTTTTTGCACATAAGGTCCTAGTGCTTTATAAACAAGTTGGTGTCTCTTAATTAAGCTCAATCCATCAAATTGATTAGATACAATAATTATTTTTATATGTGAAACTGCACCTGTATAGCCTCCATGCTTTGGGCTTTCATCAATAATATCTAAATACTTACTATTGATTTGGCTTGTTAATTTATCTTTTATTTCATCAATCATCTTTGGTTAATCCTTGTGATTTGTTTTTCCTGGAAATTGGCAAATCATTATCTTCTACAACTTCATAATTTGTAATAACCCTTGCTTTTTTTACATATTCCTTAAAGAAATACTGAATTGCTAAGTACCCAAATAAAAAGCCTCCAATATGTGCAAAGTATGCAACACCTGAGTATGAGCCGCCTGCAGCAGAAATAAATTGCCCAATAATCCACATTAACAAAACAATATTTGCTGGAACTTTAATGAACTGTATAAATATAAAGAACCAAAGAAATACATTTATTTTTGCTTTAGGGTAGAGAACATAATAAGCCCCCATAATTGCTGCTATACAACCACTTGCTCCTATCATCGGAACATCTACACCACCAGAAAAAAAAGCTTGCAGCAAGGCAGCTGATACTCCACCGAGAATATAGAAAATTAAAAAATTTATTCTACCTAGATAGGATTCAATATTATCTCCATAGATATATAAAAAAAGCATGTTTGAAAGGAGATGCATCCACCCAGCATGCATGAAAGCTGAAGTTATAATTGTGTGGAAATCACGCATCTCGAAAAATACACTAGGCTTAACACCAAATTCATTTATTAGCATTTGATTGGCACTGCCAGATAAAGACAGTTGATAGAAAAATACTAAAAAATTTAATGCTATCAGTGACCAAGTAAGTAAAGGTTTCTGTGATGCCGGATTTTCGTCTGAAATTGGTAAAAATAAAAACATTACTTTATAGGGACCAAGGAACTAATGAATTGATCTGCTACTGTATCCCAAGTATAGGTTTTTGATGAATCATAAGTTGTATCTCTACTAACTTGTAATGCTCTATTTACAGCTTTTTGCAAATCTTCATCATCTAATGATCCATTTATGCCTTCTATTACAATATCTTTTGGACCTGTAACATTGAATCCAGCTATTGGTGTACCGCAAGCAAGAGCTTCTATTAAGACAATTCCAAAAGTATCTGTCATTGATGGGAAAACAAAACATGCCGCATCTCTATAATAATCAGCTAACTCTTTTCCTTTTTTAAAACCGACAAAATCGACATCAGGATATCTTTTTGCATACGATTTTAAACTTGGCCCACCACCAACAACGACTTTAGGTAGATCTGATTCCATTTTTAAAAATTCTTCTATATTTTTTTCTACAGCAACTCTTCCAACATAAAGAAGGTATTTTTGTTTGGCTTCATCTGGACTAGGATAAAAAATTTCACTATCAAATCCTCTTGACCAAAGTACCAAGTCTGTAAATCCATCTTCCTCTAACTCTGCTTTATGGCTTTCTGTATTTACAAGAGTTTTTGCGGCTGAATTGTGGAACCATTTGAGCAAACCTTTTGTAACGTCAAGTCCAATACCAAATCTCTCATAAACATATTCTGGAAATTTGGTGTGAATACATGTTGTGTAAGGAATATTGTGCTCTATACAGTAATGTCTACCAGTGACACCTAATGGGCCCTCAACAGAGACATGCACATAGTCAGGATTAGATTTTTTAATTTTTTTCTTTAAATCCCAGAAATTCCAAGCTACAGAAATCTCAGGATAATTTGGCAATGGAAATGTATGAAAATTTCCTGGATGTATTACATCAACTTCAAACCCTTTTTCCCTAAGTTTTTTAACAACTGTGGTCATAGTAGTAACTACACCATTAACTTGAGGTTCCCATGCATCTGTAATTATTAATATTTTGTTCATAATTCTGAAATTGTATTTATTTTAAGGTCTTCTTCAATCTTTAATAATTTTATTGTTCCATCATTTTCTTCCACTATAGCAGAACAAGATTCAACCCAATCACCCGTGTTCAAATAAAAATGTGTCTTAAATTTCAATATTTCAGGTCTATGGTTATGGCCACAAATTAGACCTGAATAATTGCCTTTTTGACATTCTTTCTTCACCAAATCTTGGAACCCACTAGCTTTTGAAACAATTTTTTTTGTTAGGTTTTTAAGATATTTTGATAAAGGCCTATTGATGAATATAAGTGCGTCATAAAGCATACCTCCAAATTTGGATAGCCATTTTGCATTAGAAGTAACTGCATCATACTGATCGCCATGTAAGACAATAATTTTTCCATGCTTGATGGACACAAATTCATGTTTCTCTTCATGATTAAAATTGGATAAAACATTCATGATTTGAGCATAATCATCATTCTTTAATTTTAAATTTTCTTTAAGACCTTGATCTCTTAATGGGTCATCATGGTTGCCAGATATGTAAAAAATATTAGTACCATTTTTGAACATTTCATCAAATATGCTTAATGCTCTTTGATGTCCTTCGGGCCAATAGAATTTATCTTCCATCGACCAAAAATCAATAATATCTCCCACTAAGTATAAATTTTCACAACTTACAGATTTGAGAAAGTGTTCTAATTTTTCATTTTGACAACCATTAAATCCCAAATGAATATCTGAAAGAAAAATAGATTTATATTGATTATTTTTATTCATATAGCATTATTTTAATCTATGTCTCTTAAACAAAAAGAAGAAATTACTATTTGGGCCTTTAAAGATGGAAAAAAAGGACATGAAAAGCAACTTGAAGCTCTAATTTCAGAATTTACCTTATTTAAAAAAATTTCTCTCTTTGAATTCAATACCTGGGAGAAACATAATTCTGTACCAGATGTAATTATTGGTGCGGGAAATAATACCCATAAACATATGCTTACAGCGAAAAAAGAACACCCAACAGCCAAAACTATTGTTTTAATGAAGCCTTCTTTGCGCCCTACTCAATGGTTTGACATAGCTATTGTTCCAGACATGGATAGATATTATTTAGGAAAACCTAAAAACGTCATAACAACTAAAGGGGTTTTATCTAAATACTCTGACTCAGAAATAAAACCAAAAACAGGTTTAATTATTATTGGAGGCAAAAGCAGGCATTACCATTTTCGAAAAAAAGTTGTTAATCAACAAATTGAATGGCTTCTAAATGATCAGTTTAAAGATTATCAGTGGAAAATAACCACTTCTCCGAGATCACCAAATTTAGATATTCCTAAGCACTCTGGAAATGCTGAATTCTTTAGCTGGAAGGATACTGAAGAAGATTGGCTTACAGAAGAAATAAAACAAAGTGAGGTCACTTTTTTAACACCTGAGAGTGTATCGGTTTTGTATGAAGGGCTTTCTACAAATACAAAAGTTTATGTTTTTCATCATGAACATCATACGGCTGACCAATATGGAAGCGAAAAAAAAACTAAAGTTACGAAAAATATTGATAAATTAAAATTGCAAGGACAAATAGGTTATATCGATTCAAAAAGATACATGCTGTCTAGATCAATAAAATCAGCAGATCTAAAACATCCAAAAATTAGTAAACCACTTAGAGAGACAAAAAGAGTAGTTGAAAAACTATTTGAAATATTATGAAAATTCTTCATTTATTTTCAAGCAAAGTCTTTGCCGGCCTTGAAAGGCATATTGAGGAACTATCATTTGAACAGTCTAAAAATCATGAGGTTGTGGTGATTGGTCCAGAAAGATTTAAACATAAATTTAGAGCTGACTACACGACAATTAATACAAATCAATGGCGTTATTCTCCACTACTGTGGCTTGAATTACGTGACGCTATGGCAAGAATTAACCCTGAAGTAGTGCATACCCATGGCCAAAAAATGACGAACTTTATTAAAGCTGATTTACATTTCTCAACCATTCATGGCACGAAGAAAAATGTAGCAGCTTTCAAAAAAACACAATTTATTTTTGGGGCTAGTAAGAAATCGTTAGAACAAATACCACGACAAAAATCTATGGTACTAGAAAATTGGGTTGATGAAAGTAGATTCAGTAATTTTGAACAAAAACCCCCTGAATATTTTTTATATATAGGAAGGTTTGAACCAGTGAAGAATCCTGAAAGACTGATTAGAGCTTGGAACCCTGAATATGGAAAATTATTAATGGTAGGCAGTGGTCAATTAGAAAAAGATCTAATAGTTTTAATAAAACAGCTTGGTTTAAGCAATACTATCGAACTTCATTCAGAGATTGACGATGTTGGGTCATTGCTAAGTAAAGCACATGCCTTGATCATCTCATCTGATAGAGAAGGATCTCCAAAAGTTTTATACGAAGCGCTGTACTGTAAAGTTCCAGTTCTTTCAACAGATTGTGGCAACATTGCAGAAGTGCTACCAAATGAATCTATCGCAGAAACGAACGATAAATCATTCCAGCATTTATTAGAAAAATGGGTAGGAAAAATTAATGAACTTAGCTTATTGCAAAAGAATTGTTTCAATCAGATTAAGAGTAAGAACCTACTTTCCATACAAACCCAAAAAGTAAATAGAAAGTATCAAGAATTTTTATCTATAGCATCCAAATAAAAATCGATAGTCTTTGAATGCATCAAATCAGATGTTAAAAAAATATTGCTTGGAACATCTTCTTTTTCAGATAAATTTTTTACTGTTTCAACTAATGAATTGAATTTATTAAATTCAACTTTTCCTTGAGGAAAGCACATTTCCAGAACTTCTCCTGGGCCCCCTCTATCCCAACCAGCAATCTTCTTTCCCATCATGGCTGCCTCTAAAATTGTTCTACCAAATGGCTCAGGTTTTGATGACAAATTCAAAACCACTTCTGATAAGTAGTAAATCTCTCTAATGTCGTCTTTGGCATTATAAAAGTAAACTCTATTTTGTAATCTATAGTCTTCAATAAGCTTCTTTAAGCTATTTAAATATTTAGGTTTAGCAGATGCATATGGTCCAACTATTAAGCCTGAATAATCCTCGGGTAGATCAGACATTAGTTTGATAAATGATTCCTGGCCTTTCCATGATGATAATCTTCCTGGAAAAGTAATAATTTTCTTATTCTTTAAGTTTGTAAATTGTTGAAAGAAATTATCCTTATAACTTTCAGATGGAACAAAACTATTTGAAAAATATTCTTCATCAGACCCTCTATAAATCAATCTAGGAGGTTTTTTTAAATATCTTTCATAGTTTTCATTAATATAGTTTTCCACTGTTTTAGAAATAGCAATCACTCTATCAAAGCTTGCCATTATTCGACTATAGAAAGGTGTGCTATATAAACCATGAAATGTGGAAAAAATAATTGGCCTTGGGTTTTTTATAAATATTTTTGATAACTGGAGAACCCAAGCTGGTACTCTAGAACGAATATGAACTATGTCTGGCGATATTTCATTAATTACATCAGCTAATTTTTTTGCCTGAAATAACGTAAAGATACTTTTGTTTGAGATCTGAAGATGGATATGATTGCCACCATCTTCAATTAAATTTTTTACCTGTCTGCCGCCATTTGATATCACATATGATTCATGTCCTTTCTTTACTAGGTAGTTATTAAAATCTAAAACACCTCTCTCTACTCCACCAGTGTTGAGTGTTGGAAGAATTTGTATTACTTTTAATTTACGCATCTAAAGAATTAATCCTTATTCTACCGTATCTAGTTTCCTCAAAATTAATTTCCATTTTTTTTAATGTCTTTGAAACGATATCGATCATTTTTGAAGAATTGCCACAGATAACAATTAATGGAAGTTGTTCTTGGTTGGTTAAAACAAAATCTTCAACAACTACTTCCACATCACCATGTCTTACACCATGCAAATCAAGATTGAGTAGCTGGTTTTCAAAAAATGTCTTCACTTATCTGTGTATATCTCTACGTAAGTGCTGTCATCTGAATTTTTATAAGCCCTGGCCATTGCAGGAGTGTTGAATATCATTGCAGGATTGCCATTTGAGTCTAATGCTATGACGCCCCCATCTGCTCCCATATCTCCTAACTTATCAATTACTGCCTGAGCGGCCTGCTCAATACCTAAGTTTTGATATTTCACTAATGCGCAAATTTCTTTTGCAACACCAAGCCTTATGAAGTACTCACCATGACCAGTACCTGACACACCGCATACATTATTTTCTGCCCATGTTCCTGCACCGATAATTGGTGAATCTCCAATCCTGCCTGGTTTCTTGTTTGTCATTCCACCAGTTGACGTGCCTGCAGCTATGTTGCCGTACGCATCTAAAGCAACAACACCTACTGTGCCCATTTTGCTTTTCTTTTGTTGATTTCTTGCTCTTTCAAGCTTTTCTTTTGAATAAAAATAGCTTGGGTAGACAATCTCCAAGCCAGCCTCCTTAGCAACTCTTTCAGCCCCTTTACTGGAAAACATAACATGTTTTGTATTTTCCATTATGTGTCTTGCTAGCCTTATAGGATTTTTAACGTTTGTCACAGAAGCAGCTGCTCCAGCATTTAAATCAGAACCATTCATAATGGAAGCATCTAATTCCTGTTTAAATTCTGATGTATAAACTGCTCCCTTTCCAGCATTGAAGAGTGGATTATCCTCCAATATAACTATGGCCTCCTCAACAGCATCTATACTTGTGCCGCCCTTAAGCATAATCTCATAACCTTTATTAGCTGACTCTTCTAAAGCCTTTTTAATGCCATCGATATCATCTTGAGCCATGCCTGTGAACCAACCTGCACCACCATGGATAACAATTGAAACATTATTTATTTCAGCAAATGTTGAAAGCGTGAAAAAAAGAAGAAGGCTACTCAGAGCTTTTTTGATAGTAAGCAACATAATCAATAATAAGTTTTTGTGAGTCATAACAATCAGCAGTGTCATTAATTTTGCAATACTGATCTGCATTTGGTGTGTATGTTGGATAATGTCCACCAACAGCAGAATTAAGAATCATATGAAATCTTTCTAAGAATGGGTTTGGTTCGAGATTTTCTAATGTTGTATAGTCCAACGTAAATAAAACTACATCATTATAAACCCATTGAAATCCTTGCTCATCCCATATAAGGCTTATGACATTATGATTGGCTGGGTCACTGGTAAAATCTTGAGATGATAGAGATGTCCATCTGGAATAGTACCTATGGTAATCATGGCCATAATGAGCTGTCGTGTTTATTTGATCAATCAATTGATCTTTTCCTTCCATAATGTCGATCTCTCCACTTTTTGGCCAACCCCCATATCTATCGTATTCTGGCATCATCCAAATTGCTGGCCATACTCCATTCATCGACGGTGCAGAAAAACCAACATCTATCCTGCCAAATAGAAACGTTTGGCCACCTTTTGATCTTAATCTGGCACTGTAATACTGATCATCTGATTCATTGTATTTTGGCACTATATATAAACAGCCATTTTTTACATAAACATTTTCAGATGAGTCAGTATAAAGTTGCCATTCGCTGTTGCCCCAACCTGGGATCCCATACTGTGAGCCATCGCCATACATATATGACCATACATTAGTGTCTAAAACATTACCGGTGAAATCGTCCTGCCAAACTAAATTAAATTCATCGTACTCATTTGGGGTAATATTTGGGCAGAAATCAACAGATGGAGCTGGTGTTGGTTCAGGCGCTAAACCACCTTCTATGACAACATTATCGTATAGAACTCCACTGGGGTTATAAGCAGTTGCTATATTGTTATAGCCAAATTGAAGGTAATATCCTTGTTCAGCATCAGCATCAACAGTTGTGGTTATCTCCCCTCTGGACCATGTTTGTTTTGAAATATCTGTCATATCTTGCCATTCGTATTCAACTGTTGAAAACCCAGAATTTGGATCAAGTTTTTTTATAAATGCTCTAGCACTAGATGGTTCTTCAACTGCGGAACCTTCAGCAGCTGGCCTTTTAGCATCAAATGAAAATGAAAAATCCCCTTCAAAGGAATCATTTATTATGAACTCTCTGTACACACTTGTTTCCAGACATACTGAGTTATGATCATCACCATAATTGCTAAAAATATTTAAATACTGATCGCCACCATTTACGCCAGCTTCTCCCGATGAAATGCTACTAATATTTTCGCCATTTGGAGCAGGACTTACTTGGTAACCATCTATATAACTAGTGCAATCTGTTTGAAATCTATTTACATAAGCCTTCCATGGACTAATGTTTTCAACATCAGCTGGATAATCTTCAAAATCATCGACATACAAAGTATTTGGAGCTGGTGTTGGCTCCGGTGTCGGTTCTGGAGTTGGTTCCGGTGTTGGCTCTGGAGTTGGTTCCGGTGTTGGTTCTGGGGTAGGAGCTGGTGTAGGAGCCGGTGTAGGTATTGGATAAATACCCTCATTAGTCCCAGATGAACCGCCTGAACATGCTGTTACTAATATTAAAATAAAAATATTTACTATTTTAAGTTTAATTTTAGACATGAATTAATAAGCTATTTTTGATTTGAATTAAGACCTGATTATATCAATAGCCAAACATATGTAAAATGTTGACATACATTACCAATAAGTTTATTTTTTAAGCAGTTTTAATCAACTCTAAGGGGAATAATGGACTTTCTAAATACACTTCTAAAAACTTTAATGTTGCTAACCTTAATGCTTCCAACTTTTGCTCAAGAAAATGATGAAGAAGATGAAGGATTAGAGGTAGTTGTAACAACTGCTACAAAAACTGAAAAAGATATACTTGATACTGCTCAAGCTGTTACAGCTTTGACAGGCACTCAATTGATTGAATTGGGTCTAAACAACATAAAAGATCTAAATAATATGATTCCAGGTCTCTATGTTCAGAATACTGATACCAATGCACCAATCATAACTTTAAGAGGCATTAGAACCGAGAATGTCACTGAATTAGGTGATCCTGCAGTTGGTATACATGTTGATGGTGTTTATGTAGCAAGACCGCAAGCAGCCAATGCACTGATGTTTGATTTAGAAAGAACAGAGCTTACAAGAGGTCCTCAAGGTACTTTATATGGTAGAAACTCAGTTGTTGGAACTTTAAATATAGTTACTGCTAAACCAAATTTTGATATTCAAGGTGGTTCATTAAATTTAGAAGGTGGGCAATTAAATCAAGCTGGATTAAGAGCACACTATAACCTTCCAATTAATGAAAAATTGGCATTAAGATTTGCTTATATGGAACAATCTAAAGATTCATTTTTAGATGGTTATTGGGATGGTTCGCAGCTTGATTGGAGAAGATTACCTTCTAATATCACAGATCAATTTCAAGCAATTACTAGTCCAGATCAAAGAAGTTATTTATCTGATTATGCTTGGTACCTAGGCTGCTCAACTCAACCTGGTAATGGTTGTGGTCAAGGAACATTTGCAGATCCTTTCACAAAAGTTAAAGCTGACCCAGCAGACTTCTATACAGCTATTCAAGATAGTGCATGGAGAGTAAGCGCAACTTATGTCATTGATGATAATGCTGACATCAATCTTCAATATGAAAATTATGAAGATAACGGAAAGGGTTGGACTAATGTGCTCAGCTGCGAATTGATGAAAACAAGACAAGGTGCAATGGCTAAAGATGGACCAGCTAATACATGTACGGATATCCTTGGTTCTGAAAATAGATTCCAAGCTTATGCAAACACTCCTGGCTTTAATAAGATGAATATGGATTCATTTAGAGCAATATATAAACGTCAACTAAATGAAACAACTAACTTAACTGTTAACTATGGTTATCAAGAGTTAGAACAATCAAGCCAATTTGAAATTGATTCAGGTGTGAATTATCAATATGGCATGGCTTTCAATATAAATAGACTTCTTACTGAATCAAATGTTTTGGATGCTTATCTAACTGGAGCTGACGATAAATGGGCTTGGGTTGGTGGAGTTTTTACGAGCACTGAAGACAACGATATGCTTGCAAATTTCACAGCCGAATTAAATGGGCATGATTATTTTTGGCAACCCAATAGAGAACTAAACCATTATGCAGTTTATGGTCAGGCAACATATGCATTAAGAGATGATCTATTTTTTACCTTTGGAGGAAGATTCTCTTACGATGAAAAATCAGATGTAGGTGGCAGAAATATTAACTGTAATAGTGGTAATGGTTGTTATCCTGAAATTTATGGTACTGGTGGCAATCCATTTGACGCAATCAATCAATTAGCTCCAGATTATTGGATTCAAATGGGTAAAATGGTTGACGGTGTCGATTGTGTAGCACCAATGATTGGTTGTGGTGTTGTTGTTACAAATAATGATACTTCACAATCTTGGGATAATTTCTCTTGGCGTTTAGGTCTTGATTGGGACATGAGTGATACCTCATTTATGTACGCTTACTTAGCTAACGCCTATAAATCAGGAAGCTTGGCTGATGTGTATGTGGCACCAAGTAACTCATTGTTGTACTCTGAAGGTCAAAGAGTAGACCTTAATTATGACCCAGAATATGTAACTACAGGTGAGTGGGGTGTTAAAGCAAAAAATGAAGACAATACGTTAAATTATTCCTTTAATGTTTTTTATACAATTTACGATGGCAAACAATTTACAGGTAACTTGCCAGTTGATGTGGTTGAAGTATATGGGTACGATTCTGACCCAAATTCACCAACATTTGGCCAATTCACATATTACGATCAAGGTGTAACTCTTTGGACAACCGAGAACTTTGGTGAACAAACTCATTGGGGAGTTGAGTTTGAATACACATGGTTACCTTATGATGGAGGTAAACTATCAGGCTTCGTAACTAGTTACCACACAGAATTTACAGATGATTTCAATACAATGTGGAGATATGGTCAGGATGCTTTATTTGGAAGAGATTATGGAGCTTCAATTGATCCAACAAATCCTAATAACTTTGTAAACTTAAAAGGCAATGAAGCACCCTACACTCCAGATGTAGCCTTAACAGTGCGATTTGAGCACACCTATAGACTACAAAATGGTATGGAATTAAAACCTGGTGTTAATTACCACTGGGAAACTGATTCTTATGTAACTCCATGGAATATGGACAAACACGTTGATGATGAAGGTGGTTGTGATGGTCCTGGTTATTTCTGTTTACCACTTGAGAACTATACTGATCTACGTCCAGCTTGGGAGATGTTTGATTATTTCTTAACGTTGGATTCTAAAGACAACTGGTATATTCAGTTTGCATCTTACAATGCAAAAAGTGAAGTTGTGCCATGGTCTATAGGAGTTGAAGCAGGCATACCTAGAGGAGCTTATTCCGCTCCATCTCAAAAGTTGATTAGATTTGGATACTACTGGTAAGTAGTTAGTATTTTTGTTTAATATATAAGGGAGGTTCGCCTCCCTTTTTTTATGACTACACCTGATCTATCAGATAAATACCCACATCTTCCTTTCATCTTAGGATTCACGCCCTACACAAATGTTACAGAATTTGCAGGCAAAATAGTTACAGTTGAATGTCCAGATGACAATTCTTTAGTAAGAGAGATCTTATCTAGAGATGGAGAACAATCTGTTTTATTCATTAATGGTAGCAAATCAAAGAATGTTGCTTTATTAGGAGACAATCTTGCTGAATTAGCTATTAAAAACAATTGGGGAGGAATTATAGTCAATGGCTGTGTTAGAGATATTCAAATATTAAAAAATATGAACTTAGGCATTTATGCTCTTGGAGCTTGTCCAAAGAAAAGCAATAAAAATGGTAAAGGGGAGATTAATGCATCCTTCGTGGTTGATGAAGTCAACATACAACCAGAATACTGGGCATATGTTGACCAAAATGGAATTCTTATCTCAGCAAATGAGCTTGAGTCTTAGTAACACTCAAGGACCTTTTCGCCCTTCTCTCTTCCTATCTCTACATTCATTAAATCTAAATCTAGTGGTCCTTTTGTAGCAATGTATAGGGGTAAATTTACCTTTGATAAGTCAAGACTACTGTTATTAGAAAAACACTTTATAGGTAAACTATAGTCAATAAAAGTATCAGACTTTGTCAAAAATTCTGAAAGATCTAATACTGGAGTGCACCCTATTCCACATGAAATTAAATATTTAATATCCTGATTTGTTTCATTTACCCTTGCTCTCAAGTTTATATATCCATCATCAAATGATCTTAAATTAAGAATTTCTTTCGATAGAAGTAAAAAGCTATTGAGGTGATCTGACTCAGTAATTTTCAGTTTTAAGGTATCGTCCTGTTTATTAACATCAATTAAGTCGACTTTAACAATATTATTTTGTGAAGAAACTTTATTACTTGAAATCTGTACTTGTTGAAGGTTGCTTTCTTGAATGTAACCTATGAAATTCTCACTAATTGTACCTTTTAATAACTCAATTTTAGGGAGTTGTTCGTTAGCATTGATTTCTCCCTCATCAAGATTAGGAACTGAAACATTATCCTCATAAGTAAGGCCGTAGCCATATGCAAATAATGGGTCACTTGTTGCATCATAGTAATTCAAGTTTGCTTGATAGGTGTTTTTAGGCCAACTGAAGGGTAATTTACCAGTAAAGTCATAATTTGTCTTATCACCATTAACCAAAACATCTGTCATGCCTCTTGATTCAGTACCTGGTAACCAGGCAACTACAAAAGCGTCAGATAAGTTAATTTCTTTTGTTACCCATAATGGTCTACCAGTAAAAAACAAAGAAACAGTAGGTATCTTATTTTCTGCAAGCAGCTCTAAAAATGCTATGTGTCTTTTAGATGAAAAATTTAAATTACTTCTATCGCCCACGCCTTCAGCATATGGTTGTTCTCCGTATGCAACAATTGCAACATCATAATCCTCAGCATTTACACTATTTAAAAACTGTACATGGGTAACATTTTCAGCTCCGACTTCTTCTTTAAGAGCATCTAAAAAAGTAACCGAATTAGGAAAGTCTTTATTCTGGTTATTGGTGCCTTGCCAATCTAGTGTCCATCCGCCTGTTTGAGTTCTCAAAGAATCAGCATCAGGACCAATAACTAAGACCTTTTTTCCTTGTTTGATTGGTAACACATTTTCATTATTTTTTAATAGCACTAAAGATTCTCTCACTGCTTGGCGTGAAATATCTCTATTATGTTGTAAACCTACTTCAGAAAAAGGAGAATTTGATGGTTTCTTTCCCTCAAATAGACCAAGCCTTTCTTTTACAATTAAGATTCTCCTCACTGCATCATCTAACCGTTCAATTGGAATATCACCATTCTCTGCTTGTCTTAAAGTATTACGATATAGATCCTTCCAATTTTCAGGAACCATGTACATATCAACACCTGCAATAAGTGATTCTGGGCAACTACCATTAGAGCATCCTGGTATTTGACCATGACCATTCCAGTCCCCAACAACAAAACCATCAAAACCCATTTGGTTCTTTAGAACCTCAGTAAGAAGGTATTCATTTCCATGTACCTTTGAACCATTCCATGAATTAAAACTTGCCATCACAGTTTGTATACATGCATCAAGAGCACTGTAATAAGGTGTTCCATGTATATCCTTTAAAATATTTTCACTTACCTTTGTATCTCCTTGATCAACACCTAAGTAAGTGCCCCCATCGCCCAAAAAGTGTTTTGCAGTACCAATAATTTTATTTGGTGCTAGGAATTGATCTCCTCTTCCTTGTAAACCATATATGAATGCTTCACCTAATTTTGAAACTAATTCTGGGCTTTCAGAATAACCTTCATAAGTTCTTCCCCATCTATAATCTTGTGGAACTGTAACGGTTGGGGCAAAAGTCCAATAAAGACCAGTAGCTAGGACTTCTTCTGCCACAGCTGCGCCAATATCCTCTAAAAGCTTTTCATTAGCTGAAGCACCAAGACCAATATTATGAGGGAAAATTGTGGCACCAAAAACATTGCTGTGACCATGCACTGCATCTGTGCCCCAAAGAATCGGAATATCTGCTCCTGAATTCGTTGATTCATCATAAAAATCCTGTGCGAGACGTTTCCACTCATTTGTACTAGCTCTTTGATTGCCATTTGGTGAGGTATTACCTCCATTAAGAATCCCGCCTATTGGATATCTTTTAAGATCGCTAGGTTTAATAAAATCTAAATCAGCCATAATTGTTTGGCCAACTTTTTCTTCCAAGGTCATTTCAGACAAGACCTCTTCAACAAAAGCCATATTTCCAACTGGGCAAGAATTTACTCTTTCCCAATTCAATTCATCGCTAAATAACGGTATTGATAGTAAAAATATTATTACAAAACGTTTCATATTTATTATGCGTAATTTATATATATTGCAGCCAAGATAGCAACGATGGTAATCGACCCTATATTGAATAACTTTGAGGTTTTGAAATCCTCTGCAGTTAAAGCAAAGACTTTGGCATTCTCATTGTTAGGTGAGAGCAAACTACTGACAACAAAAGCTAAGAAAAATGAAATAGCCATTTGATGCATAAATGGTTCAATTAATGATTCAGAAGTATTTGCCACATAAAGCTTCATTATTACACCTGCAATTAAGGCAGTTGCAGAACCCCATAAAACTGAGTTTGAAGTTGAATTTTTGAAGATAATTGCTGACAAGAAGACAAATAATATTACTGGACTAAATAAACCCATGTACTCTTGCACATACTGAAAAGCTGAGTCTAAACTTCCAAGGAAGATAGGTGCAACAATGATGGAAATAATCAAACCAATAAGGCCTGCTTTTCGACCCACACCAACAAGACTCTTATCGTTCATTGACATATCACCTTTATATAAATCCATTGTAAATATAGTGCTAACACTGTTTGTTAGTGAAGCTAAAGATGAGACGATAGCTGCTACCAATGCTGCAAAAGTTAACCCTAATATGCCATTAGGAAGCAATGACAACATGGATGGATAAGCTCTACTTCTATCGCCTTCAAGAGAAGGTATAGTTGTGCCTTCAAGGGCAACTGCTATTAAACCTGGAAGAACCACAACTACAGGCATCAATATTTTTAAAAAACCTGCAAACATCAGGCCATTTTGTGCTTCATTTAAACTTTTAGCACCAAGTGCTCTTTGAGTTATGTATTGATTTGTTCCCCAATAATAAAAATGAGCAATCCACATACCACCAATCAGCACCCATATACCAGGTAGTTTTACATAATTTCCATATGCTTCAGGATCTTGTTCTTTAGGCACATAAGATAATAAGGCATCAAACTTTTCAGGGAAATTAGCTTGCAAGGTCATAAAACCTTCCCATGCTCCAGCTCCATCTGATATGGCATTTAAACCTACATAAGAAACGTATAAACCTGCAAAAATTAACAAGCTAACTTGGATAATATCAGTAAAGGCGACAGCTTTTAATCCACCATACAATGAGTAGGCAAGAGATAATAAACCCAGCAATACCATAGCCATAATTAAATTTAGACCTGTAAGATTGTTTACTGCTTTCGCACCAAGCCACAAAATAGTGGGCAAAATCACAAAGATATACATTATTAACATTAATACAGCGAGTAATTTACTCACCCTCGTATCGTATCGTTGAGATAATAATTGAGGCATAGTAAAAACTTGTTGTTTTAGATAAACAGGTAGCAGAAACTTCCCTACAACAATTAAAGCTACAGCTGCAGTCCATTCGTATACTGCTATTGCCATTCCAAATGCATAGGCATCTCCATTCATACCAATAATTTGGTCAGCAGCAATATTTGCTGCAATTAAAGATGTACCTATAGCCCACCAAGGAAGCGATCTACCTGCCAGAAAATACTCTTCTGGTGTTTTATCCTCTCCTTTTTTAGTTCTAGAGACGTAAGTTGCAATTGCTATAAGAGCAACAGCATAAAATCCAACTATTAAGTAGTCTAAACTATTCATGTAACCTCCTTATGACAGAATAATTCAAATTCCCATACAAAGGCGTATGTTGTTTGTTAATTAAATTTATTGAAATGTTTTTTAAAATATTATTGTGGGCTTCTGAATGATGATTTTCAAAGTTATCTTTAAGCATATTTATGGCTTTCATTTCTGAGATTGTTCTCATTATACTACCTGCAAAAAAAATGCCCCCTTTTGCATTAAAAGTTAAAGCCAAATCTGATAACAAAACACCTAAGCCTATGACAAACTTATCGATAACAAATGTTGCTAAATCATTTGTTCCATAATTTCCGACTACTTCTTCTGGGGTTAAGCTTTCTCCACTTTTCTCCTTATAAATCTTTTTTATACCAGACCCTGAAAGAAAATCTTCTAGAACAAGAAATTCTAAATCATTATTCACCTCAAACAACTTACTGAAATATGCATTAAAAGATTTTGTGTTTCCTAATTCCGTTGCATATACATAAGGAGTATTTTTTACATACCTAAGCACAGAAAAACCTAGACCAGTGCCAGGACCGATCGCAAGACAAGTATTCTGCAAATCTAAGTTGCCTTGCTTAATGGTTTTTAGATCATTGTCTTTCATTAGTGGTAAAGAATAGCCAATAGATTCCCAGTCATTTAACAAATAGCATCCTGAAGCACCTAATCTTTTTTCAACATCAGTACCTGAAATGGAAAGATCTCTATTTGTCATGGAAATTGTATTGTTTTCACATGGGCCAGCGGCAGAAATTATGATTTCATTACAATTAGCCTCAGAATTTATTGAATCCAAAGCATTATAAAAGTCGTCATTTGTTTTGATGGGAAATTTTTTGACATCTGATACTTTTAAAGATTCAGGGTTACCAACACCTGCCCTTAGGTTTGTCCCACCCAAATCAATAAGTAATGTTTCAGAACTCAAAATGTAATCCCCAGATAGTAAAGATTATATATAAAAATTAAATTATTCCTATGGTGAAAAATGAGCTAATCTACTGATAAATGATTAATTGGAAAAACAAAGTAATTTATCAAATTTATCCTAGATCTTTTCAAGATACATCTGGAAACGGGATTGGTGATTTGAATGGAATATCAAGTAAAGCAGATTACATTTCTGACCTAGGAGTAGATTACATTTGGATATCACCTTTTTTTGAATCACCTCAAAAAGATTTTGGCTATGACGTATCAAACTATCGTAAGGTGGATAAGATTTTTGGGTCAAATGAAGATTTTAAGAAACTTATAGATGTTTTTCATAAAAAAAATATTGGCGTAATTACTGATCTAGTTTTAAGTCATACTTCAGATGAACATGAATGGTTTAAAGAAAGTCGTAGTTCAAAAACCAATAAATACAAAGATTGGTATGTTTGGCAAGATGGTACACCAGACACACCTCCTAATAATTGGTTATCAGTTTTTGGAGGTAGTTCTTGGAAATGGGATAGAACGAGAGAACAATATTACTTACATAATTTTCTAGAGTCTCAACCAGATCTTAACTTTCATAATACAGAGGTCCAAGAACAGATGTTAAGTGAAATTAAGTTTTGGTTGGATTTCGGAGTTGATGGTTTTAGATTTGATGTAATTAACTTCTTATATCATGATAAAGAGTTAAGAAATAACCCTCCAAAAGATCCAAAACTTGTTCGACCACTAGGTTTTAATAAAGATAATCCTTATGGGCTACAAGTGCATAAGTTTGATAACACTCAACCGGAAACACTAAGCTACCTAACTAGGATTAGAGCAATGCTTGATAAGTACAATGCTATATCTGTAGGTGAAATTGTTGCTGAAAACCCTTTGGAAATAATTGGCGAATATGCAAACAATAATAGATTGCATATGGCTTACTGTTTTGAATTTCTTTCAGAAGATTTTGATTTCCTTAAGACAGACAAAATAGTAAAA
The DNA here is from genome assembly GCA_964575305.1 of uncultured Gammaproteobacteria bacterium. GTDB lineage: Bacteria > Pseudomonadota > Gammaproteobacteria > Magnimaribacterales > TMED112 > TMED112. Next base: position 12,156 of record CAZNPG010000004.1, on the reverse strand, counting down.
GATTTCTTTACAAAGAATCCAGGATCTTGGCCTTGTTGGTCTTTTAGCAACCATGATTCACAACGTATTGCTTCTCGAATAACTGAAAATCCAAAAAATATAATGAAAAAACTGCTAGAACTTGAAGGTAATATCTGTATATATCAAGGGGAAGAACTTGGTTTAACAGAAACTAATGTAGCTTTTAAAGATCTACAAGACCCTTTTGGCAAAAATTTTTGGCCTGACTTTAAAGGTAGAGATGGTTGTCGAACTCCAATGCCATGGAATTCTAAGAAAGAAAATCTTGGCTTTAGCTCATTCAATCCTTGGCTGCCTGCAAATAATGAATATCTGTCATGTTCTGTGAATGAACAGATAGAAGATAAAAATTCAATGTTAAATTATACAAAGGATCTTATTAAAAAAAGAAAAGGTATCGCTACTTAACAAATCAAAGAATGGAAGTTGGGCCAGACATTCTAATTAAAATTGTAAGCAGCGATATTAATTGAGATTCTAATCTTAATATTACAAAAACAGAACTTTTTTATGTAAAAAATGTACTTTTGTAATAATTTTTAGCTCTATTTCTTAATTTTTTTTAAATTTTTATGTTAATTATGCTTTTTTTTGCAAAAAAATAATTTTTAATTTTTATATATAATTCTGTTATGAGTATTTGGTTTAAAGATTATTCGGAAATAAGCCTCAAAGATGCATCTACAGGCATCGACAAAACTCTTGGCATTGAATATTTGGAATTAGGAGTTAATTTTTTAACGGCTAAGATGCCTGTGAATGATCATACTAAACAACCTTTAGGTCTATTACATGGTGGAGCATCTTGCGTTCTTGCAGAGAGTGTTGCGAGTTTTGCTGCTTTTCTATGCATTAATCCTGAAAAAAAGAATGTTGTCGGCTTAAATTTGAATGCTAATCATTTAAAGTCTGTGAAAGATGGATTTGTTTTTGCTAAAGCTACTCCTATTCATATAGGCAAAAGCACATCAGTTTGGAATGTTGAGATAACAAATGAAAATGAAGATTTGATAAGCATTGTAAAATTTACAGCCATGCATAAAGATATTATCAAATGAAATTAATTAGAATTGTCCTACTCTGCATTTTTGCTTGTAGCATAAATGCTGAACAACCAAAAAATATTTTGTTCGTTGGTAATAGCTATCTCTACTACAACAACAGTGTTCATAATTACGTTGAATTTATGTTACGTGAACATTATGACTCTGATATTGAAACTAAATTATCAGCAATAGGTGGTTCTAGGTTACATCACCATAATATCGACCATCTATTAGACTTTAAAAATTTAAACCTAGACCAGCAAATTGACTTATTAGTAATGCAAGGTGGAAGCACTCAAGTTACAAACAAGCAGAATCAAAATGAGTTTATAGCTACTGCAATAAATTATGCAGAAAAAGCACAAAATCTTGGTATTACTACTGCCCTTTACATGACACATGCATATACAAAAGCAGATAGTAGATACGAGCCAAATTTGATAAAAAAAATTAAAACAACATATTATTCTGCAGCTGAAGCAAGTGATTCAATTGTAATCCCTGTAGGTCTGGCATATGAGCTGGCTTATGCTGCTAGATCTAATATTAAACTTCACCATATAGATGGCACTCATCCTGGGCCTTTAGGTACATATCTCGCAGCTGCTACCGTAGTTGCTTCAATTACACAAACATCGCCTGTTGGCCTTAAGTTTAATTATTACAATTCTATTACTGATGAAGATAGAATTTTTTTACAAGAAATAGCATGGAAAGCCTATATTCAAGGTAAAAAAGAGTTAAGCTTGTACTAACCAAATGACTGAATTAGCCAATATTATTAAAGAAAGCACCACTGAACCAAGTAAAAAACTTGCATCATTAATTGAACAAAGAAGCAGGAGTCTTGGTAGTATAGGTTTAGCTTTTATCTATACCATTGGACATATCATAATAGCTATAACTTGTGCCGCATTAATCTTTAATGCATCTCTAAATCTAGCTGCTTTAGATGCTTTTGTGGAGCCTGTAATAAATGGTTTCTGGTTTTACCTGTTACATGAGTTCTTTAAAACAAAACTATCAGACTTAGTTCTCACAATTGTCTACACTATCGGGCATATTTGTTTAGCTACAATATGTGCCGCATTAATCTTTAATGCATCTCTAAATTTAGCTGCTATAGATGCTTTTGTGGAACCTGTAATAAACGCCTTTTGGTTCTACCTGCTCCATTCTTTCTGGAAAAAAAATAACGCTTAAATTTTTTTCTTCCAAATAAGATATATTTGGACAAGAATTGTTATACCTATGACAGCTGTAAATATCAGGTAGTATTTGATGTTGAGAGGGTCTAAAACAGATAAACCCATTGGGTTATCTAATGGTAGTCTTTTATTCACTTCTGCGATCCCCGGTATTAAATGAAAAAGCACACTGCCTGTGTAAGATATTGCTTGGATATACCTAGATAAACCAAAAAAACTGAATCTTTCAGAAGCCAATCCCAACAAAATTGCAATCAATGTAAATATTGCTAGTAGATGAGCAAGATTGAAACCACCATTCTTATAAAGCATTAAGGCTGTAGACGCAGTGATAAAAGTAGCAATTATATAAAACTTTCCCAAGAAATTATTCTTGGTTATGGAGCCTTGAGCAATAATGATAAAAACAGCAACAAATATTGCTAAAGTCCCTAAAATTGTATGTATCCAACCTATTAATGAAATCTCCATCTTCCCCCCTAAGTGTTTTAATTTTAATTAGTTGTTCTAATAAAAAACTCCCAAATTTGATTAAATAAATCAATTTGGTTTTCAAATTGTATATTGTGGCCAGAATCTTTTACAACAAAATATTTAACTTCAACTCCATTCAAACAATCTGCATATGTAAATTCTGCTACCTCAAATGATCCCCAATAGATTTCTTCTTCATTTGGTGTCATTGAGCAATTAAAATTTATAGCCCAATTCTCAGCACTAGCTTTAGCAGACATAAATATTGTGCCAGCAACACCTGATCCTCCCTCAATAGGTACAAGATCATCATTTTCACCGTTAACTTGATAAACAGATAATGGAATACCAGGGACTATCTCTCCAACTGGTTCAGATTGTTGACTTATTAAGGGAGCAATTCCTTTCAACAAATCCTTTTCTTTAGCAATTTTATTGATTATTCCAGCTCCATTTGAGATTCCAATTGCATATGTATTGTTTGTATCAAAAATAGAAGAGTTGTTCAGTTCAGTAATCATTAAATCGAAGAATTCAACGTCATCTGCATTTGTTTCACCACTTACATTCCATCTATTTTCAAAGCCTGTTGGGAATATACCGATAAATTTTCCTTCATCAATTAAGTTTAAGATTTCGGCATGACGATTCATTTCCTGTTCACCATTGCCACCAGCACCATGAAAAATAAATACTAAAGGGTATTGATTCTCAACAGGATTCTGAGGGTATCTTATGTAAAACTCTCTATTTACCGAAATGTTTCCCACAGTTTGCTGAATTGTTTTGTTTTCTGTTATGTATCCTTCTACCCTTACATTAGCTTCTTTATGATGGTAACTCTGTGCTTGGCATATAAGAGTGAATAAATTTGTACCAACTTTTATTACCTCTACCTCTTCGGATCCACTTAAACCTTTATCGCCTTCCCAGTCGCCGCTTGCTGTACAATTATCTGCTCCAACACTAGACCAAGTTAAAGTAACAGTCTTAGTCACAAGTTGAGCATTCTGGTTTGTCGAAATACTTATGAATGTGTCTGGTAAGCTTACATCTGTGCCGCTACTACCACTACCTCCACAAGCACTTAGTAAAAAGATAGAAAGAAAACAAATAATACGCATTGGTTTAATCATACTAGAGCAATAGATTATTTACGTTAAAAGCACTAAAAATGCAGCCATTTAATCTATTCTAAAATAATGGTGGAGCCAAGGGGGATCGAACCCCTGACCTCAACACTGCCAGTGTTGCGCTCTCCCAGCTGAGCTATGGCCCCAGACCCCTTATTTTATAGAATTTTAGTAAAGTTAAAAGATGTTTAAAAGGTTGAAAAAACTAACTATTTTTAGTTAAATAGGTTTTAACGAGAGGGGTTTTTCAATATGACCAAGATTAAATATTTAGTTTTATTAATGTGTGCGGTTGTTTTTTCTGTGAATGCGCAGGAATCAGCTGATAGCAATGATGTAGAAGAAGTGGTTGTTACTGGTACTCAAATTAAAGGTGCCCGTATTAACGAAGCTTTGCCTGTGACAGTAATTACTGCAGATGACATCGACGATAGAGGTGTTAATTCAGGTGATGAGCTTTTAGCTACTTTAACCGAACAAGGTGTAAACCAGTTCAATGACGTTGGTTCAAATGGGGGCGGTGTTAATGCTTCCAGAGGTGACGTTGGTGCCTTTGATATTAGATCATTAGGTACTGGTAATACACTTGTACTTTTAAATGGGAGAAGAATGATTTCTACTCCTTCATATCAAACAGAAGAAGTTGGTGGTAGTTTCGTTCCTGTAGCTACAGTTAACTCAAACAACATACCAGTTGCTCTTGTAGATAGAGTCGAAATTCTTAGAGATGGTGCTGGAGCTATTTATGGTTCTGATGCTGTTGCTGGTGTTGTTAATAATGTTTTAGATACAAACTTTGAAGGTTTCCAAATGAGAGGAAGATTCCAAAATTGGCAACACTTCAACAGAGATGATCATAAATTCTCTATGAAATATGGAAAAGATTTCAATGGCGGAAATACAAACGTTTCTATGTATTTCAGTTACTACCAAAGAGATAGAGTAGCCGCATCAGAAGATGAAATTATGGGTAGATGTGACTATGGCGATCTAGTGCCTGCAGAATTTGATAGTGCTTTTTATAGATGTTCATCTAACTCTGCATGGGGACAATTTGATATGAGTGGTAGTGCCCCTTATACAGATAGTTCAGGTGAATTCTTAATTAAGGCTGCTGGTGATGCAAATTGTCTATTGAATCTTGGTGGCGGTGTTTGTGCAGCTTCAGATTCCTCTGGCAACTATACACACAACTGGAACGGTCAAAGAGATGTATTAGGTGCTGTTCAGAGACATAATACGTTTGTTTTCTTAAACCATGACCTTGGTGATGGAAGAGAATTATTTGCTGAGTGGGGACAATACCAAAGTGAATATAACGGTAATAGACACTCCGTATCTCATTTCTCATCAGTAAAATTTGTTGTGCCTGCTACAAACTTTTATAACTTTACAGGTAAAGCTCTACTAATGGATAACTATAGATTTGTAGATGCTGGGCAAAGAAATGTAGATAACGATAAAGAAACTAATAGGTATCTTGTTGGTTTAAGAGGAGTAACTGATTCTGGATGGGATTGGGAATCTGCAGTATCTTACTCAACAGCAGAAGCTTTTGATGTTACTCATAACAGAGTATCCAACACACTTCTAGACGGTTTGCTTCATAAAGAAGGACCTGGTGCATACAATCCATTTAATGGTGGCGGTGTTTATCAAACTGGTTTTGTCTCTCATAATCCAATTGACTATACGCCTGGCAATATAGCAGGTGCGATTGTAGATGCATACAGATACAACGAAAGAACTATGACTACAGCAGACTTTAGATTCTCTAAGCCTGATGTCTTTTCAATTAAAGGTGGAGATGTTGGTATGGCTTGGGGTCTTGAAGCAAGAAATGACACTTTCTTAGATGATAGAGACCCAAGATTAGATGGAACTATTGTCTTTACAGAAAGAAAAACAAGTGGTCAGCTTTCAACAAGTGCTGGTGATTCATATCCATATGTTTCTGACTTAGCTAACAGTAGCCCTACTCCAGATAGTGATGGTGCTCGAAATGTTAATTCAGTGTATCTTGAATTTGATATTCCTTTAGTAAGCCCAGAAATGAATATTCCTGTTGTTGAGCAATTTGACTTACAACTTGCATACAGACAAGAAGCTTATTCAGACTTTGAAGGTACTGGTGTACCTAGGGTAGCTTTTGGTTGGAGAGTAAATGATCTAGTGAAAATAAGAGGCTCACAACAAGATACATTTAGAGCTCCAAACATGATTACTATTAACGAAAGCATGGTCGTTAGAAATAACACCAGAAACGATGCTGCAACAAAATATGCTATTGCTTTAGGTGTTGATACTGATGACTCAGATGGTCGTTATAGTGTTCAGAGACAAGCTATGGGTAGTTCAAAACTAACTGCTGAAGAATCTCAAAATACAACTGTTGGTTTAGTTATAGAACCTACAGATAATCTAACGATTACATATGACGTCTGGTCAATTGACTCAACAAATACAATTGGTTTGTTTGGTGAAGAAAACCATATGTTATTAGATTTATTCTTGAGACTATCATCAAATGATATTAACAATTGCGGTGCTGTAATAAGTAACCCAGCAGTTGTTAGACAAACACCTGATAATGCTGCTTCATTCTTAGCAGCTGGTCTATGTCCATTTGGTTTAGCAGAAAGAGTAGAAGATAGTTATGCAAACTTGAATGATAGATCTGTTGAAGGAACTGATTTAGGTGTTTATTACGATATGGACACAGCCATCGGTAAGTTCTCATTCAAACATCAAGTTTCTATGCTAACTAAAAGAGAGCAGCAATATGGTGAGACTTTATCAACACTAGATAATGCTATGCAATCAGGATTCTTACCTCTCACAGCAATAGATGGCTTTGGTGACATTCTCGCTGTTAATGGTTCTCCAAAAAGAAAATCGTATACATCACTAAGATTTAGACGTGGTGATTGGGCGCTTGGTATTAACCAAAATGCTAGAAGTACAGTTTATGAAGATAGAACTATTTCTAGTGCAGGCTCAATGTGGGCTGTAACACCATTCAAAACAATGAATGTGTACAGTGACTACTACACTAACGTAAATGATGGTGATTTAAGAATAAGATTAGGTGTAAATAACTGGCATGATAGAAGAGCTCCTTTAGCTTCTTCTAGAATGGGTTACTTTGAAGATTTAGATAACAATCTAAGAAGAAACTTTTATTTAGACTTAAGACTTACTTACTAAATTTAATCTTATAAGGCGCGATTAATTTCGCGCCTTTTTTTATGAAAAATTTGTCCAATCCAAAATCTATAGGTTTTTTTGTTGGTCTTATTTTTTTATTTTTTACCTTACTAACCTCTCCCCCACCTGGTTTATCAGAATCTGGATGGCTCGTTACTGGGGTAGTCTTGCTTATGGCAAGTTGGTGGGCAACTGAAGCTATCCCACTCCCTGTAACTGCACTTATACCTCTGGCTCTGTTTCCTTTGTTGGGAGTGTATGACTTTAGTGATGCGAGCAATCCTGCAAAAAGTGCTTTCACCAAAGTAGCAGCACCGTATGCACATCCAAATGTATTTCTATTTTTAGGAGGCTTTATCTTAGCTTTAGCTATAGAGAAGGTTAATTTGCATAAGAGAATAGCTCTTAAAATGCTTCTCTCAATAGGCACAGATGCCAAATATTTAATTGGTGGCTTTATGCTAGTTAGTGCTTTAATTAGTATGTGGATCATGAATACCTCTACCACATTAATGTTGCTACCAATAGGATTGGCAATCGCAGGTGTAGTTCGAAATACAACTTCTTTAGATAAAGATTTTAGAAATTTTCAAACAGCTCTACTATTAGGTATTGCATATGCAGCAACCATAGGTGGTATGGCTACACCAATTGGTACTGGACCAAATATTGTAGTTATAAGCCTTATACAAGAACAAGGTTTAGATGTCACATTTGATCAATGGATGCTTCTGGCAACTCCAATATCTGCAATTATGTTGTTAGTCGGATGGTGGTTGTTAACACATATTATTTTTCCTATAAAAATAACAGGAAACGAGGATACTAAAAATTCATTGCAAAAAATGTATCTTGATTTAGGAAAAATTAGTGTAGATGAAAGAAGGGTCTTAATTATATTTATTCTTACGGCTCTGGCTTGGATGACAAGAGATGTGCTTGATGAATTATTCTTATTCCAAGGACTCACTGATTATGGCATTGCAATAATTGCAGCACTTGCAGTTTTCATTACAAGATCTAGTACAGGTTCAGGCTTAATTGAGTGGAATATAACTTCAAAACTACCTTGGGGCATATTGATCCTGTTTGGAGGTGGCTTATCAATGGCTAATGCCATTATGGATTCCGGTCTTGGTAAATGGATTGGTGGCTTAATCCCAGAGATAAACGCTGTATTGCTAATCTTACTTATCGTAGCCTTGATAGTTTTTCTTACAGAACTTACAAGCAACCAAGCTACAACAGCAACATTTGTTCCAATTATGATTATCTTAGCTACAGCAGAGGGAAATTTACTACCAGATGGTTCCAATAATTTAAGCCTTGTTGCTCAACTTGCAATACCAGTTGCTTTAGCATCAAGCTGTGCATTTATGCTGCCAGTTGCTACCCCTCCAAATGCAATAGTTTATGGTTCAGAAAAATTTGGTATTACTGAAATGATGAGAGCAGGATTATATATAAATATAGTAGGCATAATTGTTGTAACTCTATTTTCAGCCTATGTGTTACCATTAATTTTCTAAATGATTAGATTATTATTACTAATATCAGGTTTTGCTTTCACCCAATCAAGCCTAATAGATTACTCTCATCCATATCATCCAACTTATACCCAGTCAGGTATCGTTGTATCACAAAATTATCTATCTTCTGATATAGGAGTAGAGATATTGAATAAAGGTGGTAACGCCGTTGATGCAGCTATAGCAGTGGGTTTTTCTTTAACGGCTACATTGCCTAGAGCAGGAAATATTGGTGGTGGTGGCTTTATGCAAGTATTCATTGCAAAAGACAAAACAATTCTGACAATTGATTTTAGATCTATGGCTCCTGAATTAGCTACCAGAGAATTCTATCAAAATGCCATCAGAGAAGATGATGATGTAACTAGAAAAGGGTTTAAAGCTATAGCTGTACCAGGAACTGTAGCTGGGCTTTTTAAAGCTCACGAATTGTATGGATCTTTACCAATGATAGACCTCATACAACCAACAATTACTTTACTAGAGAAAGGTGTCCCAATTACTCAAGATTTATATTTAGCTATTAACAAAGGCAGATACATTAAAAATGATCCTGAATCTAATAAGATTTACAAAGAAAACCTTACATTAGATGGTAAATTAAAAAACCCAGACCTTGTTGCAACTCTTAAAGCAATACAAAAAGAAGGTAGAGATGGTTTCTATAAAGGTTCAATTGCAGACCTTATCCATGATCAAATGGTTAAGAATAACGGTCTAATTAGAAAATCAGACCTAGCGAACTATAAAGTTAATTTATATTCGCCAATTGGGACAAGTTACCGAGGGAAAAAAGTTTATGCTATGGGAGCACCTTCAGGTGGTGGTGTAGTAATCTTAACCGCTCTAAATGTTCTGGAGTGCTTTCAACTGTCACAATTAACTCCTAATAGCGCACAAACCTACCACCTGCTAGCAGAGGCCATGAAATTTGGACATCATAACAGGTCAAAATACGTTGGTGATCCTAGTTTTTCTGAGATTCCATATGACATGCTCTTATCTAAAGATTTAGCATGCGATAAAGCAAAAAGAATTAATTTAAAAGAGGCCTCCTCTCCAAAAAAAACAGCACGAACTGGAGATGAGATAAATAATTCTTACAAAGAATCAAAAGATACTACTCATTACTCCATTGTAGATAAAGATGGTAATGCAGTTGCTGTAACTTATACATTAGGTTATTCGTTCGGTTCTGGTGTAACAATTCCCGGTACTGGAATTCTTACAAACAACCAAATGAATAATTTTGCTCATAGTTATGGTGTTAAAGATTCTTACTTCCGAAGTAGTTCGCCTGCTAATAAGCTTGACCCATTAAAGAGACCAATGAGCACTATGTCTCCTGTTATGGTATTTGATTCTAAAGGTAACCTTGAATTAATAACTGGCTCTCCAGGTGGCTCACAAATTCCAGGTGTCATATTGCAAGTTCTAATTAACAACATTGAATTTAATTTAGATATTGGCGCAGCTACAATGGTGCCAAGAATACACCAAGATTCTCAAAGTTTAAGTATGGAATATGAAAAATTTCTGAGCGAAGATACCTTAAGAATTCTTCGTTCTTATGGACATAAATTAAAAATTTCTGACACTATGGGCAGCACACAGAGTATTGAAATTAAAGATGGCGTTAAATATGGTTATGCTGACCTAAGAAGACCAGATGCGAAGGTTAGCATTCAGAAATAGCACTTAAAGAATTTTTTAAACGTTCAATTACTACTTGTTTATCAATTAAATAAATTGTTGCATTTAATTGTGGTGACTTCGCCCTTCCAAGCAAGGCTACTCTGAGAGGCAGTCCTATTTTTGGCATAGGTAGCTCTAAATCTTCTTTAGCACAGCTTATGATTGCTTCAATAGATTCCTCATTCCAATTATCTAGTGCTTCAAGTTTCTTTATAAAATACTCTATTACAGGTTTTGCATTAGATAAGTGCTTATCAAAATCTTCTTGATTATATTCATCAAATTTTACTATAAAGGGTTTTATAAAATTTGATATTTCATCCAAAGTGTTTCCGCTCCCCTTACATAGTTCTAGTAAATAGTGTGCATCATGATGGTCTTTAAGTGTGTAACCATTTATTTTGTTGAAAGCTTCAATCATTTCTAATAATTCTGATTTTTCTTTATTAACAATATGGCCCTGATTTACAAAATTAAGTCTTTCAATATCAAAAACAGCTCCAGCTCTCTGTATATCTTCAACAGCAAAAATTTCAATCAATTTTTCCATAGTAAATATATCTTCTGTTGTGTTTGACCAACCAAGTTTAGCCAACATGTTTAGTAGAGCCTCAGGTAAGTACCCTGCTTCTTTATAAGCCATTAAATCTGTCGCAGCATGTCTTTTTGATAACCTTTTTCTGTCTTCACCTAAAACAAGAGGTAAGTGTATGTAATCAAAACCTTTATATCCTAGAGCCTTAACAATATGAATCTGTTTTGGTGTATTCGGCAAATGGTCTTCGCCTCTGATTATGTGAGTTACCTCTTGGTAATTATCGTCTATCACATTACAAAAATGATAGGTTGGAGATTTATCGCTTCTTAAGATAACTAAATCGTCTAATTCTTTATTAGGAAATTCAATATCTCCATATACTAAATCTTTTACAAGTATTGAGCCCTCTTTATTAATTTTAAGTCTTATTGCCCCATCATCTTCATAAGCCTTCCCCTCTTCTATCAGTCTTTTTGCTTCTTTTTGATACACATCAAATCTATCACTCTGTTTAATTGGATTTTGATCAGGGTTAAGCTTGATCCAATCAAGACCATCCATAATTGCATCAATATATTCATCTTTAGATCTTTCCTTATCAGTATCCTCAATACGAACTAAAAAAGTTCCTTTATTTTTTTTTGCAAAGACATAATTAAACAAGGCAGTTCTAACACCACCTATATGCAAGTATCCTGTTGGACTTGGTGCAAATCTAGTTACAACTTTCATAATTTACCAATTTATTTCTTTATCTGTTTTTTTTCTTAACACTTCTAAAAATTTATTATGCTCAGAAGTATCATTTTCGTTGGCATTGAAACTACAAAAATGTACTTGTTCTGTTTGTTTAATTTCCTCTTCGTTTGTATCTACATTTTTTGATTCAGATAAATCAAAAGTTACTTGTCCACCAGTTAGATTTAAATAAGTATCAGCTAAAATTTGTGCATCAAGCAATGCTCCATGATATGTTCTGTCATAACCAGATATACCTAACCTCATTGAGAGAGCATTTAAATTATTTCTTTGCCCTGGGAAGGCTTTTCTAGCATGTATCAAAGTATCATATACTGAACATATATCTCTTATGTCTTTAACTTCATGATCCATCAGCTTTAATTCGTGATTGATAAAACCTATATCAAATTCAGCATTATGTATAACTAACTCCGCTCCTTTTATAAATTTTATAAATTCATCTGCTACTTCTTTAAATTTTGGAGCATCTTTAAGTTGTTCATTAGAAATATTTGTTATCTCTGCAGCTCCTTCACTCATTTCCTTTCCATCAGGGTTTAAATA
>CAZNPG010000003.1:0-79219 GCA_964575305.1 uncultured Gammaproteobacteria bacterium | reverse complement strand
TGCGACCACCTGGTCCCAAACCAGGTGCGCTACCAGACTGCGCTATGCCCCGAAAAAGAAATCATATAAACTATGTGCTTATAACTCAAGCATATTATTAGTGAATAGTTGTTTAATACTAGATGGTAAGCATGTTGCTGAAATAAGTGACAAAGATCTTCATGCTCGAGTGAAAAATCTTAAAGAAAATGGTCGTCCCCCAAAACTGGTTGCAATAATTGTTGGTGACGATCCTGCATCTGCAACATATGTAAGTATGAAAGAGCGAGCATGTCACAATTTGGGTATAAAAACAGAAATAAAAAAACTCGCGAATGACATCACAACTTCTGAACTTGAACAGATTATAAATGAGTTAAATGATGATTCATCAGTAGATGGCATTCTTTTACAACACCCGGTTCCAAAACATATAGATGAGCTGAAGTGTTTTAATTCGATAGATCTCGAAAAAGATGTTGATGGAGTGACTACTGAAGGTTTTGGAAATATGAGTATGGGGTTAAATGCTTTTGGTTCCTGTACTCCACTAGGAATAATACGTCTATTGGACCACTTTAAGGTAGAGCTCGAGGGTCTAAATGCGTTGGTAATTGGAAGAAGCCAGATTCTTGGAAAACCAATGGCTGCAATGCTCTTAAATAAAGATGCAACAGTTACAATTGCACATTCTAAAACAAAGAATCTTTCAAGCAGTCTAAAAAATTATGATCTTGTAGTAGTTGCGGTTGGTATACCAAAATTTATTTCTGCAAAGGATTTGAAGCCTGGTGCAATTCTCATAGATGCTGGCTATCATCCAAATCAAAAATGTGGGGATGTTGACATGACAAATATCTCTAATATAGTTTCAGCTTATACTCCTGTGCCTGGTGGTGTGGGACCAATGACCATTAATACATTAATGATGAATACAATTAAGTCTATGGAGAATAAATATGAGTAAAACACCTATACCATGCATCGTTGGTTTTGGAGGGATAACTCCTGCAGGCAGAGCTTCACATAATTTAAGCCATACAAGAGTGACTTATAGTTTAGAGTCTGAAAAAAATAAACAAGACTACATAAAATCAGTATTGTCATTATGTAATATGGCTGATGAAATTGAAGAGAGCCAAAGCTTTGATAAGTATGCTTCTGATAATGAAGCAGAAGTTTTAAAAAACACACTAGTTAGAAAGATAGACAAAGAATTTATTAAAGAAAATTTCTGGAGCTATGATTATGAACTTCCTGCTAATGGTGCAGGGCAATTGCCTTTTAGACTGAATCCAACAGAGTATTACCCTTCTCGACAACATCCTAAAGCATTGGGAATGGCAATTATGGGTATTGCAGATGCATTTAGTGATTGTGGTTTTGATGTAAGAAAGGAAATTGATAATTATGGTCGAGATAAGTCAGGCTGTTTCGCAGGTTGTGCTGTAATGAATATGGATAAGTTCTCTGGTGATGGACTTATGTCATCTTACCCGATGGGGAAAAGAGCATCATCAAAAACAATTTCATTTACTCTTCCTGAAATGACTGCTGATTTTATCAATGCTTATGTAACTGGAAGTTTAGGTATATCAGGTCATTTCATTGGTGCATGCGCAACTTCAGCTTACAACATGAATGCAGGTGTAGAGTTAATTAAAAGTGGAAAAAGTGAATTAGTTATAGTTGGAGCATCAGAGGCTATAATTATGCCCCCTGCTTTTATTGGTTTTGATGCCATGGGAGCTATGACAACGGACAAAAGACTTGCTGACCTTCAAGCTATGCTTGGCGAAGGTGAAGAACTCGATTACACAAAGTATTGTAGGCCTTTTGGTGACAATATGGGTCTTGTTACAGGTGAATCTTCCGGCTTTGCCATCCTAATGAGTGATAGGCTGGCATTAAAAACTGGAGCAAATATCAGAGGCTGTATACTTAATGTAAATATCAATGCTGATGGGAATAAAAAATCTATTTCAGGCCCTGGCGCAGGAAATTATTTCTCAGTAGGCAAAACCTTCCAAGATGTTGAAAAAGTTTTTGGAAACAAGATTCTTAAAGATAATTCGGCTTTTATTGCTCACGGTACAGGCACACCATTAAATAGAATTACTGAATCTCATATTGTTTCAACTTTTGCAAAAGAATTTGGTATTGAATCTTTACCAGTCACTTCACTTAAGTCAAAACTTGGACATACCATGGGTTCAGCTGGAATGGATCAGCTTTGGGGTGCACTCGGTGCAATGGAAACACAAAACTGTTCAGGAATTTGCACTATACCTAAAATTGCAGACGATGTTTTTAAAGATAATTTAGATTTTTACCTACAAGATCAAGCATTCGATAAACAAAAGGATGTTGTAATAATAAATTCCAAGGGTTTTGGTGGTAATAATGCTACTACATCCGTTATTTCTGAGAATTTAACAATGTCCCTAATTGAAAGAAGATATTCAAAATCTGAACTTACAGACTGGCAATCAAAAAGAGAAGTAGTCTTAGAAAAAAGACAAAATGAATATCAAAAAGCCATTACTAGTAATATTGAACCTATATATGATTTTGATAAAGATGTTTTAGATTTAGCTGATTTGAAAGTTACCAAGAACAATATTAAAACTTCTACTGGTTTTGATTATGAATTAAAGTCCGATCTAGAAGGTAAAGATTTTAGTTAAATTCAAAATTTATATCAGGCTCAATTTCTAATGATTGAAAAATTTCTTTATCTTCATCTAATGTTTTAGATTTCTCATAAATTGATATTAGATAATTTAGCAATTTTAAATTCACACCTAAATCTTTGGCATTTCTGCTTACCGTTAAAGATGTGGCATAACCTTCGACAGTATCACCAACAAGCTCTAGCGCTTCTTCTGGGCTTTTATTTTGTGCAAGGAATTCCCCAAATTTATAGTTTCTTGAATCATGAGACAAGGCAGTAGAGAAAAAATCTCCAACACCTGCTAAACCTAGAAAAGTAGAAGGGTTTGCTCCTCTTGCTTTACTGTATTCACTCATTTCAGATAAGCATTTTGTTAACAACAAACCTATAGTATTCTCTCCGACCCCTTTTTTGTGAAAATAGCCAGACAAGATTGCGTAAATATTTTTTAATGCTCCACCTAGCTCAACTCCGTAACGGTCATTATTAGTGAAAGGTATAAAGTATTTAGTTTTAAGAGCATTGCACAAAGATTCTATGAATTCAGAATCTTCCCCTGCAATAACAGTTCCTGTAAGTTCCTTATTGTGTAATTCCTTTGATAAGTTTGGTCCACTTAAAACAAAAACATTACTTGAATTAACATTAAAATCATCCGTTAGAACTTCTGACATTAACTTTCCTGTATCAATATCAAAACCTTTAGCACAGCTTACAAATTTCCCTTTTTGAGATTTATAGTTAATTTTATTGATTACTTCTCTAAAATCCTTGCTAGCAACTGTTATAAATAATGCCTCACATTGATTTAATTCTAATGGATCTGACGTTGCTGTTATTTCATGATCTTCAAATGAAAGACCAGAAATACTTTTCTTATGTTGGTTTAATGAATCAACTTCATCCTGACGTCTTGAATAGATAGAAACTTCATTTCCATTTTCCACAGCTATTCTGGCTAGAACTAGCCCGAATTTACCTGAACCTATAATTCCTATTTTCATTTTGAGGTGCAATTATACAGAGTTAACTGCTTTCTTGTGTAAATATCAACACTCCTTATGAAAGTGCAAGCTAAATTACTATCTGATATCTCATTATTTGAGTATGTGATGTAAAGAATGTTATCTGTTGGTGTTTCTAATCTATTCCATAAATTGTAATGGGAAGGCCTAGTATTATTATTACTGAATAAATGCAACCTATGTGGTTCATTCATAAAGTAGGCTGAAGAAGAAAGGAGCTTGTAGTCATCTGATGCTAAAACAGAATAAGTTTCATTCTGAAATAAATTTTGAAATGTATTGTTCCATCCTCTTGTTGGATGAAGAGGATCATAGGAAATAAACTTTGATGATATATCTTTATTTGAAAGTAGAAAAATTGAGCTAATTATCATCAAACTAGGTAATATAATTTTTCTTTTTAAGCCATATAGAATTGAAGAGAAAATTGGTATTGCGGTAAGAAAAACTGGTATGGACCAGTTTGGTTGAATTTTGCCACTAAAACTTTTAATTACAAAAAATATAACCATCACAAGAATGGGGTAAAGAAGAAAACCAAACCTTGCATTGAAGATTTTGGATCTTATTTCTTTCTGTATTAAGAATAATGAAGATGGAATAGTTACAAATAATGTTAGAAATAATATTTCAGCATTCTGGCTTGGTTTTGAAGAGACTAAGTGGCCAATCTCATGAGAAATAGTGACCCAGTCATTTTGTGCATTCCAAATTAATATTGGCAGAGATAATATTAATACTAGTAGTGCTGCTAAATACAAATGAACTGAAAAAAAGTATTTGCGCATCTTGCTGAAGAGAAAATATATTAAAATGCTTAGTGGAAACAGTATCATTGATAATTTCGTTAATATGCCTAAGCCAACACTCAGGGCAATTATATAAAACCATCTTTCATCTCTAGTTACATAAAATGAGATATAGGCATAAAGGGCTATTGACCAGAAAAAGAATAAAAAAATATCTGTTGATGCTACACCGCCCAGAAGAAAAAGTGCTGGAGATAAAGCTGAGATTAGCAACCCGGTTGTAAAATAATTTTTATTTTTTGAAAGCTGTTTAGACCCTAGAGATAAGAAAAATATCGAACCAATTAAAGCAAGATAGGAAAAAAATTTTAGTCCTAAGTATGTTTGACCAAAAATAAAATTTGAAACACTTATAGCATTAGCAATTAAAGGACCTTTGGATAGATAGCTAAGAGAGGGATTTTGTGACCATACCCAATATTGAGCTTCTTCATAATGAGTTTCAATTTCATTAATGACATCAAAGAAGACTCTAAAAATGACAACTAAAGAAATTATCAGAATAATTAAGACATTATTCTTTGTCATTAGAGTCCCATCTAATAAAGTAAGATTTTTCTTTACTAGAAGCAAAATAAGTCCTGCTTAGTATCTCACCAATAACTCCTAAGCTAATTAACTGTATACCGACAACAACTAAAAGAGTGCCTGCAACCAAGAGAGGCCTATCACCTATATCAAGCCCATATAAAAGCTTAAGTGAAACCAGGTGTACTAATATTAAGGATCCTATAGCACTCAACATTAGACCAATTAATCCAAAAAAATGACCTGGTCTGCTAAAAAACCTCATAAAAAAATACACTGATATAAGATCTACAAAGACTCTAAATGTTCGTGAAATTCCATATTTGGATGTACCTGCCATTCTAGGGTGATGTTTAACCTCCATTTCTGCAATCTTGGATGGAGGAATTTTAGTTGCTATCCATGCTGGAATAAAACGATGCATTTCTCCATAAAGCCTTACTTCTTTTAGAACTTCAGCTCTATATGCTTTTAAACTACATCCATAATCATGCAGTTTTACTCCTGTTATGTTCCCAATAAGTTTATTGGCAATCATAGATGGAAAATTTCTCAAGAAATAATTATCTTTTCTATTTTTTCTCCACCCTACAACAAGGTCTAAATTCTCTTTAGTTAATTTGTTTAGCAGATTAGGGATATCTTCAGGATCGTTTTGCAGATCACTGTCTAGAGTGACAAAATACTTTCCAAGAGCATTATCAAATCCAGCCTGTATAGCTGAGGTTTGACCAAAATTTTTTGATAATAGTAAGGTTCTAATTCTAGGATTAGTAGATAAATTTTTTAATACATCAGTAGACCCATCTGTACTACCGTCATCCACAATTATCAGCTCCCATTCTTTGCCATGGCGAATCATTATCTTTGTTACTGAATCAACGAAGGAGACTAGATTCTCTTTTTCATCTAATACTGGAGCAATTACAGATATTTCTATATTTTTGTCCATTTTTGCAATACCTTATTAAATATTATTCCCATAACAATCCCTATTAAAGCCCCTATTATAACTTGGCTCAATAAATGTTTTACAAGAAGAACTCTAGATAATGCTACAAATACAGAAGAAGTGAAGAAGATTATGCTAATTATTCGATTCTTGAAATACAGGTGAAGTAAAGTTGAAAAAATGAAAAAATTTAAAGCGTGATTTGAAGGCATACCTGTTAAGTCTGGTCCGCACCTATCTATGCTTGGGAATAAATCTATATGACTAAAACATGGTCTTGGTTGTAAAAATAAATCTTTCAAAAAATTACCAAGTAAATCTCCTAGACCAGTGGCCAAACAAATAAAAAAGAATATTTTTAATTTTTTAATTCTATAAAAATAAATACCAATGCTGGCTACCAAAGTTCCAGAAAAAAATCTTCCTGAAAAAATTGTTGCCAGTTCATTAAGATAATCAAACTGAACTAACCACTGAGAAAAACTTAAATCAAAACCCATCTCAATACACAGTTCCTTGAGAAATAATATATAGCCAAGCCATGCCAATTAAAGAAAATGAGATGTATTTGCTGAGGTTGCTAGTGAATAGAATTCGTTGCATAACTTTGAGCTCAACAACATTCAGCATTAAGAATGCTATAGCAATACTGCCTAAGACGTCAGATAACCAATGCGCACCTATAATAATTCTTGATATTGAAACTGATAATGCAAGAGCAAGCAAAATTGAAACTACAATTAATGAATATTTGGTGTTTATATTTTTAGTAGCAAGTGATATCCAAACCAAGGAAATGCCAAGAATTGTTGCAGCATGGCCACTAGGGAAACTGCTATAAGAAAAAATTGGTTCAAGATAATCAATATCCTCAAATTTATAGAAACCTGGTCTTACAGAGAAGCTTGCTAATTCTTTTAAAGTTTTAACTATGAGCCCAATCAATAAACCAACCATCACAAGTGTTTGAATTTTTACATTATTTAATTTGGTTTTAAATGAGAGCAAGGAAAGGACTGGGATTATTATAGCCAGGCAAATTAACCCATTTCCTAATTCAGTAAAATACGAAAAAAAGACTTCATTAAACATTAGTGTATTGAGAATCTTTAGGGAAACTACATCAATATCTGGTACAGATTTTACTAATAGAGCTAGTGCAAAGAAGATTAAACTTAATAATGAGTAATTGTTAATTGCCATTTTTTTTCTTAATTAAAAGGTAATTTCCACTTATAGAAATAATTTCAAAGTCTAATTCTATAGAGTTAATTTTATCCTTTCGCGTAAGAATTATATCTGCTCTTTCAAGCCCACGGTAAGAAATTTTTTCTGCATAAAAACCAAAGCTTGGTTTATTGAGCTTATGCATAGTCACACTGCCTTCAAGTTCTGCAGCAATTAGAGCTAATTTTTTTATATCTGATTGCGTAGATTCATTTATAACAGGAAGTATTTTTAAAGACAGCATAGCTATTAAAGCTATTGAAGAAACTCTTTTAACTAACAACAAATTTAATTTAATTAAAAAACTAATAGCAAGAAATACAATTATTAAAATCGATATTATTTGATATGTTAGGTCTTCTGTAAATTGTGTTATTACAATAGCTGAGACTTCTTGGCTTTCCCTAACTTCTACGAGATAACTTAAGTAAAAAGGCAAAGCCAAAATAATTAACCAAAGGAGGGAATAAAAAAATAATGAGGTAAGACTAAACCTTTGATCTTTGATCTGACTATGGTTTTTAAAAATAAAGAAGGCAATTGGTGTAATACCATAAATAATATAATGTGGAAGCTTGGTTGAAGACAAAGAAAAGAATATAAGAACAAATACAAACCAAATAAATAGAAAAATCTCGAGGTCATTATTTCTGAGATTTAACTTTGACATACCTTTACCAGCATCAATTAAAAAAGGGAATATTAGAAAAGGTAAAATTATTAAATAGTAATAAATTGGTCCATCATGTTTTTCAAATGCATTTGTAAATCTACCAAACGTTTGATCAAAAAATAAATAACTTAATTGCTCAGCTCCAATTTCATTTGCAATTAAAAGAAACCATGGTGTTACAACTAGTAAAAAGGTAGCCCAAGCTTTGATGTTAAGAATGATTTTAAAGAAAAGTGCAATTTTTCTTTGGTATAGAAAGAAGATCAAAGCAACCATGCCTCCTATAGCTATTATTGTTAGACCTTTAAGCAAAAACCCAATTGCTACAAATAAGGCAGCTTTGATTAAATGAATATCTTTTTGTTTTTTTGAATATTCATAAATTTCAATCATTAATAAAGTTATAAATAAATTAAGAAATGCATCAGCTGTAGCTGCAAAACTGATAATAAACACACCTGGTAAAGTTAATAAATTTAAAAAAATTTCTGCTGATGAAGCTTTTTTATAATGACGCCTAATAAATTTTGCAAAACTATAAGCCCAAAAAAAAGAAGCTATTACCGAAGGCAACCGAAGAGCAAATTCGTTTGCACCCCACAACATTATTGAAGTTGCCTGAATCCAATAAGTGAGAATAGGTTTTTCTAACCTGAGTTCATCACCAATCATAGGAACAAGAAATTGCTGATCTTTGATCATCTGTAATGAGGTAGCAGCAAAAGCTCCTTCATCTAAATCAAATAGACCCAAAAAGAGAACAGGCACATATAATGCTATTAGCAAAAAAACTAAGATGTTATGCAGATTAAGATTCATTTCTTTAAGTTAAAGAATATCTTAAGAAATAAGTTATATGCATAGTTTGAAAAAATTATGAGGAAGTTTTTTTTGCTCGCCTGCATCTTTCACTACAGTAAATAACATTATCCCAATCTTTTTCCCATTTCTTTCGCCAATTAAAAGGTTTCAAGCAAACTTTGCAGATTTTGGTAGGTAAGTTTGTTTTCTTCAAAGTGAAATAAATTTTTCTATGAGATAAAACAAGGATACAAATGATGTGGAAGCAAAAATAGCTACGCTTAAACCATGCATTATTTTAAAAAAGGTGCTTGCTGTTTCAAGCTTGGTATTATTGATAATTAGGCTTAAAAGTAAATTTATAACATTTAATCCTAATAGCACTAACATCACTAAATTTTTAGTAGAAGACCAAATTAATTCATATTCAGCTAGTTGAAAAAAGTAAACAATACTTAAGTATGAAAAAAGCATTAAGACAATAAAGAGATGAAATCTAAAGAAAAACGACTTCAAAAAAAACTTCAAACTGTCATCATCTAAGCTCGATCTTGCGGCAGGACTCACCACTAATGGCGTTATCCAAATTCCGCCGACAATCGCAGCCAGAATGGTCTGTAGAGCTATTTCAGCAAACATAATTACTAATGGCGATCCGGAAGGGACTCGAACCCTCGACCTCCTGCGTGACAGGCAGGCATTCTAACCAAACTGAACTACCGGACCGCGAAGTGTAGATTTTGGTACAAATGACAAACTTTTACAACTTTTTAAGATGTAAATAAAGTTGAATTTTGCAGTTTTGCTTAATAAAATGGTTTTACTATTTGTTAATTAACTAAAAATAGGGGAGAAAATTATGGATTATTTTCTAGCAACAGATGATGTTGTCGGTATTTCCTTTTGGATAGCAACTGCTGTTATGGCAGCTGGTGCGTTATTCTTCTGGATGGAAAGAAGTACTGTTAAGGCTTCTTGGCAAACATCTCTAACTGTAGCGGCGCTCGTATGTTTTGTTGCCTTTTGGCACTACATGTATATGAGAGACGTTTGGGTAGCAACAGGCGAATCACCAACAGTGTATAGATACATTGATTGGTTAGTAACTGTTCCTATGCAAATTGTCGAATTTTATCTAATTCTTGCAGCATGTACTGCTGTTAGTCTTGGAGTATTTTGGAAGCTTTTAGGCGGTTCATTAGTTATGCTTTTAGGAGGATATCTTGGTGAAACTGGAGCTCTATCAGAAATGGTAGGCTTTATCATCGGAATGGCTGGTTGGGTATTTATCATTTATTACATATTTGTAGGTGAAGCTGCTCAAATCAAAGATTCTGCAGGTAACGAAAACCTAGTAATGGCTTTCGACGGAATTAAATGGATTGTAACAATAGGTTGGGCAATATATCCAATTGGTTACTTCCTAGGTTATTTAGGTGGTGGAGTTGACTCTGGCGCACTAAATACAATTTATAACTTAGCTGACCTAGTTAACAAATTCTTATTTGGATTGGTTATCTGGCATGCAGCTATGAGAGACTCTGGTGTAACAAAAAGTTAAATCAGTATTTCTTAAATAAAAAAGCCCACGAAAGTGGGCTTTTTTTTATTTAATCCTAAATAATCAGCTTCTTTTTTGGATAAAAACTGTGTGCATTAAAGTAGTTGCAAGCCTACCTTTATCGTCATAAATTTCACCACGCACCGAAGCAATTGTTTTCCCTTGCTTAACTAAGAAGGCTTTGGCTGTAACTTTTCCTTTGAAAAGAGGTCTATGGTGATGTGAATGAAGATTTGTAGAGCTTGGATAAATGGTCGCATCTGATTTGATTATTAATAGTAATGCTGTGACATCATCTAGCATAGATGTCATCATGCCTCCTTGCACTGAACCATCTGGATTCAAAGTCTCATCAGGAAATTCTCCATCGAGTTCTAGATAATCTTCTTTGTATTCAACAAGTTTAAAATTAAATAGCTTGCCGGTTCCACCCGCTTCTTTATGAAAATCTAGAAACTTTTGAATTGAATCTGACATAATAGTAATGGTGCGAGTTGAAGGATTCGAACCTACGACCCCCTGCGTGTAAAGCAGGTGCTCTAACCAACTGAGCTAAACTCGCGAAGATCAATAGAATATAATAAATTTAAATGGAAGACTACTCTAATAACACTATTCAACAAAGAGAAATACATTCAGTTACTGAAATAAACCAAACTGCAAGCGATTTTTTGAATGAAGCATTCCCTCCTCTATGGGTCGCAGGTGAAATATCAAACTTTAAAGAATATGGGACTTCAGGTCATTGGTATTTTTCAATAAAGGATTCTAATTCTGTTTTAAGTTGCACTATGTTTCGAATGCAAAATTCAAGCCTTAGATTTAAACCGAAAGAAGGCGATCAAGTAATCATGCAAGGCAAACTCTCAATTTACGCAAAATCAGGTAGGTACCAGCTGATAGCAAGCAAAATGGAGTTAGCTGGTTTTGGTGAGCTTATGCGTAAATATGAGCTATTAAAAAATAAATTAAATTCTGAGGGTTTATTTGAAAAGAAAATTGCAGAAGATATACCTGAAATTGTAAATAGAGTAGGTGTAATAACTTCTCAACATGGTGCAGCAGTTAAAGATGTCATTTCAACTATTAAGAGACGATCTCCTCATATGGATGTTGTAATCTCACCATGCAAGGTGCAAGGCGATGGATCAGCTCAATCAGTTTTAAGATCTTTAAAAGAAATAGAGTTACATAGCGAAAACAATAAGTATGATGCTGTAATCATCTGTAGAGGGGGTGGATCAATTGAAGACTTGTGGTGCTTCAATGATGAGCAACTCTGTAGATATATAGCTGACTACCCTATTCCGATTATAAGTGGTGTTGGGCATGAGACTGATTTCACATTAACGGATTTTGTTTCAAACTTAAGAGCAGCCACCCCTACCGCAGCTGCTGAGATAATAAGTGAGGGCGCAAGTAAACTAAACGATTATTTTTTACACCTTAAAGACAGATTACTAAGAGAAACAGGTAATCTTATTATGGGTGCCCAAGAAAACCTTAATACATTAAAAAGATTACTAAGGTCACCTAGACAGAGGTTAGAGGAACAGTATCAGAAGCTTGATGCGGTAGCAGACCGTCTGATTATAAATACCAAATTGAACTTAAATGCCAAGAAGAGTCAACAAGAATTAATAGAAACAAGAATTAATGCATTATCGCCACTGACATCTATTGGGAATAAAAAAAATCAAATTATAAATTTTAAAAAAGAGCTTTTTGAAAAACAGAAAACAGCGATTTACAACAAACAAGGGCTTTTAAAATTGATACATGAGAAATTGATTGCTCTCAACCCTAGTGAAATACTTAATAGAGGCTATTCAATTACTTTTGATGAAAATGGCAGGTCTATTGCTAGTGCTAAAAATATTACTCACGGTGATGTTATTACGACTCAATTGGCCAATGGGAAAATAAAGTCAAAAGTTACCGACTAAATATTTACTGCTTCTACTAAAGACTCGTATGTTTGAGGCGTGATTAAAGTCTCTTCAATTACGTTATTTTTGATGATGTATGTCGTTGGAACATGGACAGGTATCTCCATACCCCATATTTCTCTAGGGTCTGTTTCCATATTTAAAAATTGCATATCAAATTTATTGATCAACCTATTAACTTCTTCAGAATCAAGAACATCGAACTGATCAAAGTGAAAACCTATAACCACAACATCATCTTGCTCATCAAGCTTATTAAAATATGGCATTTCTACAATACAAGGTGGACACCAATCGGCCCAGACATTTAAAACTACGATTTTTTCTGCTAGTTGCTCTGAAGATATTTTACCGCCTTGTGTAATATCGATATCCATTCGGGTGCAAGAAGTCAGAAGTAATAAAAATGCTATAAGTCTCATATGAATATTATATCTGAGGCCAAGGTTAATAAAATAAAGCAATAGTTGCTCTTGATCACTAACAACTTACAATATACTGTACATATACTGTACATATATTTAGTGTTAAGTATACTTTACATTAAATAATTAACTTAAGGATATTATGCCAAAAGCAAAGAAAACAAAAAAAACAGATAGCTTTTTTGACAAAGCTGGAAACGTATTAAAAACCATTTGGGATTACATAAGCACTGGAAGAGATTATTTCTGGAAAGGAGTGAGATTTACTCTAGCTACAGGGATTTTTCTTGTAGTTGTCTTCAATATTATAGTTAGCTTAATAAGTCCTTTATGGCAGATAGAAGATAAAATAGACCCCACAGGAAAAGTAGTGGTCTTTAGTCCACGTGGGGTAGTTGTAGACCAACCACCTTCACCTGCACCTACAGAATGGTACTCAGAAATTGAGGGCTTGAATTTTGGTGCTGATTCACAACCTATTTTTTATCCATATCAAGATATGCTGGACTACTTTGAAGACTTCAAAAATGACGACCGAGTATCAGCTATGATTTTTGATACAGCTGGTTTGGGGGTAAGTATTGTTTATGCCTTACCGATAGCTCAAAAAATTAAAGAAGCAGTTGATGCTGGCAAAGAAATAATTATCCGAACAGACTATATGGTAACTACAGATTACTTACTAGCCTCTGGAGCTTCAGAAATATCAGTTCCGACATATGGCGTAGTAGATATCCAAGGTTTTGGCGGTGCTAGGCAGTATCTGAAAAACTTTTTTGAAAAATTCTTAATTACTCCAAGGATTTATGCTGCCGGAGATTTTAAAACAGGGCCTGAATCATATTTAAGAGATAGTATGAGTGAGGAAGCTAAAGTAAATCTTGCTTTCTATGAGCCTCTTTGGGCAAAATGGAAAAATTTTGTCTTTGATAATAGAGGTGTTGATATGCAGTGGATTGCGGATGAATCTTTCAAGGAAATAATAGATGGAACAACTACACAAAAAACTGCTTTTTTAGATTGGGGATTAATTGATGTTCAAGAAGAGCAGGAAGCTTTCGATGAGAGGATGATTGAAAAGTTTGGTGCTTCTGAAGATGATGATGAAGAGCTTAATGTTGTCTACTACAGAGATTACCTTGCTAGTTTTGACGAGGAACTTCCAGTTAATAGTGATAATGAAATAAAAGTGGTAACAGTAGAAGGCACAATTATGGGTGGTGACGTTACCTTTGGTACTGCAGGTTCTGATGGCGTTGTTGCCATGCTGAAAGAAGCCCATGAAGATGAAGATACTAAAGCAATAGTTTTAAGAGTTAATTCTCCTGGCGGTAGTGTTGTTGCTTCTGACTATATGAGATGGGAAATTGAAAAAGCTCAGGAAAAAGGCATACCAGTGATCGTTTCTATGGGTACATTAGCTGCCTCTGGTGGTTATTGGATCTCTTCTCTGGCAGATAAAATTTATGCCGAACCAGATACGATAACAGGCTCAATTGGAGTTTACGGAACATTATTTAGCTTTGAAAAAATTTATGACTGGATGGGTATTAATTACGATGGTTATTCAACTACCAAATATGGTGCATTTGATTTTACTGCAATGGACTGGCCAGAGGAGTTTACTGCAACTTTTGAAGCTGGCATTGATGCAATATATGTTCAATTCACAACCCAAACAGCTGAAGACAGAAATCTTCCCATTGAGACTGTAAGAGAAATCGCCAAGGGCAGAGTTTACTCTGGTGAAATGGCTCTAGAAATCGGTCTAGTGGATGAATTAGGCACTCTACATGATGCAGTAGATTATGCTGCTTCTGTAGCTGAGCTAGATGAGTATAAAGTTGAACATGTTATTCCCCCTGCTCCAGCGCCGGTTAACCCTTTTGAGCTACCAGACCTTATTAATTCATTTTTTGAGAGAGAAGCTGGGTTCAATCTAAAAAGCAGAAATATGTACGACAACATTAGAATTTATTGTTTGGAATGCGAAGCTATAGATTAATTTAAATAAGACTTTAAAAAAGAAGCAGCTGACATTTTTGTCGGCTGTTTTTTTTCAGAATACAAAAATTTATCAAAATCTTGAAGTGTCTTTTTTATTGAAAAGAAGTCTCTTCTTGTCCTTAATGCAATAAATTCTATTACTTCTTTAGAAAAATCTAAGTCCAATTTGTTAGTAACAAATTCCATACATTCAATAACATCATCATCATCTATAGGGTTAATCCTACAACGCTTAAATTCATTGAATCTTGAAATTAAATCAGGCAAATAACTTAATTCATTTGGGTTTTTATTTGAGGCGCAAATTAAGTTAGTTGAAGTTGTTTTGCATTCGTTGATTAAATTAAAAATTTGAATCTCTAAGTCTTCTGCTATTGTGTGAACGTTGTCTAAGCACACTAAATCAAAACTAGATAAACCTTCTAAGTGATTCTCATTCCCCTTTAGTGAACTTACATCAATATAAATTGATTGAAGTTCTTTATTCTTAATGTGATTTAAGAAACTATTTAATAAAAAAGTTTTTCCATCAGCTTTATTTGCTGTAATAAATAGTTTCTGGCTTATTGAGCCCTCGATAATTTCATTTAGTTCTGATTTCAGGACCTTATTCTTTGATGAGAAAAAAAAATTATCTAAGTTAGCTTTATAATCTCGACCAAAATCAAAATAAAGTTGATTTTTTCTATTAATATTCTTCATAAATTTGTTAATGCGCCCATACTGCTTAAAAAAGATGCTGCATCTTCAGGTCCAAGATAACTTTCATATTCTAAATCAATGCTTTGTGCATTTGATCTTAAAATTCTGAAATTTAAAATATCGGTGCTTTCAGATAGTCTGTTAAATATTATCTCAATCTCTTCAATGCTTAAATCTGCTTTAAATGATGCTATAAATGTTTTCTTGGTAACCTCTCTTCCATCTTGAGCCACTTCAGCAATAGCTTCATCTAATAGGAAATTTCTGAAACTAAAGCCACTCTGAATAGTAATATTCTCTGATTTAGGAAAGTTGTAGCTCCAACTTTCAAGATCAAATCTGTCCACTAACATTAGCAACCAATCATTCTTTTCATTTTCTTCAAGTTCGGTTATAAGTTCATTTACACTAAAGCTATCAGATGGAAAATCCTCAAGAAACTCAAATTCTAAAATAATATTTTGATTAAGTTCTGAAAGCAGTTTTGCATTAAGTAACTCATTTTGAAAAGCTTCATTGTCAATAATGAAAAGGTTTGAATCATTAAAGAAAGAGTCATTTGCAGCAATAAAAACTTTGGCTTTCCCTTTAAAACTGAAGAAAGGCACAGTATTTAAAACAAAAAACTCTTCTATTGAATCTTTATTGAATTTAAGCTCTATTAACCTTAAATCATTAAATTTTTTAATCTGATAACCAATAAAATGTTCAGTTGGTTGTAATTCTACTTTTTTATCAATGATTAGCTCTTTACTAACACCATATTTCCTTAAAATTCTGCTTTCTGCTTTTTCTATTACTTCTTCAATCTTGTTTAATTTGTCATAACTTTCGTACAGAAGTAAAAAATTATCTGAGATCTGAGCTTTCAGGTTGAAACTGAAAGACATAAAGGTCAGTATAATTGCTATAAATTTAAGTAATTTCTTAAGAAACATAATTTAAAGATTAATCTATTTTATGACAAAAAATAAATTTAACTACAAAGACTCAGGTGTAAATATTGAGGAAGGCCAAAAATTTATAGATGATATTAAAAATTTGTCATCTTCCTCTGCCAATCTCTATTCCCTAGGCTCAATAGGTGGTTTTTCTGGCTATGTTGAAATTCCAAACCAAATGAAGGAGCCTGTCTATGCTTTAGCCTGCGACGGTGTAGGCACAAAAATGAGAATTGCCCTAGAAAAAGGCAATCTAAGTACTATTGGAATTGACCTGGTAGCAATGTGTGTAAATGACTTAATTGTCAGTGGCGCAAAGCCTATAGCTTTTCTTGATTATTATGGTTGCTCAAATCTAGATAGATCTAAAGGACAGCAGATACTATCAGGCATTATTGAAGGGTGTTCATTGGCAGGATGTGATCTTGTTGGTGGCGAGACTGCAGAAATGCCAAAGCATTATCAAGGTGAAAATTTTGATCTTGTTGGTTTTTCTATGGGTATAAATGATAAGTCCAGTATCATTGATGGAAAAAAAATAACTGACGGAGATATAATTTTAGGATTACCTTCTTCTGGTTTTCACTCGAATGGTTATTCATTAATTAATAAAATAATTGCAAACAATATGACTGATAAACTCTTAACTGAATTATTGGTTCCAACAAAAATATATGTAAAAGAAATCCTTCAGTTACTAGATCAAGTAGAAGTAAATGGCATGGCACATATAACAGGTGGTGGTTTTGAGGAAAATCTTTCCAGAATAAATAATGGCTTAACTATTAATATAGATAGAAATAAATGGCAATTACCTGAGATATTCAAAATAATACAAGATCTTGGAGACATAGAAACTGAAGAAATGTATAAAGTATTTAATTGTGGTATTGGTTATGCAGTAATTTTGTCAGAAGAGAATGCCAAAAAAGCTAAAGCTCTAAATAAAGACTTTCTTGAGATTGGCTTTGTTTCAAGCACAAAAGGTTCTTGCTTCAGATACATATGAGAATAGTTGTTTTTTTCTCCGGTACAGGAACAAATTTAGAATCAATCATAAATCACCAAAAAAAATATGGTTATGAAGTTTGTTCATGTTTCACCAACAACCCAAGAGCAGGTGGGATTGATATCTGTAAAGATCATGCACTTGATTGCAAAGTTATTGATAATAATAGTTTTACTGACAGAGCTGAATTCGATAAAAAGATTGATGAATACCTCAATACTATCGAACCAGACTTTATAATTCTTGCAGGCTATATGAGAATTCTATCAAGCTTCCTGGTTAATAATTGGGAAGGCCAAATAGTCAATATTCACCCTTCTTTACTTCCAAAATACCCAGGTTTAAATACTCATCAGAGAGCTCTTGATGCTGGAGATAAATATCATGGAACCACTATTCATTTTGTGACAAGCGAGTTAGATGATGGACCAATAATTCGGCAAGAATCATTCAAAATTGAACCTTCTGATAATCCAGATAGTCTAATGGAAAGAATAAAAGAGATTGAACACAGAATTTATCCTGAAACAATTTCATTTTTAAATAAATAATGAGAATAATTTTAATTTTATTGCTTACCTTTTCCTTTTTTGGCGATGAATTCAAAAGCTATGATGCAAAATTTGCTTTTGAAACAAAATTTGGAGATTTTCCACTAAAGAGATACTTCACTGCAAAAGATAATGAAATAAACACACGAGTTAAGATGCAGGTATTTTGGCTTAAATACTCAATAGATTCTAACTTTAGAATTGAGGGAAATAATGTGATATCAGTCAATACTAGAGTACAAGACCCTTTTAGAGATGAGCCAAAGAAATTTTCTGCTAATTTTTCTCAAAATACTATTGCATCAAAGGAACTAGAGAATATTGAGCTTGACAGGTTTGTTCTTGAACAGCTGGCTAGTGATGTCCAAGTTAGGATTAATGCTAAATATGGTGTAACAGACTATGCTTTAAATATTTTTGATAATACCAAAGGAGAAGTTGTTTCAAAAAATTATCGACAACTTAATGGTGAAATTGTTGAAACTTCATTTGGAGCGATTGAGACAATTGTAGTGCTTGCTACATCTGAGAATGTTGGTCCAATAAAATATTTTATTGCTCCGACATTGGATTATTTGATAATAAAAAGCACTGCTACTCTTAAAAATGGCGAGGAAAGAGTGTTAATTATTTCGGAAATGCCTAAGTTTTTGGAAGAGTAACACCAGTTTGCCCCTGATACTTACCACCTCGATCTTTATAACTTGTTTTGCAAACTTGATCTGATTCAAAGAATATCATTTGGGCCACACCTTCATTTGCATATATCTTGGCTGGGAGATTGGTAGTGTTTGAAAATTCTAATGTGACATGCCCTTCCCACTCAGGCTCGAGAGGCGTTACATTTACAATGATGCCGCATCTGGCATATGTAGATTTGCCAAGACATAGTGTTAATACAGAGCGGGGAATTTTAAAGTATTCAACTGTCCTTGCAAGAGCAAAAGAATTTGGCGGTATTATGCATTCGTCTGCTGTAACATCTACAAAGCTCTTTGGATCAAATTCTTTTGGATCAACTATAGCTGAATGAGTATTTGTAAAAATTTTAAATTCATTAGAGCATCTAACGTCATAACCATAACTTGAAACTCCATATGACACGATTTTTTCGCCATTTAGTTCTCTAATTTGTGTGGCCTCAAAGGGAGAGATTAGTTGATGATTCTCTGATTGATCTATGATCCATTTATCTGATTTTATAGACATTAATTAATTTCTCTCCTTCCTTGAATTGCTCTTCCGAGTGTCGTGTTATCAACATATTCTAATTCTCCTCCCATAGGAACACCATAAGCAATACGGGATATGAGAATATTATTCTCAGCTAATTGGTCTTTTATATAGAAAGAAGTAGCATCTCCTTCAATAGTTGGGCTTGTGGCGATAATAACTTCCTGGATATCTGAAGAATTAATATTTTCAACTAATTTAGGAATACCAAGATCTTGAGGTGTTACCCCATCAATTGGAGATAAACGCCCCATTAAGACAAAATATTTACCTTTAAAGCTTCCTGATTTCTCTATAGCAATGACATCTGATGGGCTTTCAACCACACAAATTATCGTCTTGTTTCTTCTCTCATCTCTGCAAATTTCACAAACTGTATCTTCAGTTAAGTTTCTACAAACTGAACAGTTTCTTATTTTATCTACCGATGTTGATATAAGCTTTGCAAGGTTTAAACCTCCCTCTCTATTTTTTTCTAGCAGATAAAAAGCCATCCTTTGTGCTGATTTTTCTCCAATCCCAGGCAATATCTTAAATGCTTGAATTAATTGGCTTAATAAAGTCTCATCATTCTTCATGATCTATAACCGTAATTTTACTCGCATCGATATTTTCTCCAAAATCATTTTTTAATTTAACTAATAAATCACTAGATATGATTTCTTCCTTAAAAATTTTAATTTCTTCTGCTCTCTTTTTGGCCCATTTAGATGAGGGAGTGTTTTTTGCACTATCTGATGATTCAATCTCTACTTGATATTCTTCAAAACCTAACCTTACTAATGAGTCTATTAAGCTCTGTATATTTTCATTATTGATTCTGTCTGCAAACATATCAGCACCTTTAAAGAATATTGTATTCTCTTCCACTTTTTCAATTTGCAGGTTTGAAAAGAATGCTCTTGATGGACCTGTTAAATCTAGAAGATCAAACACATTCAGCCAATTTGTTGGTGTAAGGTTTTTTAAGCTTTCCGTTTTATTAGTATCTTTCTTTGGACTTAAAATCTCTTTATCCTCTTCTTGTTTTTGGATAAGTGGCTCTTCAATTGCTTTAGGTTCCTCAGTTTTAGCAGGCTTTTCTACTGGGGTGGGTTTAATTTTTTCGACTAATTTAGATTTTTTTTTTACCTCTGTACTATCTGAGTTTATAAAAGTTAAACACCTTAGTACTGCTATATCGAAACAGTCTCTAGTTTTTCCAGTTTGTTTAGCATCTACAAGTCCGTTAGAGAAAAACTGGTAATAAAGGTTTAATGATTGAGATGAAGTTTCGTGTGAAAGCGCCATTTCTATAATTTTCTGATGCAGAAAACTTAATGCTCTATCAAATAAGATTTCGTAATTAACATCTAAAGACTGATAGCGCTTTAATTCTTCAACAACTTTATCTGCTTCATTTTTAAAAATTGAATCAAATAACTTGGTTGTTGATGATAAATCTAATACACCATGTAGCTTTGATATCGACTCTTCATCAAGGTTTCCATCACAATGAGAAATAGCTTGATCAGATAAAGTTAATGAATCTCTTACAGATCCTTTAGCAAGCTCAACTAAAAGATCTAAAGATTTCTCATCTGATTTTACATTCTCTTCCTTGAAAACTTTTTTTATGTTTTCTTTTATTAGTTCATCACTCACAAGCTTTAAATTAAATTGCAAACATCTTGAAATAATTGTTTTCGGTATTTTATGTGTCTCTGTTGTTGCCATAATAAAAATTACATGGTTTGGCGGTTCTTCAAGGGTTTTTAGCAAAGCATTAAAGCTTTGCATAGAGAGCATATGGACTTCATCAATTAAATATACTTTGTATTTTCCTTGTGATGGTCTGTATTGAACTGAATCAAGTAGCTCTCTCATATCATCAACACCGGTCCTAGATGCAGCATCTATTTCAATAAGATCTAAATGAGAATTGTTCTGAATAGCTTCGCAATTAGCACAAACGTTGCAAGTTTCGCCTTTTTCTAAATCATAGTTTGAACAATTTAATGCCTTAGCGAATAACCTCCCAAGGGTAGTTTTACCAACACCTCTTGTGCCTGAAAAAATATAACCATTATGGAAGTTTTGGTTCTTGATTATATTCCTCAAAGCCACTACTGCGTTATCTTGACCAATAACTTCTGAGAATGATTTGGGTCTGTATTTATTTGCTAGTGCCATTAATCGTGTTCTTTTAGAGCGTTTTTTATTATTTCATAACTAAACCCTCTATAGGCTAAAAACCTTAAAATCTTTTCTTTTTCTTTAAAATTTAACTCTTTATTGCGGCTTTTCTTATTGAATTGAGTTAGACATTTCTCTTCCCAGTCTATTTCTAAAGCATACATATCATATTGCTCAGATGAAATCCCTTTTTTTCTTAAATATTGCGAGATATAGTTGGGGCCATAGCCTGATTCAGACTTTGATTTAATAAAGGATGCTGCGAATCTCCTATCATCTAAGAATTTGGAATCTAATAGTCTTTCTATTACTTCATTAAGATCTTGAATAGATGGATCAAATCGTTTTAGTTTCGTTTTGAGCTCAATAACTGAGTGTTCTCTTCTAGAGAGAATATCTAAAGATTTATTCCATAATTCAGATGAGTCCAATCATCTAATTATAAGGTACAACTCTGGACTTACCACCCGACCTAACTATTCTGACCTGATCTCCAGCTCTGAACGAATAATCTAGATCTTCTGGCATTTCCTGCACAATAGAAATTTCTCTGTTATTTGTGTCTAATTTCACAATAATTTCAACACCAGGTTTTCTTGAAAGATTTTCGCTGACATTCTGCCCTACGACAGAACCCACTGCTGTACCGACAACTGCTCCAACCTCTTGAGTAGTTTCATCGTCTTCACCACCAATGTTAGAACCGACAATCGCTCCGATGATTGAACCAAAAATATTGCCGCTTGCCCTATCTCCTTCTATTGTTACATTTCTGATAGATACAACTACACCAGATTGAACATATTGAGTTTTAGCTGCTGCATCTCTAGAGACTACATCAGGGGAAAAACCACCTGTTGCACATCCACCAAGAGTTAATATAGATATAAGAATTAGTGATTGTATTTTTCTATTCATACTTATCTGACTCCATTAATAACGGAAAAGTTCCATCATGTAATTTAAATATATCCTCTACAGTACAATTCAATACTGTAGCAATCTTTATTGATAGAACTGTGGATGGAACATAAATTCCATTTTCAATAGCATTAATGCTTTTTCTGGAAACTTGTACTGCTTCAGCTAAGCTTGCTTGGGTAATGCCAGCTTCTTTTCTTTTCTGCGCTAGCAGCACAACCAAATCTTTATGATCTTTACCCATCTACTGACTCTTTATAGTCACCATATGAAAATATTACTATTAATGACCCAAATACAAACCAGAAAAATGCAGACAAATTTAAAATGAATGCATTTGCTGCCTCCCAGCTCCAAGCTGAATAATCTTGAATAGCAAATAAAGTAAATAAACCTAATCCGGTCAGAGAATAACCTGCAGCTCCAAGCTTATAGAATCTATCTGCAATATATTCATCATAAAGTGCTACTTTGCTTTCTTTGTTACCAAAATGATAATCAAGTGAAAGAATTGCCCATGTTAATAGAACTAGAATACCTGGGATGAACATTAGATTTGATGGAAGATTAAGAATAGTCCAATTAAACAAAAGATGTGCCGCAAAAAAAATCTGAACTATTCCACATATAAATAGTAAGACTGCTCGTGAAAAAAAAGTCATTATTTCTCCTTACTTAAATTTTTATCTTTTGGTTTACGCCAACCAAGCGCTGCACCAACTGCAACACCTACGGCTAACCAAACAGGTTCATTAGTAACAGCAAAAACAGCTGCACCTATTGCTGTGCCAACCCCTATCCAGTTGCCAGCATTATTAGACTTTTTAGGTTTAGTAGTCATTTAATTTCCTCGAAATATTTTTATATACTAGATGCTATTATCTAATACTATGTAACGTATACTACTCATTTTATAAAAAAAAAGCAATCAATTGAGAAGTAAACGTTACTTTTTGTTAAAAAAGTGCTTGATTTTTGTTGATTTAGTTCTAAATTATTAACTGATGGTGCTCAGGTGAGGCCGTCAAAAATTTAACTAGTCGCTTTAAGGAGGACTAATATGTTAATTAATTTTACTGATCCAATGTTTTCAAACCGTGTTTTAGGTTTTGAAAATCTCGTAGATAGACTCGAAAGAATTTCTAATGAGTCTCAAACTGGTTACCCACCATATAATATTTATAAGGATGGGCTGAAGTTTCAGATAGAGGTTGCTCTAGCTGGAATTGAAAAGAAAGATCTTGATATCGAACTTTGTGATGGTGCTTTAACCATCAAACATGATGGGCCAAACAACCCTTCAGAAAACTCTGAGACTTTACATAAAGGTATTGCAAAGAGGGCTTTTAAATTAAAGTTCACATTAGCAGAAGATCTTGAAGTACTCGGAGCTTCTTTGAAAAATGGTCTTTTGACTATAGATATGGAGAGAGTGGTTCCTGATCACAAAAAACCTCGAGTAATAGAGGTTAAATAATTTGGGGCGGTTTAACCGCCCTTCTCGCTTATGAGATTTTTAAGTTTATTTTTAGTATTTTATGTAGTTTTTGTTGAAGCCAAATCAGCAAAGACCGAGCACGCCGAAATTATCATTATTGGCGAAAAAAATATCATTAATAAACCAGGCATAATTGAATTAGGCTACAAGTTCACTTTAACACCTGGATGGCATACATACTGGGTTAATCCGGGAGATTCTGGTGGTCCACCAATATTTGAATTTAACTCACCGCCTGGATGGGAGATTAAAAACAATGTTTGGCCAGGCCCACAAAAGATAGAGTATCCACCGTTAATGACATTTGGTTATGTCGATGAAGTAGTATTTCCATTCAAGCTTGAAATTGAAAATCTTAATGACCAAGAAACGGAAATTACTACAAAGTTTCTTGTTTGTGATGATATATGTGTACCAGAAGAAGCAACCCTTGTCTTAAAGCTTAAGAATCAAATATTAAATATAGAGGAAAGGCCGAAGGAACTTAGAAAATGGCGTAATCTTGTCCCAATAAGGGCACCACCAGAAACTTTAGTATCTTCGGTAGGTACTTTGTTTACTGTTGAATCAAAATCAATAACTAATAAATCACAATTTTTTCCCTTTGATGAAAACACTATGGATTTCTCAGCAAAACAAATATCAAAGAATGGCAGCCTCTCTTTTGAAGTTTTTGAAGATTTTACTGGTTCATTAAAAGGTGTTATTTCAACTGAAGATTCATTTTATGAGATACAGAAAGTTGGTAGCTCCACATTAGATGCTGATGTTGGAATATCACTATTGACTGCTATTCTTTTTGCTTTCATTGGTGGTCTAATCCTTAACCTCATGCCTTGTGTTTTACCAGTTATAGCTTTGAAGGCTTTATCTCTTGTGAAGAGTTCTGCAGATTCAAACTCATCTGTCAGTTTGAATGCAAGTGCATATGTTTTTGGTGTTATAGCGACATTCATGGCAATTGCTATTACCCTTGTTTCTCTTAAAAATGCAGGCGAACTTATTGGTTGGGGATACCAATTACAAAGCCCATTTGTTGTGACTCTTTTATCTATCCTAATTTTTGCAATTGGTATTGTTCTAGTTACCGATATAAATCTTGGTACTGGTATGGGTAAGCTTGAAATGTATATTAATGGTTCAGGGCCATTTAATTCTTTTTTAACTGGTGCTCTCTCTGTTATTGTTGCCTCTCCTTGCACGGCTCCTTTTATGGGAGCAGCTTTAGGTTTTGCATTAATTCAACCTGATCTATATTCGTATCTAATATTTTTATCGCTAGCTGTTGGTTTTGCTTTGCCATATTTTTTAATAGCTTTATTTCCATCACTAATTAGTTTGTTGCCAAAACCAGGCCAATGGATGGAAACGTTAAAGCAATTGTTTGGTTTTATGATGTTTGGTGCAGCAATTTGGCTGCTTTGGGTGCTTGCAAATCAAGTAGATGCAAACTCTTTATTGTTAGTGTTAATGGGTTGGTTTTTAGCAGCCTTTGTAATTTGGTTATCCTTAATAAAATTTAAATATAATTTAATAGTTGCCTTACTAGTCATTTTTGGCTGGGGTTATCAATTAAGTAATTGGGAATTTAAATCACAAACTGTTGTAGAAGATAAAAATACACTAGCTTGGTCTATCGAAAGAGAGTCTGAATTACAAAAAAATGGTGAATCATATTTCATAAACTTTACAGCTGCCTGGTGCATTACTTGTAAAGTCAATGAAGGAGTAGCATTCACAGATAAAGTTTTTAAAGAATTTGATAAAAATAATGTAACTTACCTTAAGGCAGATTGGACAAATAGAAACCCTCAGATAGCCGCTCAAATAGAAAAATACAATAGATCAGGAATTCCTCTATATATTTTTTGGAATGAAAGACTTGACGAACCAATGGTTCTTAATGAAATATTAACAGAAGGTTATTTAATGGAGGTAATCAATGAAAATTAAGATATTAAGTTTGCTATTACTAAGTTTGCTAGCAACAACATCAGTAAAAAATGGAGATACTGCTCCAAGTTTTACTCTTTTAAATCAAGATAATAAAACAGTGTCCTTAGATGAATTCAAAGGCAAAAAAATTATTCTCGAATGGACTAATCACGACTGCCCATTTGTAAAAAGACATTACGATACAACAAACATGCAAACCATCCAAAAAGATATGACTGATAATGAAATAGTCTGGCTCTCTATTATTTCTTCAGCAGAAGGAAAGCAAGGACATGTATCAAAAGAACAAGCTAAAGAATTAACATTGAAAAGAAATGCACACCCTACACATGTATTGTTAGATACTAAGGGCAGTGTTGGAAGAATGTTTAGTGCAAAAACTACGCCCCACATGTTTGTTATAGATGAGCTCGGTAAAGTTAGATACCAAGGCGCTATCGACAATCTAGGCAATACAGGTGCTTTATTTTCTACTGATTTAAGTAAAGCTAAGAATTATGTCAAAAATGCCGTCAACCAACTTATGTCTGGTGAAGAAGTAAAAGACAAAAAAACTAGACCTTACGGCTGTTCTATTAAGTATTAAAAGATATAGTCAACCCAAGTTTCGTCTGGAAAATCTTTTTTATTAAGTTTGTGCCCATTTAATAAATGGGCAAAACTTGGTTTGATTGGCTTGTTAATTGGCTCTAAAGGTTTGGCTCCTTTACTCGTATTGCAGGACCTGCAAGAAGTAACAATATTTTCCCAGTTTGTTTGCCCCCCTTTTGATCTTGGAATGACATGGTCAAGCGTTAGCTGCTTATTGTCAAAAATGTTATTGCAGTACTGGCATCTATACATGTCTCTCAAAAAGATATTCGATCTCGAAAATTTCACATAATTTTGAAATTTGTGGAATCTGCGAAGCATTATAATACTGGGCACCTCAATTTCCATTGATGGAGATCTTA
The DNA here is from genome assembly GCA_964575305.1 of uncultured Gammaproteobacteria bacterium. Taxonomy (GTDB): domain Bacteria; phylum Pseudomonadota; class Gammaproteobacteria; order Magnimaribacterales; family TMED112; genus TMED112. The sequence continues at coordinate 52,670 of CAZNPG010000003.1, read as the reverse complement.
CTGTCCAGTTTTCATGGCTCTTAATGACAATGATATTTTTTGTGATCAATAACCTTATCGCTGTTTTCCAATCTATTGTTGAGAGAGGAAAATAACTTACTGGTTTTCCATTTCCATTTAATAAAAGGCAATCATTAGACATAATTTAACTCTCTAATTTCATCTTAAATTAAATTTTGTATCTATCAACACAGGTAGTATTATTAGAGAGAGGTTTTTTTTGGGGGGTCTATGTCAGAACCATTTATTCTTTTTGGAGAACAACATACACAAGCACTTACATATTCATTTATAGCTATTTTAATTCTTTGTGTGCTTGGTAATTTTTTAAACAACAAGACGCAAGAATTTGCGGCAAAACTTATTGGTATATCCCTTTTAGTTTTTGAGGTAACTAAACCATTCATATATATCTACGGCTTTGATAAGCCATGGGAGACTTATCTCCCTTTGCATATGTGCAATTTTAGTGCTGTCTTAATCGGTATTTTTTTATTACAGAAAAAGAAAAATCAAATGTTTTTTGAACTGCCATTCTACTGGGGTATTGGAGGTGCAACAATGGCCTTAATAACTCCTGATTTAGATTTTGCATGGCCAGATATTGAGTTTTTCATGTTCTTTTATGGACATGGTCAAATTCTTCTTGGGATTTTCTTTGCATTGGCAGTCTTAAAATATAGACCATACCTTCAGAATTTTTGGAAGATGGCAGTGATTACAATTTTATTGCTTATACCAGTATTAGTTGTAAATTTAATCATTGGCGGAGAAGCAAACTATTGGTACTTAATGGATACTCCTGATGGTGAATCCTTAATGGATCTTATGCCAGCTCCACCTTTTCATATGCTGGGTGTAGCACCATTAGCACTTGTAGTTTTCTTTATAACTTATATTCCGTTCTTAATTTGGGATAAGACTAAGAAGGCATGACAGAATTTGATTATGTAATTGTAGGCGGAGGTTCTGCAGGTTGTGTTCTTGCTAATCGATTGACTGAAGATTCTAATGTAAGTGTTTGTTTACTAGAGACTGGTCCAGCTGATAAGACACCGCTTATTCATGTTCCAGCAATGTTTGCCTTTCTTCCTGAAACTGAATATTCATATCAATATGACACCACACCTCAAAAAGGATTTAATGAAGTCACCGTTACTGAAGGTGCATCTGATGCAGTTGATTCACTTGGAGGCTCACACTCAATGCCCCAAAGCTATCAAGAAAATAGAAGAGGATATCAACCTAGAGGAAGAACTTTAGGTGGTTCTAGTTCTGTAAATGGCATGGTCTACATTCGGGGCCATAAATGGGATTATGATCATTGGGCATCTCTTGGTAATGAAGGATGGTCCTATGATGAAGTTCTGCCGTATTTTATTAAATCTGAACACAATGAATCAATACAGGATGATTATCATGGTAAAGATGGGCCTTTAAATGTAGCAGACTTAAGACATGATAATCCTTTCAGTAGGTATTTTGTTGAAGCAGGTAGCAAGCTTTACCCGGAAAATAATGACTTTAATGGCAGCGAGCAAGAAGGTGTTGGCCTTTATCAAGTTACTCAAAAAAATGGAAAAAGATGTAGTGCTGCTGTGGGTTATCTAAACCCAATAAAAGATAGAAAAAACTTGACGATTCTTACAGATACTATTGTAGATAAAGTTGTTTTTGAGAATTTAAAAGCAGTTTCAGTAAAATGCAAAACAAAAAACCTTGCTAACGAAATCTTTGCAAGAAAAGAAATATTACTATGTGGTGGTGCTTATGGTTCTCCAACCATTTTAATGAGATCTGGTATTGGAAATGAAAATTTTCTTCAATCTAAAGGCATAGATTGTCTCGTAAACTTAAAAGGGGTTGGTGAAAACCTTCAAGATCACATTGATTACATAACTTCACATAGAGTAGATAGTTGGGAATTGTTTGGAAGTCCAATTAAATCATTAAAATTTACACTTAGAGCGCCTTTTGAATTAATTAAATACATCTTAACTAGTAAGGGCATGTGGTCTTCAAATCTAGCTGAAGGTGGAGCCTTTATTAAAAGTGATGAAAGTTTAGAAATACCTGACTTACAGCTACACTTTACTGTAGCTATGGTGGAAGATCATGGAAGAGAAAAAATCTGGGGCAACGGATTCAGTTGTCATGTTTGTCTTCTAAGACCTAAGTCAGTTGGCACAGTACAGATAGCATCAAAAGATCCTGATGATGATCCTATTATTGATCCAAATTATTTATCTCATGAAGATGATATGAAAGTATTGATAAAGGGTTATAAAAAGATGATGGCAATAATGAACACTGAGCCTCTTAAGCAGTTTAATAATGTAAGAAATCCAATAAATATTAATGATGATAAAGCTATTGAATCTGCAATAAGAACAAGATCAGATACTATTTACCATCCTGTTGGAACATGTAAAATGGGTAATGATGACATGGCTGTTGTAGACAGCAATCTTAGAGTAAAAGGTGTTTCAGGGCTTCGTGTGATAGATGCTTCTATCATGCCAACTCTGATAGGCGGCAACACAAATGCACCTGCTATTATGATTGCAGAAAAAGCGGCAGATTTAATTAAAAATAATGCAACCTGAACCTTTTAGTCTTTTAGCACCATCGCATATTTTATTTGCGGCATTTTGTATCGCTATAGTAATTTTTCTGCCTAGGGTCTTTATAGGTAGCAGTGAGAAAACAATTAGAAACGTAAAATATATTCTTGCTTTTTTAATGTTATCGCATGAAATAATTGATCCATTTTTTAAAGTAAGCTTCTTTGGGGAGATGGTTAAAGATTCACTGCCGTTACATATGTGTGCTTTCTCAACTTGGTGTATTTCCATCTATCTTCTTGGCGGGCATAGGATGTTTTTCTTATTTGCTTACTTCTGGGGCATAGCTGGTGCAGGAATGTCTGTTTTAACACCCGATACCTTAACAGGCTTCCCAACATTTGATTATTTGAACCACATGTATGGACATACTCTGATTTTATTAGGGGTTTCTGTAGTGCTTATCCTTACCAAAGAAAGACCTTATCTCAAAGATTATTTTAGCGTTATGCTTTTTAGTAGCTTTGTTTTCTTGCCTGCAATGTATGCAATCAACTTTGCCTTGGATACCAATTATTGGTACATTCTTGAAAAGCCAGCTGGTGATAATATTATGAATTTTATGCCAGATGCGCCGATGCATATTGTGGCACTTATACCAGTTGCTTGGTTAATAACGTACCTTATCTATGTACCCTATCAGTTAAAAGATAGGAATGCCTGAAAACTATAATCATTTACATTTTAAAAGTGTTGGGTCTACTAATGATCTATGCAGAGATGAATGTAAAAAACAATTAAAACCCATCTTAATTACAGCAGATAAACAGACTGCAGGTAGGGGTAGGAATCAAAAAAAATGGGAAAGCCCATCCGGAAACATTTCATTTTCATATGGTTTCTTTTGTAAGAAGCCTCACAATGCTCTGAGCTTGCTGGCTGGGTTAAAAACAACTATCGCAGTAGATAAAATCTTTGGTAAAAGTGTTGAACTAAAGTGGCCAAATGATCTCATATATAAGTCCAAGAAAGTTGGAGGCATTCTTATAGAATCAGAAAATTTTGAAGATAGGTTTCTTACAATAGTTGGAATTGGCCTTAATTTAAAAGTTAAGCCAGCTGAAGCACATTGGGGAGACCTGGATGAAGAGCTAGATAATGAAGAAAAAAAATTAATATTCACGAAAGAACTTGCCCATCAAGTTGCACAACTTGAGAATTTTTCAGACAAAAACTGGACTAAAGATTGGGTAGCAAAATGTATACATATCAATAAAAAGATTAAGATTCCAACCAATAAAGAAGAATTTTTATTCATTGGGATAAATGAAAATGGTGCTGCCTTATTAAAAAATACTAATGGTGATGTCATCACCTATCAAGAAAGTTCTTTAAGTGTTTTGAATTTATATTGATAAGCACAATGAGATTAACTTAAAGTGCTACAATTTTGAAAACTATGAAAATTTATGGCACACAAAACTCTAGATCTGTAAGACCTATATGGACTGCTGAAGAAATGGGCCTTGAGTATGAATTGGAAATGATGCCCTTCCCCCCAAGAGTATTCCAAAAAGAGTACCTAGAAATAAATATGCTTGGAACAGTGCCCTATCTAATAGATGGCAATATTAAAATGACTGAATCAGTAGCCATGTGTCAGTATATGGTAAAGAGATATGGGCCAACAGATTTGGAAGTTGCTCCAGATGAGGAAGATTATCCACAATACTTAAACTGGTTATTTCATGCTGATGCCACTTTAACATTCCCGCAAACTGTTGTATTAAGATATAAGTTTCAAGAACCAGGAGTCGCAGATGGTGCAGTTGAGGGATATAGCAGATGGTTTGTATCTAGATTGAAATTACTAGAAAGTTCTTTAGAAGGAAAAGAGTATCTTTGCTCAAATAGATTTACGATTGCTGATATTTGTGTAAGTTATGCAATTCAATTAGCTAGTAACTTGGAGATACATCAAGCACTAAAACCAAATATCAAAAGATGGTCTGAAAATCTTTTTGAAAGAGAGGCGTTTAAAAAAGCATTATCTTTAAAATAAGTCCATAATATCAGAGGGGGTAGATTATTAACTTACGTAATACAAGTTTTCTATTATTTGTCACTGTCCTGAATATTATTAATTTTGTTGATAGGCAGTTTCTTGCTAGTTTTGCTAACTTTATTATTCCAGATCTTGAATTGACTAATACACAATTTGGTTTGCTAACCGGTGTAATCTTCATTTTTTTCTATACTGTTTCTGGACTCTTTATTGGAACACTTGCTGATAGATATAACAGAACCAAAATTATTGGGGCCGGTGTAATTATATGGAGTTTCTTTACAGCTGTTTCAGGATTAGCTAAAAACTTTGCAACACTTGCAATACCACGTCTTTTTATTGGAATTGGAGAATCTGCAATGACTCCAACAACGATGTCAATTTTAGCTGATCGTTATGATTTAAAAAAATTAGGTTTTGCTGCTGGTTTTTATTACATGGGTGTTCCGTTAGGTGTTGGCGTGAGTCTTATTTTAGCTGGATACCTTGCTCCTATTATTGGTTGGCGAGGCTGCTTCTACTTGCTTGGAATTATAGGAGTAATTATGGGAATCATGATGCTTTTTGTAAAAGATACTCCGAGAAAAACAGTCAATACTCAGGCACCCAAACAATCATTTATCGAAATAATTACATTGCTTTTTAAAGTTCTAAGAACTTCTAGGTCTCTGGTTTTAACAATCATAGCTGGAACAATTTATCATGTTCTTTTAGGTGCTTCAGTTTTTGATCAAGTTTGGGCAATACAAGATAAAGGACTCGATAGAGCTACTTTTGCTCAAGCTTCTGGTTGGATATTTACAATATTCGGTCTTTTAGGAAGTGTCTTTGGTGGGACATTTAGTGACTGGGCTTTAAGGAAGTATAACTTTCCACGTACTTGGTTCTTGCTTATTCTTACCTTGCTTTCGATTCCTTTTGCTTTTACAAGATATCTTGAACCCTCAGACACTCTATTTTGGGTTGGTATTTGTGTAAGTGCTTTCAGTTTAGGATGTTTCTATGGTCCAGTTTTTGCTGTTATACAAGAATTAGTACCTTCAAATATTAGGGGGACTATTGTCGGTTTTAATTTAGTTTGCCTTAACCTTTTAGGCTACGTTCCAGGAAGTATGGTTGCTGGAATAGCATTGGATTCTTTGATAGCTTCAGGTGTCGAAGATCCGTATACAATCACACTTGTTGGTTTCTCAGTAATGTTCTTAATTTTAGGGCCAATACTTTACTACTTTGCTGGCAAATATTACGAATCAGATAAAAAGAAACTTGAGAAAGTTTTCAATTAGAGCTCATCAAAAAGAAAATCTTTTAAAACTGGCAGATGCGCTTTAATATCCTCTTTTTCTCCAAAAGTATGTCCTAATTTTGACATTGTAAAAGCTTGATAAGGCACATTGTTTTCATCTAAAGCTTCTTTCATCAAATCTAAATGAACAATTGGTGATATTTGATCCTGTAACCCATGCCACATTAATATTCTTGAATTCATTTTATCTGCATTAAATACAGGTGAAAAATCTACTAATTGAGCCTGGTCATCACCCCAGAATTTTTCTGCGGTCTCTTCATAATCATCCTGATAGGTATAAATGCTTTCATCACTTCCATCTCTAAGAATTTTCATATCGTAAACACCCATTCCACCAGCTACGCATTCATATAAATCACTATGTTTGTATGCCATGCCTAAAGCTGCATACCCTCCATAACTTGCTCCAAAAGCACATGTTTTATTTCTACCTATACCTAATTCATTTTGAACTGCTATTGTTGCATCAGCTATATCGTTAAGTAGTGTACCGCCCCATTCTTTGTATGCATCTTCCATAAAGTTTTTACCATAACCACCAGATCCACGATAGTTAACTTTCAGAACTGCAGCACCCTTACTAGCTAAATATTGCTCAGAGAAATCGTATTGATCATAATCCCTAATACCATATGGCCCGCCATGAATATAAACGATAAGCCTTTTTACCTCACCTTTTGGCAGAGTTAAAAATCCATAAATTGTTTCACCATCTCGAGTTTTAAACTTCTTTGAAACCATTTTATGTAGTCTATCTTTAGGTACATTTGATGTCCTGCCAATTGGTATAAGAGATCCTTTAGTCAAATCCAACATAAAAAATTCTGATACTACTGATGAATCAGAAACGGAAAAAATTGCTTTGTCATTCTTATCTGTCCAGTTGCCCAAAGAGATATTTTTATCTGGGAAGCTTGGAGCAAGCTGACTTAAAATCTGCGCATCTCTTTTTTCTTGATTGAAATATATAATTTCTTTCATTCCATCGCATTCCATATCAACTGCATAAGGAATTTCTTCGTTTAGGGAATTCATAGCACTAATTACAGAATGGCAATCTGAAGGAACTGCTTTTTGGATTTTTTTTGTCTTAAGATTCAGTACACTAACATTATGCGCACCTATGCCACTAACACCATACATCCAAAGTAAATCATCTTTTATTGCGAATGGAGTGTAGTCCTCAAGATCAATATCAATCTTAGTGGTTTTATCGTCAGCATAATGAGCGTAGACTCCATCTAAGTCACTTGAAAAAGTTAAAGCAGGCTTTTTATCTTTGTCGAGTATGTAGATATATGGAATATTACAAAAACTATTCACTTTGTAACCTACTTTAAATTGGCATGGTTGTTTTGATACATATAGATCAGTTCCATTAGGCTTGACCCCTCTTTTATCAAAGAAAACCCGTCTTAAGTGCGCATACCTAAAACCTCTTTTATTCTCTGCAACAGACATTAGAAGAGATTTATCATCATATTTTGAAATAAATGTAGCTGGTCTATATCTATCTGCAAATGTCATGCTTCCTTTTTTTGGAGCAGGCTCCAATGGATATAGAAAATTTTTGAATTCTTTAGTCTCTATGTTGAATAACTTAAAAACCCCAAGTGCTGTAAAGACCTCACCTCTAAGCCTATCAAAGTTTTTACCACATATTTCAACTAAGATTATTGAATTTGATACCCAATTAAACCTACATAAGAATAATTCTTTGACACGTAATACATCATCTCCTGATTTCTCTAATGCTGCTTTAGCTACTGTGGCTTTTTCCAATCCTTTTTTGGGATCAAGGAAGTCATCTGTTCTTGCTACTAGCAAGCCTTCGGTAAATTCGTCACTCTTACTTTGAAATGCAAGATGTTTTCCATCAGGAGAGAGTGCCACATCTGAAAAAAAACTACTCTTTAAATAAAGCTCTAAGTCTTCATCTGATCCCTCAACATAATTAAAGACTTCTTCATCTATCCCTACAATATCTTCTACCCAGCCGTATCCAGAACCTTGAGATTGAGCTTGATACAGCTTTTTCTTCTTTTTACCGTTGTTAGATAATGTGTTTGTTGTATTGTTATCTGGTTTTGAATCTATGACTGTTGAACTCTCGGCAGGTCCAGGGTCTGATTGAGGTATATCAGATGATTGCGCATTCACAAACATCATAAGATTAACGACTATAAGTAGAATAATTTTTTTCATAATGAGTATTTAAGATACATTTTTATTGAAAAAATAGCATTAAGTTTTTTTAAATTTGAATAAAAATGATACAAATAAAAAAGTAGCAGGAATTAAACCACTGGCATAGATTCTATGGTCAGCTATTGGGAACAATATAAAACTTATTAGAACACCAAATGAGAAAGCAGTAAAAATGACAACTTCATTTTTTAAATAACCTCTATCTTTTTGTAGCAGGTACACTGCTCCAAATGAAAAGGACAATGCCAACGCAAGCCATCGATTATAGTTCCAATCACTTAATGTCCAGAAAAACCAGTAATTTAGAGATTCTAAGTATTGGTTAAAATTAAATGGCGGATCATAGCCGATAAAGCTTGTTGGCATGCCAATTAGGCTAGAATGGAAGCTTTTCCACCATCCAAGACCACCAATCATTTTTGCATTAATATAATAAACTGATAGAGAAAGTACCGATAAAAGTGCAAAGTATAAAAATTTTCTATCCTTAATAAGAAATAATGGTACAAGTCCTGTGTAAACAATATTGCTTGGCCTGACTAATAAAGCTAAAACCAATAAGGCAAATCCTGCCATTTTTAAATTTCTCATAATCAATATTACTGAACATAAAAAAGTTAAACTTGATAAAGCATCAGGTGTCATTAATCTTGATAAATGCAGTACTTGCGACAAAATCAAGACTCCAAATAATGACAAAAAGCCAAAAATATTTATGTGAAAGAAGAAGCCAGCGAATACTAAAACGATTCCAAAAACAGAACTCAAGGATATGAGATTAATGGCTTTAAACTCATCTACACCAAAAAGATCACTTATTGATCTTATCAAGCGTACATAGAAAGTTTTTATTTGATAGGCAGGCAAATGCGATGCAAAAGCTTCATAGTCACTAGACATTGAATTTCGATAAGCGCCCGAGCAGCAAAGGCCATTATAGAATTGTGGTGCTTTCTGTTTTAAGAGTTCATATGAATATTTATGTGAAACTTCATAATCTTTTGTCTCAAGATATTTTGCAGCTGCAACATATGGAATTGAATCATAATTATAGTAGGGCTTGTCATAGCTGTGATTAAAAATAAGATTGCAAAACAAAAGTGTTGCAACAACTTTAATTAAAGCGCTCAACCAAATACTCTTATTAGTTATAATATTCATTAACTAGATTCAACTATGAAAACTGTAACTATAATAGTCCCCTTTTACAATGAAGAAGAAAGTGTAGATATCTTTTTTACTGATATAGATAAGACTCTTAATGATCTAACAGAGTTTGAATTTTCATTTATATGTATTGACGATGGTTCTAGTGATTCAACATTAGATGCATTAAAAAAACAACAGAATGCTAGAGAATTAGAAATCATTGAGTTTTCACGTAATTTTGGGAAAGAATCAGCTATTACAGCAGGATTAGATAATTTTTCTGCAGATATTGCAATTATTATGGACTCTGATCTACAAGATCCACCAAAACTTATCTCTGAGATGCTGCAACAAATACAAAAAGGGTATGAAGTTGTTACTGCAACACGCACTGATAGGTCTAAAGATAGCTACTTTAAAAGAACAACGGCTAAATGGTTTTATAAAGCGCATAACTCATTTTCTGAGATTCAAATACCTGAAAATGTAGGCGATTTTAGAGCTATGACATCACAAGTAGTTCAAGAAATAAGACGTCTTAGAGAAAATAATAGATTTATGAAAGGCATTTTTACTTGGGTAGGCTTTAAAACAACGACAGTAAACTACTCAAGACCAGAAAGGGAAAAAGGTGAAACAAAATGGTCACTAGCTAAATTATGGAATTTTGCTGTTGATGGTATTACAAGCTTTAGTTCGCTACCAATAAAGATCTGGACCTATATTGGAGTGGTAATTGCAATAATCTCCCTAATCTATGCTCTGATCATCATAACAAGAACACTGCTATTTGGTATAGATGTACCCGGATATGCATCTATCCTTGTTTTCATACTATTTTTAGGTAGCTTACAGCTAATAAGCATAGGCCTAATTGGAGAATATATCGGCAGAATATACATGGAAGTTAAGGAAAGACCTATTTATGTTGTTAAAAGAATACATAAGAAAGAATCATAAAATATTCATAAAATTTTGTATTGTTGGTCTGATAAATACTTTTATACATTATTTTTTGGCTGTATCCCTTATAAAATCAGGCTATTCATTCTTTTTAGCAAATTTAGGTGGTTTTAGTTGTGCTCTAATTAATTCTTTTTACTTGAATGCTATATTCACATTCAATAAACCAATAAATTTCAATGCTTTTCAAAGGTTTTTACTACTTTCAATAGGTGGGATTCTAGCTACATTACTAGTTGATAACATTTCATCAATTTTTTCATATAGTGATCAAATTAAGGTAATTTTTGCAATTATTATAGTTTTACCAGTAAATTATATTCTTCTAAAGTCTTTTGTTTACAAAGCTTAAATGATTTATTAAGTGTTCAAATATTATAATTATAGTGTTCAAAATATAGAGAGTGTTCAAATTTTTTATATAATTGGTGTTCAAAATAAAAATAATGGCTTTTTTGTTGCTTTTATAGTGTTCAAAATATAAATAAATTTTTTAAAATACCGTTATATCGTGATTTCAGTTAATAGATAGTGTTCAAAATTTATTATTTATTCAATATTTATTATCTGTTGTTACAATGTATTTAATATTATGAAGAGTTACTTACTTTTTCTTGGTTTATATTTTTCTTTATTTTGTTTTCCAGCAAAATTAGATAAATTTACATATGACTTATGGGATAAACCGAATTTAGACGTATATTACCACCTTCCAGAAATTATTAATGAAAATACTAAGGTGCTATTTGTAATTCATGGTAATTCTAGAAATGCAGATAATTACCTAGAAACATGGATTAAGCTCGCTAAAAATCAAAATTACGCCATATTTGCTCCACATTTTAAAAGATCACAGTTTATAAGCTTTAATACACTACAAATGTCTACATCTAGTGGAAGAATAAGGGATGAAGCGAATCTATACTTAAATAACTCTATTGACCTGCTATTTGACTACATTAAGCCTTTATTTAACCTCAATCAGAAAAGTTATGACATATATGGACACTCTGCAGGCGCGCAATTTGTGCATCGTTACCTTCTATTTTCTAATAAACCCAAAGTTAATAGAGCAGTAGCTGCTAATGCAGGGTGGTATACATTTCTAGATGGCTCAAATTTTCCTTACGGAATCAATAATCCTCCAATAGAATTTAATTCTCAAAATGTAATTAATTTCTTAAATATGGATCTTCATATCCATATAGGTTCAGAAGATACAGATGTTTCTTCATCAGTCAATCAATCAAAAGGCGCTAATAATCAAGGTCTTAATAGATTTCAAAGGGCAAATAACTTCTTTGGTTATACAACAAAAATAGTTGAAGAAAACGATTTAAACTATAACTGGAGTTTCTTGGTAGTAGATGGGGTGGATCACAGCAACTCCAGAATGTCTAAAGCTGCTGCTAAAGTTATTTTTGTTAATTAACTTGTGTCATATAGTTAGTTAAACGTTCTGCGTTAACAGCAATTGTAATTTTTCCAAGCTCTGACATTACTTTGTCTTTATTTACTGGGTTGCCGGCTTGTATGACTCCAACCATGCCTAGAATCACATGAGGTGTACATTGATAGACGTAAACGCCCTCTTTATCAATCACAACACTGACATTCTCGTTTATTTCACCTTTCCAGCCTGTAGCACCATCAGGAATTAATCCAGCTACAGATTCAGTATTATGCGTAAGATCAATTGCTTTGAAATTGACCGTATCACCTACATTAACTTTGAGAAAACCTGGCTCAAATACCATTCCACCATCTGTACCAAAATTGAGCATTTTTACCTCATGCTCAGCACTAGATGCTAGTGTTGAAAACGTTAAAAGTGTTATAAATAGTAATTTTTTCATAAATATAAGTTTTATTTATGATGTAATATAATAGATATTTATATTAAGTCAAATGGTAGACCCGATTGGACTTGAACCAACGACCTCTGCCATGTCAAGGCAGCGCTCTAGCCAACTGAGCTACGGGTCTAAATAATTATTCTTCTAGTAGGTTAAATACCTTACCTTCTAAGAAGTTTGTAACTTTCCAGTTTAGATATTGATAATGGGCTTTTACTCCTGGGTCTCTCGATGTTCCTTTGGTAAATTTCTGTATATCGGTTAGTGAGCTAAATACAGAAGCCTTTGCTATATCATCATAATCACTGTCTTCAGCAAATACATTGATCAAACCGTCTACATAAGCTGACTGAAGATTTCTTTTGAATGTATCAGGCATTTCACCTTTAACAAAAATACCATCGAAAATATCCTGAAGAACTTCAGCAGGCATGTAAGTATTACCGTATTGTGCTGAATCTACTAGTCTAGTCATAACATTTGGGTGTAATAGCGATGCTAATACTCTACCTTGCATGCCAAGCACCATATCATGTAATTGAGGATCTTCATTTCCTCTGCTCGAATAGCCAGTAGCTCTCTTTTCTCTTTGTAAGTTTTTGAGAATTTTTGGATCAAAGGTCCAAACACCATTAGCAAAGAATTTCGTTGTTATTAAGTTCATGGCTGCTTTTTGTTTTTCGTATGGTACAGGCTCATAGGCATTTTCCTCATCCTGTCCATTAACAAGCTTTGTGACATAAACACCACCTATTTGGCCAGCAACAATATCCATGAATCTTCCTTTATCACCAACTAAGCTATAAAAAGAACTAGTGAAATCATTTTTAGTTTCACCTTCATCTGAATAAATTTCAGGTAGCTCAGCTATTTTATTATCAAGTGTAATAAACCTATCCGCTGTATATGTCACAACATCATTAGACATATCGCCCCTTCTAGCTCTAGGGTCTATGTTTCTTCCTGGAGTCCCCATAGCATCTCCATCAGTTCCATATGTATATGCTGGCAAAACTGATAAAGCTAATAAATTGGCTCTTTCTTCATCTGATAGGTTAGGTGTGTAGGCAAACTCAATAGCCCATCTGTCATATTCACCTGGCTCAGTAGGAAAGTAATTTCCTTGCTCTATGCCTGGAGGAGCAATATTTATCGGGTCGTAATCCATTATTGATGAAATTGTGGCGCCACCAGTTATATTTCTGTCGTGCACTTCTCTTGGGCCGTATAGATAACTAGCACTAAAGTTATGTCTCAAACCAATGGTATGGCCAACTTCATGCATAGTAAGACTAATCATCCACTGCTCAAGAGGATCATTTTCAGCGGTCCAACCCCATAGTTTTCTGTAGTTATACCCTCTCTTGATAGCATTAAATTCTTGCACAATATCTGCTGCTATTAATTCTCCAGTTCTTGGGTTTGCAATACTTGGGCCATATCCTGAGAATGCAGGTCTTGGAGACGATGACCATCTAACAACATTGTATTGCACATCACCAGCATCCCATTCAGCGTCATCTGGTTGGATCTTTGCAACTACAGCATTTTTAAATCCAGCTCTTTCATATGCAATATTCCAAGCCTCAATACCCTTAACAATCATAGGTTTAATTTCTTCAGGTGTCGCTTTATCTACCCAAAATACAATTGGCTCTACAGGCTCAGACAATTCAGCACTTGGATCCTTTTTAATTAATCTCCATTTGTTGATCAGGTCTCTTTGGGGGTAATTATCGTAAGTAGACATGTCTGTAACTCTTTGAGAAAAGTAACCCACTCTTTGGTCAGCTACTCTTGGTTCAAAATTGTCATCAGGCATCTCAACAAAAAGGTGCCTAGAAACTATAGAGGTAAATCTTGCATCAGCCACGGCATATACTGCATTTCTTTGATTTGGTGTTGCATTAGCAAATCCATAAGTTACTTCTACAGCAGTATTTTTAGGGTAATTTCGTACTTGGTTTATGAATGTCTTGCTGTCATCTAGTCTCCCTAAGTCAAGATCAACAAACTCTCTAAATTGTCTTGGAAGATTAGGAGACACTGCTGATAAAGTTTCAGACAAAAATAAATCATTAACAGAAATTATTAATGTGTCATCTTCTTCAACCACAATATCAAATTTATCTAAAAAAGCTTCAAACACATTAGTAAGATCTGCTTTGCCTATGTTGTTATCAGTTTCATTAGAAAAATTAGTATTCTTTTTATGTAAACTCAGACCATCTTTAAATCTTCTAAATTCTAATATATAACCATCTCGTAGCGTACCACCCGCAGTACCTGCAGCTTGGGGCGCATTCATAGAATATGCAAAATAGATAAATTCTTTATTTAATTCATCTTCTCTGAGCTCTAAAAAATATTCGTCGTCTTCTGTATTTTTATATAACTTCAGAAAACCTTCGCTGGTTTCATAATCTCCATCATCTAGGAATTCCTGAATAGTTTCATAATCCTTACTTTCTTCCTCCATACCCATTTTTTTTCTCATCTCTTCAGGCATTTTTTCTAAGACCTCAGGGGGAATATTTTGCATTTCTGGATATGCATTTAGGGTTGTTATAGTTAAAAAAATTAATTGGAATATTTTGTTCATATTTTTCCTTGTTTATATTTCTATTATTACCATATATTATGCTTAAAGCATTAAAAACAATGGGGAATTAGACTAGCATAAAATGTTCTACTTACACAAAAAAATATTAACTCTAATGACATTAGTTCTAATGCCTTTCCTATGGTCTGATGTTAGTAAATTAAATGTACCAGAAGGCTTTGTAATTGAAGAATACGTAGCAGATATAGATAATCCTCGCCAAATGGTTGAAGGCGTAAATTTTATTTTTGTTGGCACGCGAAATGCGGGACAAGTCTATGCAATAAATAAATCAGATCTAAATGATGTGACAGTAATTGTTTCTGATTTAGACATGCCTACAGGTGTAGCTTTAAAAGATGGAGATCTATATATAGCAGAAACAGATACTATTCATATTTTTGAAAACGTCGAAAAAAAATTACTATCAGAAGAAGTGCTTGTTTCTAAGATATTCTTTGATGATTTACCAAGAAAAAATATGTGGAATCCTTTAAAAAAATCTTGGCATGGATGGAAATGGATAGATTTTGGGCCTGATGGAGCACTCTATATATCAGAAGGTGTTCCATGCAATGTCTGTGATGAAGATGACCAAAGATATGGAACAATTCTCAGACTCAATAATGGTGTATTAGAAATTTTTGCTGACGGTGTAAGAAATAGTGTCGGTTTTGACTGGCATCCAGAAACAGGTGAGATGCATTTTACAGACAATGGTAGAGATTGGATGGGTGACGATATACCACCCTGTGAATTAAATAGAGTAAGTGCAAAGGGCGATCATTTTGGGTTTCCTTTTGTGCATGGAAAAAGTATTGATGATGATTCTTTCGAGAGATCTGAAGATTTTGAATACAACAAACCTGTTTGGGAATTTCAAGCACACACAGCACCTCTAGGTATAAAGTTCTATTCTGGTGATAGTTTCCCAAAATATTTTAAAAATGGTGCTTTTGTTGCTCAACATGGCTCTTGGAATCGGTCAAAAAAAGTTGGTTATAAAGTACTATTTATGAAATTTGAGGATGGTGAAGTGATATCTTCAGAAACATTCATAGATGGATGGTTGCAGGGTGAAGAATCTTGGGGCACTCCTGTAACTCCTTTATTCCTCAAAGATGGCAGTATGTTAATTTCAGACGATACATCCGATTCAATTTTTAAAGTAGTCTATCAAGGTTAATTAATTGTATCGATCAAGATTTCATCTGAGCTTGCTGGCAAAGTCACTAAAGTACCATCCTCAGAAACATAATAATTAGATAAAATATCGTCTACTCCACGAAGAAACATTTTTTCACTAATATAATTACGTGGCGCTGGTATAAGGTGGTAGAAAACTAATAGGTCAACATCTGCATCTTTTGCAATTTGCGCAACCTCTATTGTGTCCGCATGATAATCCTGAATATCAAATAAAACTTTTGAAAGCACATTATTACCTTCTTCATATGCAATTTTTTCCATAGTTTGTATTAATGGTTTGGCAAGTGCATCATGAAGCAAAACATCTACACCTTTTGAGTACTCAACCATAATGTCTAGAGCAATAGTATCGCCACTTATAACCATAGCTCTATCTTTGTATTCGACTTTAAACGCATAGGATGGATCAACAGGATTATGATCAACCTTAAAAGCAGTGATTGTTGTATCTTCGTTTTGGAAAATTACTGCACTATTTCCATCAAATTCAACGACATCATAGCCATATGCTTCTATTGGTAGAATCTCATTGCCATGATGCTCGCTTCTATAGTAAGCATCTAGTTCATAAGCTAGCCTAAATCCTTCTAGTGTTGAGGTAGTACCAACTGGACCCAAAACAGAAAGTGGTTCTTTTCTACCCAGCAACCAGGATTGGAACTGTATTTCTGGCACATCACTTATATGATCAGAATGTAAATGACTTAATATTACTGCTTCTAAATCAGAATAATCTGTGCCCCAACTTTGTAAATTAGCTGCACTACCCTCCCCAGAATCAAAAATAAATTTTAAAGAACCGGCTTGAACAAGCAAACATGTTTCTGCACGATTAGGGCTAGGTAAAGGTGCTCTAGAACCACAAACCGCAACCGACAAAGCATCATCCATAAAGATTTTATTTGTAGCAAGAAGCTGTTTAACTGCATTGCCAAATAATCTATCTTGAATTGAATGATTCTGTAAAAGTAAAAATACTAATATGGTGAAAGCAACTACTGCTATTAATGTGCGCTTAATAATTTTCACTTAACCTTCTCTGTTAAAGACATTATAAAAAAAATTAATAACAAACCCATAATCAATAATGCGTAATCACTTCCCGGTGTTGCACCTGTTTTATAAATAGCTTCTAAACCGTGGTTATACCTAATGATAGTTTCCCTTAAAACCCATTCCAGTAGCCAAACAAGGTACATTAAAGGCACCAAACTTTTATATCTTATGATTACTAGCCAACTAATCAAACAACATAATAATTGCATCTCTCCCCAAAGTGATCCAAATAAATAGATGACTTTATTTGGGTCGGGTTCTCCCTCAAAAATCATAATATTTGCTATGGAGTTTAAACCAGCATCATCAGCTAAAAAATGAATTGAACTTCTCACGGTATTAACCACCATGAAAAAAATAAAAAAATAAAAAGCTATTTTTGGTCCGTGAAAATTATTGTCTGCAACCTCAGGAAGGAGTCTTTTCACAAGATTTCGATATTTAGTTGACCCTCAAGTCCCGCTTCTCTATGCTCAGAACTTTTTAAATATGCAGGGTCAGTTATCATCTTTAGCATTGCGGCCCTATTAGGATACTCAGCTATACCTACAGCGTCCCATAACTCATCGGCTTCACCAATCATAAGTCTTGAAACTGGACCACTAAAAACCAATTTCCCCCCTACTTTTTTTAAATGCTCTTGGGTTTCTTTACTATATATTAAATAGGCCTCAAAGCCTGAAAGGTTTGTTTCTCTGCCATCAGAATATTCAGCACGTTCTTTAAATTTTAAAAGATTAAGCATCTTGATTGGTCCTATTTCAGGATTATCATCAAAACCTTTTAATTGTTCTTCATTTGGGAAGATTTTGTTTTCAACCTTCATTTTTTGTCGCCAAATATTTTTGCAAGCTCTAGTCTAGCGATACTTCTTCTATGAACTTCGTCTGGTCCATCAGCTAATCTTAGAGTTCTCATATGAGCGTACATACTTGCTAATGGAAAATCTTGACTTACTCCTGCTCCTCCATGCATTTGAATTGCTCTGTCAATTACATTGCAAGCCATAATTGGTGCAGCAACTTTAATTTGGGCAATTTCACTAGCTGCAACTTTGTTGCCATATTTATCCATCTTCCAAGCAGCATCCAAGGTAAGCAATCTAGCTTGATTTATTTCTATTCTAGAATCTGCAATAACATCAAAATTTCCACCCAGCCTTGCTAGCTCTCTACCAAATGCTTTTCTTTCCATTGAGCGTTTACACATCAATTCAAAAGCAATCTCGGCTGCGCCTATTGCTCTCATACAATGATGAATTCTTCCAGGACCTAATCTACCTTGTGCAATTTCAAAACCTCTACCTTCGCCTAGAATGACATTTTCATAAGGAACTTTGACGTTATCAAACTTCATATGCGCATGGCCGTGAGGAGCATCATCGTAACCAAAGACATGCATCATCCTATTTACTTCTACGCCTGGTGTATCCATCGGTATAAGAATCATAGAATGTCTTTGGTGTCTTTCATTGTCTGGGTTTGTAACACACATGAAGATTATTACCTTACATCTCGGGTCGCCAGCTCCAGAGGTCCACCATTTTTCTCCATTAATAACCCATTCTCCATCTACAAGTTCAGCTGTTGCTTCCATATTAGTAGCATCAGATGACGCAACTTGTGGCTCAGTCATCCCAAAGGCTGAACGAATTTCACCATCCAATAGTGGTTTTAACCACTTGTCTTGCTGATCTTTTGATCCATAACGAACTAAAACTTCCATGTTGCCGGTATCGGGTGCACTACAATTCATTGCTTCTGATGCAAAATGTGTGCGACCCATAGCCTCAGCTAAATGGGCATATTCATAATTTGATAGCCCGGCGCCATAATCACTGTCTGGTAAGAAAAGGTTCCATAATCCTCTATCACGTGCTTCTTTCTTGAGAGGCTCAAGCTCAGGATGCGGTTCCCATCTTTTATCTTCTGGAATCTTCTGATTAAGAATTTCCAGCTCTACTGGCATTACAACTTCATCAATGAAGCTCTTAACTTTAGGTAAATAAAAATCTATTTTTTCCGTGCTTTCAAATTTCATAATTTTTTACATATAAAAAAAACATCTACAATACTATAAATAATATTTATAATAGTCAGGTACAATTATAAGCCATTTATGAAATTAAATAATCTCGACCTAAACCTCTTAGTTGTCTTTAACGCAATCTATACTGAAGGTAGCTTAACTAAAGCAGGTGAAATAGTTGGTATAACACAGCCTGCAGTAAGTAGTGCCTTATCAAAACTAAGAGATTATTTTGACGATCAACTTTTTATAAGAGTAGGGCAAGGTGTTCAGCCAACAGCTAAGACAGAGAACATAATAATTCATGTTCGTGAAGCCCTAACAATTCTTCAAAAAAGTTTAGAAACACCTGATGCATTTGATCCTGCTGAATCAAGCAGAGCTTTTAAGTTGTCATTAAACGATGTCAGTGAAGGGAGAGTTCTACCTATCTTAATGGATAAAGTTCATAAAGCGGCTCCTAAAGTCGCGCTCAGCAGCTACTATACAAGAAGAGATGATCTTCAACATGCTCTTGCAGCTAATGAGGTATGTTTTGCTGTTGATCCTTTTCCACCATCTGATTCAGATATTAAGAAAGAACTAATTTTTGAAGATGAGTTTGTATGTGGTTTCAGGAAAGACCATGATTTAGCTAAAGAAAAAAGTTTAAGCATTGAACAATACTTGGATTTGGATCATATACATATATCTGGTAGAAAAAGAGGTGGTGCTTTGGTCGATAATGCCTTAGCTAAATTACAACTAGATAGAAAAATTATACTCAGAGCTCAACATTACCTTGTTACACCAGAAATTCTTAATGGCACTGACATGGTGCTAACTTGTACAAAATCATTTGCTAACAAACATGATTTAGCTTTTAAGACCTTGCCATTTGAGGTTGCTCCATCACAATTCTTTCTTGCCTGGCACTCTTCAAACGATACAGACCCAGGATGCCTGTGGCTCAAAGAATTAATAAAAGAATCTTTTGATGAAGCAAAGTCTAGATGGCATTAAAAATCAATTCTAAATCCTCCTAATAAAAGTTAAAATAGCCAAACTAAAATGAGTACTGATAGCTATTTCAAAGATTTACAAAAATTAAAATATCAAGACGAATCTAGTCTTGTAGAAAATCTAATTGATTCGAATGCATGGATTAATAATTCATCAATATATGAGAATGCCGAATCAATTGTTAAAAAGTGCAGAGAGGATAGAAATAAAACTAGATTAGATAATTTTTTTCTAGAGTATGGATTAAGCAACCAAGAAGGCATTGCATTAATGTGTCTTGCTGAATCCCTATTGAGAATACCGGATAATGCTACTTGTGATGAGATCATTGAAGAAAAAATCGGTGGAAAAAAATGGTTAGCACATTTAAATAGTTCTCCTTCATTATTTGTAAACGCGACAACATTTGGTCTTTTTTTAGCTGAGCAAGTTGTTGAGCTTGATAATAATATTAGCGCTAACCCAATTAGCTGGTTTCAAGGACTTACATCTAGGTTAGGTGATCCAATCTTAAGAGAAGCAATTAAAAAAGGTATGGAAATCCTTAGTGAAGAGTTCGTTTCAGGCATTGATATAGATGATGCGTTAAATAAATTTGATTTTCCTAAAGTGCCCTGCTCTTTTGATATGTTGGGTGAAGCTGCAAGAACAAAGTCTGATGTTGATTTCTTTTTTAATGCTTACGAAGAAGCTATAAGAAAGGTTGGAGAAAAAAATGCACTTTTATCAAAATCTTTTCATGAGATTTCAATAAAATTATCAGCAATACATCCTAGGTATGAAGCAACCAAGAAGGACCGTGTCTTTGATGAGTTGCTTGAAAGGGTTTACCAACTATGTGTTCAATCGGCTGCTCATGATATTGCTTTAACTATAGATGCTGAAGAACAAGATAGATTAGAACTAAGCCTTCATCTAATTGAAAACCTATCTAAAAGAAAAGATCTAAAGGATTGGGGAGGTCTTGGTTTGGCTATCCAAGCATATGGTAAAAGAGCTCCAGTAGTCGTTAAATTTGTTGATCAGCTTGGTTCTGAAAGAAATGGAATGATGATGAGATTGGTCAAAGGTGCTTATTGGGACCAAGAAGTAAAAATACACCAAGTAAAAGGTGCAGAAGACTTGCCTGTATTTACATCGAAATCTTTCACTGATTTAAATTATCTAGCTACAGCCAAAGTTATTTCAGAGACAAAGAACTTAAGACCTTACTTTGCCACTCATAATGCCCACACTATTGCAGGAATTATGGAACTCTATAAAAACAGAGAAGATGAGTTTGAATTCCAAAGAATCTTTGGAATGGGTGATTTAACTTATAGAAATGCTGAAAAAGTCTATGAAAAATTTCCACTAACAAGAGTGTATGCTCCAGTAGGTTCCAAGAAAGAGCTACTTCCATATCTGGTAAGAAGATTGTTAGAAAATGGTGCGAATAGCTCATTTGTGAACAAATATTTATCAAAGGATATTCCAATAAAAGATGTAGTAAAAAATCCAATAGAGATTGCAACTAGAAACCTATCAGAAAAAAATTATCTAAAACAAGTGCCGAGACCTAAGAATATCTTCTCTGACAGAGAAAACTCTGAAGGTTTTGATTTTGGAGATCTTATGAAAATCGAAGAATTAGATAAAAAAATTAAGTCGTTTGAGGGGCATAAATTTTATGCATGCTCTCTGTTAAATGGTGAAGAAGTTGTTGACTCTTATGAGGATAAGTTCTCACCTAATAACCCTAGGGAAAAAATTGGTGAGGTTTCTTACCTCTCTAAAGAGAACCTAGATAATGTCATTTTTAAAGATAATGACTGGGGAAAATTACCTGTTGATCAAAGGATATCTATTTTAAAGAAAGCTGCTGAATTACTTAAGGAAAATTCAGATATGTTTTATGCGTTATTGATAAATGAAGCAGGCAAAACATTAAAGGACTGTGATGCTGAGATAAGAGAAGCAATTGACTTTATTAATTATTACAACCTTCATGCTGAGAAAACGTTCACTGAAATAGAGTTAGAAAGTCCATCTGGAGAACGAAACTTTTTATCTCATGCTCCGAAAGGAAACTTTCTTTGCATAAGTCCTTGGAATTTTCCAATGGCAATCTTTGTTGGTCAAATTACAGCTGCATTAGTTACTGGGAATAATGTATTGGCAAAACCAGCCGAGGATACATCTTTAATAGCATTTCAAATTATTAAATTATTTCATCAAGCAGGTGTACCTGAATCAGTACTTCAATTAGTGATAGGTGGAAAAGATATTGGTAATGAATTAACAAAAATGAGTAATTTAAATGGTGTGGCTTTTACTGGGTCTACTGCGGCAGCGAAGTCAATCAATATTAACCTTGCTCAATCTGATGGACCAATCAAAACACTTATAGCTGAGACAGGTGGTCAAAATGCAATGTTTGTTGATTCATCGTCTTTAAAAGAACAAGTCATAGATGATGTTGTTAGATCAGCATTCTATAGCGCAGGGCAAAGATGCAGTGCTCTAAGGGTAGTTTTTGTACAAAGTGATGTTGCAGAAGAATATTGGGATTATCTGAAAGAAGCAATGCAAGAAATTCAAGTGGGCGACCCAAAAAATCCAAGTACTGATATTGGTCCAATCATAAATAAAACATCGATATCTAAATTAAATAACCATATTGCTAAACTCAAAAAACTTGGAAAA
The DNA here is from genome assembly GCA_964575305.1 of uncultured Gammaproteobacteria bacterium. Lineage (GTDB taxonomy): Bacteria > Pseudomonadota > Gammaproteobacteria > Magnimaribacterales > TMED112 > TMED112. The sequence continues at coordinate 29,974 of CAZNPG010000003.1, read as the reverse complement.
GAATATGTTGAAACTAAATGTGAAATCAAAGATGGTTCACTTTTCATAAACCCGATAGCATTTAAGATTGATTCTATAAGTGAAATTGATGGTGAAAAATTTGGACCAGTTCTTCATTTCATAAGCTATGATCCTTCTAAACTTGATGAGCTTATCGAAGAAATTAATTCGACAGGTTTTGGTTTAACTATGGGTGTTCACTCCAGAATATTAGAAAAGGCAAAGCAAATTTTTGACAAATCAAATATTGGAAACTTTTACCTAAACAGAGATATTGTTGGAGCTGTTGTAGGTGTTCAGCCATTTGGAGGTCAGGGATTAAGCGGTACAGGACCTAAAGCTGGAGGGCCTAATTACCTTCATAGCTTTGTAACGGAAAAAACCTTCACTGACAATGTGATGGCAACAGGTGGTAATATAGATTTATTAACTAAGAATAACGAATGATGATAAATAAAATTTTTCTACTATTTACAGCAATAATGTACGGCTGGCTTGGCGGATGGGCACTATTTGATCCAACATCTTACGTTGATGATGTAGGTCTAAGCATAAATTCTAATTTAGGTTCTGCAGAAATTAGATCGGTTTATGGTGGTATTAATTTCTTAATTGGTGTTTCAGCATTATTTGCAGTTTTCAAACCCAAATATCAGGAAATATTTTTTAAAGTGTTAATTTTTTTAATTTCTGGAATTCTATTAGGTCGAATAATAACTTTGATTTATGGTGAATTTACTTCAGCTTTTCTGATTGGTTTTACAGCTTTTGAAATTGTGTACTTCATATTTTTATATGTAACTCTCAAAAATATGAAAAGGAAAATTTTCTAATGCCAGATGGGATACTTTACGGCCTAATAGATAATGGTGTCTTAGCATTTGCTACTGTTCTTGGCATAGATATAGATAAGTATTTTAAAGGATCAGGGGTGAATGGAGCTCTATATGGTGCACTAATTGGCAATTCTCTTTCTGATTTCTTAGGTGCTATTGTAGATTTTCCTATCCTTTTAGCACTTAATATAACGTTTGGATGTCTGTTAGTTATTCCTGTTGTTTGGTTTATTCTATTATTTAAGAAGAATTAGAATTTAAAACATCTAAGAGCGGTCTAAGATGATCCAAGTCATAGCCTGCATCAGTTGCTAGCTCAATAGTTTCGTCAATATTGTTGTCTATAGCATTTGCACAGGCCCATAAATTTATACATCTGGTTCCTGTTCTGCAATAAGCAAGAGTCTTTTTATTTTGATCAATAAGATTTTTTGTTTCATTTATCAGTTCAGGTGACAGATCTCCAGGCACCATTGGTAAATGAATAAAATCAATTTCTGCTTGTTTGCATGATGCTTGAATTAGTTCGAAATCTGTTTGTCCAGATTCCTCGCCATTAGGCCTATTGCATATTACTAAATTGAAACCTTGCTCTTTGAAATAATTAATCTGTTCTTCGTTAATTTGAGACGAAACATAAAAATTATCAGTGACTTTAATCATTCAGGTTTTTTTCCTGATTAGATGTTACCTTTTTAGCTTTGATATTCCTATTAGATTCAAAACTAAATAACCGGCTTATTATTCTTGATCTTTTTTGTTTAGGCGCGTTAATTTTCTTTCTAAAATCTAAGTAAGATTTTTCCCTCACAGGGCCGTAACCTTTTACATCCCTTGAGGCTTCCACCAAATCTATGAGTTTTTTGCTTTTCTGTCCTGCAATTAGATTATCTATTTCTTTTAATTTTTTCTTGAATAGTTCTCTATGTTCTATATCTTGTTTTCGATCAGCTGAGAAACCTAATGGGTCAAAAATTGTACCTCTCAAGAATTTTAAAAAATTAAGGATCTTAAATGTCGGCATTGCAACAAATGCTGGTATTGCAATTTTTATAGGTCGGCCTGTTCTTTTATCTTTAATGAAAGATATTATCGGAGGAGACAAATAGAATTTTAGGTTGTTCCAAGCTGAGAAATTTTCATTTAATATTTTTTCAGTATTTTCTATATGCATTCGAGCAACTTCGTATTCATCCTTTATAGCAAAAACTCTATAAAGCTCTTTTATTGAATCTTTAGCAATCGCTTCTGTCTCTATTTCTTGTGACAAAATCTTATCAATAAGTTCTTTGTTATTTTTGAAATCAGTTACCACTTTTTTGTCGTATTTTGTAATTCTTTCTAACCTGTCTTCAAAAAGCTCTACTGAGTTAAGGTTTTTTACTGCATCTTTATTTAAGAATTCAAAGATTTCATGATTAGGGTTTATTGTGTAAAGTCTTCCTAGATTGAAGTTATACACATTTCTTTCTATTCCTATCCCATTTAGTTCAATTGCTTTAATGATATTTTCAGCTTTGATTGGAATTAATCCATTTTGATAAGCACTACCTAACATTAGCATATTAGTCCCAATAGCATCGCCTGATAGCTCCTCAGATATCTTTATCGCAGGCACAAAAGAAACTATATCTTTAGTTGTGTTCTCAAGCATTTTAAGTACATCGTTGTTCTTAAAATCTAGATCTCTATTGGTAACAAAATCTGCCACAGGAATAGTATTGTTATTTAAAACTGTCAATGTCTTTTCTTTTGAAACAACTTCTTGAATCTCAGGTTTTGTTCCTACTACACCATCACATGCAAGTAACACATCAGCTGCCCCCGGAGATATTTTTTGACTAAAAGGTGCAACTCCATGTTCATAGATTTTAATATGTGACCAGACAGCACCTCCTTTTTGAGCAAGTCCCGTCATATCTAATACCGATGAATCTTTGCCTTCATAATGCGCTGCATATGCAAGAATTGCTGAGATTGTTAAAACTCCAGTACCACCAATGCCTGTTAGCATTACATTCACTACCTCATCATCATTTAGAAGTTTTGGTTCAGGAAATTCTCCTAAATCTTTAAAGTCAGTATTTTTTTTCATTTCTGCATCAACCGTTACAAACGATGGGCAAAAACCTTTTATGCATGAATAATCCTTATTGCAATTTGATTGATTAATTTTTCTTTTTCTACCAAGATCTGTTTCAATGGGTTCAATTGAGACACAACTTGATTGGATTGAACAATCACCACAACCTTCACAAACTTCCTTATTGATCACAACCCTTTTTTTTGGGTCTTCCATCAATCCTCTTTTTCTTCTTCTTCTTTTTTCAGCTGCACAGGTTTGATCAAAAATTAAAACACTTACACCTTCATATTTGCTCAATTCTTCTTGTTCTTGAACAATTGAATCTCTGTGCAAACTTTTTATACCGTCCTCTAGAAGATGATTATATTTTTTAGGGTCTTCGGATAAGATTGAAACTTTTTTAACACCTTCAGCTCTAACTTGTTTAACTATTCCTTCTACATCCCAGTTTCCACCAATTTCTTGACCACCAGTCATAGCTACAGCATCGTTATATAAAATTTTATATGTGATATTTACGTTTGCATCTAGAGAAGCTCTGATGGCTAATATCCCTGAATGCTTATAGGTACCATCACCTAGGTTTGCAAAAACATGCTTTTCTTTTGAAAAAGGAGCAATTCCAATCCATGGCGTACCTTCACCTCCCATCTGTGTAAAAAATTCTGTTCCTTCTACTGAATCGACAGCCATATAGTGGCAACCAATGCCACCTAATGCCCTTTTGCCTTCAGGAAGCTTTAAAGAAGAGTTGTGTGGACAGCCTGAACAAAAAAATGGTTTTCTAATAATTGGGGCTTCAAGGTTTTTCTGTTCTTCATTGCGCCTATTGAACCATTCAAGATTCTTTAGCAGTTCAGGGTCGCCCGTTATTTGATGGAGCCTACTTGATATTGCTTCAACTATAGTTTGTAAGGGCAAATCATTTTCTGCTGGCAATAGCCAGCTACCGTACTCATCTTGCTTTCCAATAACAGTTGGTCTGACATTATCTTTCCAGTTGTAAAGTTGCCATTTGACTTGATGTTCAATGAGCTCTCTTTTCTCTTCTACTACTAATACAGTATCAAGCCCTTCACAAAACTCTCTGACTCCGTGAGGTTCTAGTGGCCATGGCATTCCAACCTTATAAATGCAGATGCCTAGCTCTCGCGCTTTTTCTTCATTGATATTTAACCATCTAAGCGCTTCACGAACATCATTGTATGATTTCCCAGCAGTGATAATTCCCATTTTTGAATTTCTATCTTTCCATAACGAAACATCAATCTTATTAGCTCTTACAAATTCTTGTGCTGCAAATCCTTTAGCTCTTTGAAGTCGATAATCTTGCTCTCTTGGTGTATCGGTATACAAGATATTTCTAGGTAAATCCTTGTACTCACCTAAGAAGTTTTCGCTTGGAATAACAATTGGTGAGCTCTCTATTTCAGTATCGTATCTTTTGCCTGAGTCAGCTACATCTGAAACAATCTTAAAACCTGTCCAGCAGCCACTGTATCTGCTCATAGCGATTCCTAGTAAGCCAAACCTTATTATTTCTTCTACTCCTGCTGGATAAAGGTAAGGCATAAAAGCACTCATAAAATTGTGATCAGATTGATGAGGCAAAGTTGATGATTTAGCTGCATGGTCATCACCTGCAATTGCTAGAACTCCTCCATATTTTGAGGAGCCAGCTGCATTAGCATGTTTAAAAACATCCATAGTCCTATCCATACCAGGACCTTTTCCATACCAAATACCAAAGACCCCATCTTTTTGGCCTCTATTTTTAAATTCGCCCTGCTGTGTACCCCATACAGCTGTAGCCCCAAGCTCCTCATTTAAACCAGGTTGATGAAAAATTGATTTTTCTTGTAAATATTTTTGAGCGCGACTAAGTTCTAAGTCATATCCACCTAGTGGTGAACCTTTATAGCCTGATATGAAGCCTCCCGTATCTAAATTATTCTTTTCATCTAGGTCTTTTTGAATGAGTGGAAGCCTGACAAGTGCTTGTATGCCAGTCAGAAAGATTTTACCTTCCCTTTGAGTGTATTTATCGCTTAGAGAAATTTTCTTTTGCAACTTTTGACCCCTTGTTTAAGCTCTTAAATTATAAACTTTCTAGGGAAAATATGCTTTATTTTGGTTTTGGCTAGAGATCGCCTTCTTTTCTTACTTCGCTTCTATCAACTTCAAACTTCTCTCCATACCTTGCTTCTAATTTTTCTTGGTTTTCACTAATCACTTCAAAAGGGTCTAGTTTTAAGGCTGCGCAAGCTGTTACCCAGTACCACATAATGTCCCCTAGCTCTCTTTTCATATGAAAAATATTATCTTCGGATGGAGGTTTGCCTTGAAGAAACATTTTTTTTACTATCTCAACAAATTCACCTGATTCACTTCCTAAGCCAAGTGCTGCTGTAAGTAGTCTTGCCGACTCTATAGGTGATTTATCTTCAATCTCCTCAAGACTTTTTTCTAATGCTTTAAGATCCAAGCTCGGTTCGCTTGTAACTTTTGTAACAAAATCGGTGTAGGTAGAAAAAAATTCTTTTACTTCTTTACTCATAATTAAAACTTTTCTATGTAGGGGCGCAAATCAATTTCTTGTGTCCATACAGATTTTTCTTGTAAGTGTAGATTGTAATATGTTTGAGCAATAAGATCAGGATTTAAAATACCATCCACTTCTTTGAGTTTATATGTATCTGGAAAATTCTCTTTGATCCAGGGGTGATCAATAGCTCCATCAATGATTGTGTGAACAACATGAATTCCTTTTGGTCCCAGCTCTCTTGCAAGTGACTGAGATAATGCTCTTAAACCAAATTTAGCAGATGAAAAAGCACTGAAACCAGAACTGCCTCTAACTGAAGCTGTTGCACCTGTAAAAATGATAGTACCATTATTTTTCATGTGCTTGGCTGATTCTCTGCCAACCAAAAAACCAGCAAAAGTTGCCATTTCCCAAACTTTTTTAAATACTCTGGCAGTTGTATCTTTGATTGGAAAGAAGACATTTGCGCCAATATTAAAAATTACACACTCAATCTGGCCATGTTCCTTTGCCTTTGAAAATAAATTAATTACTTGGTCTTCTTCCCTGGCGTCTGTTGGAATGGCTGTCGCATTACCACCACTGCTTTTGATTTCACTGCAAAGCTCATCCAAAGCTGCTGCATTTCGTTCTCTTCTTGCAACAAAGACATGATGACCTTCTTTAGCAAATTTCCTAGCCAGGCTTGAACCTAAACCTGGTCCGGCACCAACAATTATTACTGATCCTTTTTTCACAATATTCTTCAATTTATAGTTTAATCTTAAGATAATATTAAATTACTTACACAAATATGGTTACCATTAAATTTATATTTGATATCGCTAGTCCCAACGGCTATCTCTGTCATAAAGTAATACCTGATTACGAGAAAAAATACCAAGTTAGATTTGATTATGAAATTTGTTTATTAGGCGGTATTCATAAATTATCAAATAACCAGCCACCAATGATTTCTAATGCAAATATCCCAAATAAATTTAATTATTTTGATGTAGAAATAAAACGTTTTGTTGAGCTTCATAAACTAAAAAAATTTTGCTTTAATCCGAATTTTCCAATCAATACGCTAACGATGCAGAGAGGAGCTCTAGTTGCCCAGCAAGATGGTTTCTTGATTGACTACATAAACTCGATTGCTGCAGGTATGTGGGAAGACAAAAAAAATATGGGAGATACAGAAGTTCTCATTGATCATTTAAATAAATCTGGTCTCAAAGGCGAAAAAATTATTGAAAAAACCTCAGACCCAGAAGTTAAACAAAAACTAATCAAAAATACCGAAGATGCTGTAAATGCTGGTGCATTTGGAGTTCCAACTTTCTTTCTCAACAATCAAATTTTTTGGGGCAAGGAAGCTTTGAGAGAAATGCCTGAATATTTCTAAACTAAATCTATTATCTCTTTGGCAATCAATTCGGGTTGATTTTCTTGTGAAAAATGGCCAGCCTCAATCCATCTATGATTCAATCCCTTAGCTCCTGGAATTTTTTCAATGATATATTTATCTTGATCCCTAAAAGACATATCGTATTTACCAAAGATTGCTAGTGTCGGCTTTGAAAAATTTTTCAAAATTTCCCAAGCTTCAATATTTTCTCTCACTTGATCGTGGGCATTAGTGATAGGCACTAGCAATGGGAATGCTCTTGCACCTGCTTTATAAGTTTCATCTGGAAATGGTGCATTATAGGCCGCTATTTCTGCTTCATCTAGCTTTTTCATACTGCCCTGATAGACAATTTTTCCAGAATTAAAATCTTCAACTGTCTGACTATAATTCAACCATTGATTAAAGCCTTCAGTTGCTCCTATTCCAACTGGCAGACCTGAATTGGAGACGATTAGCCCACTAAATTTATCTGGCTGGGCAGTAAGCAGTCTTAAACCAATCAAACCACCCCAATCTTGTGCAAATAAAATTACGTTATCTAATTGTAAGTGATCAAATAATTGTGAGGCCCAGTCAATATGATTTGCATAAGTGTAGGCTTCTTTTTCTTTATATTTATCTGATTTTCCAAACCCAATTAAATCAGGGGCTATAACTCTTTTTCCAGCCTCAACAAGATGCGGAATAATTTTTCGGTATAAATAACACCACGATGGTTCACCATGCAGTAAAAGCACAACATCCTTAGATGATGAATTCTCATCCAGATAATGCATTCTTAATTTGTCTTCGCCGTGGCAAACTTCAAAATAATTTGGCTTAAAATTAAAATCTTTTAAATTTTCAAATCTAGACTCTGGGGTCCTAAGAATGCTCATACATCCATTCTATTAAAATAATTAATACCTTTGTTACAATTTTTTGATTTTTCAAACATCAAATTTGCTATCTCATTTGCTTGAACATTTTTAAACTTTGCAAAAGGGCCAAATAATAAGTTTCCAGTAGCATTTGTGATATCTTCAAATAGTTTTACATCATGACCAATTGGTTTTTCTCTTTTTCCTAATAAATGACTTGGTTGAAAGATATTAAGTGTGTGAAAGTTCAGATCTTTGAGCTGCTCTTCCATTAAACCTTTAGTTTTTAAGTAGTAATTAAATGAGTTTTTGCTTGCTCCTACTGATGAGACAACTGACAGATTCTCTATGCCTGAACTCTTAGCTTTTTCTGCAAGATTACACACGTATTCATAATCAACTTTATAGAAAAGTTTTTTGACAGATTTGCGCATAATTACTAAATCAAGCAACTCTACAGGAAAGCCTAGACAAATAAATAAATGATCAGCTCTTGGTAAATCATACTCATTATCAAAATCAACTATTTTTTCAGTAACATTATCTGGGAAATTAAAATTTCTCCTGGTTAAAGCTGTAACTGGGCTATCCTTCGAAAGGATATTTATTAGGTTTTTTCCAATTAGGCCTGTTGAACCTGCTACAAGATACTTCATATAGATATATATATGTTGGCAAAAGAGTTTTTTCAATCAGATGATTAAGTTTAATAAAGAAGATCTATCAAGAATTATTGAAATGGCTTGGGAAGACAGGACTCCTTTTGAAGCAATTAAAAAAGAGTTCAATATAAATCAATCCCAAGTTAAAGAAATAATGAAAAAGGAATTAAATTCTGGCTCATTCTTAGTCTGGAAAAAAAGAGTTAAGGGCAGAAAAACGAAACATGCCTCTTTAAGAGGATTTAAAGTTGGCCGTCATCAGTCTTATGACAATAACAAAATCAAATCTAAGTAAAAAGTTCAGGCCTTCTTAACAACAAACAATAAGAATGCTGCAACTACTATCTCAACTATAATTTTATCAGTCGAAAAATCTGCTCCATGAAATAAATATGCAATAGTTCTGGAAATTGCTGCCAAACCTAATAATGCAATAGGCGCATAAAACCAATGTTTCTGCTTCGTATAAGCTCCCAAAAGTATGAAACTACCTAGAACAAGAAAAAAACTACTTATATCACCAATCTGTGTGCTCAATCCCTCTCCAGATAACAATGACATCCCCAATGCTTCTGCCGAAGCAGCTGGAGCAATAAGCCACATAACTCCATTAATGAAAAAAAGAAAACCAGCTGTAAAAGTTGCTATATTTAAGATTCTATTCATAACTTATCCTCGGAAAAATTAAGAAAAGTGTCAAATTATTAGAGTTTTAGGTTTTAGGTAATTGGAATATATCTTCAACCGAACACTTCAACACTCTTGCTATTTTTAGTGCAAGAACAGCAGAAGGAACATAAACACCATTCTCTATTGAATTAATGCTTACTCTGGAAACGTCAGCTTTTTCGGAGAGTGCCTGCTGGGTTAGACCAGCAGACATACGGATAGTTTCTAGATTATTGAGTAGTTTTCTATGATCTTTACCCAAAATATACTCGGTTAGCTTTTCTCAAAGTCTTCAACCGCTTTATTGATCTCTTCGCTCTCTCTTGGATAAAGATAGCCGGCAATAATAAGCCCAATACCTATAGTGAAAACAAGGGCACCAACACCTTTTAGAATTGAGCCAAGGAAAAACTCACCAAAGAGATATAAACCGATACCTGTAAAAGAAGTGGTTACCCCGTCTCTTCTATAATCACGAGGACTCTTTTTCTCTTCTTTAAAACTATTTAATAAGTCTTCTGCAACAGCTGGATCATCAACATTCTTGCTAACCTCAATCATGGCGTTGTATTTTTCTCGAGTTTCTTTTGCTTGGAAGTAAAAAACTATAAAAACAATAACAATCGGAATTAACATGCCCATATAGGGAATGCCAAGGGCCAAAACACCATGGAACCAACCATCACCAGCATGTGCTTGAGTAAAAGCTGTTTCAATTTCAGAAGATAAACCATCTTCAGTGCTGATATCTATACTGATATTTATGACAAGATCTTTAAGTTCTTGTATTTGTTCTTTTAAATTCATCTATGATCTCCTTATTACACTGTAAAGTATACTTAACATTAATTGAATGTAAAGCATACTTAACAAAAAAAGTTTTAATCAATAAAAAGTTGGTGGAGAGCAAGTAGAAAACATATCCTCTTTAAGGTCTAATTTGCATTAAAAATGATAGCTATTATTGAGTCTATCTTGATTCTAAATCATCGAGCTTCTTTTCGATTTCATCCAATTTAGTAAGGATCTGATGGAAAAAATTCCTTGCTTCCGTTGGACACTTTTCAAAAAAATGCTCACTTAATTTCATTAAGTCTTCATCTTTCATAAATTTTATTTTAACAAAGTTGGTAGGGATGGAGGGAGTCGAACCCCCACGCCTTTCGGCACTGGAACCTAAATCCAGCGTGTCTGCCAGTTCCACCACATCCCCGGTAGATTGCATATTCTATATGACAAAAGCGAGTATTAAACCTAAAACGGCAAAAATAACCCACATAATTGTTTCATTTTGATTGCCCTTTTTGAATGCCATATAACCCAGAACCCAGAAAACTATTGGTGATAGGAGTAAAAAGGCTTTCCCAACCAGAATTACTACTGGTATTAGACAGACAACCAAGAATACTTTAAAAAAAGTTTCATTCAGTAGATTGTTCACCATTAATCTCCTTTTCCATTTCTTTAAGTTCTTTTTCTAATGCTTGCAAATCTCTCGTTAGACCATTAAGTCTATTTAAGACATCAGCAACTTTTTGATTGTTTTGTCTTCTATATGAATCAACTGCATCAATTGAAACTTGATTCTCTTCAATAAATGTTTTTTGTTTATTGAGTTCATTCGTAACTAAGGTGATTTTAAGCTGAAGGTCTTCTGCAAGTTTGATCTTCTGATTAATTGCAGTGAGCTGGTCTTCAAGACCAAGAGATACAGCATTAAGATCTCTTATATTCTTTTCATTTTGTGTGGTCTTACTTTCTTGTTTCTTGAAATTGTCCAAATAACCTTTTCTGTGACCCCAAAGCTTCCTGACTTCTTTATCTAAGAAAGCTATTTGATCCAACATTGTTTCCATATTTTGCTCTGAATCTTCATTTGTTATGGAGAGCTTGCCTTCAATGACCTCAATTTTCTCGGCTACTTCAATTAATGCGCTACTGTTACTATTTTTCTGCTCTTCGATATAGAAGTACATGCCAATTAATGCTGCTATGACAATAACTACCAATAGTGCACTAAACATTACTTGGCCATCACCCTTTGATTTTCTTCTAGGTGGTATTCTCGTTGGTTGACTCATAGTAGTATTCTAAAGCAAAAATTACGCATGTGAATGAACTTAGATTAGACTGATGCATATGAATTTTAATAACAAGAGTGAAATTCTTAAAAGAGCTAACTTCTTATTAAAAGATGGTATAAAGAATCGAGATTCTTTATTTCATACTCCAATAATTAGCTCATTAAGTGGCAATGAAATTTCATCAAGAGTCATGGTTCTAAGAGATCATATTGCTTCTAAACGTGTAATTAGATTTCATTCAGATTTTCGATCAGATAAAGTTCAGGAACTCAAAGTAAATAAAAAAATTTCGGTTATTGGTTATGATCCGAATCTTAAGACACAAATCAGGTTAACAGGTAAAGCAAAAATAAATCATAAAAACAAATCATCCAAGAAAGCTTGGGAAGAATCACAGGCAATTTCTAAAAAGTGTTACTCAGTTAAAGATGGCTCAAGCACTAAAACAGATAAACCTGAGTTATACGATTTCCATATGAAAGATATAAGTGTTGAGGATGGTTATAAAAATTTCTGCACCATTGAGATATATTATGATTCTCTCGAGTTTTTATATCTGCAGAGACAAGGCCATAGAAGGTGCAAATTCAAATGGGATGCCAAAGGTAAGTTAAAGAGTTTTTGGCTGGTGCCTTAATTCACAAGCTCAGCTAAAAAACTATCAACGTATTTTGATATTTCTTCAGGACTTAACTTAAGCTCTGAATCAACATAGTTTGTAGATCTTAGACCTGTCCAAAGCGGATCACCAGTTTGAGCATCATACAAAGTAAGCCTTAAAAAAGATCTTTCGTTGTCGTAGAGATGATCATCATAAAATGGATCATAGTAGTATGGATTTCTTCTGCCCATTCTTCTTTTGTTTTTCTTTTCAACAGAAAGTGAAACAACTGCTTTGAAATCTGGTTTTGCTAAGTCTTCTGTTAAGCCTAAATTTTGAAATTGCTCACCAAATTCCTTCTTAAAGCCTGCATTAGTAAATGGGCTAACTTTTACATCTTCACTTTTATCAGAGATTGCAACCATATAAGTATTAAAATCGTTAAGATTAAAAGTACTGACTTTTTCTACGCTTACGGGGTTGGAACTACAACCAACCATTACTATTAATGATAGAAGTGCTAATATTTTTTTATACATACTTTATTTATGACTTAATTTATATATATTAGTTCAATTAAGATTTTTCAAGATGGATAGCTATAAACTTTTAGATAAAAAAAATAACCCTTCACTTGGCTTTAACGCTGAAAGGTATTCGCTCGACGAATATAATTCTGAACACATACATTTAAAAAATAACTCAAAAGAACTTGTCTTCATGGTTATGTTCAGAACTATACCAGAAGATTCATCTGGGGTTGCCCATATTCTTGAACACACAACTTTGTGTGGCTCAGATAAATTTAAAGTAAGAGATCCATTCTTCATGATGTTAAGAAGATCAATGAGCACATTCATGAATGCCTTTACTGCCAGTGATTGGACTGCATATCCATTTGCCACTCAAAGTAAAAAAGATTTTTATAATCTATTGGATGTTTATCTAGATGCTGTATATTTTCCGCTTTTAGAAAAACAAGATTTTCAACAAGAAGGCCATAGGCTTGAGTTTTCTAAATTCGATAAAAGCAGTTCAGACCTGGAATATAAAGGAGTCGTTTTTAATGAGATGAAGGGCTCCATGAGCAATATTACTAATACTACTTGGCAAGCTCTAACAAGAAACTTATTTCCAGATCTAACTTATAGACATAATAGTGGTGGAGAACCTGAAGACATTACGTCACTTACTCATGATTACTTAAAAAGTTTTCATCAAAAGTTTTATCACCCATCAAATGCGACATACTTCACATGGGGCGATCTAGATGCAAAAGAAATTCAGACCTATATCGATAAAAAAATATCAAAAAAATTCAAAAAAATTGCAGAAAAAAATATAGAAATTGTTGAAGAACAAAAACCATTTAGCAAAGCAGTTTCAGCTAAAGAACTCTTTAATCCCGTTTCCAAAGAACAATCAGGACATCAAAATTATACGGCTTGGGTACTAGGGGAAAGTTTTGATATTAATCAGTTGCTTGAAGCACATCTTGTTTCCTTGCTACTTATGGATAATTCATCCTCACCACTCTATGGCGCTTTAGAATCAAATGACATTGGAAAATCACCAGCTCAGATTCTTGGTCTTGAAGACAGCATGAGACATCTAGTATTTATTTGTGGGATCGAAGGTACTGAAGAAAACAGCCAAGATAAATTTAAAAAACTCCTAGATAAAACATTTAAAGCAATTATTAAAAATGGGTTTTCTGATGAACAAGTATCTTCTGCCTTATATCAATTAGAGCTAAGCAGAAGAGAGATTTCATCAAATTCAATGCCCTATGGACTCCAGATCTTACTCTCTATGGCACCTGGAGCCTTGTATAAAGCAAATCCTTTGGAATTATCAAATGTTGATGAAGCTCTAATCAAGCTTAGAGAGAATGTTAAAAAAGATGGCTACCTTACAGATTTAGTTGATAAGTTTTTTGTCTCCAATAATCACAGGGTTGATCTTGAGATGGTTCCAGATTCAGAACTTATTAACAAAAAAGAATCTGAGCTTAAAAAGATTCTAGACAATATTAAATCCTCAATGAGCAATAAAGAAAAATTAGATCTTGTTAATGATTCCAAAGAGTTAGCTGACAGACAAAATGCAATACCTAATAAGGATGTTTTGCCTAAACTTGAATTAAATGATGTCCCTAAAACCATTAGTTTTCCAAAAACAAAAAAATTAACTACATTTGGTTATTCACCTACTTTTTATGAGCAACCAACAAATGGGTTGACTTATAATTCTGTAAGCAAAGATCTGAACCTAGAATCTCAAGAAGAATTAAACAGTTTGATGATCTTATCTGCTTTACTAGGTAAAGTTGGAGCAGGCGAAAGAGATCATGTTCAGCTGCAAAAAGAAATTTCACGTCTCTCTGGAGGTATAAGTGTTTCCAATCACTTCTACTACGATAGCAATGAAGAATTAAAGGGTAAGACCACCCTTTCATCAAAGTTTCTTCCTGAAAATACTGCAGAGACAACAAAATTAATATTTGAAATACTGGGTAAAACAGATTTTACTCACCATGAAAGGATCAAAGAATTAATGTTTCAAAACTTTATGGGATTCCAACAGTCAATTGTTGAAAATGGTCATAGATTTGCAATGTTAGGTGCAAGTGCAAGCCACAATAAATTATCGCATGTGCAAGAATCACTTGGTGGATTGAGTGCAATATCAAAGTTTGCACCATTTGTGACACAGCAAGATGATTTAATGAAACAAGAGATAGAAAAAGTAGCTAATACCTATCAAAAGCTAGATGCTATGAAAAGTGAATTATTGTTTGTTTCTAATAACAAACTCAACAATGACCAAATAAATGAAATTAGATCAATTGAATTTAAAAAGGATGGTCAAAGTAAGATAGATGTTCCATTTACCAAAACATTTAATAAGGTTGTTTTTCCAATAAATACACAAGTGAATTTTTCAGCTATGTCATTAGATGCTCCACTTTATGACATTAAAGAATCACCAAAATTCCTTATACTGTCTAGCCTTCTGAGAAATGAATTTCTTCATAAAAGAGTCAGGGAGCAAGGCGGTGCTTATGGTGGTGGTGCTTCTTATGATCCTTTCACAGGAACATTTAAGTTTTTCTCATACAGAGATCCAAGGTTCATAGAAACAATTGAAGATTTCCAAAGTGCACTTAGCTGGGCAGCTCTTGGAAGCTTTGATGATGATGTAATTCTTGAAAGTAAATTATCTGTGTTATCCGATATTGATAAGCCTTCCTCACCTGCTGGAGAAGCATTCAAAGACTACAGGCTATCTGGTGAAGGCAAGACACAGAAAATGAGAGAGGAATACAGAAAAAATATTTTCTCAGTATCAAAAGATGACTTAGTGGAAGCTGCTACTGGTCTAAAAAATAAACCTTATAGTGTGTTCTCAATAATTAATCCAAATCTAGAAAAAACTGCTGAAGAGCATGATTTTTTAATTAAAAGGATTTAGAAAATATCCCAAAAACTCTTTGACTCTTTTAAAGGACAGTTCTTAATTTGTCTCTCGTAGCGGACTGCATTGTACTTAACTTTTTTTGCAACATCTAAAAGCCAATCTTTATCTTTATAGCTTCTTCTTTTGTAGCCGCCATATCCTTCATGATAAGCAAGGTAAAGTTTATCGACCTCATAGCTCCTTATTCGCGCTGATGGTGCTTTTGAAAGATACCAACCGATGAAATCAACTGAATTATCAAAATTGGTCCTATTTGCTCTATTCTGACCAGTTTCTTTCTGATACTGTTCCCAGGTCCCTTCAACTGCTTGAGAGTAACCTTTTGCTGTTGTTGGCCTTTTCCATGGAATAAAACCTAGTATTTTTTCTCTGTCAGGGGCAGCATTTGAATCAAAGGATGATTCTTGCCTAATAATTGCCATAACAGTACTTGGATCTGCATTCCATTTTTTCTTTGCACTCATTAAAGAATTTACCCACTTGGGATTTTCTTGAAGAATATCGCAAATATCATCCTGATTACTTGGGATGCTATTTGCACAAGCTGTCAAAATGATTAAGGTGAAAAGTATTAGTGCTTTTTTCATATCTTTAAAAATTCATTTAGTTTTGTTTCAGTAATTAATTCTATTCCAAGATCCAAAGCTTTTTTATACTTTGAGCCAGCTTTTTCACCATAAATTAAAAAATCAGTATTTGAACTTATGCTGCTGGATGGTATTCCACCTTTTGATTTGATTATATCTTTTAGCTCATCACGGCTGTAGTTTTCAAATGAGCCTGTTATTACAATTCTAAGTCCATCCAAATGGCTATCAACTGAGGCAACAAAATTTTCAATTTCAATTTCATTAAGCAATGCATCAATTCCAACCGGATCATTCTCAAAAAATTTAATAATATTTTTTGCCACTATTTCCCCTATGCTATCAAGCTGCATTAAATCCTCAAATGATGCTCTTCTCAGATTGCCAAATTCTTTAAAATGTCTAGCTAAAGATGAGGCTGTAGTTTCTCCAACTTCAGGGATACCCAATGAATTTATAAAAGTTTCAAGCTTCGGCTTTCTTGATTTATCTATACTTGCAAAAAGGTTATCGATAGATTTTTCTCCAAATCCTTCTAAGCTTTTTAGTTCATCTTCGTATCTTTTTAATTTAAATAAGTCTGCTACTTGTTTCACATAACCAAGATTGATTAGATGTGTATTTATTTTGTAACCTAATCCATCAATATTCATCGCTTTTCTAGAAACAAAGTGCTCAAAATATCCAAATAACTGATCGGGGCATTTCATGCCTGCATCACATCGCAAAAATGGACCTTCTGCTTTTAATGTATTGCCACATGAAGGGCAATGTACTGGGATATTAACTAGAGTTTCAGAACCATCACGAACCTCTAAATTAACTTTGGTAATTTGTGGTATTACATCACCAGCTCTTTTCACTAGAACTGTGTCATTTACTTTTATATCTAATCTTTTTAATTCATCCATATTATGCAAAGTAACATTTGAGATATTTGCACCAGATATCAAAACAGGTTCTATAGTGGCATAAGGAGTAACTATGCCTGTGCGACCTACAGAAAATAAAACATCATTAACTTTTGAGTATTTTTCTGATGCTGGAAATTTCCACGCCACCGCCCATCTTGGAGCTTTAGAAACAAATCCCAATTTTTCTTGTAGTTTTGATTCATTCACCTTTACTACGGCTCCGTCTATTTCATAATTTAATGAATCTCTTGAATCTAGAATTGTCTTTACTGCTTTAGCAGCTTCAGCAGAATCACCAAAAGAGATTAAATCATTCCTTGGCAAATTATTCTTCTCTAAAAATTCTAGAAACTCTTCATGACTACTAATTTCAAAATCATCAGAATGGCCTCCAAGAGCATATAAAAAAATATTCAGTGGTCTTTGTTTTACAATTTCAACATCTAGATTTCTGAGCGTGCCTGCTGCTGCATTTCTTGGGTTAATGAATACCTTACCCCCTGAGTTTTCAATATTTTTATTTATAAAACTGAAATCGTCTAAATTAAAGAATATCTCGCCCCTTAATTCGATTACTTTAGGAACATTGAAAGATAAATTCTGTGGTATCTTTGAAATGGTCTTAATATTTTCAGTCACCACTTCTCCAATTTCACCATCTCCTCTGGTCACAGCCTTCGTTAGATTGCCGTTCTCATAAGTTAATGAAATACCAATGCCATCAAATTTTGGTTCTACTGCATAAACTAGTTTTTGAGTACCTATTCTTTTTTGTATTCTTTCCTCAAATTTGCTGAAATCTTCTTGGTTAAAAACATTTGCAAGAGATAGCATTGGTTTTAAATGGGTATGTTTTTCAAATCCTTTAGAAGGTTTTGAGCCAACAGTTTTTGAAGGAGAACCTTCGCTAGAACCTTCCTGAGTTTCTAGTGCTTTTAGTCTTTGATAAAGTGCATCATACTCTGCATCACTTATCTCTGGGTTACTTTCCGTATGATATAAGAAATTATGTCTTTCTATTTCTTTCTTTAATTTATTAATTTCATCTTTAACTGACATAAGAACCTGTTTTCAAATCAACCTTACTAGCAGTATCTTTATAATTGCTAATTGTTTGTTCTGACAGAGAGTTAAAATTATCATCTAAAAGTTTCATCTCAAATGATTCTGAAATTTTTCTTCCAATACTCAGCATTTGATCAAATGTTTTAGTTACGTTTCTTTGGCCTTTTAGATGAAGGACGATTGTCATTAAAGAAATTGCCATATCTTCACTAAATCTTCCTGGCTGTTCCCCATTCAAAATTTTAAAACCTTTATGATTGCTAGAATCTTCCGATTCAAAATAACCATCTTTAAAAACTAAATCATTAACAGAAAGTTTTTGTTTAATTAGATCGAGGTCTGGTTGATTATCTAGTTTGGCAGCAAGGTGTAAGACAATAAATTTTCCATCATTTTCATCTGTAAGATTAAGTTCTGCTTGTTTAGGTGTTCTAACTTCATTAACTTCCTCTTCAGCACCATCAGAAGATTCTTCTTTTTTGAAAAAATTAAAACTGTCACCCAAATTTTTTGAAAGTTTAATATCACCTCTTTCTTGGTAAATTTTATAAAGCTTGTAGGACAGTATGCCTAATAGAATTAAGGCGAAAATTGCATAAATAATATATTGGTAGATTGGGTTCAAGATTGTGCTAGCTCCATTGCTTGCTCAACATCTACAGATACAACTTTTGATACGCCTAAATCTCTCATTGTAACCCCAAGTAGATGTGTGCTTTTTTCCATTGAAATTTTGTTATGAGTAACAAAAATAAACTGAACTTTTTCTGACATTTCATTCACTAGATTGATAAATCTTGCAGTATTCTCATCATCAAGAGGGGCATCTACCTCATCTAATAAACAGAAAGGTGCTGGATTAATTGAAAACAATGAAAAAACCAGTGCCAAAGCAGTTAGAGCTTTTTCACCGCCTGAAAGTTGTGATAATTTTGTATTCTTTTTACCAGGCAACCTAGCCATAAGCAACAAACCTGAATCTTCAGTCTTGTCTATAAGATCAAGTTTACAGAAACCCCCACCAAAAAGTTTAGGGAACATTTCTTCAAGGTGCTTATTTACAGAATTAAGACAATCATGAAATGATTTATTAGATTCACGGTCAATCTTTTTGATTGCTTCATCTAATTTATTTAGAGATACTTCTAGCTCTTCAATTTGTCCTGATAAAACTTCTTTTCTCTGAACTTCTGCTTCTAATGTTTCAGGTGCAGCAAAATTTATAGGGCCGAGATTCATAATTCTTTTCTGGAGTTTTTCAAGATCTAATGCAATATCTGCCCTTTCTCCTTCAATATCTTTAATGTCTTCAAAACTGTTAAGTTTTTCTTGTTTTTCTTTTACATCTATTTCAATGCTTCTCTTATTAAGTTCTTTTTCATTCCTTTGATGAACAATACGATCTTTTTCTGTCTCTAATTTTGTAATTTCTGATTCAAGGTTTCGAAGCTCTTCATTAGAAGAATCTTGGCTGGCTTTAAGTTCCATAACTTTTAATTCTTGGTTTTTTCTTAATTCAATGAAGCTTGTAAGTTCAGATTTCTCTTTATTAAGATCTTTTTTAAGAGCATCTATATCTGAAATGATTTGTTTATTTCTTGCTAAGAACTGTTTCTTAAGAGCATCAATTTTTTCTGAAGCATCACCACTCTGGCCTTGTCCATGTTCATAGCCTTTCTGCCAAAAACTTTTAAAACTATCAGTTAAATTTTCTTCATCTTTGTTGGTTAATTTAGATTCAAGTTCAGCTAGTGCTTTTTTTGCATCAGTTTTAATTTGATTCAGGACCTTTGTGTCTAACTCGTCTATTTTGCTTGCTGAAGATCCAAGCTCTTTTGACAAATCATCTAAATTTCCAAGATTTTTCTTTTCTTCGTTAATAAGATCATTAATTCGTATATTTACAGTTCTTTCTTTTTCTTCTATCAATGAAATTTTTGCTCCTGCTTCAAAAAAACTTCTTTGTTCTTCTTCAAGTTCCTTTAACCCTTCCATTAGTTTTGTCTTTACAACATCCCTTTTTGCAACAAAATTTAATCTGTCGCCATCTATTTTTTCTAGGTCTTTATCGATAGAATCATTTTCTTTTTGGGACTCATTCATTGATGTAAGCAAGGCTTTTAGATCATCATTTACTATGAACTTCTGAAATTCTTGCTCCTTGATTCGAAGTTTCTTATATCTTGATGTTAGATTTGCTTCTGCTTTTAATCTACGAATTGATCTTTTTACCTCATCTTCAAGATCTTTTAGTCTCGAAATATTTTCAGAGGTTCGTCTTATTCTGGATTCTGTTTCTCTTTTGCGTTCTTTGTATTTAGATATGCCGGCTGCTTCTTCCACATAACTTCGAAGCTCTTCTGGTTTTGCACCAACTAGACTTGATATTATTCCTTGCTCAATAATCGCATAACTATTTCCACCCAACCCTGTGCCAAGGAATAGGTCTTGAACGTCTCTTCTTCGGGCTACTGCATTGTTAATGAAATAGGTAGACTGACCATCCCTCCCCATTTCTCTTTTAACACTAACCTCATCAAACTTTAGATATTCTCCACCTAAGAAATTTTCTGAGTTATCGAATGAAAGTTCTACTGAGCAATGGCTGACTGGTTTTCTTGAGTCAGAACCATTGAAGATAACATCTTGCAAGCTTTCACTTCTCAAGCTCTTTGCTGAAAGTTCTCCTTTCACCCATTTGATGGCATCTATGATGTTCGATTTACCACATCCATTAGGGCCAACAATCCCACACATGATTCCTGGAAAATCAATCTCAATTGGGTCAACAAAACTTTTGAACCCTGCTAATTTTAAGCTTTTAAGTCTCATTTAGATTTTTTAATAGTATATGTGGTTACAAGCAATATAGATATAATTAAGATCATTAAAGGGACTAGAAATAACGTTTTATTATCCTTTAAATCAGTTTTTAATATCACATAATCGCCGTATCGTTTTTCCATCAGGTCAAAAATTTCATCGTTTGTATTGCCTTCTCTTATTAGTCCAGCAATCTCCTCTTTTAGGTCTTTAGAAATAGGAGCATTTGAACTGCTTATGTTGCCATAAGAACATTTTGGGCAACGAATATTATCAGATAAATAATTAAGTCTTTTTAACTCCTCAGCATTCAAATTTTCGTATAGGTTTTCAGCGCTAAAAGAAAGAGGAAGTGAAAGAACTATCAGCAACTTAAAAATATTGAGCAAATTTTTCATTCCAAACCTCCATATTCACTTCACCTATCCTGTGACTAACAATTACTCCATCTATTACTAAGAAAGTCTCTGGTGCGCCAGTGACTCCTAATTTTAAAGAAAAATTTCCAGATAAATCATATATAGATAAGCTATAAGGGTCCCCATTATCAATTAAATATTTTTTAGCATTAAAATCTTGATCTTTATAATTGATACCAACTAAATTTACGTCTTTTGATTCTGTTACCTTTTTAAGGAATGGATGCTCAACAAGACATGTTATACACCAGCTTGCCCATACATTTAGAAGAACTTTGCCTTCCAGGAGAGATTCAACAGCAATCTTATTACCATTAAGATCATATAAATCCTCTGATATATAAAGTTTTTTGCCTTCTTGATTTTCAATAAGTGCTATCTCATTGGTTTGCATTAAAGATACGGTAAATGTGCTTATTAGAAAAACTAATAGAGCCATCATTAAAACTAAAAAAGATCTAGTAGCCATGTCTTCTTATTGTCCCATAAAGCATTGATAAGAGTAAGATAATCGATGAGATCCAGATCATCATAATCCCATAATTTATAGAAAATCTTATAGACCATGAACCATCTTGGTATCTGTCTCCTAGGACAATATGGTAATCCTTGATAATTGATGTTGAGATACCTGTTTCAGACGTGATAACACCACCAACTTTATAAACTCTTTTCTCCGATATCAGGCTTTTTTCATTGGTAGCTTCTCTAACTGAAAATCTAGCCACAACCGAATCAAAATTTTCTTTACCTTCGATATTAATTGAATTTAGTTTGAGAGTAGATCCTGAGAATTGCACCTGATCTCCTGGTTTAAGTTTTACATCTATGCTTTCAGAGTATTGATGGTTTGCAAGGACAGCTAAGGTAAGCATTACTACTGATAAATGACCTAAGACCTTATGCATGATTTTGATATCTTTGGTTTGTGCTAGTTCTATTAGTGCTCGTATCAATAAGATTACAAGAACTACAGAAACAAAAAGTAAACTCAAATTGATTGGACTTAGATCTGTAATAAATAAAACTAAAAAAATTAAAGCAAATAACCCTGCAAGTAATAAAGTATTTTTCTTATTTGTTTTTAAATGGCTCAGAAACTGTTCGGCTAAGAAAAGGCCTATCAAAATAAAAACAAGGGGACTTATCAAGCTGGAAAAATAATCTGGACCTATACTTAATTTTTGTTCGTAAAATACTTCTGTAACAATTGGATAAAGAGTGCCTAGAAAAACAATTAAAAGAATTACCAATAGAACAATATTGTTTAGTAGAAGTAAGTATTGTTTTGACATTAGTTCTGGCCAGTTGCTTTTTAAAAGCACGCTTTTAGAAAAAAATAATCCTAGAGACGAAAAGGCGAATAAGGCAAATAAACTCAGTAAAAAAACTCCCCTAGAAGGATCAGATGCAAAAGAATGCACACTATTTAAGATTCCAGATCTAACAATAAATGACCCCAAGATTGATAGGAGAAATGTGCTTATACCAAGAAATACCATCCAAGATAAAAGTATTTTATTCCTGCTATAAATCAATGAATGCGTAAAAGCTGTTCCTGCAAGCCAAGGCAATAAAACTATATTTTCTACAGGATCCCAGAACCAATAACCTCCCCAACCTAGTTCATAATAAGCCCATATTGAACCCAATAGAATTGCGAGCGTAAGGGTAAACCAAGACATTCCTGCCCAAAATTTAAGCTTCTTAAATAGTTCTTTGCCGAATCCTCTAAACATACCGGCAATCACAAGACTAAAAGTAATAGCATAAAGAACATAACCTGTAAAAAGTACAGGTGGATGAATTGCTAGCAGTGGATCTTGAAGCAAAGGATTAAGATCTGTTCCATTGTTTGGCTCTATATCAAAAGTTAAAAATGGGTTTGAAGTAAATATCTGAAATAATAAATAGAAGAATAGAATAAACGCTGCAGTTGCATTAGATAGAGGCATCCATTTTTCTTCCCAAAAAAACCAATTATTGAGCACCATGCAACCCGATAAGAGCAAAATCATAAGCAAAAATGAGCCTTCATGGGCTGACCAAAAAGCAGAAAATTTATAATACGTTGGTAATAAGTTACTGGAATTTTCGAAGACATAAATGAATGCAAAATTATCTTGTAAGAATTGAAAAGATAAATAAGCGCAAGCAATAAATAGCACTAAGAAATTTCCTAGAGTTAACTTACTTCCCAGATTTATAAATTTTTTATTTAGCGATGCATAAAATATAAAAGCGCATAGTAGGGCTGAGAAAGATAAAAGAATATTGCCAAAAAAATCGGGTTGAATATTAATCTTGCACCTCTAATTTCACGGGCATGTAGTTTTCATCGTGTTTTGCAAGTATTTCAGATGCAACAAATTCATCTTTGTTAAGATATCCTGAAGCTACAACCCCACTATTTTCTTTGAAAAGATTTGGCAAAACACCTTTATAGGTAACCGAGATTTCATTTTCGAAATCAGTGACAGTAAAACTTACGTATAAATCATCAAGCATCTGCACACTTTTTTCTTTTACCATTCCACCTAATTTAAAATTTTCAAGATCTTGTATTCTGCTTTCTTTAACTTCTGTAGGTGTTAGATAAAGATCAATATTGTCTTCTAATGCTTTTAAGACAAAGAAAGTAATTGCTCCTATCGATAAAAGAAAGAAAACAATCAAATAGATCCTATTTAGTCTATTTTTTCTAATCATCCAAATCTTCCTGACAATTTTTTAGCATATTTGTATACCTTATATATGAACTTAGGCATAAAACTAAAAGAAAAGAAATTGACAGAACGTAAGTAAATATTACTGTCTCTATGCTATCCATTGATTATTTCCCTCATCATAGCTGTCTTGCCAGTTCTATTTAGAATCTCATATTGAATATTTCTCGCAAAAATATGAAATGAAATGAAAAGCAGTGACACAAGCATTATTGGCAAGCCAATTAACATTTCTGAATCTATAGCACTACCAGAAGTTGTGATGCTTGCATTCTGATGCAATGTATTCCACCAATTAACTGAAAACTTAATTATCGGAATATTTACAGCACCTATTATTGCAACAATACTAAGAATTTGATCAGCGGTTTGCCTGGAATTGAATGACGACCTAAGAGCTATTAGACCTATGTACTGAATTAAAAGGATGAATGTTGATGTTATTCTGGCATCCCAGACCCAGTAAGTCCCCCATGTAGGCTTACCCCATATTGAACCAGACAAAAGCACAATTGCTGTATAAACAAGACCTATACTTACTGCAGCATTTAGGAATATTGCAGCTATCTTTGTTCTCCAGACAAGAAAAATAAAGCCGTTTATAGCCAAGAAGATGTATATAAGTTCAGACAAAATAGCTGAAGGCACATGAATAAATAAAATTCTATATATTTCATTTTGCTCAACATCTGCTGGTAAGACGTAAATAGCAAAATAAGCCGACATGATAAAGGCAACTAAACCTATTAAGAATGATGGGAACGCTGTAGCCCCACAGAACTTGTAAACTTTATTAATTAAAAAATATTTTGCTACGTATTTATACATTACTTACTCTGAATCTTTAATATTTGAATAATTGCATAATTAATGAATGTGGCTGAAAAGATGAAATAAGCCATTAAAAAATTTAAGTTTGGTACCAACTTGCCCGCAATAAATATCTCTTCAACAAGGATTATAAATGGTATTAAAAGCGGAATAATCAACAAGGCATTTAATGAGTTATTCCTTTTGATCGATATGGCACTACCTAAGTTAAAGAAAAAATATAAAGTGCTAAGCATTACAATATAAGCAAAGACTAGCTCTAGTAGGAAATTGTCATTGAATCCGTTTATAAGAAAGGCCAGTAAAGTCATTGGAAGGTAAACTAGAATTAGATTAGCAAGATACTTCGCAAATAAATAAGAAACTAAACTTTCAGTTTCGCATAACTTTTGCTCTATATAACCTGTTACATAGTCATCCTTGAACGTATTTTCCGAAATAATGAAGATCGTAATAAATGATGCAATAAATGAACTTACGTAGGTTAAGGTTTCATCGAAATCTAGAAGAAAAAATATTAAAAAGATAATGCCAAATATAGATAAGGGTAAATAAATATTTTTCGGTATCAGAAAAATTAAGCCAAATTCTCTTCTCAGGTCTTTAAACATTTTTCTCCAATAAAATTTTATTGCTTGCTGATAAGCTTTCTTGGTGGTTGGCCAAAATAATGCATCCCTGATTTCTGACATGCTTATCAAAAATGTTTTTTAATGCCTCAACTGATTCTGCATCCAGACCAGCAAATGGCTCATCTAATATCCAAGTTTTAGTATCTGCTGCAATAACTCTTAATAAAGCTGCTTTTCTTTTTTCTCCATATGAAAGATTAAAAAATTTCTGATTTTTAAATTTATTTAAACCAAATTCATCAAAAAGTTTTTTATTCATACTCAGACCCAGGATATTAAAATTCTCTCTAAGAGTAATTTCTTCAACAAAGCCATTTTTATGGCCCAAGTAAGACACTGAACTTCCAAACTCTTCCGAGAATGTGCGTGAATTAGATGGAATTAATCCTGCGATTATTTTTAATAAAGTGGATTTTCCCGATCCATTTGCTCCTCTAATCTCATAGATAGATTCAGCTTTAATTTCAAAGCTTATATCTGAGAAAAGCGTGCGATCGTCAATCTCATAATCTAAATTTGTGACTTTATAAAGAACCATTAAAAAAAACTTCAGGACTGCTATGAATTAATGACAAATGAATCCTGTTCATATGGTATTATTTTACCAGTAGAAGTCTATCAAAAGGAGTTTAAATGAGGGTTCTTATATTATTTTTTATAACATTATTTACATTAGCAGAAGATTATTTCCCAGGAGAGAATTGGGATACAACAACAGTTGACGAAGTTGGTCTTGATCAGAACAAGATTGATGAGTTATTTGAAATGACTTTTGAGGACGAGGCTACAATGAGCGCAATCCTCATCAAAGACGGTTATATCGTGCATGAACAGTATGCAGATGGTTTTGATCAGAACTCTTTTGGTACATCATGGTCAACTGCAAAAAGCTACTATGCAGCTCTAATTGGAATATCTCTTGATAGAGGAGAAATTGATAGCTTAGATGATCCTGTCAGTAAATACGTAGAGTCTTACCTTACTCCAGAAAAAGAAAACATAACTATTAGACAAATATTAAACATGACAAGTGGTCTCGAATTTCCTTCACATGAACATGAGATGATGTTTTTAGAAGCAGATCATGTTAAATACGCAGAAAAAGTTGGAGTTGAAAATCCTCCAGGAGAAGTATTTCAATACAACAATGTAAATTCCATGATGATTGGTGAAATCTTAAAAGGAGCTACAGGAAAAACAGCAAAAGTACTACTAGATGAACGCATCTTTAGCCAGATTGGTCTTGAAAACTATACAGCCTGGGAAGACAGTGCTGGAAATACTATGACCTACTGCTGTTTAGATATGTCTGCAAGGGATTACTCTAAATTTGGCTTGCTCTTTAACAGAGATGGAAGATGGGAAGATAAGCAAATCATTTCAAAAGACTACGTTGATGAATCACTGCAGCTTTACTGGGGAGCAACGCCTGATATGGGTTGGAGCCATAGTGACACTAGAGGTTATAGCTTGCAATGGTGGATATCAAAATACGATGATGATGCAAAAATTTATAACACCAGTGGTAAATTTGGCCAATTTATTTTTATTGATAAAGAGCGAGATGTTGTTTTTACCAGAATTACAAAATACCGACCTTCAGAAGGGGATGTGCAAAAATGGGGTGCACTAGGCTATTTAAAATTCCTAGGCAGCATTAATAGAGCATTAGTGGTTTCAAGATTTTTAATGGATCTTGGTTTAATAAAACTAGATGATGGCAGTGTCTCCACTCCTTATACAACAGCTGATGGAGAATCAAAAGAATTCTACGAAAACTATGTAAAAATTATCGATAGAATGGCTGATCTAGAAAAAGATGATTAGATTTTTACTAATATCTCTTTTTTCACTTTCCCTAAGTGCATCTGAGACAATAAATAAAGATGTTATTTCTGAATTAAATGAAATGATTATGGGTGACTCAGCTACCCAAGCTTTAATCGTATCTCATAATGGAAAAATTCTTCTTGAAGAATACGGAGAAGGTTATGACAAAACTAACTTTGTTACATCGCAATCTATTGCAAAAGCTTTTTATGCAGTACTTTTTGGTGTTGCAATTGAGAAAGGGTTATTGAAAGAGCTAGATGAACCAATTAAAAATTATTTACCTGCTTGGAAAGATGACGAAAGAGGTGCAATTACCATAAGAAATCTTCTTGAAATGAAATCTGGCTTATATAGAAGTGAATCATGGAATGAGGAAATGTTTCTCTCTAGAAATAATCTAGATTTTGCTCTAAACGTAGAATTAGTTAATGAGCCTGGTGAAATTTTTGAATACAACAATGTCAATACAGCTTTGCTTGGTCCTGTAATAGAGCAGATCTTCAATGCTTCACCTCATGAGGTTTTAAAGAAAGAAATTCTTCAGCCTCTAGGTATAACAGAATATGGGCTTTGGAAAGATCATGCCTTAAATGATGTTACCTTCCATGGTATTGATATGGCACCAATAGATTTTATTAAATTTGGTCAACTATATGCTCAAAATGGCATGTGGGAAGGCCAACAGATTATAAATAAGCAGTTTTTAGAAGAATCAATGCAGCCAATTTCAGAAGGGCCAGGTGAGTTTTATGGCATGCATACCTCAATAAGAAAAATTTCAGAAGATAAAAGACTTTTAGTAAAAGAGGGTTTTAATGGCCAGTATCTTTTTGTCATTCCAGAACATGATCTAGTTGCAGTCAAATTTACCAAGTATTTGCATAATAGAGATAACGGTTACGTCATAAGTTTAGGGCCAATGGACTATCTATTGTGGCTTCCATTCTCATGGTTAAAAGCTATAGGTGAAGCATTTGCTGGTGATGGGGAAGCTAGTTCAGAAGAAACAAGTGATGGCGGAATTAATATGCCTGCCACAATGTCAGTGAAAGATAAGTTCAATTGTCCTAATACAACAACAGATAAATGCCCACCGGTCCAAAAAATGCAAGATTTAGTATTTGGGCTTGTTGAAGCCGAGGATTAATCCCAAGTTAAAACTACTTTGCCTGCTTTGCCTGAGTTAAGAAGGTCAAAGGCTGTTTCAAATTCTGAATAATGAAACTTATGGGTAATTACCTTTTCAATATTGAGGCCTGAATCAATTAGAGCCATACCTTTGTACCAAGTTTCAAAAATTTCACGACCATATATTGCTTTTAAGTTCAACGCTTTAAAGATTGCTTTTGATAAATCGAATTGAATTTTATCTGCTGGAAGACCGAGCAATGAAACATTGCCACCCATAATCATTGCGCTCATCATTTGATCTATTGCTTGTTCTGAACCAGACATTTCTAAACCAATATCAAACCCTTCCTTTATGCCCATTTCTGTCATTTTTTCTTCCAGACTTTCTTTCATAGGATTAAGAATTTCAATATCACAAACTTTTTTTGCAAGCTCTAACCTGTGATCATTTATATCAGTTAGTAGCACTTTTCTTGCTCCAACATATTTTGCTATAGCTGCTGACATGATGCCTATTGGCCCTGCCCCGGTTACTAAGACATCCTCTCCAACAAGATCGTAAGATAAAGTGGCGTGTACAGCATTTCCAAATGGATCCAAGATTGATCCTATTTGATCAGAAATGCTATCTGGCAAATTCACAACATTTTTTGCAGGCACTGAAATAAACTCTGCAAAGGCGCCATCTCTATCAACACCAATGTTTACTGTTTCAGGGTCTAAATGCAGTTTACCCGCCTTGGCATTTCTACTATTTTGTCCGGTTATATGAGATTCAGCTGATACTCGATCACCTATTTGGAAATTTTTAACGTTGGAGCCAACTTCAAAAACTTCGCCCATAAACTCATGGCCTACTGTCATTGGGGTTTTAATTGTGCTACTTGCCCATTTATCCCAGTTCCAGATATGTAGGTCTGTCCCACAAATTGCTGTAGTTTTAACTTTTATGAGAACGTCTTCGTTCCCGATTTTAGGAACATCAACTTCTGAAAGGACTAACCCCACTTCATCTTTTGCTTTTACTAGTGCTTTCATATAACTTTTAGTGACTTTCCTACCTCCTCAAATATTTCTATTGCTTTATCTAACTGGTTTTTTGTATGTTCGCTTGTTAATTGTAGCCTAATCCTTGCCTGTCCTTTTGGGACAACTGGGTAAAAGAAACCAACGGCATAAAGTCCTTTTTCTAGCAAAGCTGCTGACATCTTTTGGGCTGTCTCAGCGTCGCCAAGCATTATTGGGGTTATGGGGTGTGATTCTCCTTTGAGCGTAAACCCTAACTCATTCATTTTCTCACGAAAATAAAGTGTATTTTCTTTTATACGTGCTCTTCTATCAGGCTCATTTTCAACAATTTCTAAAGCCTGGAGTGTTGCTTTAACAATTGATGGTGACAGTGCATTCGAGAATAAATATGGCCTAGATCTTTGTTTAAGCAACTGAACTACATTTTCCTTTGCACAGATAAATCCACCAGATGCTCCTCCTAGTGCTTTGCCCAGTGTACCGGTTAAGATATCAACCTTCCCTTCAACACCAAAATGCTCTGGCGTGCCCTTTCCATTCTTACCAACAAAACCTGTCGCATGGCAATCATCGACCATAACAAGAGCATCGTACTTTTCAGCTAACTCACAAATTTGATCTAATTTGGCGTATGTCCCATCCATGGAAAAAACTCCGTCTGTCGCAATTACTATGTGTCGTGCTTTATTTTCTGTAGCCTGTTGTAAGCATTCTTCAAGACTACTCATATCACTATGCTGATACCTATATCTTTGGGCTTTGCATAAC
>CAZNPG010000002.1:92563-105705 GCA_964575305.1 uncultured Gammaproteobacteria bacterium | reverse complement strand
TGGTTTACTACAATGGTAAAAAACATGAACCAATGTTTAATCAACAATTAACCTTTGATTTGCACCTGGTTAAATTGGAATGCGATAACAGTTGGGTGGAAGAGGCAGTCTTAAATGCCAAAGCTACCTTAGATGGGGATATGCCAAAACCATCTAAATCTTGTGAAAATTGTAATTATCTTAGAAAACGTTGGGAAGTCTCCCAGAAAGATCCAAATAAATTAGTAGATTAGATTATTTTAAATTATTCATGCCGCCATCAACATGTATTACTTGGCCAGTCATCCAGTTATTATGTGCATCTAATAAGAAATCTATTGTCTTTGCAATTTTTTGTGGGTCACCAATCTCTTTCATTGGATTTCGTTCTTTGCTGGCTTCAACTAGTCTGTCTGTCTTTAAAAGGTTGGTTGAAAGGTTTGTGTCTGTGAGGCTAGGAGCTACCACGTTGAAGCAAACTTTGGCATTGGTATATTCTGCTGCCAGAGAACGAGCCATACCCTCTAAGGCAGATTTTGAAGCACCAATACTGGCATGAAAAGGTAGTCCAACATTTGCAGCTACACTCGAAATAAAGACTACGCTTGAGCCCTCAGCTTCCTTTAACTTATTGATTACTTTTTTAACTACTTTGGCAGCACCTAAAACATTCACCTGAAAGTCATTCATAAAATCTTCTTCTTTTAGCATAGTGAAAGGTTTTAGATTTATTGTGCCTGGAAAGTAAACTAAGCCATTTATATCTGACACATCATCTAACTCTGATAAATCGCCATCAAGGTTAAGATTTCCTTCAGAACGAGCAAGACAAACAAACTCTCTATCAGAATTTTCTTGTAAAGCTTGAGCAATTGTTGAATTTGCACCGATTAGTAATGTTTTTGCCATGCACTATAAATAGGGTCTGAAATATTTTTTTAAAGATCCATTAATGAACCATCTTTGAAGACAAGCTCATTAATTTCTTCGGTGATAAAAGGACAGAAGGGGTGCATTAGTATCAGAATCTTTTTCAGCATTGGATGCAGGTTGGCAGTCTCGCCTGAAGTTTTGCATTCTTCGATATATTTGTCACAGAATTTACCCCAGAAGAATTCATAAACTTCATTCATGGCAAAATCTAGGCGGTACTCAGCAATATTTTTGTGAATTTGCTCCGTGACTTTATTGAATTCGTCCTCTATCCATTTATCGGCATCGTTTTTTGCAACAAATTCTTGAGATTCCATTGGATAGTTATTAATAAATCTAGCTGCATTCCAGACTTTATTGCAGAAGTTTCTGTAACCTTTAAGGCGACCTAATTCAAAGCTAATGTCTCTGGTATGAGTCGCTAAGGAATAGAAGGTCATACGCACAGCATCTGTGCCATAAGAGTCAATGCCATTAGGAAATTGTTTTCTGGTCTTGCGTTCTATCTTCTCAGCCAAGCCTTCTTGCATTAAGTTGGCGGTCCTTTTGGTAACTAGATCTTCCAAATCTATACCATAAATTAAATCGATTGGATCGATAATATTCCCTTTAGATTTAGACATCTTTTGACCGTTCTCATCTCTTATCAAACCTGTGACATAGACATCTTTAAAAGGCACCTTGCCAGTGAACTCTAAACTCATCATCATCATACGAGCGACCCAGAAAAAGATAATGTCAAAACCTGTAACCAAGAGTGTAGTAGGAAAAAACTTTTTGAAATCCTTAGTTTCTTTTGGCCAACCTAGTGAACCAAATGGCCAAAGTGAGGCTGAGAACCAAGTATCAAGTACATCTTCTTCTTGTCTTAAGTCTCTGTCATCTAGACTGTAAAATTCTCTAACTTCGGCTTCATCAAAACCAACATAAGTATTACCTTCATCGTCGTGCCAAGCTGGAATTCTGTGACCCCACCAAATTTGCCTACTGATGCACCAGTCTTGGATATTATCCATCCAATTAAAGTAGGTCTTATCCCAATTGCCGGGGTGAAAAACAACTTCACCATTATTAACAGCCTCGTTAGCTTTTTTGGCCATCTCTTCTGTCTTGACGTACCACTGATAACTAAGTTTTGGCTCAATAACTATGTTGGATCTTTCGCCTCTAGGCACACTGATGTGATGTTTCTCCTCTTTTACCAATAATTCTTTGTTTCGAAGCTCTTCTAAAACAGCTTTTCTAACTTTAAAGCGGTCAAGGTTATTAAATGGTGCTGGCACCATATCATTTGAGAACGCTTCATCGGTGAAAATATTGATTGGGGCAAAATCTTCAAGCTTATCTGAGGTTTGTACTACCCCGTCCACTTCATGCAAGGCATATTTTTTGCCGATATCGTAGTCGTTAAAGTCATGCCCTGGCGTAATCTTTAAACAGCCAGTTCCAAACTCCATATCAACGTACTCATCACCAATCACCGGAATTTTTCTACCCACAAAAGGCAATTCAACGTACTTGCCAATATGATGTTTAAATCTGTCATCATTCGGATTAACCGCTACTGCCATATCGCCGAACATTGTTTCCGGTCTGGTAGTTGCGACTATAAGTGCTTCATCTGAATCAGCTAGAGGGTAGGAAATATGCCAAAGTAAACCATCTTTCTCTTGCCTTACTACTTCTAGATCAGAAACAGCAGTTTTAAGTGATGGGTCCCAATTAACCAGTCGATAACCTCGATAAATTTTATCTTTGCGGTAGAGCTCAACAAAAGCTTTGTTTACCCCTTCACAGAAATCATCGTCGTAAGTGAAGCGGTACTTATCCCACTCAACTGTGATGCCAAGCCTCTTCATTTGGGAAGAAATTTTGCCTTCTGAATATTCCTTCCATTTCCAGACTTCATCCAAAAACTTTTCACGACCTAAGTCATCTTTAGACTTACCTTCATTGAGCAAGTTATTCTCTACTACCATTTGAGTAGCTATACCCGCATGATCTGTCCCTACCTGCCAATAAGAATCAGTGCCTTTCATATGATGGTATCTAGTATAGAAATCCATGATGGCGTACTGAAAGCTATGACCCATATGCAAGGTCCCCGTGACGTTAGGTGGTGGTATGATTTGAGAGAAATGATCTTCAGAGCCAGGTCTTTCTAATTCTCTATCTGCCCAAATCTTTGACCATTTTTCTTCGATCTGAATTGGGGAGTATTGTGCGTCCATTAGATTGCTTTGTGGTTTAACTCAATGTTATTTTTCTTCAGGTTAGCATAAAGTTCACGAGATGCTTTGTTTATCTCTTCATCGGCACTGGTTGTGTAAACAAAGATGTTTTCACAGACATCTAAAGGTAGTTCTAAGACTTTATCACTTAAGATATGCACCTCATCAAAATGGCCAGTTGGCTGTTCATTTATGAATGAGATATTGTCATCATAAAGATATTCAATTTTGGCGTTCTCAAAATACTTTCTTTGCTGACTCTTTTTAAAATCAGCGCAATGTTCCTCATCCTTTAAGACTACACAAATTGAACTTTGCATTTGAAAGCCCGCATAGATTTTCTCTAACAAGAAGTTAAGTGCAGATTGTTGGTCTTTAAAGCCTGAAAAGAACGTTGCTGCCATTAACGATTGCTATTTACATACTCAAATAACAGACCAACTGGTTTACCAGTAGAGCCTTTATTTTTGCCATCGCCGATATCAGCAACACCAGCTATATCTACGTGCGCCCATTTATAATCTTCTGTAAATCTTGATAGGAAACAACCACCTTCGATTGTGCCAGCTGCTCTGCCTGGAGCTATATTGGCAATATCAGCAAAATTTGAATGTAAGTAACTTTGATACTCATCCCACAAAGGTAACTGCCAAGCTTTCTCACCTGAAACTTGACCGGCCTCTAAAATTTTATCAACCAATTTCTGATCATTACCCATTACTCCAGCTGCGACATTTCCAAGTGCAACGATGACTGCACCTGTTAAGGTTGCTGTATCAATAACAACTTTTGGATCAAATTTTTCTATGTAAGTTAGAACATCGCATAGCACCAATCTTCCTTCAGCATCGGTATTAAGAACTTCGATGGTTTGTCCTGACATTGAGGTCACAACATCTCCTGGTTTGGTTGCATTGCCAGCAGGCATATTTTCTGTGAGCCCTACTGCACAAACTAAATTAACTGGTAATTTCGAGGCAGCTACTGCAGCCATAGTTCCAATAACCGATCCTGCACCAGACATATCCCATTTCATTTCATCCATTTTTGGGCTAGGTTTTAAACTAATACCACCAGTATCAAAAGTTACACCTTTACCAACAAGTACAATTGGTTTAGCCCCTTTTTTGCCGCCATTGTATTGCATGGTGACAAGCTTAGCTGGTTCGACGCTACCTTCAGAAACAGAGAGCAATGAACCCATGCCAAGTTTCTTCATGTCTTTTTCTTCTAGAACATCTACTTTGAAGCCACCAATTTCCTTACCTAGCTTGACGACTTGGTCGGCAATGTAGGTAGGAGTAGCATGATTGGCTGGCCTGTTCCCTAGGTTTCTTGCAGTATTTGCTCCTCTTCCAACGTTGTAGCCAAGCTCAACTGATCTTACTAAAGCAGCACTACTTTTTTCGACACAAATATCTAATTCTTTAAGTTTGGCATCCTTCTTTGTATTCGGGTTTGTGTCTGTATATCTATAAGCAGATTTTTCAGCGTATTTAGCAATATTAAATGTGAAGTTTTTATCTTTAATATGCGTAGAAGTGTCAGCAAATATACTTGCTGATTCAACATTGTATTTATCAAGTTGAGCAAAGACCCCCATTAGCCATTGTTCTTTTTTATGCTCAGATTTCTTTTTATCAAAATCTCTTACGAAAAGAACATCTCTAGATAGACCAGAGAATTCTTTTGAAACCATTAAAGATGACTTCGAATCATCCTCAAAAAAGTTTGAAACTTTTCCCTTAACTTCTTTGTCAAATAGTTGTGTTGATTTTAATGAACCCTTTGAATAGAAAACTACCCCAAAGTTGTCATCAGATGCTTCTGAATATTTTTTCAGTTCGATTTTTTCAAGTGCTTTATAGAATGCCATTTTTTCTCCTTTTTGATATTCTTAAGAAGTGATTATTTCCCGTTATATCAGTAAGGAAATTATAGTAAACATTTGCTGGGTTTCACTAGTCCTTTTTGGATTAGTATTGCTTTCTAGGTTCAATATATTCCTTTCACAAGCTGAAGTAGGCAAGATTTCAGCCGAAAACATCTTTTTTGCTTTAATTTTATTTTCACCTGGTCTTTTGAACCTTGTGCTACCAATAAGTGTTTTTTTAGCAGTTGGTTTTGTCTTAACACCAATTTTCAAGAATCATGACACAGTTCTAACTGCGGGTTCCATGACTCATACACGATTAATTTCTGGACAAAAGTTTGTAATTTTAGGCGTCTTCTTAGTATCGATACTTCTAAGTGGGTTTGTTTCACCTTATTTCACAAGTAAAGGGGAGGACCTGCTCGATAAAGATAATTCATTTGCTTCTAAAATTCTTTCGCCTTCAGGTTTGGTGGCATTACAAGCTGATACCTTTAATGTTTATGGGAACAAAGCAAATGATGTTTATGAAGATCTAATTTTTATTGATTCTCAATCAATAGATCGATTTATCTATGGCAATACTGCTGTGATCGAAGAATCTGCTTCAGGAGTAAATTTGATATTAAGTGATGGTTTCTTTTTTGATAATGAAATGAATGCAATCTCAAAGTTTAAGAAAGCTGGCATTCCAATAGCTGATTATTCATCTGAAGAATATATCTCTACTTTTACACTCCTCAAAGATTTGAACTTAGACAATATTAAAGAGCTATTTGTCAGGACGGCTTTGCCAATTTTCTGCGTTATTTCATTCATTTTTTCGATTATTTTTTCAAGCTACAGTTCATTTTTTGGTAGGGAAAAAACATATTTCTTCCTATCAATATTCAATATTATGTATCTGCTCCTAACTTTGTCAGCATTTGAAACCAATGCAATACATTTGCAAGGTTTGCTAATTAATTTCTATTGGATGCATTTTCTTGTCGTATTTTTAGCGATATTGCTTGCTTCTAAGAAAGTAAAAAAAGGGTTTGGTTATGAAGGCATATAAATATATCTTCAAGAAATCTATGCTTTCTTTTCTAGGGGCTCTTTTAATCATTACTGCTATAGATTTTTCTTTTAACTTTTTCTCAGAAATTGAAGATATTAATAATAACTACACCTATCTAGATGCCTTGCTCTACTTGATAGCATCAGAACCATACCGAATTAGAAGTTTTATTTATTTAGCAGCAGTAGTTGGTTTTCTTGCAGTATTTGTTGATGCAAATTTTCTCAGGGCTTTCAATACTGTCAGACAAGCAGGCCTAAATAAAACAAAGTATGCTTTTATGATTTTTGCACCAGTAGTAATAATTTCAATGGCTTCATATGAATTTTTTATTCCAGAGCTAACAAAAAATGCAGCAGAGATACGAAAATCTAAAGTTTCATCTTCCACTGATAATTTGCCAGTAATAATTGAGATCCAAGAGAGAGCAGATGAGGGCTTTATTCTAGTATCAGAAGATTTGTCATTAAGTTTTGATAAAAAAGGCTACCTTGAAATTAAAGATCAATACAGTGGTGAATTCAGCAAGCTTAATTACAACTCAAATATAAAACACCTTTCATTCTCTGAGTTAATTGAAAACTCATCCTCTTCATTTGAAAAATTTAGCCTTGTATCAAAGACAGAGCTGTTGAGAAGAAGCCTCAATTTTTTATGCTACATAGTAATCTTTATGATTGGTCTTGAGATCTTGTTATCTTTCAATAAGACTTTGAACGTTAATCGAATATTGGTTTATGGTTTTGGAGCTTGCTTAATATATGGTTTTGTTGAATCTGTCTTTGCCGATTCTATTGCTGTTTTCTTATTGCCTTTCTACTTACAAGCTTTCCCAATATTCCTAATTTTGATGTATTACTTATTTAGGAAACGTTTTTTCTTTTAACTACTTTTAGACCTAAAATTTTGTCAGGTAAACATTTATTTTCTTTATCAAAGATTATCCAGAGCATGCCTACAACACTCAATGTAGAGTAAAGAAGAAATCTATATAGAGCGATCTTTGCTGTTAGCTTCTTGCCTTGGTTATCGATTATTTCGTGACTCCATGTGCTCATACCAAGCGTATTTCTGCCATTCGACCAGAAGTATACATAGTAGCCAGCTGTAGTAAGTAAAATAATGATGGCTCCTATTGGAGGTGGGAAGTAATCATTATCAGCAACGATTAATTTGTATAAGCCTAAAAATACAAAGCCAAATAAAAACCATAATGCTGCTACAAGAAAAATGTCGTAAGTGAATGACATTAAGCGTGAAAATATTCCAGGATAGGTAAATTTATTTTTCATAATATGCTAATGTAATTCGTACTTATGAGTAATCAAAACAATCTTACAACAAACGATACATGGTTTTTTGGACATCCGAAAGGGATGGTGACTTTATTCTTCACAGAGATGTGGGAAAGAATGTCTTATTATGGAATGAGAGCTTTACTTGTCTTATATATGACAGGTGCAGTAACTGGTTTTAACCCCGGTCTTGGTTGGTCTCAGGTAGATGCGCAAGCAATTTATGGCATCTACGTTGGAATGGTTTATTTTATGGTCATTCCTGGAGGTTGGCTGGCTGACAATGTGCTCGGCCATCAGAAGGCTGTGCTTATTGGAGCAATAATAATTGCTTTAGGTCACTTCACGCTCGCAATGCCTTTAACTGAAACCTTCTTCCTAGGCTTAATACTAGTTGTATTGGGCACTGGGCTATTGAAAGGAAATATTTCCACAATAGTAGGCCAACTTTATAAACCAGGAGACTCACGAGTCCAGGCTGGATATACGATTTTCTATATGTCGATAAATATAGGTTCAACACTTGGTTTCTTAATTTGCTCTTATTTGGGTGAAAAGATTGGTTGGCACTGGGGATTCGGTGCAGCTGGTATAGGTATGTTCTTTGGAGTTCTGCAATACCTGAACTTCAGACATTTACTTGGGGATGCTGGTAATAAACCAAATGATATGCCGCAGGCGCAAAGAGACTCATATATCAAATGGTCAAAAATAACTTCAGTTCTGATGGTTGTTGTTATTGGTTTAGGCTTATTGGGTTTCATAACAGTTGAACCAAAAGCCTTCGCAGAAAACTTTGCTATATTTTTAACAGCAGTAGCCTTTATTTATTTCTCTTATTTATTCCTATTTGCAGGTTTAACAAACGTTGAAAAGAAGAATTTATTCTTACTACTTATTCTTTTTATTGGTGCAGCAGCATTCTGGTCAGGCTTCGATCAGTCAGCAAGCTCTTTGAGTATTTTTGCTCGAGACTATACAGATCTTTCAGTAGGTGGCTATATTATTCCAATTGGTTGGTTGCAATTTGCAAATCCAATTTTCGTTGTGATTTTCGCACCTATATTCGCAGGAATGTGGATGCATCTTGGTCGTATGAATCTTGATCCATCACTGCCTGTGAAGTTTGCTATTGGCTTATTCTTTATGGCTTTAAGTTTTGTTGTGATGCTTTACGCTGTGCAACTAGCAATGGAAGTAAGTCCAGTTGGCATGCAATGGTTACTTATAACTTATTTGCTGCAAACATGGGGTGAATTAGCTTTATCACCAATAGGGCTCTCAGCATTTGCTCAATACGCACCGCGTAAATACATTGGTCAAATGTTCGGCTTATGGTTCCTTGCATCAGCAATTGGTGGTGTACTAGCAGGATTGCTAGGTGGCGAAGCTTTAGGCGAAGGCCTAGAAAGCATATCACCGGTCTTTGAATTTATGATTCAATATTATGTTGTAATTGGTTTGGCCTTAGTAGCAGTTGCTGCATTTGGTATAGCCAGATCAGCAGACAATGTGAAAGCAAAAGCTTAAACCTAGAATTAATTTTCTTAGAGAAGGGCAGTTTAATGACTGCCCTTTTTTTTATGTATGATAGGCATATGATTGAATTTATAGTAGATAACCAATGGATCATATTTGTCAGTATTCTAGCTTTGGTGACTTATACAAAAGTTTGGTACTTAGAAAAGAGAGTTAAAGACTTAGAGAATAAAGCCTAAGCTTCCAAATATTTATTAAATTAATTGGACTCGTTAGTTTGAATAAAGAAGTTAACAGGCTTTAAATTCGTTTCAGTATTCATTTCTCCTTCAACTGCAAAGATCACATCAATATCAAAGTCACTGTTGTAATCTATAAATACTGTGAAGGCATGACCTTCTGGAATATTAGCTAATCCGAGTTCTTCATCATCTTGGGCAACATAAGCATACGTAGTAACATCTTCTTCATCGGTTGTTTCTTGTTTCTCTATAACAAGAAAGCTTGCCGTAGTATCCCCAAAATTTTCGAAAGATAAAAGTATGTCACCGCCATCAAAGTCTGTATCAAAGTCTGCTTGGACCACACTATTATTCAAACTTGTCGTCGCTTGCTTTGTGTAAATAATATCAACTTCATTCTCAAGAATATTTACTTCACCAGTCTCATAAACTTTAAGAGTAGAGGTAGGGTTTAGATCTATGCCATTTGAAGGAGTACCATCGCCCATCACAAAAACATCTAAGTCAGTATCCTGATCGTAAACAATAGTTTGCACTATCTTTGTATTAGGCACATTGTCATAAACTAGAGTTTCTGCCCAATTTGTGCCGTCACCTGATTTAGGTACGGTGATAAATTTACCTGCACCATTGCTGTCGTAAGCTGAGAAAACAATATCTTCGTTTGAGTCTGCATCAAAATCGAAAGCAGTCAAATTATTAATAGTTAAATCAGTTAGAGCTGTATTGTCGTAAGCAAACTCCTCAAATTTTGGCCCATCGGTCGCACCAACTTCTATCCAATATTCGTTTGTTTCGGTTAGTAGATAAATATCTAGGGCAATATTATTGTTTCTATCAACCAACCCGACTCCCCTTAAATTGGCATTAGCTAAATCTAGACTTGTATCGTTTGCTACCAATTCATTGTCGAGGACTAGACCAGTTGCCGTTCCTTTGAAGAGACATATTTTTGATGTACCAAGGTTTTGTCTTTCGTAATCCGTCGATGTGCCAATTACATCAGTAAAGCTATCTTGATCTAAATCTTTAGGAACAAGTGTGCTAATGGCATCACACTCATCTGTTACAACTTCAGTTATCAATGGGAAAGGCCCACCAAGCATTTGCAGGAGATGAGATCTTACTAATGTATTGTCTAAGCTCTTTCTTATTTGCAAGCCGAAGACAACATCTGGAATATTATCATCATTAACATCACCTCTTGCTTGGCCAGTAAAAACTACTTTTTCATCTTCAGCATATTCAATCGTAAAGTCTGGAGTATCAGCAGGAGGAGAGAATATAAAATAGTCGCTGGTTTCTTTGATTATCTCTACAGCTACTGCCTGGTTAATAAATTCATTATTTCTTCGGCAGTCCATGATAAATGTACTGGATCCACCTCGTTTAATTTCTATCTCTTCTGAGCCAGTAATCTCTTTTTCACCAATCCATCTACCGCCAGCATAACATTGGCTGGCATTTGAGCTCCAAGTCAATGTAAAAGTATCGCCATAATCTACTGATTCGGCACTGGAATCTAATTCAAGGAATAAATCCTCAAGCGGCTCTTCCTTATCGCTACAAGCTGCTAGGACGATTAAGCTGGAAAGTATTAGTAAATTTTTAATTCTCATATTTCGACAATGTCTATTCTATACAAAAAGTTCAGTTATTTGTCTCTTCATTAAGATTTAATAAGATTTGATGGTAGATATCGGTTAATCGTTCCAATTCTTCCTTCTCAATTCTTTCATTAATTTTATGAATAGTCTCAAATTTAGGGCCTAACTCTACAATTTCACAGCCAGTTTTTGCAATAAACCTGCCATCTGAAGTTCCACCAGAACAGGAAAGGGCAGTATTAAACCCTTGCACTTTTTGCACACTTTTCTGTACGACATCTGTAAATAATTTTGGATTGGAGTAAAACGGCTCAGCATTTAAATCAAAACTTATGTTGTATTTCACATTTTTCTCTTCAAGAAACTTTTCAATTCTAGTTTGTATCTCTTGGCCTGTGATTTGCGGCGAGAATCTAAGGTTAAATTTTAAATTAAGGTTGTTGGGCGTAACATTATGGGCCCCAACTCCCGCTGAAATATTTGTTAATTGCAATGATGTAGGTGGAAAATGTTCATTACCTTCATCCCAAACCTCTGCCAATAATTTATCTAAAAAAGGTACGACTTTATGAATAGGATTATCCACTCTTGCAGGATAAGCTGCATGACCTTGTTTACCTAAGACTTCTAACTCTATGTTTAAAGAACCTCTTCTGCCAATTCTTATATTGTCTCCAACAGTTTCAATTGTAGAAGGCTCACCAATTAGACAATAGTCAATTACTTCTTCTCTTTTGAGCAATTCTTCAACAACTTTAACAGTGCCATCTCTAGATGGCCCTTCCTCATCTGAAGTGATAATGAAGCCTAGTGAGAAATTAAAATCATCAGGATTAAGACGAGATAAAGCAGACATAAAACATGCAATTCCGCCTTTCATATCTCCTGTTCCTCTACCATTAATGTAGGTACCATCATCATGCCCTGAGAAAGGGTCATGATCCCACTGATCTACTGGTCCTGTTGGCACTACATCAACATGACCTAAAAACACCAATAAAGGGCCAGGCTTTCGATTAATACTCCAAAGATTCTTTACTCTTCCATACGTAAGAATTTCATTTTTGAAACCTCTTTCTGCTAAGAAGTCTTCAATGTATTGAAGACAGCCAGCATCATTTGGTGTGATTGATTCTTTGCGAACCAGGTCTTGAGTTATTTGTATTTCCAAAATTAATTATTATCGTGCAAGACTTCATTAAGTTTAAAGTTGCCTTGATTTGGTCTTGCGCAAACTTTCCCTGAAAGAGAATCCCTAAAATATAAGATACCATCTTTGCCGCTAAGCTCTAAGGCCTTTAAAACTTTATTGTTCTCAAGCATTGTTACTTTTGTTCCTGCTGTCAGATATAAACCTGCTTCTACTGTGCAGTCATTGCCCAACGAAATTCCTATACCTGAGTTTGCTCCAAGCAAACATCTTTCCCCAACTCTTATAACTTCTTCATTGCCTCCTGATAGAGTACCCATGGTTGAGCATCCTCCACCAAGATCTGAATCTTTGCCTATGAAGACACCTGCAGATATTCTGCCTTCAATCATATTAGGACCTTCAGTGCCGGCGTTGTAATTAACAAAACCTTCATGCATGATTGTTGTGCCTTCACCTAGGTAGGCTCCCAGACGTACTCTAGAAGCATCAGCAATTCTGACACCTTTTGGAACAATGTAATCTGTCATAGGAGGAAACTTATCAACAGCATAAAGCCTTAAGTTTTCATCAGTAACGATATTTTCGAAAGCTTCCGCTCTAATTGGTCCCTTATTGGTCCAAGCTACATTTGGCAATACTGAAAATACATTATCAAAGTTAAGTTCATTAGGTTTGAAGAAGCGAAGAGATAAAAGATAGAGTTTCAACCATGCGGTTGGAATATCCTCAATAGGTTCATCTTTTACAAGGTGTGTGATTATTTTTGTAGACCCTATGCTTTTGTCATCGAGTGTAAAGCAATTTTTGCTTTCAGCTGAAGCTTCAAATTTTGTGTATCTAACACTAAGCAAACCATGTTCATCTTGCTTAACAATACCATGAGCTTCTATTGGTAATTTCATCAACTCAATCTCCCAAAGTTAATATTTCATGTCCATTGCTTGTAACGGCAACGGTATGCTCCCATTGAGCTGATAGCTTTCCATCTTTGGTTACAACAGTCCAACCATCATTAAGTACTTTTGAATGATGTGAGCCTAAATTGATCATTGGTTCAATAGTGAAGCACATGCCTTCTTCAAGTTTTAAGCCTTCTCCTTTTTGACCATAATGCATTACTTGTGGTTCCTCATGATATGTTTTTCCAATACCATGGCCACAATAATCTCGAACAACCGAATAGTGGTTTTTTTCAGCTAAATTTTGAATAGCAAAACCAACGTCTCCAAGTGTGGCGCCAGGCTTAACTTCATTAATGCCTGCAAATAAACAATCCTTAGTTACATCAAC
>CAZNPG010000002.1:0-92463 GCA_964575305.1 uncultured Gammaproteobacteria bacterium | reverse complement strand
TCCAAAACATTTGCTGCTTTTCGGCCAGCAATTTTCATTTTTTCAATGTCTTTTTTGCTCTTCAATGAAAATGACATAGGGTTAATTCTAAATGATCTGTAAATTATCTTCTAACTTCTTTATAGTATTCGGAAGCAAAAATGAAGTTTGGAGCAAAGCTACTACTTGAGAATGGAATTTCATTCGATGGTATTGGTTTTGGTTTTAAAAAAATTGGTGTTGGAGAAGTCGTATTCAATACCTCAATTACTGGTTATCAAGAAATTCTTACTGATCCATCCTACGATGGCCAAATAATTACATTCACATATCCCCACATTGGTAACACAGGTATAAACTTTGAGGACAATGAATCCAAAAATATCGCAGCACGTGGCCTTATCGTTAAAAATTTCTGTGATTTTCCAAGCAATCATAGATCAAAGATGTCGCTTGAAGAATTTTTGGTAGAGCAAAAAACAATTTGTATCTCAGATATTGATACAAGGCACCTAACAAAAATTTTGAGAGATGAAGGTTGCAAGATAGGAGCTATTTATCCAACCCAACACTTCACGGATGAGGAAGCTATGTCAGAGATTAAAAA
Organism: uncultured Gammaproteobacteria bacterium; assembly: GCA_964575305.1. Lineage (GTDB taxonomy): Bacteria > Pseudomonadota > Gammaproteobacteria > Magnimaribacterales > TMED112 > TMED112. The sequence goes on along the minus strand of CAZNPG010000002.1, from coordinate 91,877 downwards.
ATTTGGCAGCATGGATGGAAAGAATTTCACTGAAAATGTAGCTGTAAGTGCTCCATATAATTTTGGAGACCCAGGCACTAAGAAAAAATACAAAATCGTCGCAGTCGACTTCGGCATAAAAGAAAATATACTCCGCATCATGAAAAGTTTGGGAGGTGACATTGAGGTTGTACCACCTAACACTTCAGCAGAGACTATTAAATCTTTAAATCCAGATGGTATTTTTCTTTCTAATGGTCCAGGAGACCCAAGTGTCCTCCAAGACGCTATTGAAGAAGTTAAAAAAATGATGAGTCTAGGTTTGCCAATTTTTGGGATATGTCTTGGCCACCAGATCATGTCATTAGCCTATGGTTTAGAAATTGAAAAAATGCCTTTTGGGCACCATGGAGCAAATCATCCAGTACATGACTTAAAAAACAATACCGTTTTTATTACATCTCAAAATCATAATTTTGCAGTGGCAAAAGTTGAAAATAGAGATGATATAAATATCACCCATAAATCCTTATTTGATGGCTCAATTCAAGGAATAGAGCACACAACTAAACCCTTCTATTCTATTCAGTGCCATCCAGAGGCAAGTCCAGGACCAAAAGAGTTCGAAGTATTATTTAAAAGATTTTTTGAGGATATGAATGCCTAAAAGAGAAGATTTAAATACTATCTTGATCGTTGGTTCAGGCCCAATAATTATTGGGCAAGCTTGTGAGTTTGATTATTCTGGCACACAAGCTTGTAAAGCTTTGCGTGATAATGGTTATAGAGTTGTCTTAGTTAATTCGAACCCAGCAACCATAATGACGGATCCAGAAATTGCTGATGCAACTTACATTGAGCCTGTTGAATGGCAATCTTTAGAGAAAATCATTGAAAAAGAAAAGCCAGATGCAATTTTACCTACTATGGGAGGCCAGACGGGCTTAAATGTCTCACTTGAGCTAGCGAAGAGAGGGATACTGGAGAAACACTCTGTTGAAATGATAGGGGCAACTCGTGAGGCAATTGACAACGCCGAAGATAGGGAAAAATTTGATAATTGTATGAAAGAGCTTGGTCTTGAGACACCAAGGTCCGGGTTTGCTCATTCTATGGAAGATGCTTGGAAGATTTACAAGGACATTGGTTTGCCATGTGTTATTAGACCTTCTTTTACTATGGGTGGCACAGGTGGAGGGATAGCCTATAACCTGAAAGAATTTGAAGAAATCTGCATGAATGGTTTGAAATTATCGCCTACAAAAGAATTGCTCATTGATGAATCACTTGTTGGATGGAAGGAATTCGAGATGGAAGTTGTTCGAGACAAAAATGATAATTGCATCATTGTTTGCTCAATAGAAAATGTAGATCCAATGGGAGTGCATACAGGAGATTCTATTACTGTAGCTCCTGCTCAAACTTTGACAGATAAAGAATACCAAGAAATGCGAGATGCATCTTTTAAAGTGCTCAGAAGAATAGGGGTTGAAACTGGAGGTTCTAATGTGCAATTTGCACAAAATCCAGAAACAGGCCGTCTAGTAGTGATTGAAATGAATCCAAGAGTTAGCAGATCATCAGCTCTTGCTTCCAAGGCTACTGGTTTTCCAATTGCAAAAGTAGCAGCTCTTTTAGCTGTTGGTTACACATTAGATGAATTAAAAAATGATATTACCGATGGTAAAACACCGGCATCATTTGAGCCGACTATTGATTATGTAGTTACCAAAATACCACGTTTTAATTTTGAGAAATTTCCAGAAACTGATCCTAGATTAACAACACAAATGAAATCTGTTGGAGAAGTAATGGCTATTGGTAGAAATTTCCAAGAATCATTTCAAAAGGCTATTAGATCAATGGAAAATGGTCTGGTGGGCCTTTCAAGTATTCTCAAAGAAAATGAAGGGAATGGCGCTCTTAAATTAGAACTATCAACTCCAGGGGAAAGCAGACTTTGGTTTATTGCTGATGCCTTTAGAAGAGGTTGGTCAATGCAAGAAATTTTTGATTCTTGCCAAGTAGATAAGTGGTTTCTGCATCAAATTAGAGAAATAGTAAACGACGAAAAAATAATATCCGAATCAAATTTAAATGATATAGATAAAGCAACTATGAAGTCTTATAAAAAGAAAGGTTTTTCCGATGCTAGAATGGCTGATCTTTTAAATATTAAAGAACAGGAAGTTAGAAATCATAGATATGAGCTTGGCGTACATCCTGTTTTTAAAAGAGTTGACTCATGTGCTGCTGAGTTTGATAGCACTACAAACTACCTATATTCCACTTACGATGAATACAACGAATCAGAAGTTTCAGATAAGAAGAAGGTTATTGTGCTTGGAAGTGGTCCAAACAGAATAGGTCAGGGAATTGAGTTTGATTATTGTTGTGTTCAAGCAGCATTGGCTTTCAGAGAAGAAAATATTGAAACAATAATGATTAATTCAAACCCTGAGACTGTATCCACAGATTTTGATGTATCAGATAAATTATATTTCGAGCCAATTGTTGCCGAAGATGTGCTTGAGATAGTAAGGCATGAGAATCCTTATGGTGTGGTTGTGCAATTTGGTGGCCAAACACCTCTTAAGCTTACAGATGAATTTGAAAAAAACGGTGTAAAAATATTAGGCACTTCACCATCTGCCATTGATACCGCTGAAAATAGAGAAAAGTTTAAAGCCTTTCTTTCAGATTTTAATTTTCTGCAGCCTGAAAACAGGATTGCACAAAGTGTGGAAGAAGCTTATGAGTCAGTTAATGAGCTGAGTTATCCAGTAATTGTTAGACCATCTTATGTTCTTGGTGGGAGAGCGATGGAGCTAATATATACAGATAATGATCTCAAAAAATATTTAACTAAAGTTGCTCTAATATCTCCTGAAAATCCTTTATTGATTGAAAAGTTTTTAGATGATGCCGTAGAACTAGATATCGATGTAATATGCGACGGCGAAAAAACACTCATAGGTGGTGTGTTGCAGCATATAGAAGAAGCAGGTATTCATTCTGGAGATAGTTCATGTTCATTCCCGCCTTATAGTGTTGGTGATACACAATTACATGCTTTGAAAAAGGAAATTAAAGCAGTTGCTAAAAAGTTAAACGTTGTAGGACTTATGAATGCACAAGTAGCTATTAAGGACGATAAATTTTATATGATCGAAGTTAACCCTAGAGCTTCAAGAACCATTCCTTTTCTCTCAAAGTGTATTGGAAATTCTCTAGCTAAAATTGCTTCAAAGGTCATCTTGGGTAACACATTAGAAGATTTGGGTCTTGGTGCAGAAATAATGCCAACAAACTATGCAGTAAAAGCCCCGGTATTTCCATTTAATAAATTTAGAAAAGTTGATCCAATTCTAGGACCTGAAATGAAGTCAACTGGCGAAGTAATGGGAAGAGGCGATTGTTTTGGAGAAGCATATGGTAAAGCAGTAAAGGGTGCAGGTGAGAGCATACCTAAGCAAGGCAATGTCTTTGTTAGTGTAAAAGATAATGATAAAAAGTATCTACCCGATTTATGTAATAAATTAACGAAATTAGGTTTTAAGATTGTAGCAACCAAAGGAACGGCAGAAGCACTTAAAGACTCGAGCATCAAAGTAAAGGTAATTAATAAAGTTTTAGAAGGTCGTCCTCATATAGTTGATGCAATCTTGAATAAAGAAATAGATATGATTATCAACACAACTGAAGGTAGGCAATCCATTAAAGACTCATTTTCCATAAGAAGATCAGCCCTTGAACATAATATTTTCTTCACTACAACGGTTTCTGGTGGCTTCGCAATTGTTGAATCTTTGGAAAAAGGAGTAGAGAATTGGGAATATAAACCACTTCAAATATCTTAAAGATGGACAAGAGACCAATAACCCCAGAAGGGCAAAAAAAGCTTAGAGCTGAATTGGATCAGCTTAAGAATGTGAAGCGACAAGAAATCATTGATGCTATTTCTGAAGCAAGAGCACATGGCGATTTAAAAGAAAATGCTGAATATCATGCTGCACGGGAAGAGCAAGGTCTTAATGAAGCAAGAATAAGAGAGTTAGAAGAAGTTCTATCCGTTTCTCAGGTGGTTGAGTATAAAACGATGGGAGTTGAAGACAGAGTCATCTTTGGTTCTACTGTTACGATCAAAGATTTAGATTCAGAAGAGCTTAAGACATACCAAATTGTTGGGGATGCCGAGGCTAATATTGAAAATAGTACAATCTCATTTACTACTCCAATGGCACGATCTTTGATTAAAAAAGAATTAGGTGAATTTGTAGAAGTTGAGACGCCTGGCGGTATCAAAGAATATGAAATAACTGAAATAAAGTTAGTTTGAAAGATATACAAGATACCTGGGCCAAGAAAGCTAAGAATGAGGGCTACCGTTCAAGAGCCTCATACAAATTAATCCAAATCAACCATACCCATAAATTAATTGAACAAGCTGATATGATTATTGAGCTTGGATCAGCTCCAGGTGGCTGGTCCCAAGTAATAAGCGGTAAAAAGAAAGCACATTCAAAGTGCATAGCTATTGATCTTCTATCTATGCAAAATGTTGATGCTATAGACTTTTATAAAATTGATCTTTATTCAGATAAATTTGCAAAACTCATGAATGACTTGCCTAAAAAGCCTGATCTAATTTTGAGTGACATGTCAGTTAATCTTTCGGGAATAAAGCTTGTAGATGATGAAGCTAATCTGGAATTGAACTTATTCTGTTTAAATTTATCAAAAAAATTACTAAACGCTAATGGGGCTTTACTAATTAAAACATTCAGCAATCAGAATTTGAAAAAATTAAAAAAGCTTTTTAATGAAAATTTTGAAAAGGTTGTACTAGAAAAACCACCTGCTTCAAAAACTTCTTCTGCTGAGGTTTATTTGTTAGGATTAGTCCCTAAATAAAAGAAACATGAAAAACTTTGGGAGAAACATACTTTTTTGGTTAATCGCTGGATCAGTGCTTTTCATGGTGCTTGAAAACTATTCTAATAGCACTTTAAAGGAAGAGTTAACTTATTCTGAATTTAAACAAGAAGTAAAAGGTAAGAAGGTTAAATCTATCGTCTATAAAGGCGATCAAATGACCGTAGAAGTTGAAAGATTCAATGGCACGAAATATACCACTCAAAAACCTGCTTATATAAGCGACTCAGATCTTAATGAGAGTCTTACTGAAGCAGACGTTGAAATAGCATTCGAGGCATTAGAGAAACCAAGTGTTTGGTCACAACTGCTAATAGGTGCTTTCCCATTATTATTACTTCTAGGTATATTTTTTATCTTTATGAGAAACATGCAGGGGGGTGTTGGTGGCAAAGGTGGACCAATGACTTTTGGAAGAAGTAAGGCGAAACTATTAGATGGTGGTCATGTTAAAACTAATTTCACTGACGTAGCTGGATGCGAAGAAGCAAAGGAAGATGTAAAAGAGCTTGTAGATTTTCTTAAAGACCCAGCAAAATTCATTAAAGTAGGCGGAAAAATACCAAGGGGTATATTAATGGTAGGCCCTCCAGGAACAGGTAAGACTCTACTTGCAAGAGCAGTTGCAGGTGAAGCTAAGGTTCCATTTTTTACTATCTCGGGTTCAGATTTTGTTGAAATGTTTGTTGGTGTAGGTGCCTCAAGAGTGCGAGATATGTTTGAGCAAGCAAAAAAGCATTCACCATGCATAGTCTTTATTGATGAGATAGATGCTGTTGGTAGGCAAAGAGGAGCTGGTCTTGGTGGGGGTCATGATGAGAGAGAACAAACATTAAATCAACTTCTAGTTGAAATGGATGGTTTTGAAGAGAACCTAGGTGTAATTGTAATTGCTGCAACTAATAGACCTGATGTTCTTGATGCTGCTCTATTAAGGCCTGGTAGATTTGATAGACAAGTAATGGTTGGATTGCCAGATATTAAAGGTAGAGAGCAAATAATGAATGTCCATCTTAAGAAAGTGCCAGTTGATAAATCCGTTGAGCCAGGAGTAATAGCTCGAGGAACTCCAGGCTTCTCAGGTGCAGATTTAGCTAATTTAGTTAATGAAGCAGCCTTGTTAGCGGCAAGAAAGAACCTTAAGAAAGTATCACAAGAAGAATTAGATTTTGCGAAAGATAAGATCATGATGGGTGCTGAGAGAAAATCGATGATTCTTAATGAAGAACAGAAAAAACTCACCGCTTATCATGAAGCTGGTCACGCTATTGTGGGCTTAAACCTCCCGGAACATAGCCCAGTTTATAAAGTAACTATTATTCCAAGAGGGCGAGCCTTAGGTGTAACTATGTTTTTGCCTGAAGAAGATGTTTATACATATTCAAAAACAGCACTAATAAGCCAAATTACCAGCTTATTTGGAGGCAGAGTCGCTGAAGAGATCATCAATGGAAAAGATGGGATTACTACTGGAGCATCTAATGACATTGAAAGGGCAACTGATCTTGCTAGAAATATGGTGACTAAATGGGGCTTCTCAGATAAATTAGGAACACTAAAATACGATGATGAGGATGAAAATCCATTTTTAGGCCGATCAGCAGGCTCTAAAAAGAGAATATTCTCTGAAGAGACTGCAAGACAAATAGACGATGAAGTAAGGTCGATTATTCAAACTTGCTACGAAAAAGCTGGCTCAATTTTGGCTTCGAATCTTGATAAATTGCACAATATGGCAGATGCGCTCCTGAAGTATGAAACCATAGATCAAGATCAAATTTCAGATATAATGGCAGGTGCACTTCCAAGAGATAAGAGTGATGATAATGATCAAAATACAACCAAAAAATCAAAAGTTTCTAGCTCTTCAAAACCAGTACAAGGTACTTAAATCATGAAGTTTGGTACCGATGGCTTTAGAGGGCCTGCAGACACCGTTATCACTCCTGAATTTTGTTTGAGTTTGGGATTTCATACAGGTTCAATAATTAAAGAAAAAGGGTATGACTCTGTCATTATTGGCAAAGACACCAGGGTCTCTGGCTATATGTTAGAAGCAGCTTTGCAAGCTGGTTTTATCTCAGCTGGCATAGACGTTAAATTAGCAGGACCTATCCCTACTCCAGCAGTTTCTTTTTTGACAGCAACTTATGCAGGACAATTCGGTGTAGTTATTAGCGCTAGCCACAATCCATTCTCTGATAATGGTATTAAATTTTTCAATAGGCATGGAAGAAAAATCTCACGTGAGCTAGAAAAAGAGATAGAAAACAGATTGCAAAATAGTAGTCAGCCCTTAAAAGCAAAGGATCTTGGTAAAGCATTTAGGATTGATAGTGCATCTGGAAGATACGTTGAGTATTGTAAGAGTACTTTGAAAGGAAATTCTATTTTTCAGAATAAAACTATTCTAGTTGATGGAGCAAATGGTGCTAACTATAAAATTACCCCAATGTTATTACGTGAACTTGGAGCAGAGGTGATACAGGTTAACTGCAATCCAGATGGTTTTAATATCAATGTTGATAGCGCAGTTCTAAAACAAGAATTATTTAAAGAATACGCCAAGAACTATAATTTTGATTACTGTGTAGCAGTTGATGGAGATGGAGATAGATTAGTTTTATCGGATAGTGATGGCATTATATTTGATGGTGATGACATCCTTTACACCTTAGCCGCAAGAAACAAAATTATTGGTAAAAAAGCATCCGATAAAGTGATCGGAACCACTATGTCTAACCAAGGGCTTGTGGAAGCTCTTGATAGTATAGGAATTGGTTTTATTAGAACCGATGTCGGTGATAAGTTTATTTCTAGAGAATTAGTAAAAGAGAATTTGAATGTCGGTGCTGAGCCATCCGGCCATATTATTCAAAGAGAATATTCAGAGAGTGGTGATGCCAACATAGCTTTAATACAAACCATATCTGCTTTAGAAGAGCTTGATACAACTATGCAAGAAATAAAATCAAAAATTAACTACAAACCATTAACTCTCAAAAATTTCCCAGTAAAGAACATAGATATAATTGAAACAAAAAGCTTTAATGAAACTATAGATGACCTAAAAGATCACTTCCCATCTGCACGTATATCTGTAAGAAAATCAGGAACTGAACCTATCATCAGAGTTATGGCAGAAGCTGATACTGAAGACGATAAAGATGAAATTCTAAATAGGATAGAAAGCCTTATAGCCTAATGTCTAATTTAATCGTAGCTAATTTCAAAATGCATGGTTCTCATGCTTTTATTGAAGACTGGTTTACTAACTTTAATCAAAATAAAACTAGCTCTCATGATGTTGTTGTTGCACTCCCAGCTAGCTATATAGCTGCTTTTAGGAACTATGGAATAATGCTCTCGGGTCAAAATGTTTCAGCATACGAATCTGGAGCATTTACATCACAAATTTCAGCAGAAATGCTTAAAGATTCTGGTGCAGACTATTGCATTATTGGTCACTCGGAAGCACGCGAACAACTAAACGAATCGAATGAATCAATTAGAGAAAAATTTGATCAATTAAAAAGAATGCAAATTAATCCAATAGTATGTGTTGGTGAGTCTTTACAGGTAAAAGAAACCGAGAAAACTAAAGATCACCTTAGAAACCAACTGAGTGTTTTGGATTCTGAAACTGAAGATTTAATAGTTGCTTATGAACCAATTTGGGCAATAGGGACTGGTCTTGTGCCAACAGAAAAAGAAATAGATGAAGCAATCGGCAGCATAAGAGAAATTTTTAAAAAACCTATTAAAGTTCTTTATGGAGGAAGTGTAAAAGCTTCTAATGCTCAGATTTTACTAGACAATACAGATATTAATGGACTTTTAGTTGGTGGGGCTTCTCTAAACGCACAAGAATTTGCTAAGATAGCGCAATCATGTTGATCAAGATAGCATTAGTCATTTTAGCAGTCTTAATAGTCGGCTCTATTATGTTGCAACAAGGAAAAGGATCAGATCTAGGGTCTGCTTTCGGTGGAGGAAGCTCAGATTCTCTTTTTGGCCCACTCGGCCCTTCTAATTTTTTCTCCAAACTTACTTGGGGACTTATAACTGTATTCTTTGTTCTTTGTCTTTTATTGGCATATATATCAAAACAAGAGCTTACTCTTAATGTCAGTGATGATGTAATAGAGGAAGTTTTTGATGAACCTCCTGTAGAATAAATGGTGCCGAAGGAGGGACTTGAACCCTCACAAGCATTGCTTACTACCCCCTCAAGATAGCGCGTCTACCAATTCCGCCACTTCGGCTAAGTTTTAGAAAGAGTAAATTATAGTCTATAAATATTGACCATTCTAAGTCTTTTAACTATCCTTTAACGTCACTGCGGGGTAGAGCAGTCTGGTAGCTCGTCGGGCTCATAACCCGGAGGTCGATGGTTCAAATCCATCCCCCGCTACCAATTACGATGATAAAGAGAGATATAGAAGCCTTTTTAATCCCAATTATTGAGGAAACTGGATGTGAACTCTGGGGAATAGAGTTTGGTTCTGCTAAAGGAAAAGGGCGTCTTTTAAGAATTTATATTGATGCAATACAGGGTGTAGATATTGACGATTGCACTAAAGTAAGCAGAGAAATTGATTATCACTTTCAACACGAATCGATTTTTTCTGAATTTGCTTTTTTTGAAGTGTCATCTCCTGGATTAGATAGAAAACTATTTAATCAAAAACAATATAAAAAATTCGTTGGAGATGTAGTATCATTATCACTCTTCTCTAAGGTTAATAACCTTAGAAAATTAAAAGGGACTCTCCTTGAAGTTTTGGATTCAGAAATTTCTGTCAAAACAGAAGGAGAAACCTTATTGCTTGAATTAAGCAATATAGAAGTTTGTAAACTTGATCTTGATGATCAAATAGAGAAAAAAAAGAATGGATAAACAAATTTTAGAAGTTGTCGCTTCAGTCTCAATGGAGAAAGGGGTCGATAAAGCAATAATCTTTGAAGCTCTTGAAGAAGCTATTGCAAGCGCAACTAAGAAATTAGTTGATGATGAAGCTAATATAGAAGTAGTAATTGATACAACCTCTGGTGAATATAAAACTTACAGAAACTGGACGATTATTGTAGATAAAGATGATGTTGAAGATGAGGTTTTTGAAGTTTCTGAAGAAGCTATTGCTGCTGACAAAGATGGATGGCATAAAGTTGAAGATGGTATAGCAACTAAATTAATTGAAAATATAGATTTTGGTCGAATCTCTGCCCAAGCTGCTAAACAAGTAATAATACAAAAAGTTAGGGAAGCTGAAAGAAGCAAAATAACACAAAAGTACGAAAGCTTAGTTGGTGAAGTAATATCTGGCCAAGTTAAAAGAATCAACAGAGATTTCTTACTCTTAGAAATAGAAGAAGATCTAAATGCTCAAATACCAAGAGATCAGATTATCCCAGGTGAAATCTTTAAATTAAATGATCGTGTCAGAGCGGTAATAAAAGAAATTGTGACAACTCCAAGAGGCCCACAAATTATTTTAAGCAGAACAGATGAAAGGCTTGTAGTTCAACTATTCACACAGGAAGTCCCAGAAATTTCAGAAGGAACTATTGAGATTAAAGCTATTGCTAGAGATCCTGGTTATAGATCAAAAATTGCTGTAAAAACTTACGATGGCAGAATAGATCCTGTCGGAGCTTGTGTTGGTATGAGAGGCTCAAGAGTTCAAGCAGTTTCTAACGAAATTGGAAATGAAAGGATTGATATTTTTATTCATAGCGATAATCCAGCTGAATTCGTTGTTAATTGTCTTGCACCAGTAAAGATTTATTCCATTCTGGTTGATGAAAGAACATCAACCTTAGTCCTAGAAGTTGAAGAGGAAAATCAAGCACAGATTATTGGAAAAAACGGTCAAAATTTACGTTTGATGACTCATATGATTGGCTGGTCTTTCCAAGTCCTTAATAAAGAACAATTCAAAGAATACCAAGACTCATCATTAGTTGAAAAGTATGATGGTCTAGCAGCTAGGTTAGGTCTTTCTGAGAAAGAGAAAGAAGGTGTAATGGCTAAAGAGCTTGATAGTTTAGAAAAAATTGTTGATCTTGATGCTACCAGCATTTCTGCAATATTTGGTGAAGAAAAGAGAACCACTGAAGTTCTAGATAAAGCTAATGAATTATTGCTTCAAGACGCATTTAATGCAGATTTTAGCGATCCTACTATGGAGGATTCATTGGTTAATTTAAGTGGTATTACAAATGATATTCTTAGCTCATTAAGCGCTAACAAGATAAAGAAGCTTGATGAATTAGCTGAAATGTCAGTTGGAGAGTTGATGGATTTATCAGACAAAATTACTGAAACGGAAGCATCGGCTCTTATAATGGAGGCTCGAAAGCCATGGTTTGAGTAAGGAGGTAGCTATAGTATGGATATATCAGTAAAAAAACTTTCTGAAATTTTAAAGATAGATCCTAATGCGCTTCTTGAAAAAATGATTGCTGCTGGGCTATCTCAAAAAAGCTTAGATGATTTAGTTTCCACAGAAGATAAACAAAAACTCCTTGCTTATATAAGAAGTGCAAAAGATTCACCAGTTTCTGAAAAAAAAGTAGAAGTTCCCAAAGAGCTTGAGCCGCAAAAGGAGAAACCCGAACCTATAGAAAAGCCAAAACCTGAAGAAAAAGCCGAACCTGTCAAAAAATCAAAACCAGCTGTAGTCAAAAAAGATTCTGAGCCTGCAAAAGAAAAACCAAAAAAAACTGTCAATATAAATGGCTCAATCCGTGTAAATGACTTATCCAGAAAATTAAATAGAAGAGGAAACGAAGTAGTTAAAAAGCTCATGGAGCTTGGTGAAATGGTTTCATTAAATGATGAGGTAGATCAAGAAACTGCTGTATTAGTTGCTGAAGAATTTGGATTTGCAGTTAAGTTTGAAGAAGAGCAGCAACTTAGTGAAGAAACAACCGATTACCCTCAAATTGAAAATAGCTATTCAGATGAAGGTTCACAAAAAGCAAGGCACTCAGTTGTTACTGTTATGGGTCATGTAGATCATGGTAAGACCTCATTGCTTGATGCAATTAAATCTACAAATGTAGTTGATGGTGAGTCAGGAGGAATTACTCAACATATTGCAGCATATGAAGTTAAAACAAAATCAGGAAAGATTACTTTTATTGATACTCCTGGACATGAAGCTTTTACAGCAATGAGAGCTAGGGGAGCGAATACAACAGACATAGTAATTCTGGTTGTAGCTGCTAATGATAGTGTTAAACCCCAAACGATTGAGGCAATTACACATGCCAAGGCAGCAGAGGTCCCAATAATTGTCGCAATAAATAAAATGGATTTAGAAGCAGCTGATGTAGATAAAGTTAAAGGAGATTTAGCTAAATATGAGTTAGTACCTGAGGACTGGGGAGGTAAGAATCAAATGATCCCGGTTTCTGCCATAACAAAAGATGGTATAGATTCATTATTGAATGCAATAGAGTTGGAATCTGAGTTATTAGAGCTTAAGGCACCTCAAGATGGTCCAGCAATGGGCGTCATCTTAGAATCAGAATTAGATCGATTTAAAGGGCCTCTTGGAACATTTCTTGTGCAAAAAGGAATTTTAAAAGTTGGGGACATTATTGTTGCAGCAGAGAAGAAAGGAAAAATAAAATCTTTAGTTAATAGTTCAGGCGAACTAATTAAAGAAGCAGGACCCTCTACACCTGTTGAAGTCCTAGGTTTAGAAGATTGTGTTCCTGCAGGCGAAGTATTCAATGTAATGAATACAGAAAAAGATGCAAGAAATATAGTCGATGAGAGGAATGCATATTTAAAACAAAAAGCTGATAAAAATATTATGACATCTCAAACTGCCTTCGACCTTTTAGACCAGGAAAAAATTAATAAACTAAGAATTATTGTAAAGTCCGATGTAGCAGGAACAAATGAAGCAATAAATGCATCTTTACTTAAAATTGGAAATGATGAAGTTGATGTAGATATTGTAAGTTCTGGTGTTGGTGGAATAACTGAATCCGATGTTAATCTTGCTATAACTACGGGAGCAAGAATTTTTGGTTTTAATGTTAGATCAGATAATAAAGCTAAAAAACTATTAGAAGAACAAGGTATAGAAGTAAACTACTACAGTGTCATATATGATCTTATAGAAGATACAAGACGATTATTATCAGGTTTGCTAAAACCAATATATTCAGAGAAAATTCTTGGGCTTGCTGAAGTTAAGGAAGTATTCAAATCTCCTGAGTTTGGTCTAGTCGCTGGTTGTTTGGTTACAGAAGGTCTTGTGAAAAGAGAGAAGCATGTAAGAGTACTTAGAGATAGTGTTGTTATTCATGAAGGCGAACTTGATTCATTAAGAAGATTTAAAGACGATGTTAAAGAAGTTCAAAATGGAACTGAGTGTGGTATTGGTATAAAAAATTATCTTGATATTAAGCCTGGCGATGTAATCGAAAACTTCGAGCAGAAAGAAGAAAAAAGATCTTTATAACAAATGGAAAAAGATAGAATTGTTAGGGTCAACGATAACCTAAAAAAAGAGATTGCTTCTTTTATTCAAAATTCTGATTTAAAAAATTCTTGTGGTTTCATAAGCATTAATCATGTCGACACAGCACGAGACCTTTCAAGTGCTAGGGTATTTTTTTCTACTATAAACTCTGAACTATCTAATAAAGACTTGCAAAAATATCTAAATGAGAATGCTTGGATGATTAGAAAGGGATTGTCTGGCATTCTTCCTTTGAAAAGAGTTCCAGAGTTAAAATTTTTCTATGATGAGCACATTGATAATGTAAGAAAAATAGACGACTTGATTGAAAAATTATAAATATGAGCATATTGCTTTTGAATAAAGATAAGGGCATGACATCGTTTTATGCTCTCAAGCAAGCACAAAAAAATCTTGGATTTTCAAAAGCTGGACACGGCGGAACATTAGATCCTCTTGCAACCGGTTTATTGCCAATATTTTTTGAGCAATCAACAAAATTTCTTCAGTACTTTAATACTGAGTCAAAAGAGTACATAGCAGAATATATCTTTGGCATAAGCTCAAATACTGAAGATATTTCAGGGATACTTACTTACAAAGATTATGAAGAAGAACCAACTAAAGACCAGCTTTGTAAAACTTTAGACTCATTTTTAGGTGAACAAACACAAGTGCCCCCAAAATTTTCAGCCAAAAAGATTAATGGTATTCCGATGTATAAGCTAGCAAGAAAGGGCGAAGAGTTTGACAGAAAAGAACAAAAAATTAATATTCATGAAATTAATTTGCTGGAGTACGAATTTCCAAGATTCAAAATAAAAGTATGTTGTAGCAAGGGGACTTATATCAGAACATTAGGTGTCGATATAGGTAAAAGACTCAACCAGTCTGTTTCTTTATGTGAATTACAGAGAACAAAATTTGGCCATTTAAATTTAGATGATTCCATCTCATTATCTGAATTAAAAAATTTGGACAAAAACCAAAAAATGCAGTATGTTAGGCGGGTTGAAGAAATTTTAATAGATATCCCACAGGTAGAAATAAGGTCTTCTGAAGTTAAGAAATTTCAAAATGGGTGCCAATTAGAGGCAAGGGAAATAGAAAAGACTGGAAAACATTTTATTTTTTACAAAAAGGAATTATTGGGATTAGGTTTAGTGGATAACGAATTACATATAAATCCTCTAAAAGTTTTAACGAAAGGAGAAAAAAAAGAAAATGAGCTTAAGTAAAGAAAAAACTCAAGCAGTTATAAAAAAATTTGGAAAAACAGAAACAGATACAGGTTCTGCATCTGTGCAGATAGCTTTATTAACCGAAAGAATTGAAGAATTGCAAAGTCACTTTAAAGAACACAAAAAAGATAATCATTCTAGAACTGGCCTTTTACAAATAGTTAGTGATAGAAAGAAGCTTTTAAGTTATCTAAAGAAGTCTGATTCTGCTGCTTATCAGAAGCTCGTAAAAGAATTAAATCTAAGAGACTAAATTATGAAAAATATTATAAGAAAAGAGATCCCAATGGGATCAAAGACACTCGTATTAGAGACTGGAAAGATAGCTAGACAAGCAACAGCATCAGTTATTGCCTCAATGGGCGGAACAGTTGTTATGTGTGCTGTAGTAACTAAACAAAGTGAAGTAGGGAGAGATTTCTTCCCTCTAAGTGTTCACTATATGGAAAAAACCTATTCAGCTGGAAAAATACCAGGAGGTTATTTCAAAAGAGAAGGAAGACCAACCGAAGTTGAGACTCTGACTTCTAGATTAATAGATAGGCCTCTGAGACCATTATTCCCAGATTTTTATAAGGATGAAGTTCAGGTTAACTGCATGTTACTTTCATTAGATAAGGAAAATCCACCAGATGTCGTAGCATTAATGGCTGCATCTGCTGCAATGTCTATAGCAGATGTTCCTTTTAAAGGACCAATGGCTGCTGCAAGAGTGGGTTTTGTTGAAGATGAATATGTTTTAAATCCATCATTCTCTGATCTGGAAAATTCAGATCTTGATATGGTTGTTGCAGGCTCTGAAAGTGCAGTATTGATGGTAGAGTCAGATGCAAATGAGTTAAGTGAAGATTTAATGATTGGTGCGATACTTTATGGACACCAAGAAATGAAACCAGTCATCAAAGCAATAGACGATTTTGCAAAAGAAGTTCTTCCCGAAAGGAAAGAACACGTTAACCCTAATAAAGATGAAGAAGAAAAAATCTTTGCTGAAGTTAGTGAGAAATGTACAAAAGGTTTAAGTGATGCATTCACAACTACAGATAAAAAAGAAAGAGGCGAAAAAATTTCAGCTGTTAAGCAAGAGCTTTTAGAAGGATTAGAAGAAGAGCAACACAACAGTTATCTCAAACAATTCAAAGAAGTTGAAAAACATATTGTTAGAGAAAACATATTAGCTAATCAAAATAGAATTGATGGTAGAGGGCTAACAGAAGTAAGAAATATAAGTATTGAAACTAACTTCTTGCCTTCAGTGCATGGTTCAGCTTTATTCACCAGAGGTGAAACTCAAGCGATAGTAACAGCAACACTTGGATCTGGAAGAGATGTGCAAATTGTGGACTCTTTAGCCGGCGAGGTTAAAGATAACTTTATGCTGCATTACAATTTCCCAAGTTATAGTGTTGGTGAATTAGGCTTCCCAATGGGCCCAAAGAGAAGAGAAATCGGACATGGAGCTTTAGCAAAAAGATCTTTACAGTTTGCAGTTCCAAGCTTAGAAGAATTTCCTTATGCAATTAGAGTTGTCAGTGAGATTACTGAATCAAATGGTTCAAGTTCAATGGCATCAGTATGTGGCGGAAGCTTAGCAATGATGGCTGCAGGTATACCTGTAAAAGAAAATATTGCTGGCGTAGCTATGGGTCTTGTAAAAGATGAAGATAGATATGAAGTCTTAACAGATATATTAGGAGATGAAGATCATCTTGGAGATATGGACTTCAAAGTAGCTGGTACTAAAAATGGCGTATCTGGTCTACAGATGGATATCAAGATTGAAGGCATCAATGAAGAAATTTTAGAGAAAGCATTAACTCAGGCAAAGGATGCAAGAATGCATATTCTTGGTGAAATGGATAAGGTCTTATCTAAACCAAATGAATTAACTGGACTAGCACCTTATTTCTGTAAGTTTAAAGTTCACAAAGATAAGGTGAAAGTAGTCATCGGAAAAGGTGGGTCAACTATTAAAGGCTTGCAAGAGGAGTTTGGAGTAACTATAGAACTCCAAGATTCTGGAGAAGTTAATGTTTTTGGAGAGAATAAAGAAGTAGCAGAAGCTGCAAAAGCAAAGATAGAGCTTTTATGTGCTGAGCCTGAAGTTGGAAAGGATTATGATGCTGTTGTAGCAAAGATTATGGAGTTTGGCGCATTTGTTACATTTATGCCTGGAAAAGATGGTTTGCTTCATATCTCCCAATTCAAACAAGACTTTGAGCAGCTCACTGATGTGATCAACGAAGGCGATAAAGTAAGAGTAAAAGTAACTGAGATTAGAAGAGACGGAAAAGTAAAATTAGAATTTTCTGATTCAGAATAGCTCAGCGATCATACATCTTGCGGAGCCGCCTCCGTACTTTTCGATAGTTGGTATATCTGAGTGAACAATTTTATTAAAATGCTTGGCAAGTTTTAATTTTTGTTCATCGGAGTAACTATTAAAAGCTCTTGAAGACATGGCGAGCAGAAGCTCGCCATTTTTATTTGGTACCTCTAAACAGTTCCCGCAGAAGTCTAATAATTGCTCTTTCTTTATTTCAATGACTTCATGATGTTTATTCGTCATTTCCCTAACATGATCCCTATACTCTGATTTAATTACATCAAAACATACTCCAATGGCAGTTGTTCCAACATACATTAAAACATCTGTATGGTATATAGGGCTTCCGGTATGGCTTTCAGTCTCAAACATTACCAGTTCATAATTATTTCTTGTGCACCATTCTTTAGCTAGTTCAGCATTTGCCCTTGGAGATACTGTTAAATAGACAATCCTATTTGTTCTATCGAATACCATGCTGCTTGTTGATTCCAAAAATTTATTTTCAGATTCTAAATTGCTCATATCTTCGGTTAACTCATAATCTTGTTTAAGGTAATTAATCATCTCAGGAGTTTTCTCAAGCCTTCTATTTTCTGCAAGCATGCTAAATATTTGAAAAGTTTTATTTTCAAATGTTATAAACCAATTAGGAAAAATATGATCAGGGCATTCTGATGAGCCTTTAAGAGCTATGACTTCAACACCATTGCTTTCTAGACAGTTCTTGAATTTCTTGAACTCTTGTATTGCAGAATCTAGGATTTGATTTGAATTTTCATGCTTATCATCAAGTTGATAATGATTGCTCGAAGCAGTTTGAGGATTCATAAAAAACACCTCAGGCTCTACCATGAAGATCTTATTTGTAGATTGTTTATCTTTCATATTTTAGCTAGCAGTACAAAATATTTGCTATTAGAATATTGTCAGTGGTAAATGATATTCAAAATAGCCTAATAAAAAAAGAGTCAATATTTGGCCCAGATAATTATAAGCCTTTACCAGTTGTATTATCAAAAGCAAAAGGGGTCTGGGCATGGGATGTAAATGAAAAGAAATATCTTGATATGATGTCAGGCTATTCTGCTGTAAGTCATGGGCACGCACATCCTGAGCTTTTAAGAGTTTTTCATGAACAGTCTAGTAGGCTTTCTTTAACTTCAAGAGCATTTTATACAGATACACTAGGACCTTACTTAGAGACCATTACAAAAATGAGTGGCTTTGAAATGTGTCTTCCAATGAACTCAGGTGCTGAAGCAGTAGAGACAGCAATAAAATCATCTAGAAGATGGGCCTATAGAACTAAGAAAGTAGAGCCTGGTAAAGCGGAAATTATTGTAGCGGAAGGTAATTTCCATGGTAGAACCACAACAATAATTAGTTTCTCTACAGATGAAAACTCTAAAGAAGATTTTGGGCCACATACTCCTGGATTTAAGGCTGTAAAATATGGGTGTTCTAAATCTATAGAGACAGCAATAAATGAAAATACAGCAGCAGTTTTAATTGAACCTATACAAGGTGAGGGCGGAATAATCGTACCACCTGAAAATTATTTGAGAGAGGTTAGAGAAATCTGCACAAAAAATAATGTTCTTATGTTATTAGACGAAATTCAATCAGGTCTAGGAAGAACAGGGAAATTATTTGCTTACCAGCATTCTTGTGGAGATTGTAATTGCAATATAGGCTGTGAAGACGATCAGGTAAGAGAATCAAGACCTGATGGCTTAATCCTTGGTAAAGCTTTGGGTGGAGGATTCATGCCCGTATCATGCTTTCTAACCTCAAAAGAAGTAATGCAGTGGATGGATCCTGGATCACATGGTTCAACTTTTGGAGGTAATCCTCTTGCTGCCGCGATAGCAAAGAGATCACTGGAATTACTGGATGAAGAAGATTTAATTGAAAATAGTAGATTAATGGGCGATTACTTCAAAGAATCTTTACTTGGGATGAACTCAAAACTTATTAAAGAGATTCGAGGAATGGGTTTATGGCTCGGTGTTGAAATTGATCCTGAACTGATTTCTGGAAAAGACTTATCAAAGATGTGTCTAGATCACGGAATTCTTTGCAAAGAGACTCATGAAACAACAATCAGATTTGCCCCACCTTTAGTGATTACAAAAGAGGAATTAGATTGGGGTCTTGATAAGATTAATGAAGTCTTTACCAAAATAACAGGCTAAAAATAGCTTTCCCATGGTCATAAAAATTATTAAGTATGCAGGAACTAATGGTGCAGCATTCGTTGTTGATTTTGCAGTGTTGCTTGCTCTTGATTACTATACAGATTTCAGTAGGGTTTATACTTCATTCTTCTGTTACCTGCTTGGAACCTGTGTAAGCTTCGTCTTAGCAAAAAATTTTGTTTTTGGAAGAGGTTGGTTGGCTAAAAAGCCTTTTGTGGAGTTTCTTGCTTATTTTTTGGGTGGTGTAATTGGAGCAGTAATTACTGCGGTTGCTTTCTATCTCTTAGCAGCAGTTGAAGTTAATAATATTCTTATTCAGAAGATTATCGCTGGAATTTTTAGTTTCACTACTGTATTCATTTATAGAAATTACATAGTATTTAAAGATGACTGAAAATCTGAGAATACTTCTAGAGGAATTTGGTGACCAAAAAGTAAAGTTTACTGAAGAATATTTTGAAAAATATGGAACAGATTGGTATAAAGAAATAAAACCTGATCCTTTAGCAATATTCTTTCCTGAATGTGAATCTGATCTAGAAAAAGTAATCTTATTTGCTAATAAAAGAAATCAACCAATTGTAATATCAGGTGGTCGCACAGGTTTGTGTGGTGGTGCTACTGCTGCTAATAAAGAACTAATAGTTTCATTGGAAAAAATGAACAAAATCGAGTGGTCGGATGAAAAAAAACAGGTAGTCTGCCAAGCAGGAGCTATCACAGATGTTGTAAAAGACTTTGTTGATGGTCATGGTAGATTGCTGCCAATTTCTTTAGCTTCATCTTCATCGAGCTCGGTAGGTGGTAATGTTGCAACAAATGCAGCAGGTTCTAAATTTATACGCTATGGGTCTACAAAAGAACATGTTGCTCGTATAAAAGTGCTACTTGCTAATGGAGAAGTTCTAACATTGCAAAAAGAAATTGAAAAAGACGCTACGGGACCTAACCTGATGGAATTATTCTTTGGTTCTGAAGGCTCATTGGGCATTATTTTTGAAATTGTTTTTAATACTTGTGAAAAGCCAAAATTTTTAGAAACAGTTTTGCTTAGAAGTGATGATATCGATGCAGTGAAAGATCACATTCTTTTCCCAGAGATAAAAAAATGTATTTCTTCTGTAGAGTACTGGGATGAGAATTGCCAAACTTTAATAGGAGACAATCCTGAGAAAAAATATTTCATCGTTATCGAATTAGTTTCACAATCAGAACAAGAGCTAGAAAGTTGTCTTGAGTTATTAGCTAAAAAAGACCTTAATATTGCTTTATTAAATTCAAAACAAGCTAAGGAAATTTGGGATAAACGAGAGGATCTTCCAGTCATCTTGGCAGATAAGGGCGCATATAAAATGGATGTGTCATTGCCACTTAATAAGTTAAGTAGCTTTCTTGATAAAATAAAAAATCTAGAAAGCAAAGAAATTTATTCATTTGGCCATCTAGGAGACGGAAATATTCATGTAAATATTGTTTCGCCGTCGAAACAATCTGAGCTCATTGCATCAACATATAAGCTTCTAAAAGAGTGCAATGGGTCTCCAAGTGCAGAACATGGAATTGGACAGAGGAAAAAAGACATTTGGACCGAATTTATTGAATATCAAGATAAGTATAAATTGCTTAAAACCCTCAAAAAATCAATGGATCCAAAGAATTTGCTTTCACCAAAAGTTTTTTTTGATTAAGATAACTACCCGGAAACACTATATATAGTGTTTCACATAAGAATAAGCACAATATAAGCCAAATTTATATCTTCCCATAGCCTTATAAAGCCTTATTAAAAGTAAATTTAAAATAATTTGTGAAATGTGGTCTATTTTGTACCATATTCGTAACTATTACATGGGGGAATTATGGATAGTTTAATGAAAACTGTTGTAGGATTCGTAAATGGTCTTACAGGTGTTCTTGTAGCCGTTCTTGGTTTAGGCATTGTTGCTCAAATCGTAATCGGTGATGCTTGGTTTGCTGGCGATGTTATTGGTAACATCATGATGTATGTCGATATGTTGGGTGAAAATGGATTAGCTGGTCTAGTCGTATTGCTCATCATCATGGGTGTACTTAACATCAAATAAAGTATAATTTCTGCATGAGGGGTTTTGCCCCTCATGCTTTTGAATATGAAATTTTTTGATTTTAATTTTTCCGCTCTAAAAAGCTTCCTTGAAAAGCTTACAGAAGTTCTTTTATTGGTAATTTCTGTATCACTCTTAATGGGCGTTCTGTTTGGTCCTGATACTGCATTTGTTGGATCTGTCTATCAGAATTTTGCTACTATTCTTTCCAATATTGGTGAGAATGGCATTATCGCATTAGTTTCAGTAGCAATAATTTTTGCAGTTCTTAAGAAATAAGAAACTTAATATTGGTGGCTATGGGTGGACTTGAACCACCGACCCCAGCATTATGAATGCTGTGCTCTAACCAGCTGAGCTACATAGCCGAGGACACAATTATAAAGAAATAATTGTCTTTACACACTATTAGACGTTAAATTTGAAATGAATTACATCACCGTCTTTAACAATGTATTCCTTTCCTTCTAGCCTTAGTTTCCCTTGTTCTTTTGCTTTTAGTTCACCGCCACATTCAATATAGTCATCGAACCCTATAACTTCTGCTTTGATAAAACCTCTCTCAAAGTCAGTATGAATTTTTCCTGCAGCTTGGGGAGCTGTTGCATTCCTTTTAATAGACCAGGCTCTTACTTCTTTAGGCCCAGCTGTAAAATAAGAAAATAAATCCAACATTTCATAACCTTTTCTAATAATTGTGTTCAATGCTGGTTCTTTTAAGCCCATCATTTCAAGATATTCTTTCCTTTCCTCTTGTTCTAGATCAATTAATTCACCTTCTGCTTTTGCAAATACTTTTAAGATCTCTAGGTTGTGTTGCTTTGCATACTCTTCTAATTCAGCGAGATGCATATTTTTTTCCTCATCTTCATGAATATTAGCAATAAAGAAGAATGGTTTACTGGTAACTAATTGAAGTTGTTTAAGGAATGCCTTGTCATTATCTTCAAAATCAATATCTCGAACTGGTTTATTGCTATCTAAGTTAATTTGAATCTTTTCTAAAATATCAAATTCTTTTTGAGTCGTTTTATCTCCACTTCTTAATTTTTTCTGAACTGATTCTTTTCTTTTGGATACTACTTCTAGGTCAGCAAGTATTAATTCTGTTTCAATTGTCTCGAGGTCATTGATAGGAGACACTCGGCCTTCAACATGAATAACATTTTCATCTTCAAAACATCTTATAACATGGGCAAAACATTGAGTTTCACGAATATGAGATAAAAATTTGTTTCCTAAACCTTCTCCAGAGTGTGCTCCTTTCACAAGACCTGCAATATCAACAAATTCCATAAAAGATGGTATTACTTTTTCTGGGTCAACCAGATTAGAAAGTTTATTTAATCTTTCATCAGGTATATTTACTCTAGCTATATTTGGCTCAATGGTGCAAAAAGGAAAATTCTCAGCATCTATTTTTTGTGAAGTAAGGGCATTAAACAATGTCGATTTACCAACATTTGGGAGGCCAACAATACCACATTTGATACTCATTTTGAGTGAAGGTCATTCATGGCTATCAGCCAGTCCTTATCCAATAACTGATCCAATGAACTTAATGTTTTTTTGAAAGCTTCTTCAAGACCCCTTTTTTCTTGAGGGTTAGGTTTCTTAATAACCCAAGCATTCGTATCATTCTTTACAGGAGGGTGGCCTATGCCAAACCTTAACCTCATAAAATCACTACCTACTCGGTTAATAATATCTTTTAAGCCATTATGACCACTATGTCCTCCACCATCCTTCAATTTAACTTCCCCAGGCTCTAAATCCATATCATCATGAACAACGAGAACGTCCTTTAAAGATTTAACTTTGTATTTTTTTAAGAGATTTAGTGTTTTACCTGAATTATTTATATATTCATTTGGTTTCACTAATGCTATTGTGCTATCACCTATTGATACTTCACCATAAAGGGCATCGAGTTTTTTTGTATCTTTCAATTCGACATTTAGATTATTTGCCAATAACTCTACGAAGTCGTAGCCAGCATTATGTCTTGTTTTCTTGTGTTTATCGCCAGGATTCCCTAGACCAACTATGCAAAGATCAAGCAAGTTACTCGGATTTTTCCTCAGAATTATCTGAGTTATTTTCTTCAGAAGATTTTTCATCACTTGATTCAGTACTTTCACCATCAGCACCCTCTTCAACATCATCGGTTTCTTCATCTTCAAAATCAAGAGCTCCACCTTTAGCAGTAAGAACAGAGACTAAAACTGGGTCTTGGCTCTTAAGGCTAGATGGGAAATCATAACTATCATTTTCACCTATGGAGCTTAGTCTTACCTTTTCTTTAGACTTAATTTCTTCCATATCCACTTCAATAAATTCCGGAATAGAATCTGGGCTTGAGAGGACTGAAACCTCTTTTAAAACATGGTTAATAACTCCACCCTCAATTTTTACACCATAACATTTATCTTGATTCTTCAATACAACAGGAACAACTACATTCACTTTTGTACCTTTAACTACTCTTTGTAGATCAATATGAGTGAAAATATTTTTAGCAGGATGTTTTTGAACTTCTTTGAATACTACATTCACAACCTTTCCATCTAAATCAACTTCAACTACTGAGTTAAATAGCCCGTCATTATTTATTATTTTTAATAACTCATTATTTTTAACAAGAATTGGCTGTGGTGCATCTTTACCACCATAAATAATGCCTGGAATCTTACTATCTTTATATATAGCAGTTTTAGAGCTAAGGCCTCCGACCTTTTCCCTTACTTCTGCTTTTAATTTCAAACTTTCCATTATCTAAATAACTCGCTTACTGATTCACCTGTCATAAGTCTAGTTATTGCTTGTGACAAAATTGGTGCAATATCAAAGACGTCTATTTTAGGACATTTTTTCGATTTGTCACCAATATCTATAGAGTTTGATACTACCAACTTATCAATTGAAGATTTATTAAGATTCTCTATAGCATCCCCTGAAAGGACTGGATGTGTTATGTAAGCAATTATTTCCTTGGCACCTTTTTCCTTTAAGGCATGGCTAGCATTACTTAAAGTGCCTGCTGTATCGATTAAATCGTCAGGAACAATGCAAATTTTCCCTTCTACATCTCCAATAAGGTTGATAACTTCTGATTCGTTAGCTTTCTCTCTTCTTTTATCAATTATTGCAAGATCTTGCACTCCTAGTGTTTTTGCTACTGATCTTGCTCTAATAACCCCACCTGTGTCTGGTGATACTACTTGTAAATCATCTACCTTATATTGATCAAGAAGATCTTTGACCATTAAGTTCGCAGTATAAATATTATCCATTGGGAAAGAAAAGAATCCCTGTATTTGTTCTGAATGGATGTCCAGAGTAATAATTCTTGTTGCACCAGCATTTGAAAGCATATCTGCGACAACTTTTGCACTAATTGGTACTCTTGCTGATCTAACTCTTCTATCTTGTCTTGAATAGCCAAAATATGGTATTACTGCGGTTATTGATCTAACTGATGCTCTTTTTAGAGCATCAATAATAAGAATTAACTCCATTAAATTTTTCTCTGCAGGGTGATTAGTTGATTGAATTATAAATGTATCTTTACCTCTAACATTCTCATTTATCTCAACGTTAATTTCACCATCACTAAAAGACCCAACTTTCATTGAACCTAACTTTACGCCGAGATTTTCAGCTACTTTCTCTGCTAACTTTGGATTTGAATTTCCTGTAAAAACTACTCTGTTATTCATAATAAAATAATGGCTGGGGTGGTAGGATTCGAACCTACGCATGGAGGCATCAAAAGCCTCTGCCTTACCACTTGGCGACACCCCATCAATCTAGTGATAGTATTCTAATCCTTTCACTTGAAAAACTCTAAAATTTTTATCAATTTTACCCATAATTAATTGAATTTCATCATCATTAGGGTTTTCGATGAACAATGTTGATCCTGTTCCACTTAATTTGAGTTTATTTTGAGTATTCTTTGGAAGGTTCTCACAAAGAAAACTAATGAATTCAGAAAATTTCTGATTTTCTTTGGTAAGAGCATCAAGAAAATTATTTTGAGATTTGTCTATTTCAGAACTTATTCGAAGATGACTCGACTCAAATAATTCTTTCGTTGCAATTGAAATATTAGGCATAATGAGTAGATATTTTGAATTGTAAGAGTAATCATCAGTGAATATCTGCCCATAGCCTTTTGCAAAAGCGCTTTTGCCATACAAAAATACCGGAACATCTGCTCCTAAATCAAAGCAAATTTCATCAAAATCAAGAAAGCCACGATCAATAGAGTGATAATCGCAAAGAAACTTAAGTGTTGTTGCACAATTCGAGCTCCCACCTCCTAATCCTCCGCCAATTGGTATATTTTTTTTCAGGGAAACTCTAAAATTTTGGTTAAAGTTAAACTTGCTGTTAAACCAATCGATAGCATTCAAAACAGAATTATCATGTTGGCTTAATTCAGTATTCGAATCCAATGAAAAAGTTTCGTTCTCAGTAAATTCAATCTCATCGAAAAGGTCTATTAGCTGAAAGTGTGTATTTAATTCATGATAACCATTTTTAAGTTTTGCAGTGACATTTAGAAAGCTATTTAATTTTGCGCAAGATTTATACTTAAACATTTTTCAGGAGCACCTTAACTTTTGCATTATTAGTAGCTATATCAAACTTACACTCAGTACTATTGAGGCATTTATTCCTAATGACATATAAAAGCTCTATAGGCTCTGGAAATATTGTTTCTATATTTTCTGAGTTTTGGTTTTTTGTTATCCAGTTATTGTTTGACCCCTTTAAACTAGTAAATAAAGTCCCACTTATAGGCTCATAGAGGTCGATTTTAATATTTTTTAAGTTAGTGGTTATTTCTACTAAAAAAATTGCTGACAAGTCCTTTGAAACATAAGAAAACTTCCCCTCAAGATTGTATGTTTGATTAGATGTATTTAAACTTGCACAGCTAGATAAGATGTATATTAAAAAAATAGAATAAAGTATGTTTTTAGGAAAATAATTATGGAATTTCATTGTTGGGGAATAAGTCATAAATCTACCTCTTTAGAGGTTAGAGAAAAATTTGCCTTTAATAAAGAAAAGATTGATGAAATTATTGCGAATCTTAAGCTAATTACACCATTTGATAATGGTGTATTTCTTTCAACATGCAATAGAACAGAATTTTATTCATTTTGCAAAAGAACAGAAATCAAAAATTTTGATACATTCCTTGAAAGGTTAACAGGCAGAGATATTAATCTAAGAAAAAATGATCAATATCTATTTTCAAATAACGATGCTTTTAAACACCTACTAAGAGTTATGACAGGGATTGATTCAATGATAGTGGGAGAGCCTGATATTTTTGGACAAGTAAAAAAATCTTTTCAGAATTCAAAAACATTCAACTATCTTGATTCTGAATTAGAGGTAATATTTTCAAGAGCAATAAGTTTAACTAAGGAGATACGCTCTAATACTCAGTTATCAAAAAATCCACTTTCAATAGCTTCACTAGTTGAAAATAAAATACTCGAAACCAAGCAGAAGCCAGTATTAGTTATAGGTGCTGGTGATGTTGGTAAAGCTTTAATTAAAAGATTGAAAGATAAAGACTATGACATAAGCCTATATAAC
Source organism: uncultured Gammaproteobacteria bacterium (assembly GCA_964575305.1). Lineage (GTDB taxonomy): Bacteria > Pseudomonadota > Gammaproteobacteria > Magnimaribacterales > TMED112 > TMED112. The sequence continues at coordinate 65,009 of CAZNPG010000002.1, read as the reverse complement.
AGATCAGATATAGAGGTAGAAGGAATACAATCTAAATCATTGGAGCGTGTTAAGAAAGATATAAAGGATTATCAAATAGTAGTTGTGGCAGCAGCTTCAGAAAATCCCTTTTTTGATGAAAATGATTTATCAAGCGATGATTCTCTAATCTTTGATTTAGCAATACCAAGAAATCTTCCGCAAGAACTTAAAGACTGCATCAACTTAAATGTTTTAACGCTTGATGAACTTAGTGGAATGGTAAATGAAAATTTAAAAGGAAGAAAGATTGCAGTAAAGGAAGCTGAGGAGTTTATTTCTATGAATAGTGATCAAGAGTTTGCAAAACTAAGAAATAGAAAAAATATCAATAATGTTCAAAAAAGATTTCATGAAGAGCAATCAATAATTAAAGAAAACGCAATAGATAATGCGCTTAAAAAACTTTCAGATGACAATAATGTTGAAGAGATAATAGAAGAACTTGCCGATGAGATTGCATCAAAAAATGCTTTTCATGTTTCAAAGATACTAGATGAATCATTGGGCGGCAAAAAGAGAGGGAGCTAACTTTCTATGAAAGATTCAATAAGAAAATCATTAACTAGTTTGCAGGAAAAGGCTGAAGAGCTAAGCCAGAAATTATCTGACCCATCTATTACTTCAGATATATCTAAATTAACTAGTTTGAATAAAGAATTTTCAGAAATTAAAGATGTAGTTGAGAACTGGACAAATTATCAAGAGATTGAGCTAACAATCTTAGATTTAGAAAAGCTATTAAAAGATGAAGAAATGAAAGATATGGCACAAGAAGAGAAATTAGATTGTGAAAATAAACTTCTTGAGCTTGAATCAGAAATAATGCTTCAGCTATTGCCTAAAGATAAAGATGATTCAAGGAATTCTTTTCTTGAACTAAGGGCTGGAGCAGGAGGAGATGAAGCTGCAATATTTGTTGGAGATCTATATCGAATGTTTAGTAGATATGCTGAGAGAAATAATTGGAAAACTGAGAAAATTAAAGAAGTTGTATCGGGGCCTGGAGGTTTTAAAGAAGTTGTAATGAAAATTATAGGTAATGACTCATATGGAAAATTGAAATTTGAATCAGGTGTTCATCGCGTGCAAAGAGTTCCATTGACTGAATCTCAGGGCAGAATACATACATCAACAGCAACTGTAGCAATTATGCCAGAACTAGATGATATCGAAGAGAAGGATCTTGATATGTCAGAGATAAGAGTAGACACTTACAGAGCTTCAGGAGCTGGTGGTCAACATGTCAATAAAACAGACTCAGCCGTTCGTTTAACTCATGAACCAAGTGGAATAGTTGTAGAGTGCCAAGAAGATAGGAGCCAACATAAAAACAAAGCAAAAGCTTTGGCATTATTATCTGCAAAAATTTACGACGTAGAAAAACAAAAAATTGAACAGGAAAAAGCAACTGAGAGAAAATCTTTGGTAGGCACTGGTGATAGAAGTGAGAAAATAAGAACCTATAACTTCCCTCAAGGAAGAATAACTGACCATAGATTGAAGTTAACTCTTTATAACATTGAAAATTTCCTTGATGGTGATATTGATGAAATGTTAGATTCATTAAAAGCACAGAGCAATGCAGAGAAGCTCCTTGAAATCCAAGAAAATTAAAGAAGAACTAGCGGTTATTAAAAAAGCTTGGCGCAGTACCTATAAAAATTCATATGAAGAGGGCTTGCACTTTTTATTAGACGGCCTAAAAGATCAAAATTTCTCATTAGAAAAAGTATTAATCCAAATCAAGAATAAAGTCCCAATTCAATATATTCTGAAGAATTGGTTTTTTTATGATGGTGAGTATTTCTTAAATCATCATGTTTTAATCCCTAGGCCAGAAACTGAAGTGCTAGTTGATTATGTAGTAAGCAATTTCCCTTATGCTAAAACAATTCTGGATCTAGGCACTGGTTCTGGCTGCATAGCAATAGAGATATCTAAAAAACTTTCTGCATCAAAAGTTACAGGAGTCGATAAGTATGAGAATGCTTTAAAGGTAGCTGAAACCAATAATAAACAAACTAAGAATCCAGTTCATTTTAAAATCTCTAATTGGTTCTCAAATATAGATGAAACTTATGATTTGATAGTTACCAATCCTCCATACATTTCAGAAAATGAGGCATTGGATGAAAGTCTTAAGCATGAACCAAGATCAGCCTTAATATCTAAACAAAATGGTTTATCTGATTTAGAAAGGATTATTGATGAAGCTTCTACTTATCTTGAAGACAACGGGGCAATAATGCTTGAGCATGGAATTGGACAAGAAGAAGCTCTTAAACAAAAAATGCTCAATAATTCCTATAAAAAGATAGAATTAATAAAAGACCTTAATGGAATAAATAGGTTTATTGTTGGTTTTAAATAATTGAAAAAAATAAAATGAGAAGAATAGGAATTGTTGAAGGTTATTATGGCAAAATACCGACCTTTGAGCAGAGAAAAAAAATAATATCAAGCTTGAGTGAGAGCAACTTAAATTTTTATTTATATGCTCCAAAAGAAGATCCGTTCTTACGTTCACATATAGATATTGATCACACTGAAAACTGGCTTAAAGATTTTGATGATTTTTTGGAGTTCTCAAAAAAAATGGATGTCGAAGTTGGTCTTGGTCTTGCACCTATTAAAAAAAATAACTTAGAAGCGCTGAAAAAGAAGGTTAAAAATTTTTCTGACCTAGGAATAAAATTCTTTTCTATTTTGTTTGATGATATTGAAGAAAATTTTTCCTTTTTTGATCAAATCGAAATCTATAAAGTTATCAAAGATGAATTTCCCAATTTATATTTCGATTTCTGTCCAACTGTTTATGCTGCAGAGCTAATAGATAAAAACTTGGCTCATCAAGAATACTTTAAAGAATTTATTGAGCATTTTCCTAGGCATGAGGATTTTTTCTGGACAGGGCAAAGAGTAATAAGTGAGAAGATAAATAGTTCAAGTCAAGAACAGCTACAAAATTTTTCTAATAGCAACATAGCTATTTGGGATAATTATTTTACTGTTGATTCATGCCCAAAGAAATTAAACTTTTCTTTTTTTGATCACCTTGAGCATGAGTTTATCTCTTCAAAAAACTGTTATCTGGTAAACCTAACTGGAATGCCAAGAACTGATAATCTAATAGTCGATATGTTGGGATCATTTTATGCTCAAAAAGAAACTTCTTATGAAGAAATCTTGCTTAAACATGGAGTTGATGAAAGATTAATTGAGCAAATAAGCCTTTTTAATCCAAAAGTTAAAGTAAATTTAAAAAAAGAAGATAAAGATAAAATTCATAAAATTATGTTTACATGGTTTCACCCTCTTAAAAATGAATGGTATCCTTATCTTCATAATTTAAAAAATTGGGAGTAATTAAATTATGAGTAATATGCAAGAATGGAAACAGAACATAGGCAGCTTAATTGACTATGCAGAAAGAATTTTTCCAGATGTAGAAATCGTATCTAGAGCTTTGACTGGGGAGATAGTCAAATCAAATTATGGACAAGTTGCAAAAAGAGCAAAAAAATTAGGCTCATCATTAGAATCTTATGGCATAAAGCACGGTCAAAATGTTGGATCATTAGCACTTAATACATACAGAAATATGGAAATGTATTACGGCATTTCAGGTATGGGTGCCGTTATGCACACAATCAATTTTAGATTACATCCTGAGCAGATTGCATACATCATAAATCATGCTGAAAATAGGCTGATATTTTTAGAAACTGTTTTCGCACCACTATTGGAAGCGCTTCAAGATAACTGTCCAACAGTTGAAAAATACATACTTCTTTGTTCTAAAGAAGAAATGCCTGAAACAAAATTAAAGAACGTAATTTCATATGAAGAATTTATAGAAGATGGAGATGAATCATATTCATGGCCAGAATTAGATGAGGATGCACCATGCGGTTTATGTTACACCTCTGGAACAACTGGCAATCCTAAAGGAGTTCTTTATTCACACAAGTCAACTTTGCTGCATACCTGGGCTGGATCTTCTGCTAATGGGTTAGGGCTTGATAAAGATGACTCAATATTAATGGTAGTTCCAATGTTCCATGTAATGGGTTGGGGTTTGCCATATATAGGCGCAATGAATGGTATTAAGTTAGTCTTGCCTGGAATGGGAATGGATGGTCCAGCGCTTGTAGAATTAATTGAAAAAGAACATGTAACTTTAGCATTTGGAGTTCCAACAATTTGGCTTGGCTTGCTGAATTATTGTAAAGAAAACAATATTAAGCTTAATACAGTAAAACAGACACTTATTGGCGGTTCGGCTGTGCCTTATTCCATGATTAAACAATTTGATGAAGAACATAATATTAATGTTGTACAAGGTTGGGGTATGACAGAAACAAGTCCATTAGCAACAGCAAATATTAAGACTAAAGCTATGGAAAAAATGTCTAAAGATGAAATGTATAAGCTTCAAACCAAACAAGGCAAGCCTATTTATGGAGTTGAGTTAAAAATTATTGATGATGAGGGAAAAACACTTCCAGAAGATGGTAAAGCTTACGGTAAGTTAATGATAAGAGGGCCTTGGATTAATAAAAGATACTACAAACATGATGCTGATGCTGTTGATGCAGATGGTTGGTTTGACACAGGTGATATTTCCTCAATAGATCCTGAAGGTTATATGACCATAGTTGATAGGGCAAAAGATGTTATCAAATCAGGCGGGGAGTGGATAAGTTCAGTAGATTTAGAAAATGCTGCTCAAGGGCATCCTGATGTGATGCAAGCATGTGTAATTGGAGTTGCTCATCCAAAGTGGGATGAAAGACCAGTGTTATTAGTAGTTCCAGCAAATGAAAAGAAAGACAAAGATTCAATTTATGCTTTTCTAGAAGATAAGATAGCAAAGTGGTGGAAGCCAGATGATATTGTTTTCGTAGAGGAGCTACCAATTGGAGCAACAGGCAAAGTCCTGAAGATTGAACTGAGAGAACAGTTCAAAGACCATTTAATGAAATAGGAGAAAAATTATGGAAGCAATTAAACCAGAAGACTTACATAAAGAAATTGGTAAGTCACAAAGCACATCATGGTTTGTGGTAAATCAAGAAATGATAAATACATTTGCAGATGTAACCGACGATCCTCAGTTTATTCATGTTGATCCAGAGAAAGCTGCGCCAATATTTGGTAGTACTATTGCACATGGTGCCTTAATGCTTTCTTTATCGGTTGGAAAAGGTTATGAGACTTCAATACCTGTCGAAGGAACAAAAATGGCCATGAATTATGGGTACGATAAGATCAGGTTTATAAGTCCAGTTCCTGTTGACTCAAAATGTAGATATAACAGCTCACTGCTTGAAGTAACAGAGAAAGGCGGCGGCAGATGGCTAATGAAATTTGGAATAGAGCTAGAAATAGAGGGCCAGGAAAAACCAGGTTTTGTTGCTGAAAATCTTGCAATGATATTTGTATAAGATTCTTTTAAAAATACTGGCAGCAGTAGCTCTAATTATTTTTGTAGGGCTGCTGTCACTTGATCCTATTCTAAAATCTTTTGCTCCAGAGTATGAAAATAAAGATAACTGTTTATCAAAAGGTATACTTCAATTAATTTGCAACTTACAAAATCCTGAAGATTTTGCTGAAATACCAGGTGAAGATGCATTAATTATTTCTCAGTTTGCTGGGCTTGCTGAATTAAATGAGGGTTCAACAAAGACTGGAATAATATCAAGATTAGACCTAAAGACAAAAAAGATTGAAGACTATGAAGTCAAATTTATAGAAGAAAGTGGTCTTGGTATCGGTGAAGAAGGTTGTAAGCCTTACAAACAATTTTACCCTCATGGTATAGACACCCATAAAAAAATTTCATTAAAAAAAACAAATAACTTCAGTCCATTTCTTGAAGAAGCTCATTTGCTCGCTGTCATTAACCATGAGGTTATAGATAGAATAGAGTTCTTTTTATTTTTTAATGACGACATTGTATTTTCTGACGATCCCAAAAGAACTTTATTCTGGATTGGTTGTGTTGAAGCTCCTAGAGAAAATACTTATTTTAATGATGTAGTGATCAAAGATGATCTTGGAAGTTTCTACGCTACTCATCAATATGACAAGGATTGGGATTTCTCAAAATTGGAAATTTACAATACTTTTGAATGGGATACAGGCTACGTTTATGAGTGGAATAAAATGAGTGGATTTAATATTGTGGAACATTCACAAGGGGCATGGCCAAATGGTATTGAAATAATTGGAGAAACATTATTCATAAGTTTTAGGATGAATGGAACCGTAGCTTCAATTAAGAATGGCAAAAGAAAAAATTTTAAATTCAGAAATTATCTTGAAGGTGGATCAGATAATATTATCGCAAAAGGAGATGAATTATGGATAGCTGTTCAAAATACAGATCTTGGTGGCTTGTCATGTATGGATCCATCTCAAATACAATGTGCTACACCCTTTTCAGTAATTGCGACTGATAAATCCTTGAACCTAATCAAAGAATATAATTTTGGAGATACAGCTTTTGGAGGTTTATCAGTAGTCTATCCATTCAAAGATGAACTTATACTAGGCTCTTACAAATCAGATAGAATTGGTATTTTTACTATAAATGATTAGATTATTTTTTTTATTGTTTTTTATTTTGGGTCTAGAGGCAGAAACAAAAGTTTTTGTTCTTGGCTCAGGAACACCCAACCCTGATCCAGATAGAGGAGGATCTTCATATTTAATAATGGTTGATAAAACTCCATATCTCATTGATTTTGGAGCTGGAGTGGTTCGTAATTTTGCTGGATTAACCACAGAGTGGGGCGGCGATCTTGAAGTTGATACTACAAGCATTGAGCATGCATTTCTTACACATATGCACTCAGATCATACTCTCGGTCTAAGTGACTTAATAATCACACCTTGGATAATGGGCAAAACTAAAAGCCTTAAACTTCATGGCCCTAAAGAATTAGATTTGATGGCAAAAAATATAATAGATGCTTACGCTTTTGACATTAATTACCGGATTAATGGCACTCAACCTCAGAATAGTACTGGTTACAAATATGAATTTTTTGAAATTTATGATGGGTATGTTTACGAAAACCAAGAAATAAGATTAGAAGCTTTCAAAAATACCCATGGTGATTTAGAAAAATCATTTGGTTTTGTTGTCACGACAAGCGATCTAAAAATAGTTTTTTCTGGAGATACAGCTCCATCAAGTAAGCTTATAGAAAAATCTAAGGGTGCTGACATACTGGTACATGAGGTTTTTTCAGAAGCCGGTTTTTTAAAAAAAACACCTGATTGGCAAATATATCACGCTGCACACCATACAAGTCCTGAACAACTTGGCAAAATAGCTTATGAAATAAAGCCCAAGAAGCTTGTTCTTTCTCATATTCTTTATTGGGGTGCTACTGAATCACAAATTAAAATGGAAGTAGCAAAGTATTATGATGGAGATATTGAAGTTGCAACTGATCTTTTAAGAATTCACTAATTAGCAAGCAATTTTTTAAGTATTTCATTTACTGCACCTGGGTTTGCTTTGCCTTGTGTCTCTTTCATTACCTGACCAACAAAAAAACCAAATAACTTATCTTTTCCTGACTTATAGGCTGCAACTTGGCTAGAATTATTGTCTATAACAGCTTGAGCTATTGTTTCCAATTCTCCTTCATCTGAAATCTGTTCAAGGCCCTTGGATTTAATTATCTCGATTGGATCTGAGCCTTCTTCCCACATTTCTTCCAATACTTCTTTTGCAATCTTTCCAGAGATTGTCCCATCTTTAATTTTTAGAATTAGATTAGAGAAGTTCTCTGAATTGATATTAGATTCATTTAGTGAAACATCATGTTTATTTAAAAGGGCATTCACTTCGCCAATAATCCATTTTGCAGAAAGAATTGGATCTGTCACTTTGCACACTTCTTCATAGAAATTTGCTGTTGTTTTTTCCGCACATAAAACCTGTGCCTCATAATCTCCTAAATTGTACTCAGATCTAAATCTTGCCTCTTTCTCTTCAGGCAATTCATCCATAGCTTTCCTAACTTCTTCTATAAGATCGCTTGATATATTTGTTGGCACTAAATCTGGACATGGAAAGTATCTGTAATCATTTGCAAATTCCTTTGTTCTCATAGATCTGGTTTCATCTTTTACTGAATCATATAAACGGGTTTCCTGTTCAACTACTCCACCATTTTCTATTAATTTAATTTGTCTTTTAATTTCAAAATTAATCGCTTTCTCAACAAATTTAAATGAGTTTATATTCTTGATTTCAGCTCTAGTTCCATACTCTTCAGCATCAGGCTTCATAATAGAAATGTTTGCATCACACCTCATAGACCCTTGTGACATATTGCCATCTGAGATATCAAGATAAGTAATTATTTGGTGAATCTTTTTCAGGTAATCAACTGCCTCTCCTGCAGACCTTATGTCTGGTTCAGAAACTATTTCAAGTAATGGAACCCCTGATCTATTTAAATCAATAACTGATTTATTGTCATATTTGTCATGCATCGATTTTCCAGCATCTTCTTCTAAGTGTGCTTGATGAATTCGAATTTGTTTCCCATTTACGTCAACAACCCCATCCTTAACAATAGGAAAATGTAGTTGTGTTATTTGATAGCCTTTTGGAAGATCTGGATAAAAATAATTTTTTCTATCAAAAATCATTGTTTTTGCAATTTTAGCTGAAGTCGCTAAACCAAACTTTATGCCTTGTTTCATAGCTCCCTCATTCAAAACTGGTAAAACTCCTGGTAGACCCATATCAATAAGATCTACAAGAGTATTTGCGTCTTCTCCAAATTTATTTTTTGCTGGAGAAAAAAGTTTGGTATTAGTCATAAGTTGAACATGAACTTCAAGCCCTATAACTGGTTGCCAACCTTTAATTAAGGTGTCATTTTGTGCCAATCTGACACCTCCTGTATTTTATGAGTAGTGGCAAGTAACAAATCTTCACTAAAATAATTCCCTACAAATTGTCCACCAATTGGTAGGTTATTTTTAAAGCCATTGGGAAAAGAAATAGCAGGCAAACCTGCTAAATTTGCAGGAATAGTAAGCAAATCTTCTTTGTACATTCTATTAGGGTCGTTAGATTCTCTATTTTTTTCAAATGCTTGGTCTAAAGTTGTTGGCATAAAAATTAGATCAACATCTTTGAAGATGTTTTCAAATTTATTTTTGATCATTCTTCTTACTTTTTGGGCTTGCAAGTAATATGCATCGTAGAAACCAGCCGATAGAACATGTGTTCCTATCAATATTCTTTTTTTAACTTCATCACCAAAGGCTTCTGATCTTGTTTCCATATAAAGTTTAGAAATATCTTTTTGATCACTAGCTCTATGACCATATTTAACACCATCAAATCTGGATAAATTTGAGGAGCATTCAGCAGGAGCTATTACATAATACGAACATATTCCAGAAGATAGCTCTGAAAAATCAACTTCTTTAAGCTCATGGCCTAATCCAGAAATAACAGTTTTAGAAGCTTCATAAGACTGCATTACATCTGAATTAATGCCAAAATTATCAATATCTTTTATTACTCCTATTTTTAATGAACCAAAATCTTCAGTTAGCAGCTTTTCAAAATTTTTGTCCGGTCTTTTTGTAGATGTTGAGTCTTTACTATCATAAGATGCCATTGCATCCAATAATGCTGCACAACCAAAAGCATCTCTGGAAAAGGGTCCAGCTTGATCCATGCTCGAACAGAAAGCAATCATTCCCCATCTTGAAACCAAACCATATGTAGGTTTCAGGCCCGTGATTCCACAAAGGGCTGCTGGTTGCCTTATAGAGCCTCCAGTATCAGTTCCTGTTGAAATAGAAGTGATATTGGCTGCAACACATGCTGCTGCACCACCTGAACTGCCTCCTGGAACTAAATCAGGGTTCCATGGGTTAGAGACTGGACCAAAAAAACTTGTTTCATTTGAAGAACCCATAGCAAACTCATCCATATTAGTTTTGCCAACCATCACTGAGCCAGCTTCACTACAGTTATGAATTACTGTTGAATCATATGGTGGAACAAAATTTTCCAACATTTTAGATCCGCAAGTTGTCGGCAAGCCTTTAGTGCAAAAAATATCTTTGTGAGCTATTGGTATTCCTGATAAAGGAGCATTCTTAAATTTATCAAAATTATTATCTATGTACTCAGCTTGTTTTAGGGCTTCCGTCTGAAAAGTATTTATGAAAATATTTAAATTATCGCCATTAACTTTTTTTATTGATTCTTGAACTGCTTCTTTAGCAGAAACTTTTTTTGTTCTAAAGTTATCTCTCTGTTCTTTGAAATTCATTCTATTATCTTGGGTACCAAAAAGTAATCTTCATCAGATTCTGGTGAGTTCTCAAGAAAATCAGCCTTTGAATTTCTATCATTATTAACATCTTCTCTAGAGACGTTATTTAGTTCTAGAGGATTATTTAAGGGCTCTAAATCAGAAAGGTCTAAATCTTGCATTTCATCTATTAAATTGAAAGTATTTTTCAATTTTTCAATGATTTTAGTGTGTTCTTTTTCATCAGCACTGATTCGTGCAAGAAATAAAAGATTTTTTATCTCGATTTTATCCATTAAAAGCCTTATTCTATAAGATTCTGAATATTATAGAGATATATTAGAAATGTTTAAGTTTTTACGCAGTCTTTTTTCAAATGATATATCCATTGACTTGGGTACGGCGAACACTTTAATTTACACAAAAGATGATGGCATAGTATTGGATGAGCCGTCAGTTGTAGCAATACAAGAAAGAAGTGGTCAAAAAACAGTTGTAGCTGTAGGTCATGATGCTAAAAAAATGCTTGGGAGAACACCTGGGCAAATGGAAGCAATAAGACCTTTAAGAGACGGGGTTATCGCTGACTTTAATGTCACTGAAAAAATGCTCCAACATTTTATAAAAAAAGTTTCAAATAATTCTATTCTTTCTCCTAGTCCTAGAGTTCTAGTCTGTGTTCCATCTAAAGCAACTCAAGTTGAAAAAAGAGCGATAAGAGAATCGGCATTATCTGCAGGAGCAAGTGTGGTAAAACTTATAGAAGAACCAATTGCAGCGGCACTCGGAGCAGGTGTAGAGATTGATAAGCCGAGAGGAAGTATGGTTATTGATATTGGTGGTGGAACCTCTGAAGTTGCAATTTTATCTTTGAATGGGATTGTATACTCTGAATCTCTTAAAGTTGGAGGGGATAAATTCGATGAAGCCATACAGACATATGTGCGAAGAAAATTTGGAGTAGTAATTGGAGAATCAACTGCTGAACTAATAAAACTTCAGGTTGGTTGTGCAACATTAAATTGCAAAAAAGATTTTGAGCCTTATGAGTTTAGAGGAAGAAACCTTGCAGAAGGTATACCAGAACTAGTCGTATTCCAAAAAGAGGATGGTTTTAGGGCGCTAGAAAATCAAACATCTGCAATTGTTAGATCTGTAAGAACAGCTCTTGAACTTTCACCACCTGAGCTTGCAGCGGATATTTCTCAAGATGGTATCGTTCTGACTGGGGGTGGTGCATTATTGCATTGTTTAGATACATTGATTGAGCAGTCTACTGGCATACCTACTAGAGTTGCTGATGACCCATTAACTTGTGTTGCACGAGGTGGTGGTATTGCGCTTGGCCTAATGGACAAAGATTTCGACCTATTTGCTGAAGAGTAATGTCATCAAACATTCTTCCAATTCAGAAGAAAATAAGATTAATTCTGCTAGCTTTTATTTTTGCTTGCCTTCTTATATATCTATCTGATGCTTTTAAACTTAATGAAAAATCACAAAGGTTATTAGTAAAATTTTTAAACGTACCTCAACAATTCATTTCACAAATTTTGCAAGAATATCAAGAGTTTGAGAATCAAAGAATTGCTTCTTTAGAAGAAGAGATAATTAAACTACAAAATGATATCTATGAAAGTGAACTTAAGATAAGGTCTCTAGAAAATTCAACTTCTTACTCTAATTTAATATTTTCAGAAAAAAGTGATGCTGAGCTGCATATTAATTCTTTTGATCAAATGAATTTCACCTGTTGTAATAAGCATAGGGTCTATCTCAATAATCCTGAGACAATCATCAGTGGAATTTTTGCTGTGTCTCATGGCAGTTTTGCTGTTGGAAAGACAAAAAATATTTCTAGCAATGAAATAGAAGTGAGACTTTTAAGTGATCCTGAGGAGTATATTTCAATAAAAAATATTAATGGTTTTTATTGCATTGCTAAAGGCTCAGGAAAGAGAAGATTAATCAATTGCAATAATGAGTCAAAAGCTGTTAGTTATAGCAAGGGCGATACTTTTTTTACAACTGGCTTTGATGGAATATACCCTCAAGGCCTCATAGTTGGAAGATTGATTAATATCTCAAATGCTGATTCAAATATTTTTCAACAAAATTTAGAAATACAGCTATTTTTTGATCCATTTCAATCTATTGATAAGAAGGTGATTCTGCATGAATGAGCTATTTAGATATTTGAGTCTTTTTGTACTAGTCATCATTAATCAGATTTTCTTAGCATCCAGTATTTGGTCAATTACACCTGATATTTTTTTAATAAATACATTAGTAATGACTACTTTTGTGAAGAAAATACCAAATATATATTTTTTTATATTTAAAGGTTTTCTGATAGATCTTTTTTTCAGTAATGTAACTTTGCCATATACCATAACCTTTGGAATTATTGGGTTATACCTTAACTTCTCTACATTAAAATGGATTCAGAGGTCGCTCCTAGAGCAAATAATTTTAATAAGCTCTATCTCTCTTGCTTTAAATATTATGCTTTTCATGAGCAATAGCTACGCTGATGGTATGAATATTAGAATTTTGCTTAATCCCTTACTTAACTCATTAGTATGGACACTTATTTTCATAAACCAGAGACAAAAATGGTTAAAAAATATTTAATTTGGCCAATAAGGCTTTTCTTATATGTAATTGCAATCCTGATCATAAGTTTTTATTCCTTTTGCTTATTTCTAACAACAGATTTTGGATCCAAACAGACATCTAAACTATTATTTGGGGAAAATATAAAATTTGAAGATATTTCAATTGAACCAAGTTTGCTAGGAATGAGGGTTGATATTGAAGGCTTCTCTTTTTTAGGAGCAGCAAATTTTTCAGGCGATAGAATTAATCTAGAAATCAACTTTCTTAATTCACTCATTGGAAAAGTAATCTATATTCCAAGTCTTGAACTTTATAATAGTGAAGTAAAACTCAATGATGAGTCGTCCACTGATGAAGCCATACAACCTGATATCTATATAAATGAACTATCAATAACTAATTTAAAAGCTGGAAACATTGAATTCAAAAGATTGGAACTGAATAATTTTCTTTCTCAAGCAGCAGAAATTGGCTTTGCATTTAATGATTTGAGCATAGATCTGCCTGGAAGCATCAATTCATTAGATCAATTTAATGGCAGAGGATATTTTTCAGAAAATAAGCTTTTCTTGAATGTTGATTCAAATGAAGTTCTTATTGATTTTACATTTTATGATGCCCCAAGTGAGTTTAAGAATCTGAAGGGTTATATAGAGATTGACCTAAATAATGATTTCTCTATCCCCTTTGCTAAACTTTCAGCCAGTGATGGAATTAAAAACATAAAATCATCTTTTAAATATGATGATTCTTTTTTGCTGGAGTTATGGGTAAAGGGAAATCAAAGCGATGTCATCAATCTGATTCCTTCAACTGCAGATAATGTAAAGCTTTTTTTAGAAAATTCTAATTTTGAAACAAGCAATTTAGATTTACTGCTTTCTTTTACAGATTTTGGTAATGACTCAAATTTTAATGTAGTAATGAAGGCACAAGATGGCTCTTTAAAGGTATCTGGATTAGATTTAGCAACCAAATCTACCAATTTCTACATCGATAATAGTTCTTTAAGAATTTTTGGAGATGGTTTAAAGCTAACTGATTTCGATCTCGGAAAGGTTTTTTTATCTAGAAAATTAATGGATGATGCTAATTATAAATTAGTGCTAAATGATTATGATAACTTTACTGTCCAGTTTAATGATGAAGGTATTTTAAAAAGCATAGATGGAAAAATACCTACCTTAGACTCTGATTTCAATGTATCTTTCAATAAGAATAGAATTCTTCTAAATGCAGATGAAATATATTTTGATTTCAATATTCTAGATAATTACGAAACTATTAATGGTGGTTTTAAAATATATCCAAGTGAATTTAATTCAAATTACTTTTCTCTAGAAAACACCCAAAAAAGTTCTTTTGAATTTAATTTCAATGATATGGAATTAAGTAATCTAAATGCAAATTTTGGGCTTTTGAATAGTAGTGAAAATCCAGCCCGTGACTCGAACCTTGAGTTTACAGAATTCAATCTCTCATTCAGTAATAGCTACATAAACTTTAAAGACACCAATATGAGTTATGGTGGATTGGTCAAGGTCTCAGGTAAAGATATTTCTTATACTGATTCAACGTTTACTATTGATGCTTTACGAGTTCTCTCTTTGATAGACATAAGATCTAGATTAGTAAATATTTTAAATGCAGATTTTGATAAATTAGATCAAAATAACTTTTTTATAAATTCTCTTTCTGGAGAGTTTTTTGCAGATAGCGCTGGGTACGCAAACATTAGTAATTTAAATTTAAATTTTGATGTTGGTGATGCAGAGATAGTAGGCACTATTTCTTCTGAGCTAGAGTCCTTTGATACTTTTGATTTAGAGATGAGCTTTAACTCTACACTTTCTCAAAATATACCATGGTATGTTGCTATATTAGGTGGCTTTCCAGCTGCGGCAGGCGCAGTTGTTGTAACAGGAGTTCTTGAAGATGGAATTAATCAAATTACAGAAACAAAATATGGTATTTCAGGTAGCGTAGAAAATTTAACTATTGAGACTAGGCAATAAGAAAGCTAATTATTCCAAGAAAACTTACAAACCCAATGATATCTGTAAATGTAGTAATCACTACACCTCCAGCAATAGCAGGGTCATATCCAAATTTTCTTAAAAGGTGAGGAAATAAAAAGCCAAAAATGGCAGCAGCAAGCAGATTAAATATCATTGCAAGAGCTATTGCCAGAGAAAGAGATGAATCTGCAAACCAAAAAGATGTTATGGCATATATTGCTAAAGAAAATACAACACAATTAGCTAGAGCAACAATAAACTCTCTCCTAAAGAGGTAGCGCAGATTTTTTCTATTTAATTGCCGCATTGCTTCAGCTCTAATATATATCCCTAATGTTTGGGTTGCTGCGATTCCCCCCATGCTTGCAACAATCGGCATTAATATTGCAGCATATACAACCTGCTGTATTACATCTTCAAAAATACTAATAGAGAAAGCAGCTATTATTGCTGTCAGCAAATTTATCGACAACCACAGAAGACGATTTCGAATAGATTTCTTTGGTGATGCAAAAATATCTTCTTCGATCTGCGCAAAACCAATAAAGTCTTGTTCTGCTTCATCTGCTGCTACTTCTATAATGTCATCAACTGTAATTCTCCCCAATAAATGGTTATTTTCATCTACTACAGGAGCTGAAAATAAATCTTTAGTTTTAAATTGGTTGTAAATATCAATTTGATCACTCTCTATGCTTAAAGGGCTAAATTCGGTATCCATTACCTCTCTTACAGTTAAATTTGGATCAGAAGTTAAAATTTTTGTTATTGGAAGTATTCCAAGATATTCATCTTTTTTTGATACAACATAGATATCATCAGTATTTTGAGGTAATTCTTTTAGAAACCTTAGATATCTCATTACCAGTTCAATAGAATTTTCTGCACGAACAGTAATAACATCAGTATTCATGAGACCGCCTGCTGATTCTTCTGGGTAGTCAAGAATTTTCTCTACCCTTCCTCTATCTCTTGAATTCATTAAGGACAAAACTTCATTTGTCATTTTTTCTGGAAGAGTTTGAAGAATATCAGCTAGATCATCTACTTCAAGATCACTAATTGCAGCAGAAATTTCCTCAGGATTCATGCCTGCCAATAAATCTTCTCTTAGACTCTCATCTAATTCACCTAAAACCTCTCCTTCGGTATCAAGTTGGATCAAATCCCAGATAATTTTTCTCTCATGAGGAGGAGATGATTCAATTACATAAGCTAATTCACTTGGAGTCATTTCACTTAAAATTCTTCCAAGTTTTGTTTTAAATTCTGGATTTGAGAATGTTTCTTGTATCAGTTCAAATCGTTTATCTAAATTTTCGTTAGCCATTGGGCTATTCTACAAGAAAAACGCTTAATTCAGCTCGCCAAAATATAACTTTTTAGCGACTGGATCATTTTTAACCTGATTAGGAGTGCCTTTTAATAAGACTTCACCTTGATTTAAAAGAATTATTTCATCACAAACATTTATAACATCTCTAAAATTATGATCACTAATAAATATTCCTATATTTTCCTTGAAAGCTTTGAGCATTTTAATGATTTCTTCAACAGATATAGGATCAACACCAGCAAATGGCTCATCAAGCAAAATAAATTTAGCGTCCAATAAGATTGATCTAAGTATTTCTGTTTTTCTTTTTTCACCACCAGAAAGAAACTTTGCTTGACTGTGTGCTTTATCTTCCAAACTCATTTTTTTTAGCAATTCCTCTATTTGAGAAGATTTTTCCTTTGATATTTTCTTGTATTTTAACTCTACTACTGCTTGCAAATTTTCTTTAAGCGTCAAATCATCAAAGAGAGAATTTTCTTGTGGTACATAGTTCAGTCCTGAATTTGATCTTTCTTCCAGACTCATAGAGTTAAGATTTTTCCCAAAAAAGCTCAAGGTTCCATTATCTATTTTTGTTAAACCTGCAAGCGCTTTAAAAAGGCTTGTTTTTCCAGCACCATTTGCACCTAATAGACCTGTAATTCTATTATTAGGTAACTCGAAAGATATATCTTTAAATAGTAATTTAGAATTTATAGATCTGCTTATTTTCTCAGCTTTTATCATTCTTTTTCAGTTTAACAACCATTTTTTCTGAATTAATTTTATTTCCAGATTTAATCACAGAAACATTTTTTGAAAGCACAAGTCTCTCCGAGTCTATTTCTATAATTTCTGCTTCACCTTCAATAAATTCAGACCCATCAAAAAAAACTATTTTTATTGGCATACCTGTGGCAGTGAAAGAATCATTATTCTGGTTAAGTTTTAGTTTGTCTGCAGAGAATTTTATATTCTCAGAGCTGAAGAAAACTTTATTTTCATAGCTGATAGTGTTCAGGTCTGTATTTATTTCTATATTCTCAGATGTAATCTCATATTCTTGAGAAAAGGCACTCAAAGAAATAAATAATAAAAAAAGTAGCTTATAAAACATTTGCTTCCAATATGTCATGCATTGATAAGATGCCTACAATATCTTTGTTTTCCTCTACAACTAAAGTATAGACTTTAAATTTTTTCATCATTTTAGCTGCTTCTACTACCAAGTCACTTGATTTAACAGTTTTAAATTTTTTCGCAATTACCGTACTTAATTCAACTTTATCAATTTGTATATTCTTCTTGAGTTGTCTTCTCAAGTCACCATCAGTAAAGACCCCAACAACCTTTTTACCTTTTTTAACTAATGCAATGCCTTGTTTTTTTTCAGAAACTTCAAAGATTAAATCTTTAATCGTATCAGTGGTATTTACAACTGCAGCTCTATTAATAGGAACCATTAGGTCTCTTGCTCTCAGAGTAAGTTTTTTTCCAAGCTTTCCTCCTGGGTGCGATTTTGCAAAATCCTCAGAAGTAAACCCTTTTGCTTTCAAAAGTGCTACTGCTATTGCGTCACCGAGTGCTAGAGTTACTGTTGTACTAGACGTAGGTGCTAAGTCATTTGGACATGCCTCTCTTTTTACTTTCACTAATATGTGTGTTTTTGATGCTTTAGCTATAGTTGAATTAACATTTTCAGTTATTGAGTAAAGGTCTATTTTTTTTAATTTAATGGCAGGAATAAGATCACATATTTCTTTACTCTCTCCTGATTTAGAGATTGCTAAAATGGCATCCTTTTTCTCAATCATTCCAAGATCGCCATGCAATGCTTCTGCTGGGTGAATAAAAAAAGATGGAGTTCCGGTGCTTGATAAAGTGGCAGCAATTTTATTAGCTATATGCCCTGATTTCCCAACACCAGTTATAAAAACCTTCCCCTTACAGTTAAAAATATTTGAGCATAATTCTTCAACATTGAAGTTTTTTGACTCAGAAAAGGCCTTTAATTCGTCTAATTCTATTAAAAACGCTTTTTTTGCTTCTTTTTGGAAAATATTTTTTTTCATTTCAAACTATAATCTACACATGATACGATTTTTTTCATCAAAAATTTTATTTGTTCTTCTTTTATCTCAATTTATTAATGCAGATAAAATTCCTGAACTTTATAAATTTATAGACTCTAATGGTCAGTACTTTTTGACAATAATAAAGGAAGAAGGTTCAAAATATGATGAAGATCCAGAAGCATTCAAAGATAGGTTAAAAGCAATTTGGGAGCCAATGGTTGATGTAAAAGTGGTTTCAAGATTAATTCTTTCAT
This sequence comes from uncultured Gammaproteobacteria bacterium, assembly GCA_964575305.1. Classification (GTDB taxonomy): domain Bacteria; phylum Pseudomonadota; class Gammaproteobacteria; order Magnimaribacterales; family TMED112; genus TMED112. The sequence continues at coordinate 46,394 of CAZNPG010000002.1, read as the reverse complement.
CAAAAATTTATGCTTCAGCCACGGAAGAGCAAAAAAAATTATTCGAAGAAAGAACAAAGAAACTACTTTTGGATACATATGTAACAACACTTTTAGAATTTGATAACTATCAAATAGAAACTGATGAGGATATAAAAGTGAATAAAAAGACTTTTGAAGTTTCAATGAATTTCTATTCTGATTCGAGCTCTTTTGTAACAAAATTTACTGTTTATAAGAATAATCTTGGAGATTATCGAATAGTAAATATAATTATTGATGGAATAAACTTGGGTTTAACATTTAGAAACCAATTCCAAGATGCTTATATAGAAAATAACTCTAATCTTGATGATGCTATAGAATCTTGGAAGCCCACAACTTTTTAAAATAAATGGAAAGATTAATAATTAAGGGAGGCAATCATCTATCTGGTGAAATTGATTGCTCTGGAGCAAAAAATGCTGGCCTTCCAATATTAGCCTCTACAATCTTATTAGATGACTCTGCTTTTATAGGAAATTTACCCCATCTTCAAGACATTACTACAAAGCTTGAATTACTTAATTCAATGGGATCAAACATTAATTTCCATGAGGATGGTTTCATTGAAATTAATTCATCTAATATCATTCTACCGGAAGCAAGGTATGAACTGGTTAAAACAATGAGAGCTTCAATATTAGTGATGGGGCCATTAGTAGCTAAATACGGAAAAGCTAAAATTTCTCAACCAGGCGGTTGTGATATTGGCACAAGACCAATTGACTTTCACCTAGCTGGTCTTGAACAGATGGGTGCTAAGATTACCTCTGATTCTAAATACATTTATCTAGAAGCAAATAAACTTAATCCAATTGATTTTGATTTCCCAAAGGTTTCAGTAACTGGGACAGAAAACTTAATGATGGCAGCTACACTTATAGATGGTGTAACAGTTTTACGCAATTGTGCGAAGGAGCCAGAAGTTGTTGAATTAGCAAATTATTTAAATAGCTGTGGAGCAAAGATTGAGGGAGCCGGTGAATCTAATATTTCTATAACAGGTGTATCAAATCTTAAAGCAAATAGATGGAATGTATTATTTGACAGAATAGAAGCGGGTACTTATCTAGTTGCAGGTGCAATTACAAATGGACATGTAAAAGTTAACAAAATTAATCCGAATACTATTGATATTATTAGCCAAAAGCTCATTAGTATGGGCGTTAAAGTAGATATTGGAGAAGATTATGTTGAAGTTGATGCAACTTCATCAGATATCAAAGCACAAGATATTTTTACTGAACCATTCCCAGGTTTTCCGACTGATATGCAAGCACAATTTATGACGTTAAATTCTATAGCATCAGGAAGTTGTGTCATTGAGGAAACAGTATTTGAGAATAGATTTCAGCATGTTAGTCAATTAAAAAAAATGGGAGCTGATATATCTTTAAATAACAATAAAGCATTGATTTCAGGAGTGTCTAATCTAGTTGGAGCTAATGTGAGTGCGTCTGACTTGAGAGCATCAGCTAGTTTGGTTCTTGCAGGCTTAGTTGGAAAAAATAAAACACAAATAGATGATATTTATCACATTGATAGAGGTTATGAGTGTATTGAAGAAAAGCTAAATAAATTGGGAGCTGAAATTATTAGAGAGCCTGTGGTGTATTAGGTCTTTCTTTTGTTACAAGCTTCAAATCTAATTGCTCATCAGATCTGATAACCTTCAGTTCAAGAACTTCTCCAGGACTTACACTATTAACTGAAGCTAGCAAAATATTCCACCTAGCTTCCGCCCCTTTAATACCAATAATTATGTCACCATCTTGGAGCCCATCAGTAAATTTAGAGCTATTATTTAGCTCCACAACATATAAAGCTGGGATTCTACTTGCACTATTAAGTGGTGTAAAAAATCCTCTTCTGAAAGTGAAGTCTCCAAGCCAAGCTCTGTTAACTTTTCCATACTTAATGATTTCATTGGTTATGGATAAAACTTTTTCAGATGGCAGTGCAAAACCTACACCATCAGAACCTCCTGAAGCAGATGCAATAAGTGTGCTCAATCCAATAAGTTCACCATTACTATTAATTAAAGCACCTCCGGAGTTTCCTTTATTTATTGCAGCATCTGTTTGAATGATGTCTAGATAAGGGTTACCAAAATTCCTACCTGTTGCACTTAATATTCCCCTTGAGACAGAAGTACCAAGGTTATAAGGATTTCCAATTGCATATACTGTTTGTCCAATTTTTAATTCCTCCTCATCTGAGAACTCTATATGCTTTAAATCTTGTTCATTAATTTTTAGAACTGCCAGATCTGCATACTCATCAAAGCCTATAAGGTTAGCTAAATATGATTTGCCCGAAATTTTAACTGTACTTAGATTTCCAGAAAGCACATGGAATGCTGTAATGATATAGCCATCATCTGAAATAATTACCCCTGAACCAAAACTTTTACCTCTATTGTTAATAGATTCAATTGTGACAATAGAAGCTGAGACATCATCAAAATTTATTTCTTTTTGATCTGATAATCGATTTTCGAAATAAACAAACTGTGCACCAAAAAATATGCCAAAAAATAATATTAATAAAAACAGGTTTTTCATGTTTCAAATCCCTTACCAATATATTAATATATAGCGGGTCAACTTTGAGCATTACATGAAAACAACAGCATTAAGAACTCAAGATATTGAGCAAAAGTGGTACATAGTAGACTGTACCGGTAAAAAACTTGGCAGATTATCTGTGCAAGTAGCAAATATATTAAGAGGAAAAAATAAACCAGAATATACGCCAAACTCAGATGTTGGTGATTTTGTGATTCTACTTAATGCAAAAAACATAGAAGTAACAGGAAAAAAAGCTACCGATAAAATATATTACAGACACTCAGGGTTCCCTGGTGGGATTAAACAAATATCATTTCAAGACCAAATGGATAAGAACCCAGAAAAAGTAATAAGAGATGCTGTTAAAGGAATGCTGCCAAAAAACAGATTAAATAGACAAATAATTAAAAAATTAAAAGTATATAACGATGAGGTTCACCCTCATGAAGCTCAAAATCCTGAGGAGATAAAATAATGAATACTATTTCTGGCAGAAGAAAAGAAGCAACAGCAGTAGTTAGATTAACAAAGGGAACTGGTGTCGTAACTGTAAACAAAAAAAGTATTGATGAATATTTTGGTAGAGACGTAGCCAAAATGATTGTTAGACAACCATTAGTATTAACCAAGAATGCAGAAGCATATGATGTAGATGCAAAAGTACAAGGTGGAGGTTCTTTTGGGCAAGCTGGAGCTATAAGGCTAGCTATATCCAAAGCTCTTTTGGAAGAAGATCCAGAACTCAGGGCAGAATTGAAAAAAGCTGGGTATTTAACAAGAGATTCAAGAGTAAAAGAAAGAAAGAAAGTTGGTCTTAAGAAAGCAAGAAAGAGCCCACAATTTTCTAAAAGATAAATCTGTCTTTGAACACCTTCAAATTTACTATAATTTTTGTTCAAAATTATTATTTTTAAAGATTATTTTTTAAAAAGCTTTTTATTTTAGGATTAATCTATATATAATACTGATCATAAAGATTTAAGAGGAATATATTGGATAGGATTCACACTAATTTGAACACCTAACCAACTGTTCAAAATGTCAAAAAATAAGCAAGGGAAAAAACACATTCATATTCTCGATGGAATGTCTCTATATACCAGAGACAAATCACCTTTTTATTGGGGATATTTAAATATCGATGGAGAAATTCACAAAAAGAGTCTCAAAACAACAGATAAAAAGGAAGCAGAAAGGCTTCTGTTTCAATGGAAAAATGAATTGTATACAGGTGAGATAACAGCAGAAGATAAAATTTCAACAGAACTTGATTCTAATCTATCAAATAATCACAAAGTTGATAGCACTAGAAGAAAAGCACTAATGATTACATCAGGCTTGATGGGAGCTGTAACTGTAACAGGTTTTGCGGTTCCTTTTTTGAGCGCATGGAATCCAAGTGAAAAAGCAAAAGCTCTTGGTGCATCTGTTAAATTTGATCTCTCAAAACTTGATCCTGGAGCAATGGCTGTTGTTGAATGGAGAAGAACACCAATTTTTGTTGTTCATCAAACCCAGAAAGCATTAGAAAATCTTCCCAAATTAAATGATAGGGTTACAGATCCTGCACTTTCTGAAGGTGTAGCTAGATCTTCTAATGAAAAATATACAGTTTTAAAAGGAGTTTGCACTCACCTATCTTGTGCACCTAAATATCACCCTGAAATAGAACCCAAAGCATGGGATGAAGAATGGTTAGGCGGTTTTTTCTGTCCTTGTCATGGTTCAAAGTTTGACCTTGCTGGAAGAGTCTACAAGGGAGTTCCTGCACCAATCAACCTAGAGGTACCACCACATTCTTTTGATGGTGATACATTAATTATCGGAGAACCTGCGTAATGGCTACAGAAAAAAATACCATAATGGGATGGCTTGATAGAAGGCTGCCTGTAACAGAAAACCTAGAACGACATTTAACTAAACATCCAGTGCCAAAAAAAGTTAACTTTTTTTATCTCTTTGGTGCTCTTTTGATGGTTGTGTTTATGGTTCAAGTAATAACAGGTATCTGGTTAATGATGTTTTACACCAATACTGAAGAAGGTGCTTTTGCTAGCGTTGAATATATTATGAGAGATGTTGAATATGGATGGTTGATGAGATACATGCATAGCACAGGAGCTAGTGCATTCTTTTTCTTGATGTATTTCCACATGTTTAGAGGGCTCTTATATGGTTCTTATCAGAAACCAAAAGAACTTGTTTGGTTATTTGGTTGTTTCTTGCTTTTCCTGCTAATGGCAGAAGGATTCTTGGGTTATGTCTTGCCATGGGGTCAGATGTCATATTGGGCAGCAAATGTAATTTTATCTCTTTTTGGTGCAATTCCATTCATTGGACCAGACCTTCAGGTTTGGATACAAGGGGACTTTGTATTATCTGGCATAACGTTGTCTAGGTTTTTTGCCTTACATGTTGTTGTCGTTCCACTATTGATGATAGCTTTAGTTGTTTTTCATATTTTTGCTTTACATGAAGTTGGCGCAGGAAATCCTGAAGGTGTAGATATTGAAAAATACAGAGATGCTAAAGGTATGCCATTAGATGGTGCGCCATTTCACCCTTATAAGACTTTTGGTGCTTTACCTGCAATAGGAGTATTTTTTATAGTTTTCTTTGCAATAGTATTTTTTGCTCCTACAGGAGGCGGATACTTTATTGAAAAACCTAACTTCGAGGAAGCCAATTTTCTCAAAACTCCAGAGCACATTGCACCTGTTTGGTATTATGCTCCTTTCTATTCAATATTAAGAGCAGTTACATTTGGAATACCATTTCTTGGTATTACCAGTAAATTTTTAGGTTTTATAATTTTTGCAGCAAGTATTGCAATCTTATTTGTAGTCCCATGGCTCGATAGATCAAATGTTCAGAGCATACGTTACAAAGGCATATATAGTAAAATTGCTATGATCTTATTTGCAGCTTCATTCATAACTTTAGGTTATCTTGGAACAAAGCCAGTAAATGAGCTTAGAACTTTGATAGCTCAAATATGCACTGTATTTTATTTTGCTCCATTTATCCTCATGCCTATATATACTAAATACGAAAAAACACTGGAAGTGCCAGACAGATTATGAAGAAATTATATTTAATTCTCTTTCTTTTGAGTGGTTATAGTTTTTCTGCCGGTGAAAACGCGTGCGGAAGCTTAGAAGAATGTGATGACTTCTCTTCAGATGTACATGATACATATTCTTTGCAGAGGGGGCTTGGTCTATACATGAATTATTGTTCAAGCTGCCACTCTTTGAAATTACTCAGATGGAATAGATTACAAAAAGATTTAGTTATTCCTGAAAACATAATTACTGAAGATCTTATAAGAACTCCTGACACAAAAATTGCTGATCATATGACATTCGGCATACCAGATAAATCACCTATTGGAGCTCCTGATCTTACTTTAAGAACTAGAGTCAGAGGGGATGATTGGATCTATACATATTTAAGAACATTCTATGAAGACTCTTCTCAAACCTCTGGTTCAAATAACCTTGTCTATGTTGGTACATCAATGCCAAATGTACTTGCTGGTCTTCAAGGCAATCAAGCACTTGACATAGATGGTAACATTGTAAAAGTGTCTGAAGGTTCAATGACCAGAGAAGAGTTTGACGATTCTATGAGAGATTTAGTTAATTTCTTGGCATATGCCAGTGAGCCAGCAAGAATAACTAGAGAAAAAAATGGAATTTTCGTTATTTTATTCTTTATTGTTTTTACTGCTGTAATGAACCTTCTATATAGAGAATACGCAAAGGAGCTTAAATGATATTTTATTCAGAAGAAAAAGGGCATTACAGCCATATGGTAAGACTAGTGCTTGCAGAGAAAGATATTGCTTGTGAAATTAAAGAATTTGATCCAGCAGGTAAACTTCCAGAGGAGTTGCCAAGCATAAATCCATATAACAAGTTACCAGTTTTAGTTGATAGAGAAGTTACAATTTATGAGCCAAGGGTTATTTTAGAATATCTTGATGAAAGGTTCCCTCATCCACCATTATTACCAATTTACCCAAATGACAAAGCAGAGTGTAGGCTCTTAATCCACCGCATTGAAAAAGATTGGCTACCAGTAATAGATAAAATGATGAGCCCAAAAATTAGTCAAAAAGAATTTAATGCGCTGAAAAAAGAACTTGTAAACTTAGTTTCAGGTATTGTCTTAGTGTTAAAAGAAAAGCCGTACTTTATGAGCGATGAATTTACTCTTGTAGATTGCTATATGTCAGCAATTCTTTATAGGTTGCCTTATCTAGGTGTAAGTCTTCCTAATACAAAGTCATTTGCTAGTTTAAGTGCTTATCAAGAAAAATTATTTTCTAGACCAAGTTTTGATTTATCGTTAACAGACTCTGAAAGAGATCTCAAATATTCTTTTAATTAAGATAAGACCTTGAGGTCAATTCATTTTCATTGATTTCATAGATGCCAAGCAAGCCTCTTATCTCGCCTTTAATATTATTGGCAATAGCATAACTTAGAAGCATTGCATCAAAACCAAGGCAAAAGCTTCTACTCTTTGGCAAATCAAAACTATATTTATTTTCATAACTGTGATCAATTAGTGTGATGTTATGCAATGATATTTCATTGCTATCAATCTTTTGGTTGAAATCTGATGTAAAAGAAAAAATTTCATAATTGAGCCCATAATTAAATCTTACGAGAGATGCTATTTCATAAAGCCGTGTAAGATTTTTAGGAAAGATAACGATTTGCTCAAAATCTCCTCTTGTTCTAGGTACAAATTCAACTTTAGAGAAACTAGCTTTGTCAATGAGATTGAATCTTTCCCTGCTTTCAGTGACATCTAAAAAATTTTCAATTCTTTTCGATGGGTCTTTACCAACTTCAATAGTAATTGCATCCTTTTCATTGCTAAACCATAAACTCCTAAAGGAGTTGCTGCTTTTAACTGTGCTTTGCGTATCCTTAATAAACCCAATTCTTTTAATATCTTTATCTTTAAGATATTTATTTAACGCTCTGTTTTGAGATTTTTGGCTTAGAGAAATAGAAAAATTCTTTTCCGAATCATTTAGTAGAAGAGCTTTATCAGATAATAGTAAACCATCTATTCTTGAAACAATTTCTTTGCTTAGAGGCCCTATCAAAAAATTCTTATTTGCTTCACTAAGATCCAGATCATCTTGTTTAACAAAACTTACTTCATTCTTGATCTTATATTTTTCTTTTGCTGCAAGAATTCCTAACTGGAAATAGCTATTAAACTCAGCAAATTTTTTGTGGTCTGGTGCAGCTACGATAAATTTTTTTTGATAATAGATTTGCTCAAAATAATCACCGAGTTCTGTTACTCCATCAAATTTACTATTGTCTGTCTTTTCAATAATTTTAGAATTTATTGAACTTTCTTTAGGTGCTGTCGAGCAACTAGTTATAATTAAAATAGATAAAAAACAATAAAATAATTTTTTAAGCATGATTTTCTATATTATACCTTCTCCAGTAGGCAATCTTGATGATTTTACTATTAGGGCAATTAATACAATTGCTGAATTAGACTTCCTGGCTGTTGAAAGCAGGCATTCTGCCCAGAAACTTTTAAAGAAATATAATCTAAAAATTAAAAATCTTGTTATTTACAATGATCACTCTACCTTAAAAGACAGGAATAAAATTAATAATCTTTTAGAGGATGGGAAAAAGGGTGGAATAATTTCAGAAGCTGGCACACCATTAATATCTGACCCTGGATACAAGTTAATTTCTAGCCTAATTAAAAAAAATATAAAAATAATTCCTCTGCCTGGACCAACATCAGTTATTCCCGCTCTTGTAGGCAGTGGTATGCCAACAGATACATTTCACTTTTATGGATTTTTGCCAAAGAAAACTAATGAAATTAAAAAAATCTTTACTAAATGTTCAACAGATACTGGGACTTCAATTTTTTTGGAATCTTCTCATAGGCTAACTGCAACTTTAAATATAATTGACAGCTTATTTGGCAATCAAGCTAATATATGTATAGCAAAAGAGATTTCTAAGATTCATGAAAGGTTCTTGAGAGGAACAGCTGGTGAAATATTGTTAAATTTTAACCAAGATAAAAGTTTGCTAAAAGGTGAATTTATCTTGATGCTTAATTTCCTATCACTAGAAGAAGATACTTCAGTTGCAGATAAATTATTTGAAAATCTGAAAGGAAAACTAAGCAATAAAGAGCTTGCAAAACTTTCTTACGAAATTACTGGAATAAACAAAAATTTTTTATATGAAAGATTTTTGTCTTTTTCTAAAAAGTCTTGATATTATATGACGCTGAGTTGGTCGAGCTATCGCTTATTTTTTATAAGAGGAAAGTCCGGACTTCAAAGAGCAGAGTGCCAGCTAACAGCTGGGGGACGTGAGTCTACGGCTAGTGCAACAGAAAATAAACCGCCAGTTTATCTGGTAAGGGTGAAAAGGTAAGGTAAGAGCTTACCGCCTAATTAAAATTAGGGCACGGCAAACCCCACTCGAAGCAATGCCAAATAGAGATCTTATTGCGTTGCTCGCGCAGGATCAGGGTAGGCAGCATGAATGTTTTGGTGACAAAACATCTAGATAAATGATGGCTTAAACAGAATCCGGCTTATAGACCAACTCATTTCTCTAATTTAAAATCTTAATATGACCTGGCAAATTATTGACTCTAATTATGAACAAGCAAAGATAACTGTCATTGGTGTTGGGGGTGGTGGTGGAAACAGTGTAAATCACATTATAAAGTCAGGCATAAAAGGAGTTGAATTTATTTGTGCGAATACAGATTCTCAGGATCTTTCAAAAGTACAAAAAGCAAAGAAAATTAAGTTAGGTGAAGAATTTACTAAAGGGCTTGGTGCAGGCAATGATCCAGAAAGAGGGAGGGTTGCAACAGAATTAAGCATACCTGAAATAAAAGAATCACTAGAACATACTGAAATGCTTTTTATTGTGGCAGGTATGGGTGGAGGCACTGGTACAGGAGGAGCGCCAGTAGTAGCTAAAATAGCAAAAGAGCTAGGAATATTAACAGTTGCTGTTGTAACTACACCATTTAAATACGAACAAGAAAAAAGAGCTGAACAAGCAGCAGCAGGTATTGCAAAGCTTATGCAAAGCGTAGATTCTTTAATTGAAATAGATAACGAAAAAATCTTTGAAATTTTTCCAGAAAATGCTCAATTTAATGAAGGCTTTAATGCTGTAAATGAAGTTATAACTAATGCAGTGAAAGGTGTATCTAATGTAATTCTTAATCCAGCAACAATGAATGTAGATTTTGCTGATGTCCAAGCTGCTATGTCACAAAAAGGAATGGCAATAATGTGTATTGGAAAAGCAAGTGGACCAAATAGAGCGGCTGAGGCTGTGGATGATGCTCTTGGTAATCCATTTTTTAACCGTGCTGAAGTAAAAAATGCTAAGGGTCTTTTAGTAAATATTTGTGGTCCTTCAGGTATGGAAATGCAGGAAATAAATGAAATAATGACTCACGCACAAAAAATAAGTCAACATGGTGTTGAAGCCATTCCAGGACTGACAATTGATGAATCGTTTGGAGATGAAATATCAGTTATTATTATTGCTACAGGCTTAAGAAAGTTTAATCTAGATGAATTTTCCACCAGTTACATAAGGCCAGTTCGGGATATTTCATCTTTAAATACAAATGAAACTCAAGGTTATGTAGATCCAGATAAATTAAAACGTATAGATATTCTTGAAGTAATACGGAGTATTGAGAATTAAGCATATACCAGTACTTCTTGACCATTCAATTGATCAGTTAATTACTGATCCAAATGGCATTTATGTTGACTGCACTTTTGGAAGGGGAGGGCATTCAAAAAAAATTCTAGAAAGATTATCAAATAATGGAAAACTTATAGCTTTCGATCTTGATAATGAAGCTATGGAAGAATCTAAAGCAATTAAAAAAAATAACTTCCAATTCCATAAAACAAACTTTTCTCAGATTGGAAATTTTATTGAAGATGATTCATTGATGGGAGCCTTAATTGATTGTGGCGTATCCTCGCCTCAATTAGATGAGCCAGAAAGAGGGTTTAGTTTTCAGAAAGATGGTCCTCTAGATATGAGATTTAATAGAAACCAAGAATTAACTTGCTCTGACATTATTGAAAATTATAGTGAAAGCGAACTATCTGAAATATTGTGGAAGTTAGGAGAGGAAGAAGAATCTAGGCGCATTGCAAAATTTATTGTTGAAAGAAGAGAGGTAAAGAAATTTAAAAGCACTACTGACTTAGCAAATGTAATAAAGCTAGCAAAAAGAAAAAGAACAAAAAAACATTCTGCAACAAAATCATTTCAGGCTTTAAGAATGGCCGTAAATTCTGAGCTTGAAAGTTTATCAAAGTGTCTTGAAGTCTTGAAGAATAAGCTTAAAAAGTCAGGAAAAATAGTGGTGATCTCGTTCCATTCACTTGAAGATCGTATAGCCAAACAAAGCTTTAAGACCCAACCTAATCTGGTTGAGAAAAAAATTCCAATTTTTAATGACACCACCAAAGAAAAATTTACAGTAAGTAAGGTGTTGTTGCCTACTAATGATGAGATATCAATGAATCCCAGATCTAGAAGCGCTAAAATGAGAGTAATTAAAAAATTATGAAAATTATCAATATTGGTTTAATTGTATTTTTTATAATTTTACTCATGCTTTCATTCGTAAAAGTCTTCCTTGTCTTTGAATACAAAAGAAGTTTTAACCACTTAGATGATGTGCAAGAAAAAATTTTTTACCTTCAAAATCAAAATACTAAATTAGATATTGAGATAGCTTTAATTAAATCATCACCGTTCATATATGAGAAAGCTTTAGCAATTGGAATGAAAGATCCTGATATAGATTAATGAGTAAACTACGCCTGCTTTTTATTATTTTTTTAGTTCTTCTATTAATTCCTGGAATACGCTATTACCAATTAAATCAGGAAAGGGATTTATTTTTAGAAGCTTCTGAAATAAGAAGCACCGCGACAAAACTAAACATTCATCCAAGAAAGAAAATCTTTGATAGAAATGGAATAGAGCTGGCAACTGATATTCTTAGACCAACATTGCTATTTAAAAATGAGAAAGAAAAAGAGCAAGCTCTTACAGTTTTGCTTGATGACTCACAAGACATTTTTCTAAATACAAAAAGAAGACTTTACTTAGAAAATAAAGTGTCACAGAAAATACTAACTAAAGTTCAAGCAGCATGCAGTTGCTCACCTATTAGAGAGGATACTTTCAAAAGATACTATCCATTTGGCAGTATTTTTGGAACTGTAATTGGTTTCTCAGGAACTGATGGTGGGTTAGAAGGTGTCGAGAAAGTAATGGATGATTTATTGATTATTGATAGCAAAAGATCAATTTATAACAAGAGCCTGAGAGGAGAGAAGTTATATGGAAGTTTAGATAGTTATTTAAATTTAGAAGATTCAGAAGGTTTGTCTTTAACTTTAGATACAAATTTGCAGTTCAAACTTTTTGAGGAATTAAAAACAGCTATTTCAGACTCCAAAGCAAAAGGAGGCTCTGCAGTAATAATGAATGCATCAACAGGAGATGTATTAGCTATGGTTAGTTACCCATCTTTCAACCCAAATAACCCTCAGCGTGTTATTGAAAGAAATAGAGCAATTGAAGATTTTTATGAACCAGGATCACTAATTAAACCAATAACAGTTGCAGGAGCAATTAGACTAAATCTTATAGAGAAAAATTCTATGATTGATACAAACCCAGGCTTCATTACTTTATCTGATATTAAAAGAAGTGAAGCTGGAGGTAAAAATTTTGGCAATATCTCTTTATCAGAAACTATTTCTAAATCATCTCAAGTTGGTATAGCTAAGATTTCAATTAAATTCTCTTCAGATCAAATTAGAGAGAATCTAAGACTATTTGGTTTTGGTGAATATCTTAATATGAGCTGGTTAAGCAATAATAGCGGCATAATGATAGATGCTGCCAAGCTTTATGACATTGATAAAGCTTCTTTGGGATATGGTTATGGTTTGACATCAAATTCTCTTCAGTTAGCTAGGGCTTATAGTGCTTTTGCAAATGAAGGGGTGATGATTGAACCAAAACTTTATCTTGATGACCAAGTAATTAGAAAAAGGATATTAACTAAATCAAATGCAGATTTTATTTTAGATTCACTAAGAATGACTGTCCTTGATGGAACAGCATCAAATCTTAAAAATGAGGAAGTTCAAATAGCTGGAAAAACTGGGACATCCGAAAAATATATAGAAGGTGTTGGTTATGCATCCGAGAAATATATTTCAAGTTTTGCATCAATTTTCCCAGCCCAAACTCCTAAATATATTATGATTGTTTCGATTGATGAGCCCGACCCTAATAAGTATTTTGGAGGGGATGTTTCAGCACCTGTCGTTGCTAGAATTTCTAAATACATGAAAAGATTAAAGTACTTATGAAAAATCCTTTTTTAAATTTAGATTCAAATGAAAATCTTGTTTCAAATTCTAATTATTTAAATAAGGGTGACGTTTTCCTTTCCATTAAAGGAGGTGTGAAGTTCTTAAATAATGAAGATATAAGCAAAGCAAAATCAATTTTTATAGATCAAGAAGACATTATTTCAAGTAATCCAAAGTTTCAAAAAATAAAAGATCTTAATAAACATTACATTGAGTGGGTAGATGAATACTATGGCATTAAACATTCTAAGTTTGATAATATTTTTATTACTGGAACAAATGGAAAAACTTCAACAGTAGATTTCCTCTCGCAAATATTTAAATACAATGGACTTGATTATTCCTCATCAGGAACTCTTGGCACTTATTTAAACCAGAAAAAATTATTTAATAATCAGCTTACTACTGAAGACGCACTTTTTATTAGGCGCCTTATGTCTATTTGCAAAAAAGAAGATATCAAAAATATTTTCTTTGAAGCATCATCAATTGGAATAGACCAAGGCAGATTACAAGGTTTAAGCATTAACCATGCAATTCTCACGAATATTTCCAGGGATCATATTGACTATCATGGAAGCATGGAAGAATACATTAACGCTAAATTTAAATTACTTCTTGATACAAAATTGAAAACTATATCTTTAAATATTGATGATGAGATTATTCATAATAATAAAAAAAGAATTTTAATAGATAATGTTTTTACTTTATCAGCAAAAGATAGGTCCGCTGATATCTTTTTTCAAATAAAAGAAAAGAGTAGAGATGGATACATTAAATTTAATACAACAACCCCATGGGGAAACTTTCAATCGCAAAGCAGAGTCCATTCAAAATTTAATATTTATAATCTTTTGCTTGCACTTCCATACTTCCAAGCAGTTAATAATAATTGCGACAATTTTTTTAATGCATTGGAAGGTATTGTTTTGCCCAAGGGTAGATTAGATGAGTTTAGAAAAAATATTTATATTGACTATGCACATTCTCCAAAAGCACTAGAAGAAGTTTGCTTAAATTTAAGAGAAAAAAATCCTAAAAGTCTGGCAATTGTCTTTGGAGCTGGTGGTGACAGAGATATTGGTAAAAGAAAAATAATGGGTGAAATTGCTGAAAAGTACTGCGATAAAATTTACATTACTTCTGATAATCCTCGCTCTGAAAACCCGAGATTAATTGCTGAAATGATTCAAGAAGGTATCTTAAATACAAGTAAAGTCACCTTACAGCTTGATAGATCTCTTGCTATAGAAGAGGCAATTAATGATCTAAAGGATGAAGAAATACTACTAATTGCTGGGAAAGGCCATGAGAAATATCAGGCCATTGAAAATAAGGTTGTAAAATACTCAGATTATGAGGAAGTTAAAAAATGTACGGTCTAGGTAAAAAGTTTAACTTAAATGATTTATCACCAGTACTTAATGTCACTAAAGAAATCAGAGAATATTCAGTAAAAAGAATAATTTTTGATTCTAGACTAGCTCAAAAAGGAGACTTATTTATTCCTCTGAAAGGCCTCAATTATGATGGAGAAGATTTTTGTAAAGACGCGATAGATAATGGTGCAGCTGTCTTAACAACCAAAATTATTAATGGTCCTGCAATAAAGGTAAATGATGTGTACAAGAGTCTTCTGGAGATATGCAATTACAAACTTCTATCATTAAAACCAAAAATTATCTTTATAACTGGCAGCTATGGGAAGACCACTATTAAAGATATGTTGAAAACCATACTGGGGCCTTCATGCCATGCAAGCAAAGAAAATGAAAACAACGAATTCGGAATTCCTTTTACCATACTTAGCATGCCTAAAGATTGTGAATATCTAGTAGTTGAATGTGGAGCAAGAAAACCAAATGATTTTGACCTGATTTCTAATTATTTATTTTGTGATGTATTTATTTTGACATCAATTGCAGAAAATCATTTAACTACATTTGGTACTGTTGAGAATATTGTTAACACAAAAATGAAACTTAAAAATTGTTTAAAAGATAAAAGTAATTTTATAGATGGTCGTAGTGTAAATAAAGAAAGCATTTTAGAAATAAATAAAGAAATTCTTAAAAAAACTTTAGGGCTTCTCTCTATAGATATGGAACTAGACAGCATTTCTTTTAAAAATCCTACCGGAAGAGGCAACATAATAGATAAGCATAATGGTCAAATTATTGACCAAACATATAATGCTCATCCAGATACAGTTCTTGCAACAGCAAATGAAGAAAATCCAAATGAAACTATTCTTATTCTGGGTGATATGGCTGAACTAGGCGATAAAGAGTATGAAATACATTTTGATCTTATTAAGAAGCTTAATAAGTATGAAATATTCCTAACAGGAGCTATCTATAATGGATTAATAGATAAATTTGAAAGTAATAGAGTAGAATTTTTTCAGAATGAGAAAGATTTTCCTATTGAATATTTATCTAAACAGCTAAAGGCAGGCAAGAAAATCTATTTTAAAGGCTCTAGGTCTAGTAAAATGGAGAGATACCTAAAAATTTTATTAGATGATTGAATTATTACTAAATCTACTTTCAGAGAAATCTCCTTTCCTTAATTTATTCTCTTATTTAACTACACGAACATTTTTATCAACTTTAACTGGATTGCTTCTTGTTCTTTTCATGGGTGAGTTCTTCATAAGCAAGATAAGATCAATCCAATTTCAGCAAGCTATTGGAGATAGAGGGCCTGAATCTCATAAGATTAAGGATGGAACACCAACTATGGGTGGTTTACTAATAATTGGAAGTGTAATTTTTTCAAGTTTACTCTGGGGGGACTTTTCCAATAGGTTTTTATTAATAGCATTACTTTGTTTATTTCTTTTCGCCTTTCTTGGTTTTTTAGATGATTATAAAAAAGTTAAGGAAAAAAATTCAAAAGGTTTATCATCATGGACTAAGATTTCATACCAAATTTTATTTGCATCAATAATTTCTATAGCACTATATTTCTATATTTTTCAAAGCTTCGAGCTAGCTTATATTGTTCCTTTTTTTAAAGAGGTCTCACTATCACTTGGATTATTATTCATTCCTATATCGGTCTTTATTATTGTCGGTAGTTCAAATGCTGTGAATTTAACAGACGGCTTAGATGGTCTAGCAATCTTACCAGTAATATTAATTACAGCAGCTTTAGGTCTCATTGCATGGGCAGCAGGAAATACAATAGTTTCTGAATACCTATATATACCTTACATTGATGGAACAGGAGAACTTTTAGTTATATGTGGTGCATTGATAGGAGCAGGTATAGGGTTCTTATGGTTTAATGCCTATCCTGCACAAATTTTCATGGGAGATGTTGGATCACTTTCAATGGGGGCTTTCATTGCTCTTATAGCAATAGTTGTGAGGCATGAAATTGTTTTTGCTGTTATGTCTATGGTTTTCATAATGGAAGCAATGAGTGTAATTTTGCAAGTCTCTTCTTTTAAGCTTAGGAAAAAAAGAATTTTTAGGATGGCTCCAATACATCATCATTTTGAACTTATTGGTTGGAAGGAGCCAAAAATTATAGTGAGATTTTGGATACTAACTTTTATTTTTGTTTTAGTTGGTTTGTCGTTGCTTAAAATAAGATAATGAAATCACTTATTGTCGGCTATGGTTCTACTGGAAAATCTTTTGAACGATATCTAACAAAAAAATCTATCAAGTTTGATATATTTGATGAAGATGCATCAAAACTTTCTGACAAAAAAAATACTTTAAACGACATCAAAAACAAAAAAATTTTTGAATATAAAAAACTGTATATCTCTCCAGGTATTGATATAAGAAAGTATCTCTCTCCTAAAATCATTTCTGAGTTAGATTATGAAACTGATGTAGATATATTTTTTAAAGAAAATAAATCTATAAAGATTGGAGTTACCGGAACAAACGGCAAGAGTACACTCGTCCATTATCTAAACCAAGCTCTAAACCATTTAAGCAGTTCCATTGCTTTAGGAAATATAGGCAACCCTTTGCTTGACAATATAAATCATGAAAATAAATATAGCGTCATAGAAGTATCTAGTTTCCAGCTTGAAAAAATGAAAGATAACAATTTTGATTTTTCATTTATTACTAATATTCAAAACGATCATATTGATTTCCATAGAAATTTTGAAAACTATAAAAATGCCAAACTAAAGATTTGTTCAGAACTGGGTCAAACTGTCTTTTGTCAAAATGATTCCTATAAAGAAATAGCTATCAATTTTGTATCCAAAGTAGAATCAGTCAATTTGTCGGAAGATATAACATTTACTAACTTACCATTTAGGCTTGAAAATATCTCTAAAGGCGTTTTCAATGATTCTAAATCTACTAATTCTGCTTCACTTTTATATGCTCTAAGCAAACTCAAATTTATGGGAAATTTAATAATTTGTGGAGATCCAAAAAAAGAAAAATATAAGAAGCTTGAAATTACAGGACCAAAAAGAATATTTATTTTTGGCCACCACAAAAAAGAGCTTTCTAAACTTATTTCACACCCAAACATTACAATTTGTAATGAGTTGCATGAAATATTTGAGATTTTAAGAAGTGAAGAAGATTTTCATAATCTTTTATTCAGTCCAGGAAATCCAAGCGGAAATGATTATGCTAATTATATCGAACGAGGAGAGCATTTTAATAAGTTGAGGGCTGCATATCTTGATTAGGAAAAAAGAAAACTTATTGGATATCACTTTATTGCTGCCAATTTTAATCATAACGAGCATAAGTCTTGTTTTTATTTATTCATCATCAAATGTTATTGCATACGCTGATTATGGAAATCCTTTTTTTTTCTTACAAAGGCAAATAGTTGCTTTATCTATATCTCTAATAGCATGTGCAGTATTCCTGTTTATACCAATTTCCTTTTATAGGCAGAATGGCTTAATTCTATTATTGCTAAGTTCAATATTACTTGCTTTAGTCTTAGTTCCAGGTATAGGCATTGAGAGAAATGGAGCCACAAGATGGTTATCTATTGGACCAATAAATATTCAACCTTCTGAAATAGTGAAAGTATTTCTGCCTTTATATCTTTGCAGTTACTGCTTAAGAAGAAGAGAGCAGCTTGAATCAAGTTGGAAAGGATTTATCAAACCAATTGCTGTTACAACTATTATAGGATTGTTATTATTTTTGGAGCCTGACTATGGAAATACTGCAATACTTTTTTCCATAGCAATTTGCATATTATTTATTGGTGGCGCAAAAATATCACAGCTGTCTATTTTGACTGTAATTTTTATCACATTCTTATCAATTGCTATTTATTTTAATCCAGAGAGATTAGATAGGGTTTTATCATATGCAAACCCATGGGATGACATGACAGGCTCGGATTATCAATTAATTAATGCCCTAATTGCTTCAGTCCAGGGTGGTTTAACAGGCTTAGGCATAGGGGAGAGTACACAAAAATATTTTTTTCTGCCAGAAGCACATACTGATTTTATTTTTTCAATTTTTCTAGAAGAAACAGGATTGGTTGGGTTTTCTGTTCTTATGGCATGCTATTTTGTGATTCTTTGGAGGCTTTTTAAGCTTGCTGAAACTTCAAATAAACAGAATTATTTTTTTAATAGCTTATTAATAACTTCATTTGCATTATTATTTTTTATTCAAACAGCTTTAAATATTTTTGTAAATTTAGGCGTCATACCTACAAAAGGCTTAACCCTTCCTTTCATTAGCTATGGAAGAAGTAGTGTTATTATGAATTTCATTGCTCTAGCTATTACTTTGAGAGCAAGCTGGGAGTTTAGGAATAAAATAAAATAATATGAAAATTGCTATTTTTGCAGCTGGAACAGGTGGCCATATTTACCCAGCACTTTCTATTGCTAAGGAATTTGGTAAAGAAAATGTGATTTTCATTGCTTCTAACAGAGAATTAGAAAAAAAAATTTATCGAGATTCAGGCTTTGAAGTTAAGCATTTAAATGTATCTGGTTTCAGAGGTAAAAGCTTATTAGAAAAATTATCATGGCCAATAAATTCAATCTTAGGTATTTTTTCGACAATATTTTTGCTCATAAAATTTAAGCCATCAAGTATCTTATTAATGGGTAACTATGTCTCAGTAGTAGGATTGATTTCATCAATCCTACTCTTCAAGCCAATTTACATACATGAACAAAACTCTATATTAGGATCGGCTAATAAATTAAGTTTGCCTTTTGCAAAGAAGGTTTTTTCAACCTTTAAATTAAATATAAAGAAAGAATTTAACCATGGCCAACCAGTTCGACCAGATTTTAATAATTTTGATTCAGGTTTAATAGAAAAGGAACATATTCTTGTCTTGGGTGGCAGTCAGGGAGCCTCCTTTTTCAATAAAAACCTACCAAATATTTTTGAAAAATTATCTTTAAAAACAAAGGTCATCTTTCAGACTGGCAACAATAACAATTTCATTTCAAATAAAAATATTAAATATCTAGAATTTATTAAAAATATGCCGGAAGTGATGTCAAAAGCTAAGTTTATTATTTGCAGAGCAGGGGCATCAACTGTTGCAGAAGTTCAAAGCTTAGGTTTGCCAGCAATATTTATTCCTTTACCGGATTCTATAGATAACCATCAGTTAAAAAATGCAGAAATAGCATGCCAAGATGGTGGTGGAATAATTCTAAATGAAAAAGAATTCGATGAAGATAATTTTCTAAAAATTATAAGAGAATTTGATGGTCTTAATCATCAAGATTTAAGTAAAAAAATGAGGAAAAGTATACACTTGGAATCTGCAAGAAAAATAGCAAATGAAATTAAGCAACATTAAGAAAATCCACTTTATAGGTATAGGCGGCGTTGGCATGGTTGGTATTGCAGAAATGCTTATAAATCAGGGATTTAATGTAAGTGGAAGCGATCTAGTAAAAAATAAAAATACAAGTAGGCTTCAGAATCTCGGGGCAAAGATTTTTATTGGTCATAATGAAAAGAATGTTAGAGATGCTGATGTGGTTGTATATTCTTCTGCAGTTAGTGAATCAAATCCTGAGATGAAGGCTGCAAAGTCTTTAAATACAACACTTATCCCCAGAGCAGAAATGCTATCAAGTTTAATGAGAGGGTTTCAAAGTATTGCTGTTGCTGGTTCGCATGGCAAAACTACAACAACTAGCTTAATTGCTGATATTTTTATTAGAGCAAAATTAGACCCAACATTTATAATTGGGGGGAAAATATTAGGACAAGAAAATAAGAGCATTTTAGGGTCAAGTGAATATTTAATTGTAGAAGCTGATGAGAGCGATGCTTCATTTTTACACCTTAATCCAGAAATAAGTATTGTTACAAATATAGATAATGATCATCTAGATTTCTATTCGAATGATTTAGAAAAACTTGATTCTACTTTTCTGCAATTTTTAGAAAACCTTCCTTTCTATGGTAATGCAATCATGTGTATTGATGGTGAGAGATCAAAATCAGTATATGAGAAACTCTCAAGACCAAAAATTTCCTATGGGTTCGATAAAAAGGCTGATTACTTCATTAAAGAACTTAAACAGAATGATGTATTTCAAGAATTTGTAATTGTTAAGAATTCTACTGGGAAAGAAACTAGCTTTAAATTGGCATTAGCTGGCCGTCATAATGCTCTAAATGCTACAGCAGCATTCATCGTTTCTCAAAAAGCAGGAATTAATATAAAAATTATCAAAGAATCCTTCATGAATTTTAGTGGTGTTTCAAGAAGAATGGAGCATAAAGGAGAAATCATTATAAATAAAAATAGAGTTAAACTCATCGATGATTATGGGCATCACCCAACAGAGATAAAAGCCACCATAGATGCTGTAAAAGCCACGAATCCAAAGAAGAAGATTTCAATGATTTTTCAACCTCATAGGTATTCCAGGTCAATTTTTTTATTTGATGAATTTATAGAATGCTTATCCGAGGTTGATAATTTAGTTGTTTTAGATATCTATTCAGCAGGCGAGCAAAACCCAGAAAACATTACTGCTTACGCATTTGTGAATGCTTTAGTAGATAAAGGAAGAAATGCTTTTTTTGCTAAAAATTTAAAAGAAATATGCAAGCATTTAGATTCTGTGATGGGAGATGAAGAAATTCTAATTACACAGGGTGCAGGAAACATTGTAGATATATCGAATTCAGTACTGGCTATATATAAATGAGAGATGTTGTAATTATTTTCGGAGGAGACTCTGTTGAAAATGAAATTTCCGCACAAAGTGCAGAAGGTATATTAAAAAATATTGATCAATCAAAGTTTTGCGCATCTCTTCTGAATATTAAAGATCTAAAAATAGAATTAATAAAAGAAGATACAGTTGTATTTATTGCTGTTCATGGTTTGGGAGGAGAAGATGGAGAGACTCAAAAACTTTTAGCAGATAATGGTATAAAGTTCACTGGTTCAGGTGAAGATTCTGCGAAACTTTGTTGGGATAAGATTTCTTCAAAAGCTTTAATGAAAAAAAATAAAATACCCACACCTCCTTATAAAATAATACGTAAAAATAAGAAACCAGATTTAAAAAATGAGTTCTTTTTATCAAGAGAGAATTTTTTTGTTAAACCTAATAGCAATGGATCTAGCTTTGGAGTATCTAAGGTAACAGGCTTTAAACAATTAGATCAAGCAATAAAAGAAGCAAGAAAATTTTCAGAAGATGTGATAATCGAGGAAGCATACAACACGGCAGAATATACAGTTGGAATTTTAAAAGGTGAGGCTCTTGAACCATTAGAAATAATCGCAAATGATAATAAAGGCTTTTATGACTATCAGGCTAAATATGTAAGTAAAAATACAAAAAAAGTTGAAGTTGTTGATAAAGAGATCAAGAAAGAACTCCAAAAAATAGCATTAAAAGCTTTTTATCAACATGGTTGTCAGACTTGGGGAAGAGTAGATTTTGTCTTCAATGGAAAAGATTTTGGAGTTCTTGAAATAAATACTGTCCCTGGATTTACAGAAAACAGTCTTTTCCCACTAGCAGCAAAAATTTCAGGCATAAATTATCAGGAACTAATTACAAGAATCATTGAAGACTCAATATAAAATACTTTTAACCATTTTTTTATCTACATGCTTTATCTACATGTTTGGTTTTTTAAAAAACGATAAAAAAATTATTTCTGCAAATATTTCAATGAGTGTGAATTGCATGGAATGTGTAAGTGACATAAAAATAAATCTTTATAAGGGAAGAAATTTAGGTGCCTATGTAAAAACAAAAGACTGGGTTAAAGCTTTCTCTAAGACAGATTCTAGGAAAGACTTGTCATACAACCTAGTATTGAAAGACCCAATATTTAGAAGTAATAAGAATTTTTATTTTGATCATAAATTTGATCTATTTTTTATGCCCTCATCCCTTCAGATTCCAAAATTATCAATAAAAGAAAATGATATATCGAATAAAACTATATCTCAGGCCAATACTATTAAAAAATATCTTACAGATCTTATTGCTCTTAATTATTCTGAGTTATCAGGATGGGAAGTACAAACTAAGAAAGTTAATGCCTACATTGGTAAGACAGACTTAGATAATCGTCTAGAAAAATTGAATAAGATTACAAAAAATTTAGAACAAAATGATTCAAAGCCAATTATTCTAGATTTAAGATACCATCAAGGATACGTATTAAAAAATAGTTAAATGATTTGCTTATTAGATCTGGGAACATCAAAAATATCTGCTATTTTAATTAAAAATGAGACCACAACTCCAGAAGTTGTAGCTTTCTCAAGTGTTGAGACTTCAGGAATAAAAAGAGGTTCAATAATAAATATTTCTTCTACTGCAAAAGCAATACTTGATTGTATTAACCAAATTGAAAGTCAGTCAAACGAAAAAATAAAAGAATTACATATTGGGCTGTCGGGTGAAGAAATATCTAGCACGAACTCAATAGGACAGGTGAAGATAACAGATCGGGAGGTAACTTTTAGAGATATAGAAAAAGCTTTAAATATGTCAAAAACAATGAAAGTACCAAATGACAAAACTCTTTTATATGCTGTACCTTGTGAATATTTAGTTGACGGTCAAAACGGCATTAAAAATCCGCTGGGTATGAATGGTATAAAGCTGGAGGCTAAATCGCATTTAATACATTTTTCAAAGAATGCAAAAGAAAATATTTTAAAATGTATCAGACTAGCTTCAAAATCATTATCAGTTACTAGCTTTTACTTTAATCAATTAGGGGTTGCAGAAGTAGTTCTGAGTGAAGAGCAAAAAAAATTAGGTGTATGTTTAATTGACATAGGTGCTGGAACAACTGATATTTCAGTTTATAAAAATGGTTCAATCTTATTCTCCAAAGTTCTACCATATGCAGGGGATTACGTCACAGAATCAATCGCGTTGTCATTAGATATTTCTTCAAGTGATGCAGAGCAAATTAAAAAGAAATATGGGTGTGCTTTTTCAGATATTGCAACTGAAGATATGCTCAAGATAAAGGTTTCTGGTAGCAATCAATCCATTTCAAGAAAAGTACTTGCTGGCCAAATAGAGCATTCATTTTCGAAGATATTAAGACATTGCGTAAGTTCCTTAGAGGAAAATGGACTAATAAATCATATTGCCGGAGGATTTGTTCTAACAGGAGGTTCAGCAAACCTCGAAGGAATGGTTGATTTAGGGGAAAGAGTTACTAAAAATTTATTTAAAATAGGAATGCCAGAAAATAATTTGCCTGAAAAATCAGCAAAACTTTTAAAACCTGAATTTAGTGCTCTGTTGGGGCTGATTAAATTTTATGCTTTAGAACAAGATAAAGAGTTTACCTTTAATCAAAGCAAGGGTATTATAGCCCGAGTGCTTGAATGGATAAGAACTGAATTGTGATGCAAAAATACGAATTAATGCTTCTTTTAAACCCCAATACAATGGATGAAGTTGATGATTTCATTGATGGTCTAAAAAAACTTATTTCTGACAATAAAGGTGACTTAGTTGACACAAAATTGTTGGGGAAAAGACAGCTTGCTTACCCAATCAATAACATGAATTATGCTAACTATGTTCATCTAGATGTGAATGTAGAGCCTGAAACACTAGATTTACTCGAAGAAAAATTTAGATATGACCAAAATGTATTTAGACATTTAACTGTAAAATTAGCCTCATAATGACAGAAGAAAAAAAAGTAAATATTGATTATAGAGATCCTGATACTCTAAGAGGCTTTATATCTGAAAATGGAAAAATTCTCTCTTCAAGATATACAAGACTTAACGCAAAAGAACAGCGCAAGCTAACAAAAGCAGTAAAGAAAGCAAGGTTGCTTGGTCTACTTCCATTCACTGACAAACATAAAATCGAAGAAAACAAATGAAAGTAGTTTTAGTAACCAAGATAAAAAATCTTGGAAATATTGGTGATATTGTCGATGTTAAATCTGGCTTTGCACGTAACTTTCTATTGCCTTATCACAAAGCATTACCTGCAACTGATAAATACATAAAAGATTTTGAAGAAAAGAAAGAAGAATATCTAAAAAAAGCTCAAGATGAACTATCTCTTGCAGAAGCAAATGCAATTCATCTTAATGATCTTAAGTTAACTATATCTGCTAATGCTCAGGAAAGTGGAACGCTTTTTGGGTCAGTTGGTGTAAATGAGATTTTAGACGCTATGCATGCAGAAGGTCACGATTTTATTACTAAGTCATCTATAATTTTGTTGTCCGGACCTATAAAAGAGGTCGGAGAATTTACAATAAACGTTGAACTTCATCCAGAAATAGTTAAATCTATATCTATAGAAGTAAAACCAACGTAATGCCAAGTAACACAGAATTAGAGCAAGCAGTTTTAGGCTCGCTGCTACTATCAGTCGAGAAGTATCCGGAAGTAGATGCATTAATTACCTCAGGTGATTTTGAATCTGATGTCCATAAAGAAATCTATGAATGCATTAAAGAATTAGCAGACCAGGGCAAAGCTACCGATCATATAACTGTCTCAAAGCTCTTAGATAGAAAAAATTCTCTCAAAAGAGTTGGTGGTGTTGATTATCTTAAGGAATTACAAACTATTCCAATAACGGCATTTAATGCAGATAGTTATGCCAATTCTGTTAAAGAACAATCTGTTGATAGGAATCTTAGAAAAGTCTTAAATGAATTATTAAATACAGCAAAAGATCCAAAAGGAAAGACAAGCGATGATCTCTTGAATGATGCTGAAACTAAGATCTTTGAACTCTCTGAAAACAGATCAAAAACAGACTCTTTGAAAAAGATTGATGAGTACGTTGGGCAAACTTTAGATAGGCTTGATGAACTTGCAAAAAAACAAGGTGAACTAATTGGCTTATCTTCTGGCTTTAAGGCAGTTGATGGAATCACACAAGGACTTCAGGATGAAGATTTAATAGTTATTGCAGGTAGGCCAAGTATGGGGAAAACTTCATTAGCAATGAATATTGCAGAGAATATTGCAAAAAATGAGGATGGTTGTGTAGCAGTTTTTAGTTTGGAGATGTCTTCTCAATCACTTACAGCAAGAATGATGGCATCCATGGCAGGAATATCCCAATCAAATGTTAAGTCAGCAAACTTAACTGATAGGCAATGGGAGAAGATAGCTCAGCAGTCGGCTAAACTTAAAGAATTAGATATTTATATTGATGATACTCCCAATATTTCGCCTGTTGAAATAAGAGCAAAATCTAGAAGACTAGCCAAGCAATTTAGAGACAAAGGAGGTTTAAGTCTTGTAGTCATTGACTATATACAGCTTATGCAAATGCCAGGCAGGACAGAGAATAGAGTAAATGAATTATCCGATATCTCTCGAGCCCTTAAAGGTTTAGCAAAAGAAGTTAAAGCTCCTGTTATTGTGTTATCGCAGCTAAATAGGGGAGTTGAGCAAAGACCTAATAAACGACCTCAAATGTCTGATTTGCGTGATTCTGGTGCAATTGAGCAAGACGCTGACTTAATTTTTATGCTTTACAGAGACTGGGTCTATAACAAAAATGAAGAATGGAAAGCTGTAGCTGAACTAAATTTAGTTAAACATAGGAACGGACCAACAAAAAGGGTTCTGTTGTCATTTAGAGATGAATTAACAAGGTTCGATAATCTTGCTCCTGAAATAATGAATAGTTATGCGCAAGACAGAACTGAAGATTAAACTTTCAAATCTCAATCACAATATAGATGTAATAAAAGAATATACAAATGCTGACATTCAAGCAGTTGTAAAAGCTAACAGTTATGGTTTGAGTGCTTCAGAAGTAGCTAAAACCATAGAAAATAAAGTTGAATCCTTTTCAGTAATCACATTGGATGAAGCATTAGATCTCCGCAAATATACCGATAAGCCAATTTTACTTTTGCAAGGCGTTCATGAACAAAATGACTATAAGTTAATTGAAAAATATAAATTTGATTTTGTAGTGCATTCCAGCTGGCAGTTGAAAAACATTACGAACTTCAATTTAAAAGATTCAAGAATATGGTTGAAAATTAATACCGGGATGAATAGGCTTGGATTTGATCAAGAAGAATTCCATAAAGCACTAAATATTGTTAAAGAATTAGAGATAAAAGATATTATCTTGATGTCTCACCTTGCAGCATCAAGCATAAAGGATGATAAGCAAACAAAAGAGCAGATAGAGGTGTTCTCTCAAACAACAAAATCTCTGCAATTCAAAAAAAGTTTAGTCAATTCTGGCGGTATATTTAATTTTTCAGAAGCACACCATGACATTGTTAGGCCAGGTATTGCTATCTATGGTGGTAAGTACAATGAATTCGGAACAAAAAACGTTTCTTCACTAAGCTCACAGATTATTTCAATAAGACCGGTTAAAGCTGGCACTAAGATAGGTTATGACGGTTTATGGATTGCAGAAAAAGATTGTTATATCGGCTCTATCCCAGTTGGATATGGTGATGGATTGCCATATTTTACTAATCCAATAACAGTTAAGATTAATGGAAAAAAATTTAAAACAGCAGGAAAAGCTAATATGGATTTAGTTATGATTAACCTTGAACAAGACAATACTATCAAGACTGGCGATTGTGTTAAAATTTGGGACTTTGATTCAGACCTTAGTGAACTTTCAGAGGAATTTAATACAATTACTTATAACTTATTAGCTAATATCTCAGGTAGAGTCTCAAAAAATTATTTAGAATAGCTTAAGGATTTTGTTTTGCTTAAAGATACGCGGTTTATTTTCGTAACGGGAGGTGTTGTTTCATCTCTAGGGAAAGGAATCGCCTCAGCTTCCATAGGATCAATTCTAGAGTCCAAAGGTTATAAGGTATCTGTAATAAAACTTGATCCTTATTTTAACGTTGATCCAGGGACTATGAGCCCATTTCAGCATGGTGAAGTATTTGTTCTAGAAGATGGCACTGAAACAGATCTAGATCTTGGGCATTATGAGCGTTTTATAAACAACACTTGCACCAAAAAAAATAATTTTACCGCAGGAAAAATTTATTACTCAGTACTAAGAAAAGAAAGAAAGGGAGAGTATCTCGGAAAAACAGTTCAGATTATTCCTCATATCACTGATGAAATAAAAAGAAGAATTATTGAGGCATCAAATAATTGCGATATAGCAATTGTTGAAATTGGAGGCACTGTTGGAGATATTGAAAGCCAGTCTTTCATTGAAGCAATTCGTCAGTTGGGACTAGAATTAAAAAGTTTCCAAACCGCTTACTTGCATTTAACTCTAGTTCCGTACCTATCCAATGCGGGAGAACTTAAAACAAAACCGACACAACACTCTGTAAAAGAATTTAGAAGCTTAGGTGTGCAGCCAGATATTTTAATTTGTAGATCAGAATTTGAGCTTACTAATGAGAGTAAAGACAAGATTGGTCTATTCTGCTCTATGCCTAAAGGCACAGTAATCTCATTACCAAACCTAGAAACAATCTATCAAGCTCCAGTTTTCTTAGCTAAAGAAGGTTTAGATAATATTCTTACAACAAAACTCCAACTCGAAAAAAATCCGCCTAATTTAAGAGAATGGAAAAAGGTAGTAAAAAGGAAACTAGAACCTTCAAATGAAGTTAAAGTTTCGTTTGTTGGTAAATATGTAGATTTAAAAGATGCTTATTTTTCTTTAATAGAAGCATTAGACCATGCAGGGATTCATAACGATACAAAAGTAAAAATTAAATTTGTGAACTCAGAAGAACTAGATAGTAAAAATTATAAAAAGTCTTTAAAGGGTTCTGATGCAATATTAGTTCCAGGAGGTTTTGGTGATAGAGGTATTGAAGGCATGATAATGGCTGCCAAATATGCAAGAGAAACAAAAACACCATATTTTGGCATTTGCTTAGGCTTGCAAATAGCAATTATTGAAATGGCAAGGAATATGCTGAAACTTAAAGATGCTAATAGTACAGAGTTTAAGAAAAATACCAAAAATAATGTTATCTCATTGGTTACTGAATGGAAAAATGAAGATGGAACTATTGAGAAAAGAGATCAGAAATCAGATAAGGGTGGCACTATGAGACTTGGTGCTCAAAAAGCTTCACTCAAAAAGGGCACGCTTGCAAGACAACTTTATAAAAATAACTCAATCTACGAGAGACATAGACACAGATATGAGGTAAACCCAGAATATGTTCCAATGCTTGAAGAAAAAGGTTTGATAATCTCTGCTAGATCTGAAATGCATAATCTTGTAGAAATGATTGAGCTTGATAACCACCCATGGTTTGTTGCTTGCCAATTCCATCCAGAATTTACATCCAAACCAAAAAAAGGCCATCCATTATTCAATGATTTCATAAATACAGCTGTAAAATTAAGAGGTAAAAAATGAAGATAAATAATAAAGAAATATCAAACGATAATAAATTGACGGTATTCGGTGGCGTAAATGTTATTGAATCAGATGAGCTGCTATTCCAGGTAGCTGAAAAGTTTAAAGAAATATCAGAAAAGTACGATTTCAATTATGTTTTTAAAGCATCGTTTGATAAAGCTAATCGTTCGTCATTAGATTCATTTAGAGGCCCAGGCTTAGATGAAGGTCTCGAAAGCCTTCAAAAAGTTAAAGATAGATTCGATCTGCCATTAATAACAGATATTCACGAACCAGATCAGGCAAAATCTGTTGCAGATGTTTGTGATGTTATACAAATACCAGCTTTTTTATGCAGGCAAACTGATTTAATTGTTGCAGCATCAAAAACAAATAAAATAATAAATATAAAGAAACCTCAATTTTCCTCAGCCAAAGAAATGTTTCATGCTGTAAAAAAATGTAATGCAGCTGGAAATGAAAAAGTAATTTTATGTGAAAGGGGAAATATTTTTGGATATAACAACCTTGTTGTTGATACTCTTAATTTTCAAATTCTTAAGCAAGAGGGTAATCCTGTATTTTTTGATGTTACGCATTCTCTGCAACAACCAGGCATGCTTGAGAAAAGCACAGGCGGAAGAGGCCAGTATGTTTATGAATTAGCTAAAGCAGGAATATCACAGAATATTGCTGGACTTTTTCTTGAGACACATCCAGAACCTAATGAAGCTAAGTGTGATGGTCCATGTGCCCTAAAACTATCAGAGCTAGATAGTTTCATGGGAAGAGTGATAGCTTTAGATGAATTTGTGAAGAGCATCTAGAATGAAAATAGCAAAAATAACTTCTTTTGAAGTGCTTGATTCAAGAGGTAGGCCGACTTTATGCACTAAAGTTATTCTTGAAGATGGTAGTGTTGGAACTGCATTTGTGCCAAGCGGAGCATCCACAGGCAAACTTGAAGCACATGAGTTAAGGGATAAAGATAATTCACGATATCAAGGTTTGGGTACAATTCAAGCAGCATCAAATGCAGAATCAGTGTTGAAATCTTTAAGTGATATAAGTCCTGAAGATCAGCAAGCTATTGATGAAAGATTAATTGAACTTGATGGCACAAAAAATAAATCAAAACTTGGTGCAAATGCAATCTTATCAATCTCATTAGCATGTGCGAGGGCAGCTGCAAATTCACTTAATACTCCTCTGTATGAATATTTAAATATCGTTTATAGAAATATATCCGGACATAAGTCCTCAATGTCTATACCTGTGCCAATGCTAAATATTATGAATGGTGGTTGTCATGCAAATAATGATGTAGATATTCAAGAGTTTATGATAATTCCGTCAAGTAAATATCCATTTAAAGAAGGTTTGATGAAATCAGTCGAAGTTTACATGAACCTTAAAAAACATTTATCAGACAAAGGCCATAGCATTTCAGTTGGTGATGAAGGTGGCTTTGCTCCTAACTTGGGAAGATCAGAAGAAGTCTTGGAAACAATAATAACTTCAATAGAAGAAATAGGCTTAGTTTACTTGGACGATATTTCTATTGCTTTAGATTGTGCTGCATCTGAGTTGTATCAAGATAATTCTTATCATTTAGCTGGTGAAGGAAAAAAACTTTCTAGTGATCAGATGGTTGAATATATAACAGAACTTTCTAAAAAGTACGAAATCAAATCTATTGAGGATCCATTTGATGAGGGAGATTGGGACTCTTGGAAAAAATTTACAAAGCTTAATGATAATCTCCAGGTAGTTGGAGATGATATTTTTGTAACTCAAGAAGAAATACTGAAAAAAGGTATCGATGAGAATGCTGCGAACTCTATTCTTGTCAAACTTAATCAAGTTGGAACATTATCAGAAACTATGAGGACTATTTCTCTAGCTAAAGAAAATAATTTCGGGACAGTTATATCTCATAGATCTGGTGAAACAGAAGATACTTTTATTTCAGATTTAGCAGTAGCTGTGGATGCTAAACAAATAAAAACAGGAGCTCCAGCACGATCTGATAGAACTGCAAAATACAATCGTTTACTTATCATAGAGGATGAGCTTTACCCATGAGCTCATTAAAAAAATTTTTAAAATTTATAATTTTGTTGTTTATGATAATTGTCTCTGCATCACTTGCATATGACATTCTATATGGGCAATTTAGCTTCAATGAAAATAAAAAAATTGAATCTCTAATAAGCAAGAAAGAAAAAGAACTTATAGAAATTTCTGATGAAAATGAATCCTTGAAAGAGGAAATTAGTCTTTTAAAGAATAATGATGAGTACGTAGAACATATAGCCAGAGAGAATTTAGGGCTTATTAAAGAGGAAGAAGAATATATAAATGACGAACCAGAATAAAAAAGTTTATGCAATTATTCCTTCCGCTGGATCTGGTACTAGGTTTAGTTCAAATGCGCCAAAACAATATTTTAAAATTAATAACGAAACTATTATTGAGAAAACACTAAAACATTTCGTAAGGCTTAAGGAAATTGAGAAAATTATAATTCCAGTTAGTTCAGAAGATACTTACATTTTAGATTTAGAAATTATAAAGAATGAAAGAATCCAAGTTATTAGTGGCGGTGCTACAAGAGCCGAGTCAGTTCTAGAAGGTTTAAAGCTGATTTCTTCAGATAGCCTTGTTATTGTGCATGATGTGGTTAGACCATTTGTGAGTCCTGATATGATTCTTAATTTAATTAATAATTTCAACCATGAAAAAGAAGATGCTCTGATTTATGGAATACCAGTATACGAAGCCCTAAAAAAAATAAATTTAGAAACTCTCTCCGTTAAAAGCAGTGTCGATAGAAATGAATTCTATTTAGCACAAACTCCACAAATTTGTTTAACAGATTTTTTAAGAGATTCTATTGAATCATGTTTAAAAGATGATTTTATACCAGGAGATGAGTCTGAGGCGATTGAAAGAGCGGGTGGTGAAATTAGATTTTTACCTGGTGAAAGGTCAAATATAAAGATAACTGTCACCGAAGATATACCAGAAGAAAGAATTGGCAATGGTTTTGATAGTCATAGATTTGAAGAGGGGGATGGTTTGATGATTGGTGGATTTAAAGTACCATGTGGATTAAGTTTTGCAGCTCATTCAGATGGAGATATAGTCTTACATGCCATCATTGATTCTATGCTTGGATCTCTAGGTTTAGGTGACATAGGTGTTCATTTTCCGAATACCGAGGAATGGAAAAATGCTTCAGGGAAGAAATTATACAAATTAACTGATGAAATGATTAAGGAAAAAGGGTATTCAATTAAACAGGTTGATATAATCGTAATACTTGAGGAACCTAAACTTACTCCTCATCGAGATGAGATAATTAAAAGTATTGCAGAGATTACAGGTTTATCTGAAGCTAATATTGGTTTGAAGGCAAAAACATCTGAAAAAATGGGTTTTATTGGAAAAAATGAAGGAGCAGCTTGTCTTGTAGTGACAACATTAAATAAATGAATATTTTATTAACAAATGATGACGGAATTGATTCAAAAATTACACGAGCCCTATTTGAAAAATTAAGTGAGAATCACAAAGTAACATTAATTGCTCCCAAACATGACAAAAGCGGCCAAGCTGCAGCAATCACTCTTAGATCATCAGTTGAGATTGAAAAATTAGATGAAAATATTTATTCAGTTGATGGTACTCCTGCAGACTGTGTCTTTATGGGTCTCATGGCAATAATGAAAGAGGTTCCTGATATCATCGTATCTGGTATTAATAAAGGCGCTAATATGGGCGATGATGTAATTCACTCTGGCACATTGGGTGCTGCTTTTACAGGGAGAAAGTTGAAATACCCACCAATTGCTAGCTCTATATCTGGAAAGTCATTTGAGCATTATGAGTCTGCTGTGTTGTCTACTGAATTAATGCTTAATTATGTGATTGAAAACTATTCAGATGAAGGGCATGATGGAGTTGTTTTCAACGTAAATATACCTAACCTCCCTTTTAGTGAGTTAGAAGGTTTCTCTTTTACTCGGCTTGGAAGTAGAGGCATACCGTTAGCACCAGAATTTGATGGTGATGAAAATAAAGTAAGCTATAAAATTGGAAAATCTGGTGAGCCAAATGGGGATCTAACTGGCACAGATTTTGAGGCTATTATGAAGAAGAATGTTTCCGTAACTCCACTATTTTGGGATATGACTAATCTTAAAAAAGCACGTGGAAAATTACCAAATGCCTAAACTTCTTCACAGATTTATAGCAGGATTCTTCATGGGAGTTGCTGAAATAACTCCTGGTATCTCTGGAGCTACGATTGCTGGTTTATTCAATGTTTATAAAGGTTTTATTTCCTTCTTGAATTCTATAAATCCAATTAAATTAAACTCAGGAATAAAACTATTTTTTAAAGAAATTGATATTAATTTCATTGCACCATTATTAATTGGCATGTCAATTTCAATTTATCTTTCAGCATTTGCTATTGATTACCTTATGAGTACCTACTTATTTTTCTTCAAATTATTTCTTTCTTTTGTGATGGTCATAGCAGTAATTAAAAACTGTTTCTTTGATCAGTCTTTTAAAGAATCAATAAGTTATTTGCTAACTTTTACCTTTGGGATCTTTATAGCTTTAATAATTGCTTTATCTATCATTCAATTAGATTTTGATAACTTTGTTTTACTATTAATTTCTGGTCTTTTGGCCTTTACAGCCTTTCTATTACCAGGAATTTCCGGGTCTTTAGTTATGGTTATTCTTGGTGTTTATGAGAGCATAATTGTTAGCATAAAAGAACTAGACTTTTACTCTTTAATGCCATTCATTCTCGGAATAGGAATATCTTTTTTGATAGTACCGAAACAGATTTTAAATCAATTCAAAAATAATGAGGTTCAAACAAAAGTCTTTTTTTCAGGTTTGATATTTGGTTCAGTTCCAGCTGTCTGGGTGCATTTAAACTAATTTTCTTTCAATAAATTTAATTTATCTTTTTCTTCAGCATATTTTTTAGCATCAGGTAATGCTTCTTTTTTTTCTGAGATATTAGGCCATTCCTGAGAAAGTCTCTCATTAATTTCTATAAATGGTATCTGATCTGGTGGTAATTCATCCTCTGCATAAATAGCGTCTACAGGACATTCAGGCTCACATAAACCGCAATCTATACATTCATCAGGATTAATAACAAGAAAGTTCTCCCCTTCATAAAAGCAATCAACTGGACAGACTTCAACACAATCAGTGTGCTTACATTCAATGCATGATTCTGTAACAATAAAAGCCATATAAGTATTTTACTTTATTAATAGGGTTGCAATTAATTATTAAAAGTTAAAAAATTTATAATTACCTAGACTATATAATTAATATATGATCTAATACTGTATATATATACACTATAGGATAAAAAATGGCAGATACAAAAAAACAATCACTCGATACAGCACTTAAACAAATTGAAAGCCAATTTGGAAAAGGAACAATTATGAAATTGGGAACAAGAGAAACTGTTGAAGTTCCTTCTATTCCTACTGGATCTTTTGGCCTTGATAAAGCTTTAGGCATTGGTGGGCTTCCGAAAGGTAGAGTCTGCGAAATATACGGTCCAGAATCCTCTGGTAAAACTACACTTACTTTACAAATTATTGCAGAGTGCCAAAAAGCAGGAGGAAGTGCAGCCTTCATAGATGCTGAACATGCTCTTGATCCTGAATATGCAAAAGCTCTAGGGGTTGATATAGATGAATTGTTGCTATCACAACCTGACACTGGCGAACAAGCATTAGAAGTTACAGATATGCTTGTTAAAAGTGGAAGCCTTGATGTGATTGTTGTTGATAGTGTAGCTGCATTAGTGCCTAGAGCAGAGTTAGAAGGTGACATGGGGGACTCACATGTTGGTCTTCAAGCAAGACTTATGTCTCAAGCCCTACGAAAAATCACAGGTAGCATTCAGAAATCCAATACTTTGGTAATTTTTATTAACCAGATAAGAATGAAAATTGGAGTGATGTTCGGAAGCCCTGAGACAACTACAGGTGGAAATGCTCTTAAATTTTACTCAAGCGTAAGATTAGATATCAGAAGGATTGGAGCAATTAAAGATGGTGATGAAGTTGTAGGTAATGAAACAAGAGTAAAAGTCGTTAAAAATAAGATGGCTCCTCCATTCAAAGTAGTGGAATTCCAAATTTTATATGGCAAAGGCATTAATAAAAATGCTGAAATTATCGAACATGCTGTTAAAAAAGGAATTATCGAAAAGGCTGGAGCTTGGTACAGTTATAAAGGTGACAAAATTGGTCAAGGTATAGCTAAGACTTCAGATTTCTTAAAAGAGAATCCTAAAATTCTTGATGAGATAGAAAGTTTAGTTTTAGAAGACTAGCTATTCTCTTGTATATAGTCATCAACAAGTGCCTCTAACACAGTTAGGGGCAACACACCGTTCATTAGAACAACAGAATGGAAATCTTTAATATCAAATCTATTTCCTAGTTCTTTTTTTGCTCTCTCTCTTAATTCTAAAATCTTTATTCTTCCTATCATGTAAGAGGTAGCTTGACCTGGCCATACAATATATCTTTCTATCTCTGATTCTGATTCACTTCTTACTTCACCAGCATTATCCATCATATATTGTATTGCTTCTTCTCTAGTCCATTTTTTTGCATGCAGACCTGTATCAACAACTAGTCTTGCAGCTCTGAATAGCTCAGATTGCAATGAACCAATCATTTCATATGGGTCTTTAATTAAGCCTGCTTCAACAGATAATCTTTCAGCATATAGAGCCCACCCTTCAGTAAAAGCTGAAGTGCTATAGCCAAATTTATTCCATAAAGTTTGATTTTCATTTTCTTGATTTAGTGCTATTTGTAAATGGTGTCCTGGAACTGCTTCATGAAAAGATAAAGCAGGCATTTTAAATGTTTGTGTTGCATTTATATCATACAAATTTGCATACCAAGCTGCTGGTCTCGAACCATCAAGTGATGATCCTTGATAATAACCACCTGCTGCACTCTTTTCTGAGAAAATAGGTATTCTTTTAACAATAACTTTTGCCTGAGGCAATTCATTAAAATAATCAGGAAGTATTTCATAAGTCTCTTCATTTATCCTTCTATATTCATCAAGGATTGCTTCCCTACCTTTATCTGAATCCTCAAATAAGAATCTTGGATCACTGTTAAGCTCAACAAATAATTCAGCTAAAGGCGTTCTTACGTCATAACCTTCATTAGCAAGAATATCTTTAATTTCTGATTGAATTTCCTCTACCAACTCAAGTCCTAGATTATGAATCTCGTCAGCTGTTAGATCGGTAGTAGTATAAATTTGTAGTCTATGTTTATAGTAGTCTTCACCATTAGGAAGGCTCCAAACTCCATCAAATTCTCTTGCTGCTAGAGAGTTTTTTTCAACTAAGTTTTTTAATTTTGCATAAGAAGATTTAAAAAGCTTTATAGAATCTTCAAGATTGACGATCATTTCCTCTTTTTTATCATCACTAATGTCAATTTTTTTTATACCTTCTAAAAAACTTAAATAAAGTGGATGATCATCTTTGGGTGTCTCAATTAAAGAAGTTAGCTGATTTAGAGTTTTTTCATAAACGAACTTTGGAGAGTAAATGCCTGCATTAGCTCTTCTTTCTTCAAAAACCATAAGCTCATCAATTACACGTGGTATCTCATTAATTCTTTTTATGTAATCAGAAGCATCATTTTCATTTTCAAGCCTATGAGTATCAGTAATAAAATTTACAAAATGCAGATGACTTCCATAAAACTGAATGAAAGGACCCATAAAATATCTAAATTTTTCAAAACCCCTTTTCTCAATTCCCGCAGAAAATTTAGCAACCTGTAAATTAAGTTTTGCTGAATCTGGCAGTTTTGCTTCATCAAAACTATTTAATTTTGAATAATATTTTAAAAATTCTTCATGATTCTCTTCTGCTTTTTCTACTGAGTAATCATCAAGTTTTTCATTATGATTAGTCAGAAAATCAAGCTGATGTAACCCTAGACCTGTAAGTGTTTCTGGGTTATCCAATATTGGTTTCAAGACCGATTCATCCAGAAACTTATCAAGACTATTTGTAGCAGGAGTGGCTAAGTCTTTAGCAAAATCTTTCAATGCTTTTTCTGCAAAAAAATTTGGGTTAAAAGCTATGATCATTAAAAATGCAAATAAAAGTGATCCTAATAAAAAACCGCCAATTGATGTAAAAAATCTAATCATCTTTCTTCCTCTAAGATTTGTTTGATTTCATCTATATTAAATTCATTTTTTTCATTTGCTTTTCTAGATACAAATTCATATTTACTGTTAGCAAAATTTCTAGGGCCAATAATAATTGAAAAAGGTATTCCTAGAATTTCATTTTCGGCAAACTTATTGCCTGCTCGAATATCTCGATCATCAAGAATCACATCATGACCAGCATCTTTTAATATTTGATAAACACTTTCACACTCTTTCATAACTTCCTCTTTAGAAGGATCCAAACAAATCACATTTACATGATATGGAGCAATAGAAAAAGGCCAAATAATGCCTTTATCATCATGGTTTTGCTCTATTGAGGCAGCAACAATCCTTGATACACCAATACCATAACAACCCATAAATACGTTGATATCTTTTCCTGATGAGTCCTTAAGAGTTGTCGACATTTTGTCGCTATATTTCTGACCTAACTGAAAAATATGTCCAACTTCAATACCTCTTTTAATTTGGAGTTTCCCTTTCCCATCTGGAGAGTCTGATCCATCAAGTTCACTAGGGTCATTTTCATATTCGAGTACTTCAACATTTGCTGCAAATTCACTCGAGTCACTAATGGCCAACAGATCTTCTCCAGAATCCGCAATGATATGGAACTCTTCACTGACATCTCCCCCTATATTTCCAGCATCAGCTTTTACAATGCGGTAATCTAAGCCTATTTCATCAAAAGTACTTATGTACGCATTTTTCATGTTTTTATAACTTTGTTCCATTCCCTTTGCATCTATATCAAAACTGTAAGCATCTTTCATTAGAAATTCTCTTGATCTCATTACTCCAAATCTAGGCCGTATCTCATCTCTAAATTTTGTTTGTATTTGATACATGTTTATTGGTAATTCTTTGTAGCTTACAGGGTAGCTTCTGAATATTTCACACATAATCTCTTCATGTGTAGGACCTAAAACAAAGTCTCTTTCTGATCTATCTTTAAATTTAAGTAATTCTTTACCATATTGATCATATCTTTCTGATTCTTTCCATAGTTCTGCTGGCTGAACCATAGGCATAAGAATTTCTTGGGCACCAAAATTATTTAGGTTTTTGCGCACAATATTCTCCACTTTCTTTAGAACATTAAGTCCAATTGGTAGCCAGTTGTAGATGCCTGCAGCAGTTTTTTTAATCATGCCACTTCTTATCATTAACTTATGGCTTATTAATTCTGCATCAGAGGGATCTTGCTTGCTTGTAGGGACGAATAATTTTGAGAAATACACTATAATCTCCAAGATTAATTATATGGTAATTTAATAAGGAATATGCCTATTTACGAGTATTATTGCGAAGTATGTAATTCTAATTTTGAAGTTTTTCAAAAAATGGATGAAAAAGCTTTAAAAGAATGCATTAAATGTAACAAATCAACTAAAGTGGTAAAATTACTATCTGCTCCTGGGTTTAGATTAAAAGGGAGTGGTTGGTACGAGACAGATTTTAAAGATAATAATAAAAAGAATCTCCATACTACTAATAATAAAAAGGATAATGACTAAATAATGAGAACACATCATTGCGGAAAGCTAAATAAAGACCATCTTAATAACGAAGTTTCAATTTGTGGCTGGATTCATCGCAGACGAGATCATGGGGGTGTAATATTTTTAGATGTAAGGGATACAACTGGCATCGTACAAGTTGTTGTAAACCCAGAGAATGAGCAAGCATTTAAAATCGCTGATGAAATAAGATCAGAATATGTAATTAAAGCGGTAGGATTGGTTGAGGGTAGGCCCGAAGATTCACAAAATGAACAGCTTACAACCGGAGAAATAGAAATTAAGAGCACTTCAATAGAATTACTAAATACTGCTGATACACCTGCTTTTCCCTTAGATCAGTCATCAGATGTTGGTGAGGATGTAAGGTTAAAAAATAGAACACTCGATTTGCGAAGGCCTGAGATGCAAAACAATTTACGACTCAAATCTCAGTTGACTAAATCAATTAGAGATTACTTAGAAAACAATAATTTTGTAGATATAGAAACTCCAATCTTGACGAAAGCAACACCGGAGGGAGCAAGAGATTATCTAGTCCCAAGCAGGACTAGCCCAGGTAATTTCTTTGCTTTGCCTCAATCCCCTCAATTATTTAAGCAAATGCTTATGATTTCAGGCTTTGATAGATATTATCAGATAGCTAGATGCTTTAGAGATGAAGATCTCAGGGCTGATAGGCAGCCTGAATTTTCACAAATTGATATAGAAGCATCTTTTGTTAATGAAGAGGATGTGATGCAGCTTGCTGAAGAAATGATTGTTTCAGCATTCAAAAAAATATTGGATGTGGATTTGGGTTCTGTCTCAAAGATAAAATGGCACTTAGCAATGGAAGAATATGGCTGTGACAAACCAGATCTAAGAAACCCTCTAAAATTAGTTGAGTTATCAGATATTTTTAAGGGAGAGGAATTTAAAGTATTTTCTGATCCTGCAAATGACGATAATTCAAGAATTGCAGCACTTGTTGTACCAGAAGGCGAAAAGATTGGAAGAGGTCAAATTGATAGATACACAGATTTTGTTAAAGAATTTGGTGCTAAAGGCCTAGCTTATATAAGGGTAGAGGGTGAAGATTCATCTAGTCTTTCATCACCAATTCTTAAATATCTCTCAGAGGAATGTTTGACAAATATTTTGTCAAATTTAGATGTCAAAAAGGGTGATCTTATTTTCTTTGGAGCAGGAAAAGCAAAAATTGTTAACGATTATATGAGTAGATTAATTACTAAATTGGGAGATGACCTAGGACTTACCGAGGAAGGTTATGTAGCATGCTGGGTAACAGATTTTCCAATGTTTGAAGAAGCTTCTGATGGCTCTCTTACATCATTACACCATCCTTTTACGTCACCAGTTGAATCAAACGTTGAAGAATTAGACAAGCTAAAACCACTAGAAATAAACTCAAAAGCATACGATATGGTTATAAATGGTATAGAAATTGGCGGCGGATCAATCAGAATACATAAAAAAGATATGCAAGAAAAGGTTTTTGATTTACTTGGTTTATCTCAAACAGAAGCACAGCAAAAATTTGGTTTCTTCTTAAAGACTTTAACATCAGGTTGCCCACCTCATGGTGGAATAGCTTTTGGTCTAGATAGGCTAGCAATGCTTATGGTCGGAGCAGAATCAATAAGGGATGTAATCGCATTTCCTAAAACGCAGTCGGCAGTCTGCTTGCTGACAGAAGCACCCGGTTCAGTTAGAGATGAGAGTCTAGATGAGCTTCATATCTCAAGAAAGGAGGACTGAAATGGCTGGTCATTCAAAATGGGCGAACATAAAACACAGAAAAGCTAGACAGGATGCCAAACGTGGCGCAGTTTTCACAAAAATCATAAGAGAATTAACAGTAGCTGCAAAAGACGGTGGTGGAATCGTTGAGGATAATCCACGATTAAGGTTGGCATATGATAAAGCTCTATCAGCCAATATGACGAAAGATACAATTAATAGGGCAATACAGAGAGGTGCTGGTGGTCAAGAAGGTCAGAATTTAGAGGAAGTAATTTATGAAGGTTACGCACCAGGAGGTGTAGCAGTTTTCATTAAAACATTAACTGATAATAAAAATAGAACTGTTTCAGAAATAAGACATGCATTTACAAAATATGGTGGTAATTTAGGAACGTCTGGAAGCGTTGCATACCTTTTCGAAGCCAAAGGAAAAATATTAGTTGATGCAGACTTATCTGATGAGAAGTTATATGACATTGCTGCAGAAAATGGTGCTGATGACATAAATGAGCTTGATGAAAGTAAGACAGAACTAGTTTGTGACCCCAAAGACTTATCAAACTTGAAAGAAAAGTTAGAGTTAGGTAGTTTTAAGGTTGAGGCTTCAGAAATTGTGATGGAAACTGAAACAAACATAACACTAGATGCAGAGCAATCAGAAAAAAATATGAAATTAACGGATGCTATTGAAGATTTAGATGATGTTCAGGAAGTTTTTACAAATGCTGACCTAGATCAATCAGTTTTTACATCATGACAATAAATCAACGAAAAAAAGGCCATGATTTTGAAAGAAAAATCGCTAAGAAACTGCAAGAAGACCTTAATCTAGCGAAACCTGTTAGAAGAATACTGAGTCAGTACCAAGAAAAAAATCATCCAGACCTCAAGTTAGGAAGGTGGAATATAGAGTGTAAAGCATATAAAAAAGGCTTCGAACCTGCTACGGCTTGGTGGGAGCAAGTTTTAGGTGTCACAAGAGATGGAGAATTCCCTGCACTTATCTATAAGTTTGATAATAAGCCAATAAGGGTAAGAATTATGATGAAGAATCTTAATGGAGATTTTTCCGATAAATCTAAAGTTGTAGATTTAAATTGGGAGAGCTTTACTTATTTGATTAGTAAAAAATATGAAGAGGATCTAGAGGGGCATAAGTAATGGATTTTGATGCATTAGAACTATTATTTCAGGCATCTTTGCCAGTCCAAATAATTCTGGGAATCCTTGTAATTGCATCAATTACGTCTTGGGTATTAATATTCGAAAAATATTTCACACTATCAAGATCTACAGATGTTTCACATGAGCTAGAGGACAGGTTTTGGGAAGGGGAAAAAATAGA
The DNA here is from genome assembly GCA_964575305.1 of uncultured Gammaproteobacteria bacterium. Classification (GTDB taxonomy): domain Bacteria; phylum Pseudomonadota; class Gammaproteobacteria; order Magnimaribacterales; family TMED112; genus TMED112. Next base: position 4,642 of record CAZNPG010000002.1, on the reverse strand, counting down.
ATCTCTTTACATGTCTTTAAAAGAAAAAGATCTAAATGATTTAGAAACATCAGAGCTAATTTTTGTTTCAACTTATGACAGTTTAAATTCTAAGAAAGGCATCTCAGACAATATTGATTCAACTGAAAGGCTAATTAGAGTGATAGTTAATAGAGAGGAAGAAAGGCTTTCAAAAAATTTATCTTTATTGGCTACTATCAGCTCTAGTGCACCGTACATCGGCTTATTGGGGACTGTTATTGGGATAATTAATGCATTTCAAGGATTATCTACTACTGCACAATTAACGTTAAGTTCTGTTGCTCCAGGTATCTCTGAAGCACTAGTTGCTACAGCTGTAGGTTTGTTAGCAGCAATACCAGCTTTAATTGCTTATAACCAATTTTCAAAAAAATTAGATAATTTAATTAATGGTTCCTTAGCTTTTGCAGAACAATTAATTATCCAAATAAGTAAAAAATAATTTTATGCTCCTAGAAAAAAGAAGCAGATCAACAAAAGTAATTAATGAAATAAATGTTGTGCCTTACGTAGACATAATGCTTGTTTTATTAGTGATTTTTATGGTCGTAGCACCATTAGCTGTTCAAGGATTGGATATCAATCTTCCTAATACTCCAGCTGAAGAAATTGAGTTAGAAAATACTCAGCCTTTTGTAATAGATGTTAATGAGAATGGTAACTATTTTATCGAGGAAGATGGAGATAATGTTCAGGTTTCTTTGGGTTTTATTGAAGACAGATTTTCAAGAATTATAAAATCCAATCCTGATATAGAAATTATTATAAGGGGAGATCAGAATACCTCATATCAGTCTATAGCTGAGCTTCTAAGCGTATTACAAGCAAATGGAGCAAATAACTTTTCATTAGCAACACAACCATGATTAGGTGGTTAACAGCACTATTCTTTTCTATTGTCGTTCATATAGGAATTTTTTTTGGTTACAGCGCCTTTTCTTTAGAAAAAAATGACGCTTTGAAAAGAAAAATAACTAACGTAAATTTTTTAGAGAGCGAAATAGATGAAGAAGTTGAGCCAAAAAAACTCAAAACTACAAAACCAAAAACAAAAAATGAAAATATCGAACAAGTAAATATAGAGCCTAGAGAGAAAAGAAAAGAGATAGAGAATTTGGACGAATATCTCAAAGAAGAAGAATTAAAAAAAGAGAATAGTTATAAATTTGGCATTGTTGAACAAATTAGCTCCAAAGTTATCAAAGACATAGAGGGACTTTGGGTAAGACCAAATAATATTTCAAAAGGAATGTTTGTTGATTTCAACCTGAAGCTTAATAGAATTGGAATAATTGAGAGTATTGAATTGAAAAGGTCTAGCGGAAATCAAACATTTGATAGAGCTGCCTTAACTGCTATTAGAAAATATAAGCAAATTAAGGACATAAGGAATGTCGATGATGAAACATTTCGCACTTATTTTGCTGACTTTACTTTGAGGTTTAAGCCAGAATGAAAAAAATTTTAGCATTAATAGTTTTCTCTTTAAATTTTCATGCAGATCTCGTTCTCGAGATTACTGAAAGTGCAAGCAAGCCTATAAAAATAGCAATACTCGAGAAAAATAATAATTCGTTAGCAGGTCAAGAGATTGTAGAAATAGTTCGTAATGATCTATTAAGAACAGGCGAATTTGATGTTGTTGCAAATGATGAATTACTGAGCATTCCATCCAATGAAGATGAAGTTATACAAAGAGATTGGCTTCTTCTAGATGTGGATTCAATAGTCTTTATTGATGTGCAAAGCGAAGAAAATAATTTAGATATTTCCTATTCAATTTTTGATATAAGTTATAACGATACTGAGGATAAAAGAAGAGTGCTTGGGTTGCCAGACAGTCTAAGACAATCTAGTCATTATGTTTCTGATGGTGTTTATAAATTCTTTTATGGCATCGAAGGTATTTCTTCTACGAAATTAATGTATGTCACTAAAACGTCGAATATACATAGATTAATTATTAGTGATGCAGATGGGTTTAATGAGCAAGTGCTACTAAAATCAAATAGCCCAATTATTTCACCAGCTTGGTCAAGTAATGCAGAACAGATTGCATATGTTTCATTTGAGAATAATAGAGCTCAAGTTTTCACTCAAAACCTTGCATCAGGCCAAAGAGAATTAATTATAAGTTCGAAATCCTCAGTTAGTTCGCCTGCATGGTCACCAAATAATAAGCAGTTAGCATTTGCAAGTACCAAAGATGGAAACTCAGAAATTTATGTGATTGACCTCAAAACTAAGAAAATAAATAGACTTACTGAGAATTTAGCAATCGATACTGAACCAGCCTGGTCACCAGATGGGAAAAAAATTATTTTTACATCGGATAGATCTGGAAGTCCTCAAATTTATGAAATTGACATAAGAACTAAATTAAAACGAAGGTTAACTACAACAGGAAACTATAATGCTAGGGCATCATATCTCAATAAAACAGAAATTATTTTAGTTCACAGAAATCAAACAGACTTTAATATTGCTAGCTTAAATTTAAATTCAAGAGAATTATCAGTCCTAACTTCTACTAAAAATGATGAAAGTCCATGCATAGCTCCAAATGGCAATGTTATAATCTATTCAACAAAAGATGGAAGTTTGTCTTATCTTGCTGGTGTTAATATAAGCAGCAAAGTAAGTTTTAAGCTTCCGGCTTTATACGGAGAATTAAAAGAACCAGCTTGGTCACCATTTATAAGGTAATTATGAAAAATATATTAATTTCAATACTTTCGATTTTTTTTATTTTTGCTTGCTCATCAACGCCTGTTGAAAAGGTAGATGTGCAAGAAACAAAAACTGTAGATTTAACAGCTACTAAACAAAAAGATACTGATAATGAAGTAGCAATGAACAACGTTGAGGTTGGAGAAGCTTATGTGACAATTTTATTTGATTATGATGATGACACATTAAAAGAGGAATCCCTGGAAGAGCTTTTTACAATTTCAAGATTAATGAAAGCAGATTCTATGTACACATTGTTAGTTGAAGGTCATGCAGATGAAAGGGGCACTAGAGAATATAACTTAGCTCTTAGTGAAAGAAGAGCGAAAGCAGTAGAAGATTTTTTAACAGCTACAGGCGTTTCATCTTTCAACATAGAAGTTGTCGGTTACGGTGAAGAAGTACCGGTTGATGCAAGCTCTAGTGAAGATGCATGGGCTAAAAATAGAAGAGCTGAATTATTCTTTATAAAATAGTGCGCTTTTTATTTATTTTCATTTCTTTAAGCTTCCATCTACCGGCACAAGATTCAGGAGATAAGGAATTTATAGAACTTTACTTAAAGATCCAATCTTTAGAAAAAGAAATAGCTATTCTTAGAAATGAAATAGAAGTAATGCAAACGCAGTTAGATTTTTATCAAACCAGTAATGCTGAAAAAATTTCTAATATAGACGCAAAGCTAACTTCAATAATGTCAATTGAAGATTTACAAAGATCTCAGCCTTTAATTGAGCAGTCAGAACAAGTTTTAAATACTTATGATCAGGCAATCTTGCTTATTAGAAAAGGAAGACTTAATGAGGCACTTAGTGCACTTAATACTTTTGTTCAAGTTAATAATGACTCTGAAAATACTCCTTTAGCTTATTTTTGGATGGGCGAAATAAATTTGACTAATGGTAATCTTGCTGTTGCAACACAAAACTATAATACGCTTGTTGGCCTTTATCCAACGCATTGGAAAGTGCCATTGGCAAAATTTAAACTTGGCACTATATATTTAGAACAAGGGAACAATGTTAGAGCAATAGCTCAACTTGAAAATGTAATAAAAGAATTTCCTGAAAGTTCAGCGGCAAAAGCTTCCGCTGAGACATTAAGTAGTCTAGAATAGCGCTGTGAAATTGTTGGGTCGTTAGCTCAGCTGGTAGAGCACCGGGCTTTTAACCCGTTGGTCATAGGTTCAAATCCTATACGACCCACCATCTTAACAATGGTTCAAAATAACACATATACATTTTCTAGCTTGGGATGTTACAATTTCATGCCTTTTAACTTGTTTAAAATTAATTGGTTATTAGATAACAAGATTAAGATAAAATAATAGTTATGCGTATAAAAAGTAGTATCAATTTAGCGGTATCAGTTTTATCAACTGCAATACTAGTAGCTTGTGGTGGTGGAGGCGGTAGTGTAACGCCAAATCCTGTACCAACACCAGCACCAACACCAGCACCAACACCAGCACCAACACCAGAACCAACACCAGAACCAACACCGGCACCTTTAACAGCTTCATTGTTGTCAGTCACGGTTGATGGAAATGCTTATGACGTAATACAGATGTCAGGAGTGAGTGCAAGCGCAACACCAGGTGGTAATGCAGTAGCTAACTTAAGAACAGTATATGCATATACACCAGATGGCACAGATGGAACTGGTACATATCAAGGTTCATCCTGGCCTTATGTGACTACTGATAGAGATATTTCAGAACTAGTTGTTGATTTTGTTGGTGTAGAAGATGTTGCAACATTTACAAAAAACTCAGAGAACCAAATTCTTATAAATAATCAACCAGCTTATCAATACACAGGCGATGCTTCTGATACTGATGCTTCTGGTAATGGAGTCGGAGGAGTATGGTATCTATTCAAACCAGATGGAA
>CAZNPG010000001.1:0-107247 GCA_964575305.1 uncultured Gammaproteobacteria bacterium | reverse complement strand
GCCGTGTCTCAGTCCCGATGTGGCTGGTCATCCTCTCAAACCAGCTAAAGATCGTAGCCTTGGTAAGCCATTACCTTACCAACAAGCTAATCTTGCATAGGCTCATCCGATGGTGAGAGCCGAAGCCCTCTTTACTCCGTAGAGATTATGCGGTATTAATTCGAGTTTCCTCGAGCTGTCCCCCGCCATTGGGTAGATTCCTATGTATTACTCACCCGTCCGCCACTTTACTCACATCCGAAGATGCTTTCTCGTTCGACTTGCATGTATGAGGCTTGCCGCCAGCGTTCAATCTGAGCCATGATCAAACTCTTCAAATAAACTGTTATCCATCTAAAAAGATGGAAATTTTTGTTTCACTTTTGACAGTGAAATTTTTTTGGGCACTCACACGAGTGACTAAATTGTTCTCAATTAGATCGACCCCATCTTTGTGGGGAATGACAAAGTATAGACCTTTCGGGAAAAAAAGAAAGGGTTTTTTTAATTAATTTTTGACTATTAAAACCAGGCTATAGTTAAGTTACGAAAAGGGTTTGCATTATCTCGTCTCCAAGAAAAAAAATGGTCTTTTTCTAGGTATGAACAAGGTGAAAAATTATTGATTATTTCAATACCATATTGATGCAATTCATTCACAGTATATTCTCTTAAATTCATATAATTTTTACCGTCAAAATTGTCTAAAAAAGGTTCAATATCTTTATTACTCTCTCTGAATGCTTCAATGAAATCATCTTTAACCTCGAAATAATCCTTGCTAATGTGAGGCCCGATGTATGCATGCGTAAATGGATGAGAGGAATTTCCTTCAATTGCTTTTGAGATTATGTCGTTTTTTAAGCCCTTCCAGCCACAGTGCAAACCACTCATTACACTTTTACTCTCATCCCATAGCAATAAAGGAATACAATCCGCTGTTTTTATTGCAAAGGCTGCCTTACATTCTGAAGACAGAAAGCCATCACACTCATTATTTCCTAAAGCATCAATGCCAAATATATTTGTACTATGTGTTTGATTAAACTCTTGAAAAGATAAGACGCCAAAATATTTTCTTAGCAATTCTTTTTTATTTACAACACTTTCCTCGCAAAAATTTTTTTCGCCTTTTAAGGAAATAATAATATTTGGGCTTTGTGATACTTCTAAAAAATTAAAACCTTCTATTTCAATGACATTCATTTTTCAAGTTTTGTGCAAGTTTCAGCAAAATCAAAAGGAACTTCTGATTCAAAATTAAATTCTTTATCCAAATAAGTAAATGATAAATTATACGAGTGTAATGCTTGCCTATTGAGATCAGTTACTGCTTTTAGTTCTGTTGGGTCTGCATTTTTCCATATTTTAATATTGTTGTAAGATTTATCTCCTACAATTGGATGCCCAATATGCTTAAGATGAACTCTAATTTGATGTGTCCTTCCTGTTTCTAGCTCAATATCTAACAAACTGAAATTCTTGTATCGATCTTTAATTTTAAAGTGAGTTACAGCGCTTCTTCCACCCTCCTTGACGCAGAAAAGCAACCTATTCTTAGGATGCCTTCCAATTGGCAAATTGATGGTTTTTCCGGATATGGGATCACCATGCACTAGAGCATAATAATTTCTTTTAATTTTTTTGTTTTGAATTAAGTCAGTAAGGATAGTATGAGATTGGATGCTTTTCGCTAACAACATAAGGCCACTAGTATCCTTATCGAGCCTATGCACTAAACCATATCTTGGCAATTCTCTCTGCTTTGGCCTTAAATAGAGCATTCCATTTATTAATGTAGAATCTTTTTGTCCAGCTCCAGGATGCACTGTTAGCCCAGCCTGTTTATCTATCACAAAAAAATCATCATTTTCAAAAACAATATTTAAAGGCATGTCTTGAGCTTCATCGTCCCCTTCAGGTTCTATTTCAAAAGATATATCTATTACATCGTTAATTTTTAAAATGTGATTTCTTTTTACTTGCTGGTCATTTACAAGAACCTGTCCTTTCAGAATTAATTGTTGAACTATTCCTCTAGAAATTGAATCTAAGTTTTTGGCTAAGAAAATATCAACACGGTTATTTGAATTCTCTTCGTCAACTTGAAATCTTTTTGATATCATTGGGTTTTAGTTTAATGCATATAAATAATTTTCATGAAAAATAAGTTTTTTATTCTAGCAATATCAGTAATGATTCTGATGAGTTGCGCAAGCACAGAAAGCGATGAAGCTGAGCCAGCAGAAGTAATTCTATATAGAATGGCACAAGACAGAATGAATGCTCAAAATTTTATGGGAGCAGTTGAGTCATTAGCACGTATTGAAAGATTCTATCCTTTTGGTGTCTACGCAGAACAAGCTAGAGCAGATTTAATCTACGCACATTATATGACGGGAGATTATGATCAAGCATACGCAGCTTCTGAAAAGTTCATAAGGCTATATCCAAGAAATACAAACATTGATTATGCTTATTTCATGAAGGGCATGACTGGTTATTATGCTGATGATGGTTTGCTTGGCAATTTGTTCTCATTAAGTCTAGCAAAAAGAGATACATCCGGTGCAATGCAGTCCTATGCTGATTTAACAGAATTCTTAATTAGATATCCTGAAAGCGAATATATTGATTCAGCTAGAGAAAGATTAATATTTCTTAGAAACCTAATTGCAAGTAGTGAGCTAGATGGGGCCGATTACTATATGAAAAGAGGTGCTTATCTTGCAGCACTGAATAGAGCAAATTATGTGCTCAAAAATATCCCTAACTCAACTGAAACTGAAAGAGCCCTTGATATTATGAGAAGATCATTTATTGAATTGGGCTATGAAGAATACGCTGAAAAAATTTCAAGCGTAGAAGTCATAAACTAAAATGAACTTTCTTATTTTTGGGGTTTTAATCCCGGTATTTTACTTTCTGCTTCGTTTTTTTATAAAAAAATTAGTAATGAATTTCATCCAAAATGCAAAAAGAAATTCTAATGTTAAAAATATGTCTAGATGCGAGAAATGCGATACTTTTATTCATGAAGATGAAATTATTATTAGAGATGGTAAAAAGATCTGTAATAAACCTAGCTGTAATAAATAATGCCTAATATAAAAATTGTATCTGGGAAATTGGGTGGAAGAATAATAAAGACCATTAGTAATACAAACTTAAAACCTACACCGTCTAGAATAAAGGAACAAATATTTTCTTGGTTAAGGCCTCTAAATGCAGACTGTAAATGCCTTGATTTGTTTGCAGGCTCAGGCTCTTTGGGTATTGAAGCCTTATCTAACGGAGTTAAAAGTGTTGTTTTCATAGAACAGAACCAGGAACTTTATAATTCTCTGTATAAGAACTGTAAAGAATTAGGAATTTTAAAAGAGGTTAGACTTTACAAACAAAGTGCTGAAAATTATATAAGAAGAACAAAAGATGAAAGTTTTGATCTTATATTCTTAGATCCTCCTTACAACAAAGATTACATAAATAAACTTTTGTTAAAAATAATTAATAATTTTTCTAGAAAAGGCACTCTGATCTATATTGAAGAGTCTAATTTTGATTTTTCAAATTTTAATGATTCACTTACTCTTTTAAAGGAAACAACTTCTGGAAAATCGTATGGAAGATTATTTGAGGTATTGAAATGAAGATAGCAACAAGGTCATCAAAGCTTGCTTTAGCTCAGGTTCAATTACTTTTAAATTCTTTAGAGGATCAGAATCTTGATTATGAGATTAAAAAACTCGTTACTGAGGGCGATAAAAAAAGTGCCAATGGACAGAACTTATTTGATAAAGCTCATTTTGTTGAAGACATTGAAGATAGCTTAATCTCAAAAGATGCTGATGTAGCTGTACACTCACTCAAAGATATGTCTTCTAAAGACAGGGATGGTCTAGAAATTTATGCTGCTATTGCTCATCCCGTTAGGAATGATGTTTTAATTTACCGAGATGGGGTGAATTTAAGCAATCTTGAGAATCTTCACATTGGCACATCTAGTCTGCGCAGGAAAAGGCAATGTAAATTCTTCTTAGGAAATGAAAACTGTTCTGAAGTAAGAGGAAATATTGATACGAGACTAGGAAAATTACATAAAGGTGATTACGATGCAATCATCCTAGCTAGAGCTGGTATAGAAAGATTACAATTCAATGAAAATTACATAGATCTTGATTTCCTTCCTGCTATTGGCCAAGGTGTGATTGCCATTCAATGTCGTTCCAATGATGAAAAAACAAAAGCTATACTCTCTAAGATAAGAGATGAGAGGCTTCACCAATGTATAGAAATTGAGAGATATATTGTCAGGAGGTTAAATGCCTCTTGCAGTTCTGCTTTATCAGTGGAAGCTAACCTATCCAACAATCGTTTTAATGTAGATCTAGAAATTTATGGAAGTGAAGCATTCATAAGTAAATCTACATCATCAGAAATAAACAATCAGAAAGAAGCACTGAATAAATTTATTGATGAGATTATTTCCGAAGGAGGTCTAGAATTACTCAATGAAAATAATTGATACCAGGCCAATAAAAAATTTAGACCAAACTAACGAGATATTAAATGTACCTTTATATGACATAAAGCTCCTTGATCAAGTAATTAACATTGGCAAATATAAAAATATTATCTTTCAAAGCCCTCTTGCAGTAAGGAGCTTTAAATATACCAAGGAGTTAGACAATAAAAGAGTTATTTCAATGGGTCCTGGCACAAGTAAAGAGCTAAAAAAATTTGGCTACATTGCCGAACAACCAAATGATGAATTTAATTCAAAGGGAGTAATAGGCCTGTTATTGAAAGGTGATATTTCAGGAAATACCTTGGTGGTAAAAGGCGAAGGGGGACTATCAGAAATTGCAGACTACCTAAATTCTGCAAATTTTATAACAGATGAAATTAATGTTTATGTCAGAGAGCCTTTTGAAAACTATATAGATTTAAAAGATAAATTTTTAGATTGTGATGCTGTAATTTTTACAAGCTCACTATCAGTAGATCTATATTTTAGGAATTTATTCCGAAAGGATGAGAAGGTTCTTTATTTGCCAATATCAGAAAGAATAGAAATTGCGATTAATTCATATGGGCATAAAGCAAAAGTAATAAATTATTTCGCTGAAAACTTAATGGATGAGATTAAAGCTACTTAGCTTTAGTTTTTGTCATTGATGCAAAAAACTCTTCATTTGTCTTAGTATTTTTGAGTTTGGAAATTAGGAACTCAGTTGCAGCAACTTCCTCTTGCTCACTTAGAACTTTACGCAACATATGGACTCTTGTGAGCTCATCTTTTTCAACTAACAAATCTTCTCTTCTTGTTCCAGATCGCATGATGTTGATAGCAGGGAAGACTCTTCGTTCTGCTATCTTTCTTTCTAGATGAACTTCCATATTACCAGTTCCTTTGAACTCCTCATAAATGACATCATCCATTTTAGAACCTGTCTCAACTAAGGCTGTTGCGATAATTGTAAGGCTGCCACCTTCTTCTATATTTCTAGCTGCACCATAGAATCTTTTTGGTCGCTCTAGTGCATTAGAATCAACACCTCCAGAGAGAATCTTGCCACTTGCTGGTTGAACAGTATTATATGCTCTACCTAAACGAGTAATAGAATCTAATAAAATTACTACATCTTTTTTGTGTTCGACCAACCTTTTTGCTTTTTCAATAACCAAATCTGCTACTTGGACATGACGTTGAGGTGATTCATCAAATGTACTTGCAACTACTTCTGCATCTACTGTTCTTTGCATGTCAGTAACCTCTTCAGGTCTTTCATCTATAAGCAAAACAATCACATGTGATTCAGGATTATTTTTGGTAATTGATTGAGCAAGGTTTTGAAGTAATAAAGTTTTACCAGCTTTTGGTGGAGAAACTATCAGACCTCTTTGCCCCTTACCAATTGGAGCGACAAGATCAATTATTCTTGCAGAAATATCTTCAGAACTACCTGAGCCTGTTTCCAATCTAAAACGATCATCTGGAAATAATGGCGTTAGATTTTCAAATGCGATTTTTTCTTGTGTTTTAGAAGGCTCATTATCATTAATTGATTCAACTTGCACCAAAGCAAAATATCTTTCCTGCTCTCTTGGTGGTCTTATATTTCCAACAACAAAATCTCCTGTTCTTAGATTGAATTTTCTTATTTGGCTTGGAGATACATAGACATCATCAGGTCCTGCTAAATACGAACCCCAAGGCGATCGTAAAAACCCAAACCCATCTGGAAGTGTTTCTAAAATGCCGCCGCCAAGCAATTCTTTACCGTCTTTTGAAATTGTTTTGAGGATATTAAAAATAATATCTGCCTTCTTCTGTCGAGAGACATGCTTTAACCCATGTTCTTCTGCAATTTTAAGAAGTTCTTTTGTAGTTTTTTGTTTTAATTCTAATGCGTTCATATAAAAAAAATTGAAATTTGGTGGGAATGAATTATCCGAATACCAATAATAATGTATTTGTACGAGATTTAGAAGTTTCTTGTAACTAAATCTTCTAGTTCCTCTAGGCCAACAGCTCCAATTAAGCTATCAACCATTTCCCCATTTTTAAAAATCATCAATGAAGGAATACTCCTAACATTGTACTGCAGTGCAAGTTCTCTATTTGAGTCAACATCTACTTTGCAAACAGAAAGGTTCTCAGAATATTTTTCAGCTAACTCTTCAAGAGTTGGTGCAATTTGTTTGCAAGGCCCGCACCATTCTGCCCAAAAATCTACTAAAACAAGTTTTGATTGTTCAAGCACCTCTGTTGAAAATGTTTCTTTGTTAACTGATATCGTCATAATTTTCTGCAACCCACTTAGCGTAATATGTAATCACTGAAGTAGAGCCTGCTCTGAAAAGACTTATTAAAGTCTCAGGGATTACATTATGTTTAAATATTTTTTTGTCAATACCTAGTTGCAACATTGAGTACTCTCCACTAACTTGATAAGCAAATACAGGAGCATCAACATTTGATGATATTTCTCTTATCACATCTAAATAAGGCATGCCTGGTTTTACCATCAAAATATCAGCTCCTTCATTTAAATCTAATCTCGCTTCTTTTAATGCCTCTGCCAAATTTCTTTTATCCATTTGATATGAATCTTTTGAAATACCCTGCACTTGTTTCGAGCCAACTGCATCTCTAAATGGTCCATAAAAATTTGAAGCATACTTTGCAGAATAACTCAGTATTATGGTGTCCTTTAGGTTTTCTGTTTCTAAGTTCTTTCGTATTGCTCCAACTCTACCATCCATCATGTCTGAAGGTGCGATAATATCTGAACCAGCATGAGCAAGATTTACTGACATTTTTTCTAGAGCTTTTAGTGTTGCATCATTATCAACATCGCCATCAACAATAATACCGTCATGTCCTGTGACCGTATAAGGGTCTAAAGCCACATCAGTAATGATTACTAATTCCGGAAATTTTGATTTTAGCTGTGTAACTAGATTACACATGAAATTTTCTGGGTTTAACGCTTCAGTTCCATCAGCATCCTTCAGTTTCTCCGAAATATTTGGAAACAAAGCAATTGTATTTATCTTAAGATTTAATAACTCTTCAATTTCATTAAAAAGTGTTTCTCTAGAGTGTATGTATTGTCCAGGCATAGCTTCTATTGCTTGTTTTTGTGAATTAGAGTCAGACACAAATAAAGGCTGTATAAGCTTAGACCTAAATAGTTTAGTTTCAGAGACTAAATTCCTTATAGTTTTGTTCTTTCTAAGCCTTCTGGGCCTGACTTTTGGAAAAAGATTGTTTAACATAATTGCTTATAGGGCATTAATTATAGCCTACTTAATAATTTTCAATTAATTACTGCAATTATTTCATTAGAAATATCTAAAATATGAATTTTATAATGTATTTAAAATGTAGTTATATTCATTGAAAAAGTATCTAAATTCGTTTAAAGTCACAAAAATGAAAATATTAGTAATAAATGGCGTTAACTTAAATATGCTTGGGAAAAGAGAAACTGAACTATACGGTTCTGAGACTTTATCTGATCTTCAAGCTAAACTTGAAGGCCTTAATTATGATGTAGACTTAGAATTCTTCCAAAGTAATTCTGAAGAAGAAATCATAAATAAAATACATTCTCATAAAGACGAGAAGTATCACTATGGAATCTTTAACTTCGGCGCACATACTCATACTAATATTTCTATCAGAGATGCGATTCTTTCTGTAAATCTGCCTTTTTATGAAGTGCATATTTCTAATGTCTTTGCTCGAGAGGATTTTAGGCATACATCATTTTTTAGTGATATTGCTAAGGGGTGTGTAGTAGGTTTTGGTTTTGATGGATATGAATTTGCACTTACAAAAATTATGAGAGGCGAAAATGGATCTTAGAAAAATAAAAAAATTAATTGAAATGCTTCAAGAATCTGATCTTAATGAAATTGAAGTTAAAGAAGGTGAGGAAAGTGTAAGAATCAATAGAAAAAAGGATAATGTTGTTCATACTTCGACTGCATCTGCTCCTATTTACACTGGAGCTACTCAAAACAATACTCAATCTGCTAATGAATTAGAATCTGATGAGGATTCAAGCAATTTAAGCAAGATTACTTCGCCAATGGTTGGAACTTTTTATAGAAAACCATCGCCTGATGCAGAACCTTTCGTTGAAGTTGGCCAAATGATTAAGAAAGGCGATACAGTCTGCATAATTGAAGCAATGAAAATGATGAATCAAGTTAAATCACAATTTGAAGGCAAAATAATATCAATTAATGTTGGTGACGGTGAGCCAGTAGAATTTGATCAAGAGTTAATATCCATTGAAGAATCCTAAAAAAATCTTAATTGCTAACAGAGGTGTTATTGCAATTAGGGCGCTCAGAGCTGCAAAAGAACTTGGTTATCAAGTTGCCTCTGTATATTCAACTATTGATAAAGATCAAAAACACCTAAAACTCTCAGATGAAGCTATTTGTATAGGTCCTGCTGAAGCAAAAGATAGCTACCTAAATGAAGCTGCTATTATTTCAGCTGCTGAATTAGTAGGAGCAGATGCAATCTATCCGGGTTATGGATTTTTAGCAGAGAACTCCTCTTTTGCAGAAAAATGCAATCAAAGTGGTTTCAAATTTGTTGGGCCTGATTCACAAGTGATAGAAGTAATGGGAGACAAAATAAGAGCAAAAGAATTAATTGAATCTTTAGGAGTTCCTGTTGTGCCAGGTTATACAGGTGATATTAATGACCAAGAGCATATTGAAGGTATTGTTGAAGAAATTGGTTACCCAGTCATTGTGAAGGCAACTGCTGGCGGTGGTGGTAAAGGTATGCGTGTAGTTCAAGATAAAGGAGAGCTATGGGATTCTGTCATTAGTGCGCAAAATGAGGCGGAGTTTGCATTTGGCAATGGTGAGGTATTCATTGAAAAGTATCTCCAGAAACCTAGGCATATAGAAGTACAAGTGTTTGGTGATGGTAAAGGTAAAGTTGTTCATCTATATTCTAGAGACTGCTCATTACAAAGAAGATATCAAAAAATAGTTGAGGAGGCTCCTGCTAGAAATCTACCAGAGGATAAGCTAAATGAAATACAAGAAATTTGTGTTAGAGCTTGCTCAGAGCTTAAATATGAAGGTGCTGGTACTCTGGAATTCTTATATGAAAACAATGAATTTTATTTTATTGAGATGAATACAAGAATCCAGGTAGAACATACTGTGACAGAGATGATAACTGGCGTAGATCTTGTGCAAGCCCAATTATCTTTGGCTCTAGAAGGTAAGTTTGATTTAGATCAGGAGAATTTAAGAATTAATGGCCATGCTATGCAATGCCGAATAAATGCTGAAGACCCAGAAACATTTATTCCATCTCCAGGGGAAATATCAACAGTGCATAGGCCAGGCGGATATCATGTAAGGTTTGAATCTCAAATCTATAGTGGTTACAAGGTCCCAGCAAATTATGATTCATTAATTGCAGAAGTTATTGTTAAAGATAATGATAGAGAAAATACCATTAATAAAATGAGAATGGCATTAACAGAACTAGTCATTGAGGGGATTAAAACCAATCAGCCACTACACTTGAAAATTTTAGACGATGATGGTTTTAAGAATGTTGACTACTATATTAAATATTTAGAAGAAGAGCTTATTAAATGAACGAAATATACGATTTCAATACAATAGAAACCACTATTCAGGAAGACTGGAAAATAAACAAAACATATGAAGTTGATATAAACAGCAGTAAGCCAAAATATTATTGTTTATCGATGCTGCCCTACCCATCAGGCAATCTGCATATGGGGCATGTAAGAAATTATTCCATAGGTGATGCAGTCTCCAGATATAAAAAGCTAAAAGGTTTCAATGTATTGCAGCCAATGGGATGGGATGCATTTGGTTTGCCTGCAGAGAATGCAGCTATTAATAAAAAAGTTCACCCTCAGGACTGGACGGAACAAAATATTGGTCATATGAAGCAGCAACTTGATTCACTTGGTTTTGGATATGATTGGAGCAAAGAAATTAATACTTCAGACCAATCATATTACAAATTTGAACAAGAGCTTTTTCTGAAATTTTATGAAAAAGGACTAGCTTATAGAAAGAAATCTCTTGTGAACTGGGATCCAGTTGATAAGACTGTATTGGCTAATGAACAAGTGATAGATGGAAAAGGTTGGCGGACAGGAGCAGATGTTGAGTTAAAAGAAATCGAAACTTGGTTCTTAAAAATTACAGACTATGCAGACGAGCTAGAGGCCGGACTTGACACAATAGACTGGCCTGAAAATGTCAAGAATATGCAAAAAAACTGGATTGGTAAATCAAAGGGTACTGAGATTGAGTTTGAAACAGATAGTGGTGAAACTTTAAATGCTTTTACAACTAGGCCAGACACAATATATGGAGTTACCTTTTTTGGCATCTCTCCAAATCATCCTATTGTTGAAAGATTAAAAAAAGAAGATGAAGGAATTGAGCCTTTTTTAGAAGAAACAAGAAAAGTATCTTCAGCAGAAGCTGATCAAGCTAAAGCGGAAAAATTAGGCTATAAAACTAAAATTAATATCATTCATCCTTTGTTAAAGACAAATATCCCTGTTTGGATTATTAATTATGTACTAATGGATTATGGTACAGGAGCAATTATGGGTGTTCCGGGTCATGATGAAAGGGATTTTGACTTTGCCGAAAAGTACAATATTCCAATAACAAGAGTAATAAGCTCTGAAGATGATTTGCCGTATTCAGGTTCTGGTTTTCTTGTAAACTCAGAGGATTTGGATGGTTTGTTGCCAGAAGACGCCTTCGAAAAAATTTCAAATACTTTAGCAAAAAACGGTAAAGCAAAAATCTTGAATCAATATAGATTAAGAGATTGGGGAATAAGCAGACAAAGATATTGGGGCTGCCCTATTCCAATGGAGTATAAAAATGGCAAGGCCTGTCCTGCAGAAAAATTACCAGTCATGCTGCCTATAAATAAAGATGGGTCATATGAACCTTTACATCAAAATGACTCTTTTAGATTTCCAGGTGAAGGTATTGAAAGAGAGACTGATACTTTTGATACTTTTATGGAATCTTCTTGGTACTTTGCTAGGTATACTTCTGCTGAAAATGATAAAGAAATATTTGATAAAAATACTAATTACTGGCTTCCAGTAGATTTGTACATTGGAGGTGTTGAGCATGCTATTCTTCATCTCCTCTACTCGAGATTCTTCTTCAAAGTCTTAAGAGATTTGGGTATGGTCAAGGGCGATGAACCATTTAAAAAGCTACTAACTCAAGGAATGGTTTTAAAAGATGGATCTAAGATGTCAAAATCTAAAGGCAATACTGTTGACCCCAAAGAATATATAGAAAACTATGGAGCTGATTCGATTCGAACTTTTATGATATTTGCGAGCCCGCCCGAACAGTCTCTTGAATGGTCTGATAATGGTCTTGAAGGATGTCATAAATTTTTGAAAAGGTTATGGGCACTTTCATACAAAATAAATAATCTTGAAGAAAGTGATTTCATCAAATCGGAAGATACTCTGAATAATGAGTGTAAAAACTTATTTGTAAAAATTAATGATGATTATGAAAAGAGGCTTAACCTAAATACAGTCGTATCTTCATGTATGGAGATTTTAAATAATATTAATAAAAGGTTTACTACGGCCGGTGCTGAATGCACTAAAAGCGACCTAATTGTTACATATGACTTTCTTTTGTTAGCTCTTTCTCCAATAGCGCCGCATATTTCAGAGTTTTTGTATAAAGAAATTCTTGGCAAAGAACTTCAGGATGCGTCATGGCCAAACGACAACTTTTTTGAGAGGAATGAAACAGAAGCCAAATACCTTATACAGGTTAATGGCAAGGTTAGAGCAAATATAATGCTTGACCAATCTCTTTCAGAAGACGAAGTTAAGCAAACAGCAAAAGAACATGAAAATGTGGCAAGACATCTTGAAAACAAGGATATAATTAAAGTGATATTTATAAAAAATAAACTTATTAACTTTGTTCATTCGTAATCTAACAATTCTGCTTTTTCTTGCATCATGTAGTGTAACTTCGCTAAATTTTGAGAATATTAAGTTCGATGATTCTTTTGCAAATATTGAAAAATATGAACTTAAAAAGTGCCTAAATAACGTAACTGAAGAAATAAATCTTAGTAGCTTTGATTTTAAGTTAACTGCTGAAAATATTACCAGCCAAGGACTTGAATTCAATACAAAATATGTAGGCAGCTTAACTTTAGAAGTTCCTAGTTTAGATAAACTCATTCCCATTCAAAAAATGCGCATGAATACAACTAACTATATATCAAGCAATATGGCTGATGAAGAGAAAAAAAGGATTAAATCTTTAATGCTAATAGATATTTGCGAGACAATTAAAACACATGTCAATTAAGCAGTTAAAAGCTATAAAGTTTTCACTATCTTCTGCGCATGATGCGAATAAGTTTTTTTTATTTGGTGACGAACATATTTTGATATATCAAGCCAGGAAACATTGCCTAAAGAACTTGGATATAAATTTATTAGAAAAATATTACATTGATATGGCAGATGATAACTTCGATGCACATTTAGATCAGTGTTTAATGTCTAATAGCCTTTTCAATGAAAAAAAAGTTGTTTTCTTAAACTTGTCTAAAAATAGATTAAATAAAGATTTGGTCGAGAGATTTAAAAAAATAATGACTTATGAAACAGATAATTTCCTCATAACAGAAATCACCAACTTATCAAAAAAAATAATTGAGAAAGACATAATTGGCAAACTTGATGGAGACGGCTATTTTATAGATTGTTCTTCACCATATGATTCCGAAATAGAAAACTATCTTGCAAATAACTTGCCTGAGTACCTTAATAAGAAGGAAAACATAAAAGTGTTTCTTGAAATGTATGAAGGAAACTTTTCTGCTTTACTAAATGACCTTGAAATACTGAAACTTTTGGAAATTACAGAAGAATCAGAGGCTATGAAAATTTTTACCAATAATGGTGATAAAAATAACTACAAATTGATTGAGCATATTAGCAAGAATGATTCAGATTCAGCACTTTCAATTATTGATTCGATGAAAAGGAACGATAGAAATTCAGTCCCACTATTAATTTGGATTCTAGCTAGAGATATAAACGCTATTAAATTTATTAAAGATGGGAAAAATTTAAAGTCATTGGGTATATGGGATAATCAAATTCATATGTATAAGAAAATATCTGACAGAACTTCAAAAGAATCAATAGATAAATCAATAATTGCTTTAGATGGTATAGATAAGTGTTTCAAAGGAGTGCAAAACGGTGATCCTTGGAATGGTATTAAAGATATTGTTTTAGAATTATCTGCTTAACTAAATAAGGATTTGATCCAATTCCAAAGTATTGCAATAAGTCTTTGGAAAAAACCTAGCTCTTCTACTGAATCTAAATAAACTAGATCTGTTTCAACTATTACATTGTTCTCATCATCAATTACTTTAAGTGTTCCAGCTTTATCAAAAGCATTAATTGGAGCTAAGATCTGTGACCCTGCAGAAACTTCAAAGCTTAGATTATCCCTCTTATTCTTTTGCAAAGTTAGAATGATGTCTTCTTTAAGACCTATTGAAACAAAATCACTAACACCAGCAACAACTCTTAAATCCTTTAAAGGCTCAGATTCTGAAAATAGTTTTTCAGTAACAAAATATCGAAAACCGTAATCCATTAGGGCAGAAACATCATTAAATCTTTTATCGTTTTCGCTTCCAAGGACAACTGCTACCAATCTCATATCTCCTCTAATAGCTGATCCAACTAAACAATAGCCAGCTTGAGAGTGATAACCAGTCTTTGCGCCATCAAAAATATCGCTTCTCCATAGCAACCTATTTCTATTTGGCTGTTTGATGCCTGCATATGTATATGATTTTTCTGAATATAGTTTGTAGTGTTCAGGGAAGTTATTAATTAGTGCACTCGTTAGTATCGCAAGGTCATATGCAGATGTAACATTGAGTGGATCTGGCAAGCCTGTAGCATTATTAAAGGAAGTATTTTCCATTCCTAATTCAGTTGCATAGCCATTCATTAAATATGCGAAGTTTTCTTCACTTCCTGCAACATGCTCTGCTAAAGCTACACTTGCATCATTGCCTGATTGAATAACCATACCTTTGATTAGTTCTGATACTGGTACTTTCTTGCCTTCGCGAATAAACATTCTAGACCCTTCAGTCTTCCATGCCTTAATTGAAATTTTTGGAGCATCATCTAAGCTTATAAAATCTTCTCTAAGATAATCAGCCACAACATAGCTGGTCATTAATTTAGTCAAACTGGCAGGCTGAACTGGTTCATCTGCATTGAAACTAACTAAAACCTTTTTCGTAGTAGGCTCATATAAAACATAGCTTCCCACTCCTAAATCAGGTGGGTTTGGTATTGCTGCTGAAATATAAAAAGTCAGGGCAAAAAGTAAATTTATCTTTAATTTATTCATCAAATCTCTTTGAAATTTCTAATGCAAGCTGGTGAACTGCTAATGCATATTTACTACTTCGATTATATTTAGTTATTACTCGGAAATTGTCAAATCCTAAATATAATTTTGTCTTCCCCTGCTCAAAAACAAGTAGCGGTGAAATCATTTCAGTAAAGTCTTCATCTATTTCAAAACCCTCTTCTACTAATTCATTAGCTGAAATCTTTGTTCTAAAATTATTTAGATTAAATGGCAATTCTAAAGCAGAAATATCTTCATCTTCTAGATTTTGATATTTCTTACCAACGCTAACTTCTAATACCGCAGTAGAACTTTTTTGCCAACCATTTTCTCTTAGATAATTTGCAACACTTGCAATGCCATCTTTGCGTGAATTATACATATCCACTACGCCGTCATTATCGTAATCAACACCGTAAGCATTGTAGCTAGATGGAATAAATTGCCCTAAACCTAAAGCACCGGACCATGAACTCTTAATTGATTTAGGATCAAGATTATATTTCTTTGATAGTATGAATAACTCTATTAATTGTTTCTGCCAATAAGTGCTCTTAGGATCAAAAGCTCTTGTAAAAATTGTGTCTAGCGGATTATAAGTTCCTAAATAATTTCCATAGTTTGTCTCACAGCCGATAATTGAAGCAATATAATATTTTGAAACTCCAAAATCTTTCTCTACAGCATCAAGTATCTCAAGATTTTCCTTTACAAATTTCACTCCATTATTGACTCTTGAGGATGTGAGATACCTATTTCTATATCGATTCCATGTAGCTTTTACTTCAGGTTGGTTTTGTCTTGCTGTTTCTGCTTTTTTTGATGGTATAGCTTGAGCTAAATATGTTTTAATTTCATTTTCTTTGAGGTCTGAGTTTTCTAATGCAAATTCAATAAATGCTTTAACATCTTCTCTTTCTAAAACATTAGAGTTTAGGTTTAGGGCAAGTAAAAAAAATAATAAGAAACGCATCATCTGAGAAAACCTCTAGAAGTAAATATTAAGCCAAGCATTATTGAAAAGCATAGCAAAGAAGACCCGCCCTTTGTGAAAAAAGGTAATGGCAAACCAACTACTGGGATCATACCACTAACCATTAGAATATTTAGAAGAAAACTAAACCCTATAACTAGAGTGCAATATGTACCTATATAATATGGCGATAAATCACTAGTAAGTCTCTTTTCAGTCATCGATAAGAGTGTAGTTAGGCCAATAAAGCAAGCTAACATTATTAAGATAAGGAACACTCCTAGGAATCCAAACTGTTCTGCATATATTGAGAATATAAAATCTGTATCTGCTTCTGGTAAAAAATTAAATTCGTTTTGCTTGCTATTCAAAAAGCCTTCACCTGCCAAGCCCCCTGAGCCAATACTTATCTCTGATTGCAATATATTCCATTTTTCCGATAGATCTTGGTCTGAAGAAAACCAGCTGATTATTCTTCCTTTTTGATATGTGGTAAGACCAAAGCTATAGATAATAGGCGATAAAAGTACGCCAAAAATTGCCATTCCTATAAAATACGCACGATTTGCTCCACATATAAAAAGAAACATTAAGCCCATAAGGATATAGACCAAACCTGTGCCTAAATCAGGTTGTATTATTATTGGCAAGGCAGATAAAAATAGAATAGCTAGTAAAAATAAAGTTCTAGTTCTTGTAAATTGAAAGCTGTAGAACCTTAGGTACTGAATTACAAAAAGAGCATAGGTAATTTTCATAAATTCTGAAGGCTGCAAACTCAAAAAACCAAAATCCAACCAGCGTTTAGAACCGTTGATTTCATTTCCAAATAATTCAACACTCAACACCAGAAGGATATTGCTTATAAATAAGATCCATCCGAAAGAAAGAATTCTGTTTAGGTTAATCTGATTAAAAATTAGTGCTACTGCTAGGATTACAACAATATTTATTAATAGAAAGCGTAGAAAATAGTTAATATCAATTGATGTTACTGAATAGATAGTCAAAGAACCCATAAGGATTATCGTTACCAATGAAAATAAAATTATTGTGTTTCTTAAATTAAAAACCATCTAATAATTCCTCTATCACTTTCTTTGCTATTGGCCCTGCAACTCTTCCACCACTCTCTCCATTTTCAACAATTACTGCAATAGAATATCTAGGGTTATCGTATGGTGCATAGCCTATAAAGATTGCATGGTCTCGTAGC
This sequence comes from uncultured Gammaproteobacteria bacterium, assembly GCA_964575305.1. Lineage (GTDB taxonomy): Bacteria > Pseudomonadota > Gammaproteobacteria > Magnimaribacterales > TMED112 > TMED112. The sequence goes on along the minus strand of CAZNPG010000001.1, from coordinate 90,076 downwards.
AATTCATTGCTTCTTACTTCATCGTATTCCTCTCTAGAATTTATATCTACTACTTGAGCTGTTCCACTTTTACCAGCTAGCATTAAATTGCCAGCATTAATCCTGTAGCCAGTTCCATTTGGAGAATATATTACATCTACTAATGAATCATTTAGTTTGCTCCAATCCTCTTCCGTTAAGTTTTCAGCTAAATTTAAAGAATTACTTTTCTTTGTAACCATAAATGGCAATTGGTAGTTTCCTTTTTTAGCTAAAATACCGGAGATTAAAGATAGATGTAATGGTGTTGTGAGCATATAACCTTGTCCAACACCCAAATTTATGAAATCTCCTGTATAAAGCTCTTTACCAAAATTTTTATACTTCCAGTTATCATCTATCAATGGGCTGAATTGATGTGGATAGCAATCTTCACAAAGCTTTGATCCAAAACTTGAGGATTTGAGGAACTCAACAAATAAATCTTTCTCATACCTAACAGAAAGATTCATAAAAAATGGGTTCGAACTTTCAACTAAAGCTTTCTTCAGATCAGTTAATCCATGACCTCCCTCGCGCCAAGCGTTAAAAACCCTTTCTTCTTCCTCAAATCGAAAAAAACCATCATCAAAAATTGTTTCATCCCAATTTGTATACCCATTATTCAAAGCAAAAACTGTTAAAAGAGGTTTTATAGTCGAAGCAGGAGGATATAAACCCATAAAAGCTCTGTTGAAAAGCGGTCTAGATGGATCATTCAAAAGATCTTGATATTGCGCAGAAGAAATATCTCTTAAATCATTTGCACTGATAGATGGTGTGCTGATAGCAACTGGAATACTAAAATCATCCAGATCAATAACCACGACCGACCCTTTTCTATCTTCCATGAGCTCATAAGCAAGTTTTTGAGCTTGAAAATCTATGGAAATAAATAATTCTTCACCTTCCTGAAAGGGAGTTATATCAGTTGTGACTCTTCTGTCTCCTCTAGCATTTCTCTGGAAATACTTTTTGCCATGTTGGCCTTGAAGCTGATCCTCATACACTCTTTCTATCCCAGATTTTCCAACTTTACTCCACAACTTAGCATCATAATCGTCTATTCTCGGTGAAAAATATTTAATATCCGTAGAGTTTATATACCCCATATGTCCAAGCACATGGAAGATTGATGGGTGCTCATTATATTCCCTTTCATACCCTTCAATAACTGAAAATCCCCTTAAATCTGATCCTCTAACAAGGTATTTGGCTAAATCTTCTTGGGTGATTTTCTCAAAAATAGTTTCTGACCTCCTATATCTTAATGAATCTGATACTTTTTCTTTTAGATCAATTAAATTTATTTTTTCAGGAAATAGTTCTGAGAGTATCTTGATAGATTCTTCACTAGGTTTTTGCTCAATATCAATTACTAGTGAAAATATTTTTCTATCTTCAGCTAGCACAACTCCGTCACGCGATAGAATCCTTCCTCGCTTAGGATAAATATACTCAAATGCATTAATATTTTGCTCTCTTAATTCTTTTAAATCCTTGCCTTGGATAATTTGGAGATAAAAGAATCTTCCTAGCACCAAAAGCAATATGGATAAGAACAATATGAGCAATAAATTTGTTCTGAACCTATATGTTTGTATCTTACTATCTTTCAATTTTGATGGTATGGGTGGTTATTAAATATGCAATATGCCCTGTATATCTGTTCAAGCAACATTACACGAAAAACTTCATGCGTAAATTCCATATCTGAGAAAGAGATTATCTTGGTAGCACATTCTTTTAATTCTTCAGAGAGGCCAAAAGCTCCTCCAATTACTAAAAAGCCCTTTTCATTAGATTTATATAAAGTTTTTGAAAATTCTTCTGATGTCATTTTTTGGCCTATCTTGTCAAAACAAATAAAGCTATTTTTCCCTATTTTTTCCATTAGTAAATTACCTTCATAAGCAATTTGCTGACTCTTTGAAGCAAATTTTTTTTTGACCTGGATACTAGAAATATTTATATCCATATTTTTTCTTAACTTCTTCAAGAAATGTTCTTCAAAACTATCAGCATTCTTTGTTTTATTTTGCTGGATATATAATAGTGAAATTCTCATCTGGGCTTTCTATCCCATAAAGACTCCAAATCATAATGCTCTCTTGAATCTTCAGACATAATATTAATTATCACATCACCAGCATCTATCAAAATCCAATCTTTTGCCTCTGCACCTTCAGTTCCAAGTATTTGAACTTTTTTATTCTTAAGATTTTCAATAACCTTATCTGCTATAGACTGAATATGTCTTCCAGAAGTTCCTGAAGCTACTAAAATAAAAGATGTAAAAGAGGAGATTTTTTCCACCTCAAATGAACAAATATCTATAGCCTTTAATTCATCTAGAGAATCTTTACATGTTTTTACAATTTCTTTTGAGGTCTTTAAGTTAGCTGGCATTTATTGAAATTATAATCATTTAATTAGCTTATCGATAATAAGCTGCTGAAAACCTTGAAAATTTCTGTTTCCACACATAAGAATCGTCTTTTTTTCTTTATTTTTTGAGCAAATGGTTTCCAAATCTTCTAAATTTAATTCCTTAGCTATACCAGTAAATTTATTTTGCTGTTCTTTGCTTGCATTTATAGTGTAGGCATTATTTGTTGAGAAAATTTTAATTAATCGATTATCATGAATGCCTTTTCTCATTGAATTTGATCCTAGCTCAACTATTAACTCTACATTTGGATTTTCTTTTATTGCCATAGCTAAAGTTTCTTCTATTGCAGTTGGATGATGAGCAAAATCATCTATTACTTTGAAATCAGAATTTTCATAAATTGTCTCAAACCTTCTCTTTACTCCTCCATAATCTTCAAGAGAGCCCAAGACTTGTTCTGTGGTTAATATTTCCTGAAGAGCTTTACAAGCAAGCTGTTTATTTTCTTCCTCAATATCTAACGAGCTAAGTTCAAAAAATTCTATCTTTGCTGTTGCGTTGAGGTTTGATACAGATTTTTTAAATGATTGCCTAACTTTATTTGAATTTACTAAAACTTTTGATTCTTTGGACATGCTTGCTATGAGTTCTAAGAAATTCTTTTCTATCATTTCGATATTTTCATAAATATCTGCATGATCAAACTCAATATTATTGATTAATAAAATATCTGGATTGTAATGAAAAAATTTTGGCTTTTTATCAAAATAGCAGGTGTCGTATTCATCTGCTTCAATTACAAAAAGCTCTGAAGGAGAAATATTCCATGATTTTTTTAAAGTATTTGGGATTCCCGCTATTAGATAATTTGTGTTAACACCATTCTTTAATAGTGCATGTGAAATCATTGATGTCACTGTCGTTTTTCCATGTGTTCCTGAAACAGCAATCACAGTTTTCTTTGAAAGCACATTATCATGCAACCACTTAGGTCCTGAAGTAATATTTTTCTTACTCTTGAGTATTTTTTTCAGCAATATGTTCTCTTTAGATATTGCGTTGCCAATAATATATAAATCAGCATCAACGAAATTACTCTCTTCATACCCTTCTGAGAAATTTATTCCGACTGATTCAAGCTTTTCTGACATAGGCGGGTAAACTTTATTATCACAGCCTAATACCTCATGATTTAATTCACGTGCAATTTGAGCTAGATTGCCCATAAAGGTTCCAGATATTCCAAGAAAAAAAATTTTCATGCTTTTAGTTGCGTTAAATGGAGTATATGATAACTGTGATGAAAAATGCATTCTATGCGCAATCAGGTGGTGTTACTTCTGTAATAAATTGCTCTGCTTATGGCTTGATATCAAAATTTAAAAAGGATTTTTCTACTGCGAACATTTATGCGTCAAAAAATGGAATTGTTGGTCTCCTTGAAGATGAACTATATGATCTTAGCAAAACAAAGAAGCCTCTAGAGAACCTGTTAGAGATGCCTGGTGGTGCCTTTGGATCTTGTAGATTTAAACTGCCTGATTTAGACGATGAAAAATTTTATAAAGATTTGTTTGATCGTCTCAATAAATTATTTATAGGCTACTTTTTCTACAATGGTGGTAATGACTCTGCTGATACTTGTCTTAAGGTAGCAAAAGCTGCTGAAAAATTTGGGTATGATCTTAAAGCAATAGCCATACCAAAAACGATAGATAATGATCTTGCAGTAACAGATAACTGTCCGGGTTTTGGTTCAGTTGCAAAGTATGTTGCAACTTCTGCTAAAGAGGCATCTTTAGACATAAGATCAATGTGTAAAACTTCTACTAAAGTTTTTGTCCTCGAAGTAATGGGAAGACATGCTGGTTGGATTGCAGCATCTGGCGAGCTAGCAAACAATAAAAATGATACTTTTGTCCATAAAATTCTATTGCCAGAACGAAAATTTAATAAAGAAAATTTTCTAGCTGGTGTTGAGGCAGATGTTAGTAAATATGGATATTCTGTTATTGTTGCTTCTGAAGGACTAAAAGATAAAAATGGCGAGCTTTATGCCGCTACTAAAGAAAAAGATTCCTTTGGACACAGCCAATTAGGTGGTTTAGCTCCTAAAATTGCTTCACTTGTTACAGATGAACTTGGTTTTAAAAATCATTGGTCTGTTGCGGATTACCTGCAAAGAAGTGCTAGACATATTTCTTCATCAACAGATATAGAACAAGCAATTGCAGTTGGTAAAGCTGCTGTGTCACTTGCTGCTGAGGGTAAATCAGGAGTTATGCCAATTATTAAAAGATTGAGCAATGATCCTTATACTTGGGAAATATCAGTAGGAGATCTTAAAGATATAGCAAATGAAGAAAAAGTGCTGCCAGAAAACTTTATATCACAAGATGGTTTCAGAATTACAAAAGAAGGCCAAGACTATCTTAAACCCCTAATATCTGGGGAAAGCTTTCCAAAATTTTCAGATGGTATTCCTGTGTACGAAAATATAGACCTTCATTTAAGAGAAGTTTAGTTCTTTAACCTTTTCTTTTAATAAAGATATGAGCTTATCTTTATCTTCCTCATTAAGAAAAGAACCAATTTCAATTTTTTTATCGCCACTAGTTATAAAAAGTCTTTTTTTAGTTTTTTGATCAACAACAGAAAATTTACTTAAGAACCTATCTAATGTTATTTGTTTACTTCCTTTTTTTAATTTGACATAAAGTTTATCAAGATGAATTTTTTCAGACTGGTTTAGCCAGTCTCTATTTACCTTTAATACTGAAAATAGAACAATAATTTCAAGCCCTGCAAATGGCAGAATCATAGTTGCTCCCAAAATAAAGAAACCTATTGCAAATGTAAGACAGATAATGGATAAAAATCCAAAAAAAATAAAATTTTCATTTATAGAAGAAGATTTATTTGGTTTTAAAGTCAAGGATAAGGAGTTCTTGTTAGTTTTCTTTATGATCATAGATATAGATATTATTTAGTGTCTAAATTGTTATATAAAAGATTTTCGTTGTTTATATCGCACTAATATTGCAGAATACTGTCTAATTAAAAGAATGAAAAACTATATCAAATTTTTACTACTCGCTTTTTCTTTTGAGATGTTCTCAAATGATTTGCTTAGCATTTATAAAGAAGCTTTAGATAAAGATCCTGAATTTAATTCAAAAAAAGCTGATCTAGCTATTTCAAAAGAATTCCTTAATCAATCAAGGTCAAATCTATTGCCACAAGTTAGAGTAACAGGCGGAACAAATTGGAATGAATACTATCAAGATAGAGAACTTCAAAACGATTACAATACTTTTTCTTATGGGCTGAATGTAAGTCAGCCACTTTTTAGGCTAGATAAATGGTTTTCTAATAAGCAGGCCAAGGAAAATGTAGAAGCTGCTGAAGCACAATTTGCTTACCAACAGCAAAACCTAATTATTAGAGTTACTGGTGCTTATTTTAAAGTCTTATCTGCTAAAGCAAATTTAGAAGCAAAAATTGCAACAGAGAAAGCACTTAAGAATCAATTCGACGCAGTGTCTGAGCGATATAACACTGGTTCAGTTTCAAGAATTGATCTAGCTGATGCAAAAGCTGCACTAAACAGAGCGGAATCCGATAGAGTGCAAGCAGAGGGCAATGTTGATATAAGTTTTGAAGAATTGAATTCTATAGTTGGAAGGCAAGTTAAGCTCATTACACCTTTAAATACTGATCTAGATTTTAAAGCTCCTCGAACAAATATAGACAATGAAGTTTCAAAAGGTCTTACTGGTAATTACCTAATTATTGAAGCTAAAAATAGGCTTGAAGCAGCAGATGCCAATACAAAATCTAAGACTTCAAACTATTTACCAAAAGTAGATTTAAATGCAAATGCTAATAGGAGGACATCAAAACAATATACATTTGATGGAGTAGATTCAAATATTGATCTTCCATTTACCATTCCAACAGAAACTGAAAATAGAATTTATTCCATTCAGTTCTCTATGCCTCTTTTTACATCTGGACTTAACAATTCACAAAGAAGACAAGCTTTATTACAAGAAGTTAAATCTGAAGAACAATTGATATTAATTGAAAGAAGTATTGTTCAGCAAGTAAGGACATTGCATACAGCGCTTAGAACCTCAGAGCTTAACATTTCTTCACTAAAGTCGGCTGTAGAAAGCTCAAAAGACGCTCTTGAAGCTACTAGAGTTGGATATGAGTTAAATTCAAGAAACTTAATTGACTTGCTACAAGCAGAGAGGAATTATTCTGAATCTATTAACAATCTTTCCCAAGCAAGTTACGCATTTATTGTTACATCACTTCAATACAAGCAAGCAATTGGCAATCTCGTGCCTGGTGATGTTGTCGAGCTAAATAAGCAATTTAAATAAGTGCCTGAACTACCTGAAGTTGAAACCACCAAAAGAGGTATAGAACCCTACCTCAAAAATCAGTCAATTATTAAGATTCTTGTTAGACAAAAATCATTAAGAATTCCTTTTAATGACAACCTTAAAAAACACATCACTAAAGTTAAAATTAAAAATATAAAAAGAAGAGCAAAATATATAGTCATTAACTTTGTAAATGAATACTCGATGGTAATCCACCTGGGTATGACAGGAAATCTTAGAGCATCACAACAAAAAAAATTTCTTAAACATGATCACATAATTTTTCATTTAGAATCTGGAAATAGTTTAATTTTTAATGATGTTAGAAGGTTTGGTCTGATACAAATTTATAAAACTTCAGATAGCTTCTACCTTCTTGATAACAATGGTCCTGATCCTTTTGAAAATAAAGCTGATGCAGATTATTTTTATGAAAGAATTAAAAATTCTTCAGCATCTATAAAATCTATACTTCTTAATCATAAAATTATTTCTGGTATTGGAAATATATATGCATCTGAAATACTTTTTAGCACAAATATCTCTCCTATGAGAATGGGCAAAGATGTAAGCCATGAAGAGTGTAAGAAAATTCTGGAACAGAGCAAAATAATTTTAAATAAAGCTATAAAGGCTGGCGGCACTACCTTGAATGATTACTTTAATGCCGAGTCAAAACCTGGTTATTTCAAAATCCAATTAAATGTATATGGAAAAGACGGGGAAAAGTGTTCAAGCTGTGAATCAAAAATTACTAAAATTACACAGAACAATAGAAGCACTTATTTCTGCAAAGAAACACAAAATTAAATCTTAAATTTTTCTTCTAAAGATTTTGCAATATCTTCGTGAACAAAATTTGAAATATCACCACCATAACTAGCTAACTCTTTAACCATGCTAGAAGAAATAAATGTTAATTTTTCATCAGGGGTAAAAAAGACGCTTTCAACTTCTGAGTTTTGTGAACGATTGATACTTGCTATTTGAAATTCATACTCAAAATCTGATACCGCTCTAAGTCCTCTAATAATTGCTTGAGCATTTAATTCAGAAGCTAGCTCAACTGTTAGTTTTGAATCAAGACCAATACAAGAAACCATCTCCTGTTCTTGAAAAAGGTTATCAATCATTGCAACCCTCTCATCTAAAGAGAATAAGTATTTTTTATTAGAATTTTTTACTACAGCAATCACGACTTTATCAAAGATTTTTAATGCTCTTTGCAAGATGTCATTGTGGCCATTTGTGAATGGATCAAATGAACCTGGATAAATGCCTATTTTCATATGTTTAAAATTACACAATTTTAATCATTTAGCATACTAATTAATACAAAGATTTGTGTGCTTATTAATTTGATAGACATTGAAAATTCTTGGTTCGTATCTAGAATAAAAAGATAGACGTTAATTCTAAAGCAAGGTAAAAAATGAACGATGAAACAAAATGTCCGGTTATTCACGGATCAAATACTAAAACAGCTGGAAGTCACTCAAATGTAAACTGGTGGCCGCAGCAATTAAATCTAAATATTCTGCATCAGCATGATACTAAAACTAATCCAATGGATCATGATTTTGATTACTCAGAAGAATTTAGCAAAATAGATTACAAAGCTCTAAAGCAAGATCTTTACGATCTTATGACTGACTCCCAAGATTGGTGGCCAGCAGATTATGGTCACTATGGTCCGTTTTTTGTGAGACTTACATGGCACGCTGCTGGGACGTATAGAATTGGAGATGGTAGAGGTGGTGCAGGAACTGGAGCACAAAGATTTTCTCCATTAAATTCATGGCCTGATAATGGCAATCTTGATAAAGCTAGAAGACTGCTTTGGCCAATTAAACAAAAATATGGCAAACAGATTAGCTGGGCTGACTTATTGGTATTAGCTGGTAACGCCGCTATTGAATCAATGGGAGGCAAAACTTTTGGATTCGGTGGAGGAAGACCAGATATTTGGCATCCAGAAGAAGATATCTATTGGGGACCAGAAGAAGAGATGCTTGGAAACAATCGATATGTCGGAGAAAGACTCCTTAATAATCCGCTTGCTGCTGTGCAGATGGGGCTTATTTATGTAAACCCACAAGGTCCAGATGGCAACCCTGATCCAAAGAAAAGTGCACACGATATTAGAGAAACTTTTGGCAGAATGGCTATGAATGATTACGAAACTGTAGCTCTTATAGCTGGTGGTCATACTTTTGGAAAATCACATGGTGCCGGTGATGACGGTTTAGTAGGTGTTGGTCCGGAAGACGCTCCAATGGAACAGCAACAATTTGGCTGGAAAAGTGGTTATGGAAAAGGTAAAGGTAGAGACACTATAACTAGTGGCCTTGAAGGTCCTTGGACAAAAAATCCAGCACAATGGGATAATGGCTATTTCGAAAATCTATTCAAATATGAATATGAGTTAGTTAAAAGTCCAGCAGGTGCATTTCAATGGCATCCAATTGACTTAGAAGAAGAGAATCATGCTCCAGATGTTGAAGACTCAAGTATTAAAGTTACTACTATGATGCTCACTTCTGACTTAGCTTTGAGAGAAGATCCGGAGTACAGAAAAGTTTCATTGCACTTTAAAGATAATCCTGAAGAATTTGCTGATGCTTTTGCAAGAGCGTGGTTTAAGCTTCTGCACAGAGATATGGGACCTAAGAATAGGTATTTGGGTCCTGAAGTTCCAGAAGAAGATTTAATCTGGCAAGATCCAGTTACCCCTGGAAGCAAAGACTATGACGTTGATAAAGCAAAAGAGCTTATTAGTAACAGTGGTCTTAGTATTCAAGAGATGGTTGAAACAGCATGGGCTAGTGCATCAACATTCAGAAATTCAGATTTACGTGGTGGCGCAAATGGAGCAAGGATAAGATTTGAACCAATGCGTAGCTGGCAATCAAACGACAAAGATCAACTTAATAAAGTCTTAGAAACTCTAACTAAAGTTGCTGAAGATGTAGGCGCATCGCTTGCAGATATGATTGTGTTAGCTGGAAATGTTGCCATTGAAAAAGCTTCTGGCGCCAATGTTCCTTTTCATCCTGGAAGAGGAGATGCTACAGAAGATCAAACTGATGCTGAATCATTCGCAGTCTTAGAACCATTAGCTGATGGTTTTAGAAACTATCAAAAAACAGAGTATTCAGTAAGCCCAGAGGAAATGCTTGTTGATAAATCTCAATTGCTTGGACTAACTGCACACGAAATGACAGTTTTAGTTGGAGGTATGAGATCACTTGGTATTACTAAGGATAATCTTGGCAATTTCTCTGAAGATAACAATGTTTTAGATAATGAATTCTTTAAGAAACTCTTAGATATGAATGTATCTTGGAGGCCTGATGGAAATAATTCATATGAAGGTGTTGATAAGTCTTCTGGAGAGGTTGTGAGAACAGCTTCAAGGGTTGATCTAGTGTTCGGTTCTAATTCACAACTAAGATCTTTAGCTGAAGTTTATGCTTCTGATGATGCTACAGATAAGTTTGTAAGCGACTTTGTTGCAGCCTGGAATAAAGTAATGAATGCAGATAGATTCGATAAATAATACTAAAAAATATTAACTATTTTTAAGGGGTTCATTTGAGCCCCTTTTCTTTATACGATCTTTAAGTAGTTCTGTTTATTAAAGGTAAGGATAAGAAGTTAATAACTGAATAAACTAATACGCTTATTGCAATGGCGCTTAACGAAATTTGAAGATAAGCATAAATTCCTATGGATATGCATAATGCTAGCCTAACTATCTCTATTCTTGTTCCCTTCTTACCGTCAAGCCATATAGAAGTGCAATACATAGTAAATGCGGCCATGCTAATGGTTACCCATAGTTGAGCATAGTTTAGATATCCACTTTGAATAAAAGCTAAGAAGATATAAGTTATGAATAAATACTGAAATAAGGCATAAATCTTATGTTGTTTACTAATTACCGGATTAAATTTTTTAAAGCTTTCTGCATTAAAGTTGTCTTTTTCTATCTGATAAGGCAGGCTCTTAGGTGACCAGCCTGTTCTTGCAAAAGGTGCATAAAGCTTATCTTTCCAGTCTTGGGATGACCACATCTCTCTCATTATTTTTACATACACGTGTAGGTTCGCCCAAATTGGATTAAAGGTATTTAGGGTGCCTCTGATTCCATATATGCATGGCTCATCCTCATTTTCTATTTTGTGTGTCCCAAACATCCTATCCCAGATAATGAAAACGCCTCCATAATTTTTATCAATGTATTGTTCATTCTGTGCATGATGAACTCTATGATTTGAGGCAGTGACAAAGTAGTTTTCAAACCAACCAAGCTTTGGAATATGTTCGCTGTGTACCCAGAATTGGTAAATCAGGTTTAAAGAAGCAACACTTATAAAGACATAAGATGGAATGCCTATAAGAAACATAGGTATATAAAAAACCCAACTTACGAATGCGCCTGTTCCTGTTTGTCTTAATGCCGTACTGAGATTGTAGTCCTCGCTTTGGTGGTGAGCTACATGAGATGCCCAAAAAATCTGCCTTTCATGGCTAATTCGATGGAACCAATAGTAGAAGAAATCATAAATAACAAAAGCAAATATCCACGTAAACCAAGAATTTATGTCCATCCTCCAAATAGCAAAATTAGTTTCTGCCAGATAGAAAACATATCCTGCTGCACCAATAATAATTAGCTTGTTTGCTGTACGAAGCGTTCCCATAAATAAATTACTAATAGCATCGTTTAATCGGTAAGTATTTTTATTTATAGCAATTCCATAAATCAGCTCTATTAGCAGAGCTAGCAGGAAAAAAGGTACAGCATAGGTGATGTAATCCATAAGTTATTTTAAATCATTGAAATATTTTTAGAAGTGGTGGGCCCGGGAGGACTCGAACCTCCGACCAATGGATTATGAGTCCACTGCTCTAACCAACTGAGCTACAGGCCCGCCAGAAAATGTAGTCTATAACTTTTTTTGATTTTAAAAAAGACGTTATTCGTGCAAAAAGCTCTTAAGCACATCAGATCTAGTTGGGTGTCTTAGCTTTCTTAAAGCTTTTGCTTCAATTTGTCTGATTCTTTCTCTAGTGACATCAAACTGTTTACCTACTTCTTCTAGAGTGTGGTCATTATTCATACCAATACCAAATCTCATACGTAAAACTTTTGCTTCTCTTGCAGTCAAAGATGCAAGGATCTCATCTGTGGCATCTTTTAGGCCCCTGATAGAAGCATCATCTATAGGAGAATTAATAGAAGAATCTTCCAAGAAATCGCCTAAGTTTGAATCTTCATCATCTCCAATTGGTGTTTCCATTGAAATTGGCTCTTTAGCTATTTTCATTACCTTGCGCATTTTATCTTCAGGGATATCTAATCTCTTTGACATCTCTTCAGGTGTTGGCTCTCTACCAATTTCTTGCATCATTTGCCTTGAAAGCCTATTAAGCTTATTTATTGTTTCGATCATGTGCACAGGGATTCTAATTGTTCTTGCTTGGTCAGCAATCGATCTTGTTATAGCCTGCCTAATCCACCAAGTTGCATAAGTTGAGAATTTATAACCTCTTCGATACTCAAATTTATCAACAGCTTTCATCAATCCAATATTGCCTTCTTGTATCAAGTCCAAAAATTGTAGTCCTCTATTGGTATATTTTTTTGCAATAGAAATTACTAAACGAAGGTTTGCTTCAATCATTTCTTTTTTAGCCCTTAACAGACCTCTATAAGCTTTATTTATTCTTTTATTTAAAGAAATAATTTGGGTTACAGGCATAAGGTTGCTGTCATCAATCTTAATTAAATCTTTTTGGATTCTAACGAATGTAGGCTTCACTTCATCGATAGATGTCTTTTTAAATCTTTTATCTTTAGCAAGTTTCGTTAAAAGTCTCACATTAATAAGATTCTCATCTATAAGCTGTCTTGCCTCTTTGTTTGGAACACCTATTTCTTTCACAAGCAATCTTTTTAATTCTCTTTCAAAACCGCCCACTAAAGCTTTCTTCTCTGTAGGGATCTGAACTAAAGTATCAAAAACTTTTGAATTAAATTTGATTATTTGAAATTCTGCTTTCAACTTATCTAAAGCTTTTTGTCCTTTCTGATCTAATTTGTCATTACTTAGTGACTTTAAGTATTTGTTGTATTCTCTTTTAATAATTTTAATTTTAGCTTCGCATTCTTCGAAAGAAATTACATTAGCTTCTTCCTCTTCTTCTTCACTTTCATCATTTTTTTCATTTACTTCTGCGCTCTCAAATTCTTGTTCAACAATTTCATCTTCTGGTTCTTCAATCATGAAGCCTGAAATAAGGTCTTGGGTTTTCTTCTCACCAATCTTTATTCTTTGGAAGAAATCTAGAACATACTCTATGCAAAGCGGATATTCAGCACATAATGAAAGCACTTCTTTCATTGCAGCTTCAATTCTTTTTGCAATGCCAATTTCTCCTGTTTTGGTGAGCAAATCAACACTGCCCATCTCACGCATATACATTCTGACAGGATCAGTAGTACGTCCAGATTCAATCTCTGTTTGAGAAAGTGCAGCAACTGCATCTTCTGCAGCTAACTCATCTGTTTCCTCATCTTCTCCGAGCATGAGTTCATCTTGATCGGGCGTATCTTCAAACACCTTGATACCCATATCTCTTAGTACTTGTGTTATTTCCTCAAAATTATCTGCATCGGTGGAGCCATCAGGCAATGTATCAGTTATATCAGCGTGAGTTAAATAACCTTGCTCTCTACCTAATTGAATAAGTTGAGCGATATCATTTTTTTGTGTTTGTTTATCTGACATTGTTTTCTATATGTTTGTGAAAATTCAAAAATCAACTATATGTGTTGAGAAATTGAACAAGCTCCTCTTCCTGAACTGAGTTATTATCTCTCAAATTTAGCAGGTTTTGCAGATTTTCTTTTCTTTTTGCCGTTAATTCTTTCTTTTTGGCAAGATTTATTAAGTAATCAGTGAAAAATTCATCGTATTCGAGCCTAATTTGATCGGTAACCCTTATAAATTCGATCAATGCTTCTTCCTTTGTAAAATTTAAACCCAACATCATTGCTTTTGCATAAAGTGGAGTTTCCTTAACTGCAGAGTCTTGGTAGTCTTCAAATAATAGTACCTCTTTCAATGGTTCTATTTCTGATTGTTTGCTATTTTTAAGAAAACTCAAAAAATCATTCGATAAGCTATCTAGATCATCCTTAAAAGTTTGTAATAAATAAATCAGTAGAAGAAATTCATTTTCGAAATTTACTTTTTTTATTTTTACTTCTTTTTTAAAGCTAGGCTTTCTTTCTGGTGCATCATCTTTTAATAAGAGCTCTTTATTAATGTTTAATTCTGTTGAGAACTTTTGCAATAAAGTTTCCTTAAGTGTTTCTGAGGTAATTTGAGGTAAAAGTTTTTTAAACTCATAAATAATTTGCCTTATATCTTCAGGTGAATCTAATTTTTTTCCTCTTTTTAGATATTGGAATGTAAAACTTTCTAGAACCATTGCCCTTTCAAGCTTTTTATAAAATTCTTTATTGCCCTTTTCTTTTACAAATGAATCTGGATCATATCCTTCAGGCAAAAAGAGGAACCTAACAGTTCTGTCATCAAAAACATTTTTTAGCGATATTTGTAATGCTCGCCATGCTGCTTTTAAGCCTGCCTCATCTGAGTCAAAACAAAAAGTAATTTTTCTGCGCATTTTAAACATAGCGTTCATATGGTTTTGAGAAAAAGCTGTACCTAGTGATGCAACAGCGTTATTAACCCCATGCTCGCTAAGCATTACGACATCCATATATCCTTCTGTGACTATGAAATCATCTGTTTTTTGATCTTTTTTTGCATTATTAAAACCATAAAGTTCTCTTGTTTTATTGAAGAATTTACTATCTTTTGAATTAAGGTATTTTGGTTGTGAATCATCAATTACCCTCCCTCCAAATCCTATGATTTTTCCAGATGAGTTCTGAATAGGGAAAGTAACTCTATTTCTTTGAAAAGGGTAAAAGCCCTTTTCATTTCTCAGGAAATTTCCTGACTCTAGAATTTCTTTGTCTGAAAATTTATTTTGTAACTCAGCTAGAAGTTTTGTTTGATTGAAATCTGCGAACCCAATTTTAAAATTCTTTGCTGTTTCTCCACTTATTCCTCTTGTTTTCAAGTATTCAACAATATGCTTATTTTCAGAATTTTTCAGTGATTTAAAATAAGAATTAGCTGTGATTTCATTAATTTCATAGGTTTTTGAAAAATCATTTTGGATATAGGACTTTTCTCTAGGTACTGTTACATTATTAAGCTCAGCTAAGCGTTCAACTGCTTCTACAAATGTTAATCCTTCATGATCTTTGATGAATGTAAGAACGTTACCTCCAGCCCCACACCCAAAACAATGAAAAATAGCTTTTTGTGGGCTAACTACAAAAGATGGGGTTTTTTCTTCATGGAAAGGACAACAACAAGTGTAATTATTCCCTTTTTTTGATAGTGAAACATAATGATTTATCACAGATACAATATCTGAATCAGCAATTAAGTTATCAATAAAATCTTTTGGTATTGAATTAGCCATAATTATTATTAAACCAGTCTTGAAATATTAATTCAGCAGAAAAAGAATCTTTCATCTCATTTTTTTTGCTATTTTCTAAGGACTGACTGGTGAAGTCTTCGTTAACATCTATTGCTTCTAAACTATATTTATTTAAAAAGAATTCTTTTAACTGAGACAGACCCAAATTGAACTCTTCTGTCATCTTTGGAGGCATCCCTACTAGTAATAAATTGGGCTTCCATTCCTCGATTAGGGCATCTATTGAATCATATAGAGATTTATCATTTTTAACTATTGGGAGTGGTTTAGTTTGCCCTGTATAAGTTTCTGCAATACAGATTCCAATTTTTTTGGTTCCGTAATCTAGGCTTAAAACAACTTTAGCCTCTTTTTTCAATATAGAAACATAATTTTCATTTCTTTAAATTATCCCAAAAAACCTTAGCTGGATCTAAATCTGAATTCTTGTGAATTTCTTGTAAACATGTAGGTGAAGTAATGTTGATTTCAGATAACTGTCCGCCTAATAAGTCAGCACCTGCAAAATAGATGCCATTCTCCTTAAGATAAGGAATTATTTGTTCTGCAATCTCTTGATCTTTCTTTGTAACTGGCTCGATTTTTGATGATGCTCCAGCTGCTAGGTTTCCCCTAAAATCCTTATGAGAAGGAACTCGAACTACCTTGCGAGGCAATAACTCATAATTTATAAATACAAGCCTATGATCACCATGTTTTGCTTCTTCTATATATTCTTGAACAATAAAATGCTTTCTGCCCATTTGGCTAATTGTTTCCCATATAACGCTCAAATTCTTATCCCCTCTTTCAATAAAGAAAATTGACTTTCCGCCCATTCCATCAAGTGGCTTCAAAACAATTTTTTCAATTTGTTCGTTTTTGAATATATCCTCTATTTCTTCGAGAGAATTTGTAACTTTTGAGAATGGTATTAAGTTAGGAAAATTTAGAATTATAAGTTTCTCATTATTTTCTCTTAGTGCCTTAGCAGGGTTAATGCAGTCGACTCCTGATATTTCTAGTAATTGAGTTAGATATAGATATTCTTTATTGAATGGCGGATTAAGTCTATTAATGACATATTTAAATTCTTTTATATTAATGTGTTCAGTTTTACTTTTCTCGAAACTCAATTCTCCAGGATTTGGAAATTGTATTTTTGTGCAGTTTGCGTAGAGGTTTGAGTTCTTATGTGTTACATCAGTGGCATCAAATGCATATATTTCACTACCTCTCATAAATGCTTCTTTCATTAAGTAAATAGATGTATCTTTCTCAAGATTCATTGAGTGTAAGTCATTAACGATAAATCCAATTTTCATAATTAAATATTTATTTTTGATAGAGCTACTAAAGGTGCAGTTTCAGCTCTAAGTATATTTTCACCTAAATTCATATAAGATGCTTGGTTTTTGTTAAATATTTCTCTCTCATATTCATCAAAACCAAACTCTCCACCTGATATTAAAAGATCATATTTCTTATTAACAGTGATATTGCTTTCTGCAAACTGATCTAAAACACAAATTGAATTAAAACCAGTAAAATTGAAGCTTGCAATAGATTCAAATATTTCTAACTGAGGAAGATAAAAATTTTCTGACTGCAAGAAAGCTGATTTTATAATTTCCTGATATCTGCCGTATTTATTTATTTCTTTCTCAAAACTAAAAGTATCTTTAGTTTTTCTAGATATATAAACTTTTATATTTTTTACTCCAATTTCAACGCATTTTTGCAACATAAATTCAAATTGGTTCTTTTTTAATAATGGTATCAGAACAGTTATATGGAAATTCTTTGGTTTCATGACTTTTTCAATAATTCTTGTTGAGCTTTCACCATTAAAGACAGTTAGATACTTACTTCCCTCACCATCAAATATAAAAAGCTCTTCACCTGCTTTAAGTTTTAGTACTTTTTTCAAGTAATGTATTTGACTATTGTCTAAAAAATGATCAGTATTTTTATCTAGTTTTTTTTTAAGAAAAATTGACGCTATTTTCATTTTGAAAAGCAATTATATCATTTAGATGTCAACCAAGTTTAATACAAATAAAAGAAGTCTTCGTGGAGAAGTTAAAAGAGCTATCAAGAGATACTATCGCAATTTAGATGGTGAAAATCCTATTGAACTTTATAACTTAACTATTAGCCAAATAGAGCCACCCTTATTAGAAGTTGTTTTAAAGAAATGCAAAGGAAATCAATCTGAAGCAAGTAAGATACTAGGATTAAATAGAGGCACATTAAGAAAAAAAATGGCTAAATATGGGCTTTTATAATGATCAAAATTAAGACAGCATTACTAAGCGTTTTCAATAAAGAAGGTATTTTAGAGCTTGCAAATGAGCTAGCGAAACACAATGTAGAGATTTTATCTTCAGGAGGCACAGCAAAATATTTAAAAACAAATAATGTAGCTGTCACTGAAATTTCAGAATACACCGGCTTTAATGAGGTTTTTGATGGTCGTGTAAAGACATTGCATCCCAAAGTACATGCAGGCATTTTAGCAAGAGGAGCATTAGATCAAGAAGAACTAGAGAAGCTAGATGCAAAAAAAATAGATCTTGTTGTAGTAAATTTATATCCATTTGCAGATGAAGTAGCAAAAGATGATGCATCAGAGAATTCAATAATTGAGAAAATTGATATAGGTGGT
Organism: uncultured Gammaproteobacteria bacterium; assembly: GCA_964575305.1. Classification (GTDB taxonomy): domain Bacteria; phylum Pseudomonadota; class Gammaproteobacteria; order Magnimaribacterales; family TMED112; genus TMED112. The sequence continues at coordinate 72,030 of CAZNPG010000001.1, read as the reverse complement.
CCAGCAATGCTTAGAGCTGCAGCAAAGAATTTTCATCACACCGTGGTGCTTTGCCAACCCAATCAGTACGACCAAATAGATGTAAATGGTGTATCAATTGACCAATCAAAAGAATTAGCATCAGAAGTTTTTAGCATCACAAGTGATTATGATTTAGACGTTTCAAATTGGTTCGATGGAAATGCTATGCAACAAGATTCAAAGAAACTAAGATACGGTGAAAACCCTCATCAAGAGGGCTTTTTATCCACAGGAGAAGATGCTCCCATAGACTTTATTAATCCTATACAAGGTAAAGAAATTTCATATAACAATGTTTCCGATGCTTTAGCAGCCTGGGCATGTGTAAATGAATTTCACGAACCAAGCGTCTGTATAGTTAAGCACACTAATCCTTGTGGAGTAGCATCAGCTAAAAATATTTTAGAAGCTTATAAAAAAGCATTTCAAACTGACCCAACATCTGCTTTTGGGGGTGTAATTGCATGTAATGCAAAAGTTGACGCAGAGTGTGCAGAAAAAATGATCAATAATCAGTTTATTGAGGTTTTGGTTGCTCCAGAATATGAAGATGAAGCCTTAAAAATTTTATTACAGAAACCAAATATAAGAGTTTTAAAAAGCAAGAATGTAAAAACTGATCCTTATGAAAATAAGATGATACATGGTATTGGGCTTATTCAGTCCACTGATTTAGAAGATTTTTCAAAGCTTAATCTTAATTTTGTGACTAAAAATACCCCAAGCAAAGATAATATTGAAGACTTAATTTTTGCTATGAAAGTTGCAAAGCATGCCAAATCTAACGCCATAGTCTTAGCAAAAAATAAAATGACATTAGGTGTTGGGGCCGGTCAAATGAGCAGGGTTGTCAGCACAAAAATTGCTTTTATGAAAGCAGAAGAAGAAGGTTTGAATGTTGAGGGTTGTGTACTAGCCTCTGATGCTTTTTTTCCCTTTAGAGACAATATTGATCTAGCTGCAAAGAAAGGAGTAGCACACATAATTCAACCAGGAGGCTCTAAGAAAGATGAAGAGGTTTTTAAAGCTGCGGATGAGAATAATTTGACCATGACACTGACTGGTGTAAGGCATTTTAAACACTGATGAATATTCTTGTTATAGGTCAAGGGGGAAGAGAGCATGCTCTTGCTTGGAAATTAGCACAATCTAACAATGCCGAAACTGTTTTCGTTTTGCCTGGTAATGGCGGCACAGAAAATGAACCAAAATGTGTGAATGTAGCTCTAGACATCAATGACTTCGAAGCAATTAAAAAATTAATAATTGAGAAGCATATTAAGTTGGTAGTAATTGGTCCAGAAGATCCATTGGTAAGTGGTCTTGTTGACTATCTTGAAGATCTAGAAACTTTGGTATTTGGACCTTGTGCAAAAGGAGCACAATTAGAAGGTTCTAAAATTTATTCCAAAGAGTTCATGTTTGAAAATGATATTCCAACAGGAGCTGCAAACTTTTTTTCCGACTCTGAAAAAGCAAAAAGTTTTTTAAACGAGTGTAAATACCCCATTGTTTTAAAAGCAGATGGGTTAGCAGCTGGCAAAGGTGTGTTGGTTGCAGAAGATTTAAATAGTGCAAAAAATTGGGTTGATGCAGTTATGCAAGACTCTTTATTTGGAAATGCAGGCAAAAATATATTAATAGAAGAATGTCTTTATGGTACTGAACTTAGTTTCATGGGGATTCTAACACCTAAAGAGTTTATACCCTTCGAAACAAGTGTAGATTATAAACCTCTATTAGACGGTAACAATGGACCAAATACCGGGGGCATGGGGTGTATATCGCCTTCACCATTTATGAATGATGAGTTAAAAAATACGGTGATGCAAAAAGTGGTAAAACCAACAATAGATGGTCTAAATAAACTTGGTATTAATTATTATGGTTTTATGTATTTTGGTTTAATGGTTAAGGATAACAATCCAAAAGTGCTTGAATTTAACTGCAGGCTTGGCGACCCAGAAACACAGTGCCTTATGATGCAAATGGAATCGGATTTAGTTGATTGTTTAACTAACGCTTTAAAAAATAATGAGGTCTCTATCAAATGGAAAACAGGTGCATCTATGGGAGTTGTAATTGCATCTGATGGCTACCCAGGAAGTTATAAAATTAATAGGCGTATTAGTTTTGGCAATACAGGAAATTTGAAAGTTTTTCATGCTGGCACGCGATCAACTAATGGCTTCTTAGAAACATCAGGTGGTAGAGTGTTCTCTGTGAACTATCATGATGAGTCACTAGATCTGTGCTCAGAATATATTTATAAAAATATTGAAGAAGTTCAATTTGATGGCAATATATATAGAAAGGATATAGGCAAAATTTATGAATCTTAGTGAAAAATTAGCAACAGAATTGAATCATTTTTTGAAAACAATAACTTATGAGAATAATGGAGAGCTAGACTCTACATTGAATGAAGAAGAGAGGCAAAAATCTATATCACTAATGAGAGTAAATGCTTCAGGTGAAGTTTCTGCTCAAGCTTTATATAGGGGACAAGCATTTTTTACTAAAACACCAGATGTGAGAAAGCATTTAATAAAAGCAGGTGATGAAGAGTTTGATCATCTAGTCTGGTGCAGTAAAAGACTGAATGAGCTTGGGGGTAAAAAATCTGTTTTAGATCCTTTCTACTACGCAGGCTCATTTACTCTTGGCTCGGTAGCTGCACTAATAGGTGACGGTACAAGCCTAGGTTTTGTTGAAGAAACTGAAAAGCAAGTTGTTGAACACTTGAAAAGACATTTAAAAGAAATGTCTCCCAGAGATGAAAAGAGCAGAGAAATTCTAGAAAAAATGCTGGAAGAAGAAGAAATTCATGGTCAAGAAGCTAAAGATCATGGAAGTGAGGAGCTACCACCACCTGTAAAAGGCATGATGACAGCAACTTCAAAAATAATGACTACACTTAGTCGCTATTTCTAAGGCAAAGCAATTCTAGAAAAAAGTTCTATTCGATTTTTGGCAAACCAGCCTTTATTCATTTCAACTGCTGCAATTATATCTCTGTTTACAGAACAAACTGAATCAAGACTTCCAGGTTCTAAATCAAATATTTCAACAATCTTCTTTTCACGATTGATGAAAGCTACTGATAATTCTATATAAGTATTTTTCATCCACATACATCTTCTAGCCGCTCCTGGCCAAATAAAAATCATCCCTTGGTTATCATCAAGTTCCTCGATTCCCATAAGCCCTTTAGATCTTAAAGCTTGAGTATTCGCCACTTCCAGTAGAATTGTTTTGTCACTAATGCTTGCTTCGATAAAGCTTTGATTTGCATTAACGGATATTGTTACGAAGATCAGTAATAGTACTCGCATAATCATCTGTATTAAAAATTGCTGAACCCAGAACAAAAGTATCTGCTCCAGCATCACAAACTGTTTTTATATTTTGAGGGTTTATTCCACCATCCACTTCTAATCTAACCTCTTTTGGACATTCATCTATTATTTTTCTCATATCAGTAATTTTTGGCAGAACAGATTCAATAAATTTTTGGCCACCAAATCCTGGATTAACAGACATTAATAAAGCCAAATCTAAATCATTTATATATTTCTTTACGTATGTAAGATCTTCTGCAGGGTTTACAGCAAAACCTACCTTGCAACCAAATTCTTTTATAAGAGCAATTGATTTATCTATATCTTCTGATGCTTCTGGATGAAAAGAAATTAAATCTGCCCCTGCTTCAGCAAACATTTGTATTAGTTTATCTACAGGCTTAACCATTAAATGAACATCAATAAAATCATTAATTCCGTAGTTTCTTAATGACTTACATACCATTGGGCCAATAGTAAGATTTGGCACGTAATGATTATCCATTACGTCAAAATGAATCCAATCTGCTCCTGATTTGAGTACATTTTCTACTTCTTCACCTAATTTGGAAAAATCAGCAGAAAGAATTGATGGGGCTATTATATTTTTCACTTTATTTATTCAAATTATGTAGTGTTTTAGGGTTACCGACATCATACCAATTTATATCTAATATTTCTGCGTGTAATTTTTTACTTGCAGCAATTTTTTTTAAACAGTCATGCCAATAATGGAAATTATTTTGCTTAATATCGCTGAAAATTGATCTATTAATTATGCTGAATCCGGTCCAAATATAATCTTTATCTTTTTCGATATCTATGTAACCATCAACAACAGAAAAATCTCCACTAAAGTTATCTTTTGATTTAGTTACAAAAAGGGTGTTTGATTTTTTATCAAGGAAATTTAGGTAATCAAAGTCTGAAAAAACATCTGAGTTTATTATCAGTATGTCTTCTTGACCAAAACTTGAGGTTCCCTGATTTACCCCTCCTCCTGTACCAAGAATATCTTCCTCATGACTAAAAATTAATTCTATTTTTCCAGAAAACTTTGATTGCACATGATCTACAATCTTGTTTGCTAAATAATGAACATTTATAGAAACAGAGCTAAAACCAGCTGATATTAATTTCTCTAGATGGTAATCGATTAAAGCTTTACCCTTTACTTCAATTAGTGGTTTAGGAGTATCTTTGGTTAAAGCTCCCAGCCTTTTTCCATAACCTGCTGCCAGTAACATTGCTTTCATAATATTTTTTCTATAATTTTTATCTGTGGTTTTTTTAAGTAATTTAATCCCAGATAAATCCTGGATAAAAATTTTTCAATATCTCTTTTTCTATTTAAAAGCTTTCCATCTTTAAAATATCTATTAAATGTTCCAACAATTCTCATAGACCTATGACTAAGTGCTGACATAATATGGTTCATTATCTCGTCCACTTCTATTTGTAAGCCAGTATTAATAATATGCAAATTTAGAACTTCTTCTAAAAGTTCTTCTGGATAATCTCTATCATGCTCAAAAAGCAAAGATGCTAAATCTATGCCTATTGGCCCAACATTTAAATCTTGAAAATCTATCACAAACAGCTGGTCTTCAAATAACATCAAATTTCTCCTTTCGAAGTCGTTATGAACCGGCATAAATTGTTGGTTCAATAGATTTTCTACAAGCTCTTTTCTTAACAATTCAAGTTCTTGTATTTCATTTGCATTGCAACCTTGTTCTGAACAAAATTCAGTAAAAGCTTCTGTTTGTTTAAGTAAACTGTCTTTTGTACAACTTTTTAAAATATCTTGATCACAGAAATATATTAAAGATAATTGCTCAAGAGCTTTTACCAATATTTCTTTATCATTAACTTGGGTGGCAGCATCTAATGTATGTTCTCCAAGATCTTGCATAAGCATAAATCTCAAATCTTCAGAAAATGCGTAAATTTCAGGGACATTGATAGATGAGTTTATAAGAAGTTTTGAAGAATATAGGAAATTTGCTGCTTGTTCTGTGTTTTCAGAATTATCAACAAGAACAAAAGATTTTTTATCTGTTTTGATGCGAAAATATTTTCTGTTACTTGCCTCTTCTCTTAATGGCTCTAAGTTAAAACTTTGTGTTCCAATAACACTGCTCAACCAGTCAGTTATTTCTTTTAGATTTTTATTCAACTCTCTTTGACTACTTTGGGCACTGGATAACCATCTGCTGGAACAAAAAAATCAGGCATCAACTGATCAAATGGATAGTCTGCATACTTGCTAAAATCAGTTTCACCATGCTCTGCCAAAAGCGTATCATCTATTAGGAAATTTCCACTGAAAGTTTTGTGATCTTTATTGAAAACAATGTAAGCTGCATCTGACATTATTTCTGGATTTCTAGATTTTTCAAACATTTCATTACCACCTAAAACATTTGATACAGCAGCAGTTTTAATAGCTGTTCTTGGCCACAAAGCATTCACACCAATTTTGCCTTGGTATTCTGCTGCCATCCCCAATACACACATGCTCATATTAAATTTTGCCATAGTGTACGCCAATGAGCCCTGGAACCAGATTGGATCCATATCTAATGGTGGAGATAAATTTAAAATATGTGGATTTTCAGACTTTAGTAAATGAGGAATACATAGTTTGCTTGTTAAAAACGTACCTCTACCATTGACGTTATGCATTAGATCATATCTTTTCATATCTGTCTGCAGAGTAGGAGTCAAACTTATTGCAGAAGCATTATTAACACAAATATCAATACCACCAAATTCTGCTACAGTCTGATCAATAGCACTTTTTATACTTTCCTCAAAACGTATATCACATTGAACTGGCAAGGCCTCACCACCTGCTTTTCTTATTTCTTCAGCAGCTGTAAAGATTGTTCCTTCTAACTTTGGATGAGGCTCAATTGTTTTTGCTGCTATAGCAACTTTTGCTCCATCTTTAGCAGCTTTCAAAGCAATAGATAATCCAATACCTCTGCTTCCTCCTGTCATGAAAATTACTTTATCTTTAAGGTTCATAAAACTTTTTTTAATAGTATAAGTCCTATAATACAAGCATATGAAAAAAGTTAATAATCTCCTGCTTGGGATAATGTTTTTAAGCTCGCTCTTTAATGGAGAAGAGTGTGCTGATGACATTGCACCTGATATTGAAATTGAAAAAGGAGAAATAGAAATATCAGAAAATATTAACCTATCTTTTGATGAAGCTAAGAGCAATGAGAGTGAACTAGAACTAAAAAATGTTAAGGTAACTTCTTGTCAAAATAGTTCAGTTTGGGCTCTCACAGCAGAAAATGCTCAACTATTAGATAAAGATCTTACAATTCAAAATACAAAACTCAGAATATTTGATGTTCCTATTTTTTGGCTCGGTGAGGTTAAGCTTAATGAAGATGAAAGCTTCAATATTCCAAACTTAGGTGTTACAGATTCTAATTTAGACATTAGCTATAAATTCAAAACAAAAACGGAAAATTCCCAATTTATTTTAGAGCCAATCTATTCAAAGTCTTCATTTGGCCTCTCGCTTGATTTTGCTTATGACGATGGCAATAACAATTTTAATTTCCAAAGCTTAGCTTTAGATGATGAAAATAGTTCATGGGTTTATGACATAGATTCAGTCTTAAATTTTAATGAATTCATTTCTTTAACTTTGGATTATTCAGATCTTAGCGGCAACTCACTTATACAAAATTACGGCTACAGATACTTAGATATAAATAGAAGAAGCTTAGATTTAAAACAATCCATAGGTCTTACATTCCAAAAAGATAATAGGAATATTTCAATTTTTTCAGATGATTTCATTAATATTGGGGCTTTAAGGCCTGTATCTCATTCAAAAGATTACTTAATGTATGAAAGGTTTTTCAATATAAATGGTTGGCTTCTAGATTTAAGCTCAGAATATGCAAAATTTTCAAATAACACATCTGAAGATGTAACGATGCCATATGAAATTCTTGATAATATTGAAAGAGTTTCAAGAGATATTGGGTTATCGAAAAAATTTAAGTTCGACAACTTCGATTATGACGCTAATTTTCTACTTTCAAGAAAAGAATATGATTTAAAAGAAACTAGCGAAATAATAAATTCTAATAGTCTTGCAACTTCACAGGTTTTTTCAGTCTTAGAAGATAGGAGTCTTAAATTTGGATTTTTGTGGTCCTCATTTCAAGACGAAAGCAATTTGCCTATTCTTGATTCTTATCCGATTTTACCCTCTCCAGAATCTAATATTTCGCTCAGTCCTTGGGTAGGAAAAGATAGAGGAACTAATTCTAGAAAAATATTTGTACTAAAAAACTGGGAAACTTCTTCATTAAATTTTTCTATATCCACTAACTTATATGAAAAATATAACTTTGAAAATGAGAGTATGATTTTCAAAAAATTCTATGATAAAAAACCAATATTTTTCTCAATAAATACTAAAAATAAAAATTTTAATCTCTTTGCAAATGGTAACTATAGCTATGAGAAGAGTGACTTTATGGCTCAAATGGTAGGTATGAAGTACACAGATAGTAAAACTTACTTCTCTTTTCAGAAGAATAATTTAATTCCTTCAAGTTACCCACTACAGCCTCTTGATAATTACGTTTTAAAATTTAAAAGAGACTTTGATAATTTTCAGGTTTTTTCTAGAGCTCAATACTCAAAAAAAGAAAAAACACTCAATGAGAATATTCTAGGCATCCAATGGCAATATGACTGTTTAAGGCTAAGACTAAGCATGGAAAGAGCAAGATTTTTTCCATTTGTTGATCCTGATTACGGCGAAATGTCTTATTATGATCTAATATATTTGACTAATCCTAAAGTAAAAAATAACCTTAGTTTTGAATTTGAGTTGGTTGGACTTACAAATATACTTACTCCGATAGATAATATTATAAATAATGGACTTTTTAACTAGAACTTTAGCCCTTGCCCTAATTGCTGGGTCTGCCTTTGCACAGGAATTAGATAGAGTCGCAGTAATTGTAAATGACGGTGTTGTTCTAGAGTCTGATATTCAGCAAAAAATATCAGAATTCAAAAAGAATGCAACACTTAACGGCCAAAAAATTCCATCCGATGAGGTGCTTAGAGAAGATATTTTGGATCAGCTTATAGTAAGTGAACTTCAGCTTCAAATTGCTGATAAAGTTGGGATAAAAATCAGCGATGAAGAGTTGAATGTAACAGTTAAGAGACTTGCTCAGCAAAATAACCTTGATATTGAAGCTTTTATAAAAGTTGTTGAAGAAAGAGGTGATTCTTACTCCGAACTTAGAGAAGAAATCAGAAAAAGCTTAAAAATTAATAGAGTTCAACAAGGAAGAATTCAAAATAAGATACAAATCAGCAGAGAAGAACTAGATAATTTTTTAAATACTGAAGAAGCACAAAACCAACTTGGGCCTGAACTTAAGGTCAGGCAGATATTAATTAGAAATAACTCATCACAAGATGTTGAAGATGTTTATGGAAAGGTGCTTTTAGGCCTTTCAGAGGGTAAAAATATTGAAAACTTTATTTCTGAATTTTCTGAAGATAATGGTTCAGGAGATCTTGGTTGGAGGAAGCTTCCTGGCTTCCCTGAATTATTTGCAGGCTCATTGCAAGAAATGAGAATTGGCGATTTATCTGAACCAATAACTAGTGGTGCTGGCAAGCACTTATTATTTTTGGAAGATAAAAGAGGAGCCACAGTTACTTTTGAGAAACAATGGAAAGTTAGACATATCCTATTAATACCCAATAGAATCAGACCGGATGAAGCAAGCGAAAAACTTATTGGGGAACTAAAAGCACGAATTGAAAATGGAGAGAGTTTTGAAGCTCTAGCTTCAGAATATTCTGATGATCCTGGATCGAAACAAGAAGGAGGCGATTTAGATTGGGCTGGTGAAGGAACATATGATGAAGAGTTTGAGAGACAAATGATTAAATCAAATTTAAATGAACTAACGGATCCATTTTTAAGCCAATTTGGATGGCACATTTTAGAAGTCACAGGCACTAGAGTTGAAGATAAGACAAATGAACAGATAGAAGACAGAGCTTTTTCTTATTTATACAACAGAAAATTTGAAGAAGAGCTAGAAACAGACCTACAAGAATTGAGAGCAGACGCATTTATAGAGATAAAGGAGCTTGACTAGTAAGCCTGCATATATATCTTTAGGGGATCCTTCGGGCATAGGTCCAGAAGTATTTATAAAATCTCTGCATTCTTCTAAAATTCAAGAAAACCTTTCATCCTTTATAGTTGTTTCATCAGAAGAAGTACTTAAAAGAACACTAAAGAACTTAAATCAAAGCTATAAAATTAACCTAATCTCAAATGAAGCAGATACTTTAGATAATGCAATAAATCTTTTACATGTAGAAGGTTGTACAGAGTATGATCTAGGCTTCCCAGAAGAATCAAATGCAAAATACATTTTAGATTGCCTCAAAAAAGCTTCGGATCTATCTAATAAGAATAAATCCTGTCTCATTACAGGGCCTATTAATAAAAAAATATTAAGCTCTTATGAGAAAGGTTTTTCAGGGCATACCGAATTTTTAAAAAATAGGTTCAAATCAGATGAAGTTCTTATGTTTCTTACTAATGGAGTTTTACACTTAGGAATTATTACAACCCACATACCTTTATCACAAGTTTCTAGCTCTATTTCAAAAGAACTTATAATAAAAAAATATAAACTCTTGAATGATGGTTTAAAGAATATTTTTAAAATATCTAAGCCTAGAATTGGAGTTTTAGGGCTTAATCCACATGCAGGAGAATCGGGAATAATTGGAACTGAAGAAGGCGAAGTAATTGCTCCTGCTATAAATGAGCTTGTTTGCGATGGTTATAATGCAATTGGTCCTGTGTCAGCTGATACAGCATTTGCTGTTGGCGGTTACGATGCAATTCTATCCATGTACCATGATCAAGCTCTGCCCGTTATTAAGACAATGGATTTTAATAAAACAGTAAATATAACGCTAGGCCTACCTTTCTTAAGGGTTTCTGTTGATCATGGAACTGCTGAAGATATTGCAGCAGATTATTCAGCAAATAGTGAAAGCATGCTCCAAGCAATGCTCATCTCTTTGAACAAGCATGAAACTTAAAAAATCATTAGGTCAAAATTTCTTAAAAGATATTTTTTATCTTGATAAGATTATCACCAGCTCTCAAATAGATAAGACTAAGAATATAGTTGAAATTGGGCCTGGTGATGGAGCTTTAACAGAACTAATTCTTCAAAACTCAAATTATTTAAAAGCTTTTGAAATTGATAAAAGATTTTGTGAATTTCTTAAAAAGAAATACATCGATTCAAATTTTGAAGTAATTAATAAAAATTTCTTAGAAATAGAATTGGAAAATATCCCTATTCATGAAAACATTATTATGGGTAATTTGCCTTACAATGTTTCTTCTCAAATTATTATAAAAATCATTGAGTCTAACCTTAACTATCAGCACTGCGTTTTTTTAATACAAAAAGAACTTGCTAACAGATTTGTAAAAAGTTCAAAATCCTCAAAATTGTCTATTCAGAGTCAAATGTTTTGTGATATTGAAACTCTTTTTGATATTCCTCCTGAGGCATTTGATCCGGAACCTAAGGTTAATTCTACAGTGATCAAAATTACTCCTCATAATAGATATCAAAAATACATACCCCACTACAGCAATTTTAAAAAAGTGCTAACCATTTGTTTTGCAAATCCTAGAAAAAAAATAGCAACAGCGCTTAAAAATATTAATGTGGATGTTTCTAAACTTAGCTTTGACATCAATAGTAGAGCAGAAGAGCTTGAGATTAATGATTATTTTGAAATACTAATGCAGTATGAAAGCCAAATCTAAATTTATAATTGGCGATATTCAGGGCTGTTATAAAGAATTCAAAAATTTAATAAAGCTTATTGATCCAAAAAAAGAAAATAAGTTTTTTTGTGTTGGTGATTTAGTCAACAGAGGGCCTGAATCTGAAAAAGTTGTTGATTATGTCCTAGAAAATAATATCAAAAGTGTTCTTGGTAACCATGACTTACACCTAATGGCTATTTTGATTGGGGCCAAAGAGCATAACAAGAAGAAAGATACTATGACAAAAATAATTAATAAAAATAAGGCAATCGAAATAATTGATTATTTTTCACAATTCCCATTTTCTAAAGTTATTTCCAATAAAAATAAAAAATCTTTGGTAGTACATGCTGGGGTGCTCCCTTCTTGGTCTCTTGCAGATGTTGCAAACGCTAATGAAGAGTTAACTGAAGGCTTAAAAAATGATCCAGAAGAATTTTTTATGACAATGTATAGTGATCGAAGTAAGGCAATATCGAAATCTACTAATAAAAAGAATAGAAGAAGGTATTTGATTAATGTGTTTACACGAATGAGGTTTTTATCCACTAGCAATAGACTTGATCTTAAAACTAAAGTTAAAAAATCGGGATCAAAAACATTTCAGCCCTGGTTTTCATATGACCACAAAGTTTTAGATGATGTAGAAAATATTATATTTGGTCATTGGGCAGCGCTTAACGGCGTGACAAATCATAATAATATTAAAGGTATTGATTTGGGTTGTGTTTGGGGAGGTTCCTTGGCAGCCATAAATGTTGAAGATAAATCAATAATCACAGTGGATTCAAGATGAAGATCTATAAAGTTGGTGGTGCCATAAGAGATGAGCTGCTGGGCATAAATCCAAAAGATACAGATTGGTTAGTTGTGGGCTCCTCAATCGATGAGATGGTAGATCTTGGTTATAAGCAAGTTGGAAAAGACTTCCCTGTCTTCCTTCATCCTGAAACCAATGAAGAGTATGCGTTAGCTAGAAAGGAAATTAAGTCAGGACAAGGTCATAGGGATTTTAAATTTATTTTTTCTCCTGATGTAACAATAGAAGAAGATCTAAGTAGAAGAGACTTAACTATTAACGCAATTGCAAAAGATGATAATGGGCGGCTAATAGATCCTTTTAATGGTCAAACTGACCTAAAGAATAAGGTATTTAAGCATGTTTCTGATGCATTTTATGAGGATCCTTTAAGAGCACTAAGAGTTGCAAGATTTAAAGCACAAATGCCTGAATTTCAGATACATCATTCAACCAAAGAAGCATTAAAAACGATATCAAAAACAGATGAGTTAAGCTGCCTATCAAGTGAAAGAGTTTGGGCTGAAGTGGTTAAGAGTCTAAATAATAACTTTGAAGAATTTCTAACTGTTATCAAAGATTATGACTTAACAAGACCATGGTTTTCAGGTCTTGTCACTATTCCAAATTTCATATCTGATATTCCAGAAATAAAGTGGTGTGAAATAGCAGAAGCTAACAATTTTAAATTTGCTCAGAATTTAAAAATACCTAAGAGCTTTTCTAGTCAACTTCTTATGTGGCAAAAATTCTCAGAATATAAAACAAATGAAGGCATAAACTACAAAATAATTTTTTTCAGTGATTTTTCTAACAACAACTTACAAAGCGCTAAGTTTACTCTTCAATTTTTTCCCTTAATTCAAGCTGAATGCATCGCTATTATTGAAGAATATGTTAATTTCAATTTTGGTGAAATCTTTATGCAAAAAAATAATGATATCGATACTGCTAAAATAGACGTACTTAAAAAAATTATAAAAAAATATGAATAATAAGGTTTTTATAACAGGCGGAGCACAACGTATTGGAAAAGCTCTAGTGGAACATTTTCATTCAAAAGGATGGGATGTCCTTTTTCAATATAGATCCTCAAAATCCGAAGCAGAAAAAATAAGCTCAACGCTTAATAAAGCACGTCCTGACTCTTGCGAAATAATTGAATGTGATTTTGATGACAAGAAATCATGTGAAAATTTTTATGAGCAATTGGAACAAAATATTAGTGGTTTAACGGGTTTGGTGAATAATGCATCAACATTTTACCCAAAAAAACTTAGTGAGACTTCACATGATGATTGGGTTAAATTAACATCATCAAACCTTTATCAGCCTATATTTATATCTAAAATCTGTGCAAATGAGCTTAAAAAGAACAAAGGGAGTATTGTAAATATAGCTGATATTCATGCAGAACAAGGTCTAAAAGACTACTCTGTTTATACTGCTGCAAAAGCAGGCTTAATTAATTTATCGAAATCACTCGGAAAAGAACTTGCTCCTGATGTGCTTGTTAATTCAGTAAGTCCAGGTGCAATCTTATGGGACGTAAACGAACCTTCGGATGAAAAAAAGAATGAGATTCTAGCCAGCATTCCAATGAAAAGAATAGGCAATGAAAAGGATATTGTTTCTATTATTGATTACTTATTAACTAAGAATACCTATATGACAGGTAGGAATATAAATATTGATGGGGGCAAATCTCTAGGATGAATGAACAAAGAGTAGAGCTATTTATCAAAGAAAGAAAATTTTCCTTTATGATCCCATTTAATGATTATGTTCCATTTAAAAAAGCTGAAAAAAAAATCATTAGCCTAATTGAGAATATAGAGCATACAGAAGAACAGCTTGATGATGCTATTGTTTATTCAGCATTACAACTAGCTATTCAAAATGAAAAATTAATCACTGAAAAATCGGAAGATACAACAGAATCAAACGATGAGATATCAGAGCTAATAAAAAAAATAGAAATATTTCTTAATCAATAATTACAAAATCTCAATAAATAGTTATATTTAAATTGTCTGAATCATCGGTTTTCAGAATTTACTTTAGAACCGATATTATAAATTTAGGGAAACAGATTTTATTTGGCTGTGCGTTACTATAAAAAGGAGGCCTTACTAGGTAAAAGAGTTGCCCACCTGACCTTTGGGTTCAGGGTGACTGGAAGCAATGATTCAGATGTCTAAGATTAGCCTCAGAAAATCCTTTAAAAAGTTAAGAGAAAATCTATCAAATAATGAAGTTAAGAACTTATCAGCCTTGGTAAATACGAATTTAATTAATCAGAATGAATACAAAGAGGCTTCTAATATTGGATATTATTATCCGATAAATAATGAAGTCTTTATAAATACTGTTAAAGGCAAAAAATATTCTTATCCAAAAATTAATGGCAACAAACTAAATTTCTTTAATGATTCCATTAAATTCTCGGTTAATCAGTATGGAATTAAAGAACCAGCTAACTCTCAGCAAGTTCAATTAGATGAGCTTGATATCTGTTTGGTGCCTCTTATTGCTTTTAATGATAAGTTATTCCGTATTGGTTATGGAGGAGGTTTTTATGACCAAACATTTTCTTGCATATCAAAATCAAAGAAAAAACCAATTCTAATTGGGCTAGGTTATGATTTCTTGAAGAGTGAAATAAATTTTCAAACTCAAGAAGATGTAAGATTAGATAAAATAATCACTGAGAAAGGTATCTATGTCTAAAAAATATAATGCTGCACTTGGAGCATATGAAATTATCAAGCAGAAAGAAGGTCCTCTTGTATTAGGTATAGGCACTGGAAGCACTACCGATTATTTTACAAAAGATTTTTTGTTGATCTTAAAAGATAAAGTTACAACTTTATATTCCAGCTCAGTAAGAACAACAAAACTTTTACTTAAATTAGGATTCCAAGTTTCTGAATACGATCCAAATAACTCGATTGATATCTATATAGATGGAGCAGATGAAGTAGATAAAGATCTTAATTTAATTAAAGGTGGTGGTGGCGCACATACTAATGAAAAAAAACTTGCTAAACAAGCAAACGAATTCATCTGCATAATTGACGACCAAAAATTAGTAAATTGTTTAGGAGACTTTCCTTTACCTGTTGAAGTTAAAATAGCAGAAGCAAATAAGGTTATTCCTGTTCTTAAGCAATTTTCAAACAATATATCAAAAAGAGAAAACTTAAGTGATAGCGGAAATTATTTATATGACATACATAATTTCAAAATAGAAAACCCAAATAAAATTGAAGAACAAATTCTATCAATAAATGGAATAGTTGATGTTGGTATTTTTTCTATCAACAAGCCATCTACAGTAGTAGTAGGCCTCGAATCAACCTACAAGTTGATAGAATCTTGAATTGCACTAACGATTTGTGCGTCCTCTGGGTCAATCCTGTGTGAAAAACTCTTAATTTCTCCCTCAGGAGTGATTAGGTATTTATGAAAATTCCATGAAGGTCTTTCTCTTGTGAGTTTATAAATCTTTTTATAAAACGGATGATTGGTAGAGTTCTTAACATTAGCTATGGAGAATAGCGGAAAAGAAACATCAAAAGTTGCTTTACAAAATTCACTTACTTTCTCTTCATCACGAAATTCTTGTCCCATAAAATTTCTTGATGGAAAACCTAATACTGTAAATTTTTGATCTTTGAATCTTCTTTGTAGAGACTCCAACTGTTCATATTGATAAGTAAAACCACATTTACTTGCAGTATTAACTACGAGTATGGTGTGGTCACTATATTCACATAAATTTTTAAATTCTTTTTCATTAAGAATTTTTACGTCTGTATCTAAAAGATTGTTACAACCATAAGCATGGAAACCAAACAACAAGAAGAAAAGAAAAAACAATTTGTTCATATTAATTACCTTGTTTAAATATAAGGTCAGACTGAGGAAATACCAAGCAGCAAAACTGCAAAGATTGTGAATAGTATTAGAAGTTCTATATTGTCAGCAAATTTATCCATAATTCTCTCAAAATGCTTGGGGCCGAAGCCCCTAGCGTGTCAGTCATGGGGGAGAGGAGAGACTGACTAATACCTACTATAATAGATAGTTATTTTATAATATCAATAGTTTTTATAAATAAATATAAGTTATTTATATAAATAGGTATTATTTATAGATTTTGACAGTTTCTGTGCCTTCTAGCAGATCATACAATTCAATTACATCTGAATTTGACATTCTTATACAACCTTTTGATGCCTTTTTTCCTAAAAGCCACTCCTCAGGTGTACCATGTATATAGATATATCTTGCATATGAATCTACTCCTGGCCCTTTATTAATGCCCTCTTCCTGGCCGGCAAGCCATATAATTCTAGATTGGACAACATCATCACTCACAAGTATTTTTTCCTCTGCATAAATAGGATATATCTCGCTTGGAACCCTACCAATAAAACGCATCCCATGGGGCTGCCCACCTCCTATCATCTTCTTAACTGCATGCTTACCCAAAGGGGTCTTAAAAGAGCCACTTTCTGATCCTTCTCCATATTTTGATGAGGAAATATCATATTCTTTTATAAGCTTGCCCGAATCAGTGAGGTAAAGTTTTTGGTCTTGAATTGATATTTCTATTTGCTTTGCTTGTAGTGCAGACATCAATAAGATTATAAATAAAAATCTAATTTTCATATCTTTTATTAATAACACCCAAAACCAAAAATAAAATAGAAATAATTAGCAAAGGAATATCTCCATATTTCACATAAATAGTATCTTTATTATTAAGCATGATCGTATGTGTTATTGAGCCCATGCTTTTTCTATTTAGTTTTTCAGAAGATTCGCCAGGCCTAGGACTAATTATTTGAGAAATACCGTCCACTGTAGACCTTACAACCCACTTATTTGCTTCTACTGCCCTCATCCTTGCATGTTTTAAATGCTGTTCAGCCATCCCTTCTCCGTACCACATATCATTACTCATATGAATAATGTAGTTTGTCCCTTTAACCCTATTCGTAAAAGTATCATTGAAAACTAACTCCCAGCAAACGAGTGCTGACCAGTCTGCTTTTTTTTGATTTCGTGGCCCTCTATCTAAGCTCGAATTTGGAATATTAAAAAAATCATTAAATGAAGATAACAGCTCACCAAATGGTTGAAATTCACCAAATGGTACTAAGTTTCTTTTATCGTAAAAGTGTTCGGTCTTTAGGTTTATAGCTGATGTATAAATTTTTTGGCCGTCCTGCCTAAAAAAACCACCAATAACATTTTTATTATCTAACTTAGTAAAAATTTGCTCGTCATAGTAAGCAACAGCTTCTGGCCAAATAACTAAATCTGCTTCTACTGCATTTGTCATAGAAATGAGTTCATTTAAATCTGAAGTTAAAGGCTGAATAACTGAAATCTTTAATTGATCTTCTCCACCTTTTTGAGTGTATCCAGGACCAAATGCCATAAGCATGCATAACAACACTCCAGCAGAACGTGCAAAAACTTTATTATTTTTTTCAAAGAATAAGGCAATAACTAAAATAATAATAAAAGATGTTCCTGCAGCACCAACTACTGGTAATGCACCCCAAAGAAATTCATTAATAGCTCCAAGATTCATCCATGGAAATCCAGATATTACCCAAGACCTAAACCACTCTAATAAAAAAAATATCGATGGAAGAACAGCAAACCTATACTTGTTATTTTTGAAATATTTAACAGCCATAGCAAATAAGCCGAAATATATTGAAATATAGCTTACTAAAAGAATGGTAATGAAGCCGCTAAGGAAATTTCCTGCTCCATAATAATTTACTGCATCAAAAAGCCATACAATAGAATAGGCCCAAAATAAAAAAGCTGAAAACCAGCCCACAAAAAAATATTTAATCAACTTTACGTACTGTAATTTTTTTTATTTTTCTTTGATCAGCTGAAGTAACAGTCATCTCTAGGTTATCAACAAGAATTTTTTCTCCCACTTTTGGGAGATGCCCAAACTCCTTAAGAACAAAACCTCCTAAGCTTTCTACTTCAGGACAATTTAATTTTTTAGAAAAGAATTCCTCAAATTTTTCTTTTTCTATCGTCGAAGAAACTATGAATTCTTGTTCATTAATTTTAATAATTTCATTATTCTTCTCTTCATAAAATTCATCTTCTATTTCGCCAACGATTTCTTCTAGAATATCTTCAATTGTTATTAATCCTGAGATCATTCCATATTCATCTAGCACAATAGCTAGGTGGACCCTGTCTTTCTTAAAATCTTCAAGCAATGAAGTTACTGATTGTGATTCTGGAATATGTTTAACTTCTCTTAAGATCTTAGATAGTTCAAAAGACTCATCATCTGCTGAGCCTAAAAGATCTTTTACATGCAAAATACCAATAGCATTATTGTTCTCGCTATCAAAAACTGGATATCTTGAATGCTTAGTTTCATTTACTACAGCATATATTTCACCAAGATCATCAGATTCTTTTATGTAAGAGATATTGACCTTAGGGATCATTATTTCTTTAACTATTGAGTCCCTTATGTTGAGCACATTTTCGATAAGTTCTTCTATTCTCTCGTCTTCAGGCTCAATATTTTTATTTATTTGAGTGTCTGTATTGCTAGGCTTCAATAAGTTTTTTACGAATGAAAAGATAGATTTCGAGGGTTCTTCAGGCATTATTTGTAAGGGTCAGATATTCCAATTTGAGATAAAAATTTAACTTCTTTATTTTCCATTAATATAGCATCATTTGGTGCTTCATGCCCATATCCCACGATGTGCAGCATGGAGTGTATTGTTAAATGTACAAAATGATCAAATACATTTTTATTTTGTTCTTTTGATTCTTTTTCTAAAACATCATTACAGATTAGTATCTCTCCAATACAAGTATTAGAAATTTTAGTTAAATCTTTGTCTGGAAAAGATAAGACATTGGTTGTTTTGTCCTTGTGCCTAAACTGTTTATTTATTTTTTGGATTTCTTCAGGTGCACAAAAGCTTGCTTCAACATCCACTTCTTCTAGAGCAAAGAAACTTTTAAATTCTTTGAAGATTTTTTCTAATTCTGTGCTTCTTTCGTTGACGTAATTAGGTTCTTCGAAAAACTCTATTTTTAATTTCTTATTCGAAATTATCATAAGCCTCTACTATTTCTTGAACCAAGGAATGTCTTACTACATCTCTTGCTGTGAATTTCGTGAATTTAATGGACTCAACATCTTTTAAAACTTCAATAGCATGCTTTAAGCCAGACTTTGTACTTTTTGGTAAATCTATTTGACTAAGGTCACCATTTACAACAGCTTTTGATCCAAAACCTAACCTTGTTAAGAACATTTTCATTTGTTCAATAGTGGTGTTTTGGCCCTCATCCATAATAATAAAAGCTTCACGTAAAGTTCTGCCCCTCATATAAGCAAGAGGTGCTATTTCTATGATGTCTCTTTCAACAAGCCTGTTTACTCTCTCTGCTCCCAACATATCGTGCAAAGCATCATATAAGGGCCTTAAATATGGGTCTATTTTTGAACTAAGGTCTCCAGGCAAAAAACCAAGCTTTTCACCAGCTTCCACTGCTGGTCTTACAAGTACTATTTTTCTAATTCTTTCATTAATTAAGTCATCTACTGCTCTTGCAACTGCCAAAAAAGTCTTGCCTGTACCTGAAGGGCCAATCCCAAAAGTCAAATCTGAGCTAGCTATATTTGTAAGATAATCTTTCTGATTTTTTCCTCTAGCTGTTACTGAAGCTCTAGGTGTTTTAATGTGCACTTCATTTGTATCAATTTTTTCAGAATCAGAAAATTTAGCTGTATGGAGACTCAAATGGATTACATCTGGAGTAATAGTTGAGTTTGATTCTAGTTTTTGTTTTAAATCAGTTAGTGCTGAGATACCCATTTTGACATCATCTTGTTTTCCTGAAAGGCTGAATTCAGTACCATTTTGAGCAACTTTTATTTTTAATGCTTTCTCTATTTGTTTTAAGTTTTTATTTAACTCTCCACATAAAAGCATCAACTGCTCTGGCGGAAGATTGGAGAAATTTAATTGATGACTATACAAAATTTTTAATTTTCGATTGATCCTCTAAGACAATTTGGAAGTGCGTCATTTATTCGAATATTAATCAATTGACCAACTAAATCAATACTATCTGATCTAAAGTTTACGACTCTATCACAAATTGTTCTTGCTTGAAGTTGTCCAGGGTCTTTTTTTGAAACGCCTGTGACCAAACATCTTTGCATAGAGCCAACCATTTTTCTACTGTAACCATAAGCCAGTTGGCTTAAGCGTGCTTGTAAAATATTCAATCTTTCTTTTTTCTCGTCCTGGGATACATCATCATCCATGACAGCTGCTGGCGTATCTGGCCTTGCGCTATAAATAAAACTATAAGATTCATCAAATCTAACCTGATTAATAATATTCATAGTATCTTCAAAATCTTTGTTTGTTTCACCGGGGAATCCAACAATGAAATCTGATGAAAATCTCATATCAGGCCTTACTTTCTTTAATTTATCTATAAGAATTAAATATTTCTCTGCTGTATATCTTCTTCTCATTAATTTCAGGATTCTATCTGAGCCACTTTGCACAGGAAGATGTACATGACTTACTAACTCAGGCACTTTTGCATATGCTTCTACAAGATCGTCTTTAAATTCATGTGGATGGCTAGTTGTGAATCGAATTCTTTCAATGTTTTCAATTTTAGCTGCTAATTCTATTAGTTCTGCAAGTGATGATTTTTTACCTTTGTATAGTCCTTTAAAATTATTAACATTTTGTCCAAGAAAATGAATTTCTTTTGTTCCTTTACTAGCCAGAATAGAGACTTCTTTTAAAATAGCCTCAACATCTCTGGAGACCTCATGACCTCTTGTTTTTGGCACAACACAAAATGAGCAATATTTATTACAGCCTTCGACAATTGAAACAAAAGAGGATGCTTCGCCCTTATCTGGCATAGGTATGTGATCAAATTTTTCTAGTTTTGGGAAAGAAATATCAATTTGAGATTTTTTCAATCTATTTTTGTCGTTATAAAGTTTGGGAAGATTGTGAAGAGATTGAGGCCCAAATACAATATCGACAGCAGGAGCTCTTTTTATAATTTTTTCACCCTCTTGTGATGCAACACAGCCACCGATTGCAATCTTTAAGTCTGGTTTATTATCTTTAATTTTTCTCCATCTCCCGATTTGATGAAATACTCTTTCTTGAGCTTTTTCTCTTATTGAGCATGTATTAAGTATTAATAAATCAGCCTGTTCTTCGGAATCAACTAGCTCAAAATCCTCTTCTGCTTTAAGAAGATCTATCATCTTTGCAGAATCATATTCATTCATCTGGCAACCATGTGTTTTAACAAATAGTTTTTTTGTCATAATGCTTATTATAGTGGGTTTATTTAAAGAATTTTTCTCTGTAGAACTTAAGCTCATTTACAGAATCTTTAATATCGTCCATTGCTCTATGAGATGATTCTTTTTTGAATTCATCTGCATCTGGACTCCATCTCTTTATAACTTCTTTGAATGAACTTACATCTATATGTCTATAATGAAAATGATTTGCTAGTTTAGGCATATGTTTAATCAGAAACCTTCTGTCATGAGAAACACTACTACCGCATAACGGCGATTTGTGTTGTTTTATATGTGTTTGAAAAAAATTTAAGCTTTGCTGTTCTGCTTCCCTTAACCCAATATCGCTTGATTTAATTTTTTCAACAAGACCAGATGAAGTGTGTTGATTAATATTCCATTCATTCATTAAATCTAAAATATCGTCATCTTGATGAATTGCAATTTCTGGACCTTCTGCAACGATATTAAGATTAGAATCTGTTACTAAGCAGGCAATTTCGATTATATGGTGCTTTTCTGGATCTAGTCCCGTCATTTCAAGGTCTATCCAAGCTAGTAAATTTGTATTTGTCATTTATACTTTTTGTTCTCAACACAATAATACTATATGAGTACAAAAGATAATCAAAAAGTATACTTTGGAGACAAAAAAGTTTCTAAAGACAGTAAAAAAGATGGTGTGGAAAGTATTTTCACAAAAGTTTCTGATAGTTATGACCTAATGAATGACGTTATGTCGTTAGGAATGCATAGACTATGGAAGAGGTCTTTTGTAGATACGGCACAGGTTAAAAAAAATGATGTGTGTTTAGATCTTGCTGCTGGAACAGGTGATATTGCAAAACTTATTTCAAAAAAAGTAAAAAACAAGACCATATATTTATGCGATCAAAACAATGAGATGATTGAGAGGGCTAAAGAAAGATCTCTGAATGAAGGTTTTTATCAAAAATGCAATTTCAATGTATCAAGTGCTGAAAACCTACCTTATGAAGATGAAACTTTTGATAAAGTTTTTATTTCTTTTGGGTTTAGAAATTTCTCTGATAAAAAAGGAAGCTTAAAAGAAATTAATCGGGTGCTAAAGAAGGGTGGCAGCCTTCAAATTCTTGAGTTCTCAACTGCTCAAGGTGAAAATTTCTCAAAACTCTACGATTTTTATAGCTTTAACTTCATACCAAAATTAGGTGACCTAATATCTGGTGATCATGATAGCTATGATTATTTAGTTAAATCTATTCGCACTCATGAAAATCAAGAAGAAATGCTCGAACTATTTGTTCAGGCTGGTTATTTAGAGTGTACATATGAGAATATCTTTAAAGGTATTGTTGCATTACATAAAGGAATAAAGTGAGACTAATAAGACTAATTCAAATATTTATTTCAATTAGAAATACAGGAATTTTTAATCTATTTATAAAAGGTTTTAATCCTATTTTAAAAACTTTTAGTCAACAAAATAATACTGAAAATAAATTTAAAAAAGCCATGGAAAATTTAGGTCCAGTTTTCATAAAACTAGGTCAGCTTTTATCTACTAGAACAGATATAGTGTCTCATGATTTAGCGAAAGAACTAGGAGAGCTTACTGATAATTGTGAGCCTGTAGAGTATTCATATATAAAAGATCAATTAATTAAAAATTTAGGCAGCAAATCACAAAGAATCTTAGATACTATTGATCCAAGTCCATTAGCAGCTGCTTCGTTGGCGCAAGTTCATAGGTTCTCATATCAAGATAAAGAATTGGTTGTTAAGGTGCAAAAACCAGACCTAGAAAAATTGATTTTACGTGATATTCAAGCCATCAGGCTTGGTGCAAAACTAATAAGATTATTTTATAAAGGATATCCCAGAATAGATTTAAATTCTGTTGTAAATGACTATGAAAGGATTATTTTAAATGAGCTTGATTTTAGAATTGAAGCAGCAAATGCAAAGAAAACTTATAGCAACTTCCTGCAGACAGAACATTTATATGTTCCTGAAGTCCATGATGATTTTACAACAAAAAAAACACTGGTTATGGAATACATAGATGGTGTTCCTATAACATCTACATCTGATTTAAAAAAATTGGGTCTAAATCTAAAAACTCTCTCTGAAAATGGTGTAAAAATTTTCTTGAAGCAAGTCTTTGATGATAATTTTTTTCATGCTGATATGCATCCAGGCAATATCTTTGCTGCAAAAGATAATCCAAATAATCCATATTATTATGCTGTTGATTATGCAATTTGTGGTTCTCTTACAGAATCGAACCAGATATTGCTAGCTCAAATGATTGCTTGCCTATTAGAAAGGGATTTCTTTTCCTTGGCTCAACTTTTTATATTTGCTGAATGGGTTAAGGAAGATACAAAAACTGAAGAGCTTGAAGCTGTTTTAAGGGCCAATTGTGAAACGCTGCTTGATAAGCCTCTTTCTCAAATATTGTTTGGGGAATTATTGCTAAATCTTTTTGATGGAATGAAGCAGTTTGATTTATATCTAGATAATGATTTGGTCCTTTTAGTTAAGACATTAGTTCATATCGAAGGAATGGGTCGGCAGATATACCCAGAGCTAGATTTCTGGTCGATAGCTCAGCCATTTATAAACAAATGGATAAATGAAAAATATAGTGTAAAAGGTTTAATCAAGTATCTTGTATCAAAAAAACATATACTTACATATATGATTCTTAAGAAAATTGAAGAGTCTAGACATAAATTTGAAGAAGGCATTGTAGAAGAGACATGAGTATTGGATTTTGGCAAATACTGGTAGTTTTATTACTAATTTTAGTAATTTTTGGATCATCAAGGATAAAATCTGTTGGCTCAGATTTAGGTAAAGCATTCAAAGGGTTCAAAAAAGAAATTAAAGAGGAAGATGATCCAGATAGGGATTCCTGAACTCTTAATAGTAATTCTAATAACTTTATTTTCTGTTAAACCAGAGAATATCCAAAGCTATATAAAAACTTTTTATAAGTACGTTCTTCATTTTCAAAATTTCTTCTCTTCTGCAAAAGATGATCTAGAAAAAGAGCTAAATATAGATGGATTAAAACAAGATATCCACAATGAAAAACGTTTAAAGGAGCTAGATAAAGATGTCTAATGACCTTGCCAAACATTTCCTTGAGTTGCGCAATAGAATTTTGTACTCATTGGGATTTTTTATTATTTGTTTTATTTGCATTTACCCTTTTAATAATTTTCTTTTTACTGACCTGGTTAACTACTTAGATCCATTTATTAATATTGAATTGATAGCTGTGGAGGTTGCTTCTCCATTTATCGTTCCTTTTAAACTATCTGCATATTTAGCAGCACTTGCTGCAATGCCATTTTTTTTATTTCAGGCTTTGGCTTTCATGTCTCCAGGACTATACCCACGAGAACGTTCAGTAATATTCTCCAGAACTATATTGGGTACAATATTATTTTATTCAGGCGTAGCTTTCTGTCTGCTGGTAGTACTGCCTAATGTGCTTAATTTTTTTCAAACTGTAGGTCCAAGTCTAATCAAGGTTAGTACAGATATAACTTATTTTATGAATTTTGTACTCTCTTTGTCTTTTGGTTTTGGATTGGCATTCCAAATACCAATAATCGTAAATGCGCTTATAGGTTTAAATATCGCATCAAAAGAAACAATTAAAAAATATAGAGGTTTTGTTTTGGTAATGTGTTTTGTTTTTGGCATGATTTTCACACCTCCTGATATTATTTCGCAGTTTATGATGGCAATACCAATGTATATTCTTTTTGAAACAGGTTTATTATTCAGTTATGAAAAAGAAAAAGAATCCAATAGCTAAAGACCTCAGAACTCCGAAATATAGACTTAAAGTTGCGCCCGATAAGAAGAAATATACTCGAAAAAATCAGCCTAATCCTCATTCTTTAGAAACAGACAAAAATTGACTTAATTTCCTGCAACATTTATATTACATTTGTGTGACATTTTTGTGACATAAATTAATAATAAGGGAGGAGCGAAATGATAAGACTATTCAAAAAATTAGATAAGCTTATGAAAGCAGGGTCTCTAGAGAGAGTTATCAGAAAAAGCTTTTGACTCAATTAATTCTTCTACAATACTAGGGTCTGCTAGAGTGGTGACATCTCCCAAGTTGTCCGTATCATTATTTGCAATCTTTCTTAGGATTCTTCGCATAATTTTTCCAGACCTTGTCTTTGGTAAATCTCGGGAAAAATGAATGGCTTCAGGCTTTGCAATTTTGCCTATAGAAGTAGCAACAGCATCCAATATTTCCATATTTAGTTCTGTTAAATCTCTTTCAGAATTTTTTAAAATGACGAAAGCGTATATTGCTTGGCCTTTAATTTCATGTTCAACACCAACAACTGCTGCTTCAGCAACATTTTCATGAGTAACAATTGCACTTTCAACCTCAGCCGTACCAATTCTGTGGCCTGATACATTAAGAACATCATCAACTCTACCAGTAACCCAGAAATATCCATCTTTATCTCTTTTAGCTCCATCTCCAGTAAAATATTTACCGTTGTATTGCGTAAAATAAGTTTGCACCATTCTTTCATGATCACCATAAACTGTTCTAATTTGACTTGGCCAAGAGTGATTTATGCATAAGTTACCCTTTCCTTCTCCAAGTATCTCTTCTCCATCCTTATCTACCAACGAAGGCTTAACACCAAAAAATGGTAGAGTAGCTGAGCCTGGTTTTTTAGAAGTGATTCCAGCTATTGGTGAAATAAGTACAGAGCCTGTTTCTGTTTGCCACCAAGTGTCTATTACTTCACACTTTGATTTACCAACATTCCTAAAATACCATTCCCACACTTCAGGGTTTATTGGTTCACCCACTGTGCCTAGAACCCTCAAAGATGCAAGATTATAACCATCTAAATGTTGATCTCCTTTGGCAATTAAGGCTCTGATAGCAGTTGGAGCTGTATAAAAGATATTCACTTTATGCTGATCACATATTTCCCAGAATCTTGATGGGTTTGGATAAGTTGGAACACCTTCAAACATTAAGGTTGTAGCTCCATTCGATAATGGTCCATATAGAATATAGGTATGGCCAGTAATCCATCCTACGTCGGCAGTACACCAGTAAATGTCATCTTCTTGGTAGCCAAAAATATATTTGAAACTTAGAGTTGCTCCTAATAAATAGCCTCCTGTTGTATGCATCACTCCTTTTGGTTTTCCTGTTGAACCAGAGGTGTAAAGAATGAAAGAAGGATCCTCTGAGCTCATCTCTTCGCAAGGACAAATATCATCCATATTTGCGATCAAATCTTGGTAAGAAATGTCAATATGCTCATTCCACTTTATATTTGTGCCTGTGTATTTAAATACGATATTTTTTTTGACATTTGGACATAACTTTAAAGCCTTATCGACGCTTTCTTTAAGGGGAATTTTCTTGCCTCCTCTTATACCTTCATCAGCTGTAATGACATACTCGCACTCCGCATCATTAATTCGCGAGCTTATTGCTTCTGGTGAAAAACCACCAAACACAACTGAATGAATAGCTCCAATCCTCATACATGCCAACATTGAATAAGCAGCTTGTGGGATCATTGGCATATATATGCAAACCCTATCGCCTTTTTTTACCCCAAGAACTTTTAAACCATTAGCGAGTTTTGATACTTCAGTTAGTAGCTCTTGATAGGTTATTTTTTTATTCTGATTTTTATCATCACCCTGCCAGATGATGGCGGTTTTGTTGGGTGTTTCTTTAACATGCCTATCTAAACAGTTATAAGTAATATTAAGCTTTCCATCTTTAAACCAAGTTGGTTCTGTTAGTTCTCCGCAGTAACCTTTTTTTGGTTCTTGAAACCATTCAATTTCTTTCTTAGCTTGGTCTAAAAAAAATTTACTGGGATTTTTAACAGAGTCCTCGTACATCAACAAGTACTCATCAAAACTTTTTAAGTGCGGGTTTTTGAAATCATTTATATCAAATTTCATTTTTTTTGATGCTTTCGATGAGACCATCAACTGAATCTGATACAAAAATAGCATTTGGCATTTTACTTAACATGTTCTGCTCTATATTTTTATCTAACCACTTCAATAAATCGGTCCAACAATCATTTTTATTAAAAATAAAGATTTTCTTATCTATTAACCCTAAAGCAACATGGTTAAGAACGTCAAAGAATTCATCTGCAGTACCTACTCCTCCTGGCATAATTACAAAAAAATCTGATTGCTCTATCAAGCTTTGTTTTCGAGTATAGAAATTTTCCTGAATCTCAAGCTCATCAAGATATTTAGGAGTAACTCCAATGTCATCAAACATTGGTAATGAAATTCCTTTGATTTTACCTTTATTCTTGGAGACTTCTTCTGAAAGTTTACCCATAAGACCACATTTTCCTCCACCATAAACAAGTTTTATGTTTTCGGAAGCCATGAAGCTTGCAAATATCTCTAGATCAGAATTTATGTCAAATGTTGGGTTGCGGGACGATAGAAAAATGCCTGCAGACTTCACTTAAATCTCTAGGTCTGCGCTCCAGCTTCCCAGAGCAGCAAGCTTATTCATTTTAGCTCTATGCGCAAATGCTTGTTGGCCAGCATTTTTATTTTCTGACTTTCCTAGCCATGCATTAAGTGCAGATTGCTGTAAGGCTCTTCCATATGAAAAACTTAGTTTCCATGCAAAGCCACCTATTTTATTCATCTTATCTAAATGTTCAGTAGACTCAATTTCAGTTTGGCCACCTGAAAGGAAAGCTACTCCTGGAAGCTCATCTGGAACAGATTCATTTAGGCATTTAATTGTCATTTCAGCCACTTCCTCTACGGACGATTTTTGATCACTTTCAGAACCTGCTGTAACCATATTTGGTTTCAATATAGTGCCTGTAACGTCTACATCATAGCTTTTAAGATAATCAAATAATGATTTTATTGATCTGCTTGTAGCGTCATAACAATCTTCAATTGTGTGATTTCCATTTATTAAAACTTCTGGTTCTACTATTGGAACCATGCCATTTTTCTGTGCTATTTTTGCGTATTTTGCCAATGCTTCCATATTTGCATCTATGCATTCTTGTGTTGGTATTCCATCACCAATATTTATCACAGCTCTCCACTTTGTGAACTTTGCGCCTAATTTGGCATATTCAGCACATCTCTCATCAAGGTCATCTAAACCTTGGGTTAATGTCTCGACTTCTGAACCTTCAAAGGGCTTTAATCCTTTATCAACTTTTATCCCTGGCAAAGCTCCACTTTCTAGTATCAGATCAACAAGTGATTGGCCTGCTTCAGTTTTTTGTCTGATAGTCTCATCAAACAAAATTACGCCGCCTATATTTTCATTCATTCCTTTTGATGAAAAGAGAAGCTCTCTATAGTCACGTCTGTTTTCTTCGGTGCTTTCTACTGAGATTGTGTCAAATCTCTTTTTACAAGTAGGGTTGCTTTCATCAGCTGCAAGAATACCCTTGCCTTCTGATACGATGTAAGTTGCGATTTCGGATAAATTTGAGAAGTTCATAAGTCAGCTATTTTAACCTCAAAGCCTCAATAGATGGAAGCCTATATCCAGATAAATACTCTAAAAATGCTCCTCCAGCAGTAGAAACGTAATTAAATTTTTTAATATCTGAAAATTTACTTATTGCATAGATAGTTTCACCGCCGCCAGCAATAACTTTTGAGCTTGAATTTTCTAAGAAATTTATTAATTGTTTTGTTCCATTTGAAAATTGCTCTATTTCAAATATACCTAAAGGCCCATTCCAAATAATATAGTTATGATTGCTTATACTTCTCACCTCTTCACTTAATTCAATATCTAAAATCATTTTATTTTTATTAACATCTTGGACTGGTACAAGTTCTGCAGAGTTATCTTGCGTTGAATTTGCAACATATACATTCTTTGGAAGAATTATCTTATTTGTTTCTAATAGTTTTCTTGATATATCAATCATTTCATCTTCGACTAATGAAATCCCTACTTCATAACCAGCAGCTTTTAAAAAAGTATTTGCGATACCTCCACCAACTAAGACTTTTGAAGAGTTAGAGATTAAGTTCTTAATAACATTTAGTTTTGTAGAGACTTTTGAACCGCCCACAATGCTTAAAACATTTTCAGAATTATGGAGAGCAGAATCTAGGCTTTTAATTTCTTGTGAAAATAGTTGGCCAGCACAAGCTTCCTTAGCTTCAAGAATTGCACCATATGTTGAAGCAGATTGTCTGTGAGCTGTTGCAAATGCGTCCATTACATAGACATCAAAACAGTTAGATATCATTGCAGACAGTTCTGAAGCATTGTCTTTCTCTCCTTTAAAAAATCTAATATTTTCCATTAAACATAATGATTCTGGTATATTTTTAAATTCACTTAACAAAGGTATTTCTACATTAAGTCTTTTTTGAAACCAATTTTTAATTGGTTCAAGCGAATAGTTTTTATTGAAACTGCCTTCTTCAGGTCGTCCTAAATGGCTAATAATGCAAAGCTTTTTAGTTCTTTCAAGAATATAAAGTATAGAAGGAAGAGCTGCTGAAAGGCGTTCATGATTTAGTATCTCTCCATTTTCAATTGGTACATTTAAATCAACTCTGAGACCAACTTTTTTATCTGTAATATCTATATCAACCAGATGGTTCATACTAATTTTTTAACTTTGGTTGCTATTTTTTCAGGCGTAAAACCGAAGTGATTCATTAAATCGCCACCAGTTCCGGATTCACCAAATGATTCAATACCTATTACATGTTTCGTGTGCTTATACCAGGAGTTTGGGTGAGCGCATTCTATAACAATATTGGTTTTATCTTTATTGAAAATTCTTTTATATTGATCTTCGTTTTCTAGTAGTGTTTCTAAACACGGGATACTTGCAATATTGCATAAAAGACCATCCTGTTTAAGAATTTTCTCTGCCTCTATTGCTAGGCTAACCTCTGATCCAGTAGCAATTAAATTTATTTTTGCTTCTTCGTTTTCTGAGACAAAATAGCCACCTAGCTCTAGATCTTTGACATTTGAAACAGAGAAATTTTCTAAATTTTGTCTTGAAAGAATTATTGATGAAGGCCCTTCTTTGTTTTCTAATGCATTCTTCCAGGCCACTGCTGTTTCAACCAATGTAGAAGGTCTCCAAGTATGCATATTGGGAGTAGACCTTAATGTGGTTAGATGCTCTATAGGCTGATGCGTTGGGCCATCTTCTCCTAATGCTATTGAATCATGAGAAAAAACAAATATAACTCTTATTCCCATTAACGCTGCCATCCGGACAGCATTTCTTCCATAATCCATAAATACTAGAAATGTCCCTGCGTATGGAATTACTCCACCATGAAGGGCCATTCCGTTCATGACAGCATTCATGCCAAACTCTCTAACTCCGTAATAAATATAATTGCCATCTGCATTTTCATTTAAAGAAATTGAAGATTTAGAGTTTGTGTTATTTGAACCACTTAGATCAGCAGAGCCCCCAATAAGCTCGGGCAGATTAGACTGCAAGAATTCAAGAACTATTTGTGAGCTTTTTCTTGTAGCTAAAGCGTTTTCATTTTGTGTTAATTCTTCAATGAAGTTATCAAACTTCAGATTAAATTCTTCGGGCAGCTTGTTAGCTGAGAGCCTTTTTAAAACATTATATCTTTGTGGATCTTCTGTTTTAAGCTGCTCACAAATACTATTCCACTTTTTTTCTTTAGCTATACCTGCAGGCCTTGCATCCCAATTTTGATAAATTTCTTCATCTAGCTCAAAGGGTTTATATGGCCATGAAAGATTTTGTCTTAGCTCTGAAAGTATTTCTGATCCTAGTGCTGCACCATGAGAAGATTCACTGTCTTGTTTGGCACCTGCCCCATACCCGATTGAAGTTTTACAAACTATCATTGTAGGCTTCTTAGAAACTTTAGCTTTATTTATTGCCTGGTCTATGTCATCTCTATTATGTCCATCAATATCATTGATCACATTCCAACCATAAGCTTCACATCTTTTTGAAATATCATCTTTATACCAAGGATCAATTTTTCCATCTATCGATATTCCATTACTGTCATAAAAACAAATTAATTTATTTAGCTCCAAAACGCCTGCAAGTGACATTGCTTCGTGTGAAACACCTTCCATCAAACAACCGTCGCCTAGAAAACAATAAGTCATGTGGTCTATTGGTTTGGTATTGGGTGTATTTATTTTTTCGGCAAGTATTCTTTCGGCTATGGCCATGCCAACGGCGTTAGCAATCCCTTGTCCCAAAGGTCCAGTTGTTGTCTCGATCCCTTCTGTTACACCAAACTCAGGATGGCCCGGAGTTTTTGATTTTAATTTTCTAAAATCTTTAAGATCTTCAATCGATAAGCTGTAGCCGCTTAAGTGCAAAAGACTATAGATCAGCATAGAACCATGGCCATTTGATAAAACAAATCTATCTCTATTGAACCATTTTGGATTTTCTGGAGAATGATTTAGATGATTTCTCCATAGAACTTCAGCTATATCTGCCATACCTAATGGCATTCCTGGGTGACCAGAATTTGCTCTCTCTACAGCATCTGCTGATAAGAATCTTAAGGCATTAACTAACTTATTAGTAATCAAAGTAGGGTATATGTTTAAGACAATTATATAATCCTAAAATAAGAATTGATCGTATTATGAAAACTAAGTACACAAAAATGCACTCAAATGGCAATGAGTTTCTTATTACTGAAGATATTAGGCAGATAGAAAAAACAAAAATTTTAGCTGATAAGAAAAAGGGCATTGGTTTTGATCAATTGCTATTTATAAAAAACAAAAACCCTTATGAAGTATTAGTTATTAATTCAGATGGCTCTGAAGCTGATAATTGTATCAATGGATTGAGGTGCATAGCATCTCTTTATTCTTTAAATAATCAAGTTATTTATATTGGTGATAACAAGTTTGTTGTTAATAGTAGTGGAAATGGAGCAGAAGTTTCTGGTTCCTTGCCGCATGTAACAGTGCATAACAATTACTACGTAATATATTTTGGCAATAATCATATAGCTAGAGAGTGCTCTGACATTGAATCAATTAATTTAGAGAATGAATATGAAAAACTAAAAGCGTCTAGGGAGTTTGAAGGCATTAAGAATTTTAATTTAAGCGTTTATCAGAAATCTAAGAATAATATTGCTATTAGAACATATGAGAATGGTGCAGGAGAAACCTTATCATGTGGTTCAGCAACAATCTCCGTGGCTTTTGCTTTATTGAAAGATACCAAAAAAAATGAATTATTATTTACTTCAAGGGGTGGCAAAACTAAAGTTTATAAAGATGATGCGAGCATTAAATCTGAAGCAAATGCTGTGATAATTGAACAAGGCTTCTTGAATGGATGAATTAAAAAAAAGGCTAAAAGAGTTTCTAAAAATAAAGAATTACTCTGATCATACGATCTCTAATTATGAGCGTGATATTAATAAGTTTCTAAAGTTTATTGAAGAAAATAAGTTTGATGCTGAAGATTTAAGCAGCCCTATTATTACCAAGTGGATAATTTCACTTCGAAAAAATGGCTTAGGCAATAGATCTATTCAAAGAAATATCTCTTCACTAAAGAATTTTTATAAATTCTTATTTAAAAGCGGGTTGATCGAAACAAATTTCTTTGAAACTATCCAATCACCAAAAATTGGTGAAACCTTGCCAAAAGCCTTAACTCCTGAGGATGTAGAAAAGTTATTATCCTTTAATCCAAAATCACTATCCGACATAAGAGATAAAGCTTTTATAGAACTGCTTTATTCATCAGGTCTAAGGGTTTCTGAAGCAGTTAATGTAGATATATCATCCTTTGAATCAGATTTTAGTTTTGTAAAAGTTTTAGGGAAAGGTCAAAAAGAAAGGATGCTTCCTGTAGGCAAATTTGCAAAGGATGCTATTCTGGCTTGGCTAGAAAGCAGGTCAACAATGGGAAGTGCATCAAAAGCACTTTTTCTTAACAAGTTTGGGCAACGAATTTCGATTAGAGCTATGCAAGAAAGAATCTATAGGGTTTCAATTATGCAAGGACTATCGCCAGTCAGTCCACATATGTTGAGACATAGTTTTGCAACCCACATGCTTGAATCTAGTGGTGACTTAAGATCCATTCAAGAGATGCTAGGCCATACCAGCTTGAGTACAACACAAATATACACTAAATTAAACTTCCAACAGTTGGCAAAAATTTACGATAAATCTCATCCACATGGCAAGAAAGAAAATAAAACTAATAACTTTTGATCTAGACGATACTGTTTGGCCAAACAAAAAAGTTATCTTAGATGCAGAGAAAGCATTATGGAATTTCCTTCTACAGAAAGTCCCGCAACTAAAAGATAATTTCAATGAAAGCTCTATTAATGAAATTAGAGTTAATTTAGTAGAGCAAGATCCTAGTTTAAAATTTAATCTTACAAAATTTCGAAAAGAAGTTGTAAAAGAACTTTTGCTTTCTTTGGGCTTAGATACTAATGAGGCAATTTATTATAGCAACGAAAGCTTTAATGAGTTTTTTAAAGTTAGAAACAAGGTACAGCTATACAAAGACGCAAAAATAATTTTAGAAAGATTGCATAGGAAAACGCTAATAGGCTCTCTTTCTAATGGCAATGCCGATTTAGACATTATTGGAATTAGTTCTTTTTTTGATTTTGCAATTAATTCAAAAGATGTCTCTAGCAACAAACCCTCTCCTCCTCATTTTATAAAAGCACTAGAGCTTGGGTCTTGTGAGCCGGATGAAGTTATACATATAGGCGATTGTCCGGTAAATGATGTTGGTGGAGCTAGGAATTGTAATATAAATACCATATGGTTTAATTGTGATAAACATAAATGGGATGAAATTTTTCCCTGTGATCTTCAGGCGAAAAACTGGAAAGATCTTTATGAAATCATAACTAAAAATTTTATTTTGGAGAGAGAAAATGTTTAATCCATTCAACATGGGCAAAGATATGAAGGGTATGGAAAAAATGGTTAAGCCTGCCTTGGAAAAATTTATGAAAGATTCTGGTTTTGTTAAACAAGAGGAGCTTGAAAAAGCCTTACAAAGAATTGATTCACTAGAAAAAAAATTAAACGAATTAGAGAGAAAATAACCTATTCAATAACGGTTAGTGCATCAAGCATATATTGAACAGATCTTTCAATTTCAATTTCTGAACAATCCATACACATACCTTTTGCAGGCATAGCATTATATCCACTATATGCATTTCTAGTAAGAAGCTCTAAGCCTTTAGTGGTTCTTTCTTCCCATTGAGCAACATTACCTAACATAGGTGCTCCAGCCAAACCTGCTGTATGACAAGCAGCACAACCTTGAATGTAAACAGCTTCACCTGTCCTGCCATCTGATGCAGAAGCTTGGGCATCTTCCATGCCTGGCATTGAAACAATTGGAACATTTTGTAGCAGGCCTAGTCTTTTTCTTACTTCATCTTCATAGGAATCGGACATGACTATAAATGAGGTTAAAGCAATAAATATTAAGGCTAAAAGGTTTTTCATATCTTATTTGTTGTTATTGAATGGTAAATTTCAAGCTAATTGTCATAGAGAAATAACATATTATCAATATTCTTTTGAACATCAGCCGTTCTTCTGAACTTATATTTGCCATTAATAATTATTGTAGGTACTCCCTCGAGAACTCCAGCATTGCCCAATTCTCTGACTTTTCTTAAAGCATTCTTGGCTTTTATGCCAATTCCAAAAGAATTATATACATTCATGAATTGTGCTTGGTTATAGTTATGTCTTTTTGCAAATTCTTCCACATCTGTTTTGCTGCTTAAATTTTTTCTCAGCAATTGTATATCTTTATAAACATTGAGGTGTGCCTCTTTGCCTAAGTTTAAAGCTTTAATTGTATAAAAAAGTCTGGCATAGACTTCATTTCCAGCTGGTATTTGCACTACATTAACATTGGGCCTTTGTTCTTTAAGCAAATTTACTGTTGTCTCAAAACTAAAACAAGCGTTACACCAATACCCGAAAATTTCAGTTACTGATTGTCCCTCAATTAAATCAGAAGGTATAAGTTCATAATCTTTTCCTTGCTCTGGTTCTGCTGCTGCAAAAAAAGACAAAAATAATATCAAAGCATTAATTTTTAAAATTTTATTTATCATAAGTATGCGAGAATGATTATATAACATGTTGGTTATAATTTATTAATGAAATTTGATTTTAAGTACCTAGATCTAAGGTTTGTGGAGAGTGCGGCTGAATACGACCAATGTCTCACTCATGAAAGCGCTGAAATAGCTTTTGTGGGAGCTTCTAATGCAGGAAAATCCTCAGCCATTAATGCTATTTCTAATCAAAAAAAGTTAGCAAAAGTTAGCAAGACCCCAGGAAAAACAAAACTCTTTAATTTTTTTAAATTAGCAAATGGATATATTGTAGATTTTCCAGGGTATGGGTATTCAAAAGTTTCTAAATCACAAAAGAAAGAGTGGTCAAAAGAGATTCCAAAGTATTTTGACATGAGAAAGAATCTAACAGGTGCTGTTATTTTTACAGATATTAGAAATCCTATGCGTGAACTAGATATATCAATGTTTGAAATGTTACATCAGAGGGGAATACCTATCCTCATAGTTCTAACAAAATCTGATAAGGTTTCTGAAAAAGCTGCACTAGAAATATATAGCGAGCTCCAAGACGTTTTTGGTTATTGTTTATGTTTTTCTATCAAAGATAAAAGTTCAATTGGAGATTTAGTATTATCTGTTAATGAGCTTCTCTCCAGTTAGTGCCAAAACCATATTCCACTTTTAAAGGAACTGCTATTTCAGTAGTATTTTCCATTAAATTTAGAATTGGCAGTAAGTCAGATTCGTTAAAATTCTCTGGTACTTCAAAAACTAATTCATCGTGAACTTGTAGGATCATTTTGATTTCTGGGTTATTAGCAGTTATCCATTTATTTATTTCAACCATTGCATATTTGATAATATCTGAAGCACTTCCTTGCAAAGGCCCATTAATTGCAGCCCTTTCTGCTGCCTGTCTTACCATATAATTACTAGCAGCTATATTTGGAACATGTATTTTTCTTCCATAGAGAGTCTCAACATATTTAGATTCTTTTGACTGCTCGACGATGTCATGCATAAATTGTTTAACACCGCTATATCTCTCGAAATAACTAGTAAGAAAAATTTCTGCCTCAGGCCTAGAGACACCCAACTGATTAGATAACCCAAAAGCACTCATGCCATAAAGCAAACCAAAATTTATCGTTTTTGCTCTCCTTCGCATTTCTCCATCAACTGTTTTTATATCTACACCAAAAATCTCAGATGCTGTTCGCTTATGGATGTCTTCGTTATTTTTAAATGAATTTAACATTATTTTATCTTTTGAATAATGCGCCATAAGTCTTAATTCAATCTGAGAATAATCCATAGCTAATATTTTCTTTTGTTTTGGAGCTATAAAAGCCTCTCTTATTGTTATTCCCTCTTTTGTTCTAATTGGTATGTTTTGTAAATTTGGGTCTGAAGATGAAAGTCTGCCAGTTGATGTTACCGCCTGATGGTAAGAAGTATGGACTCGGGATTGTTGATCACAAATTTCTGCTATTTTGTCTGTGTAAGTGCTTTTTAATTTAGCTAAGGATCTATACTCCAAGATATCACTTACTATTTCATTTTTTTCAGATAGTTTTTGCAACACAGATTCTGATGTTGAAAAATATCCCGTTGATGTTTTTTTTAAGCCCTTTGTATCAATCTTGAGTTTTTCAAAAAGAACTTCACTGAGTTGTTTGGGTGAATCTATATTGAAAACTACTCCTGATAAGCTATGTATTTTCTGAACCAAGCTCATCAATTTAGCTCCAAATTTTTTGGAGAGCTCATTTAGATGAGATATATCTATTAAGGCTCCTCTTTCTTCCATTTCTAACAACACAAAAAGCAGGTTGTAATCTAAATTTTGAAGCAAGTCTTTGGAGCTCTCTTCTAATAATTCTGTAAACTTTTTATATAGTTGAAGGGTTATGTCTGTATCTTCTGCTGCATAGTTTGTAGCATCTTTGATTGGGACTTCACTAAAATTTTTATATTTATTTGCACCTTTTCCAATTACATCCTCATATTTAATCGTAGTTATATTTAGATAATGTTCAGATAAGGCATCAAGATTATGTCTTGTGGCTGTGCTATTTAAAACATATGACATAAGCATGGTGTCTGCACAAAACTCTAAAACCTTAATGTCATATTTTTTTAAAACTGAAATGTCGTATTTTAAATTTTGACCTATAATTTTTTGTTGGTTATTCTCTAAAACTTTTTTTAACCATTCAATAACCTTTGCAGATTC
This sequence comes from uncultured Gammaproteobacteria bacterium, assembly GCA_964575305.1. Taxonomy (GTDB): domain Bacteria; phylum Pseudomonadota; class Gammaproteobacteria; order Magnimaribacterales; family TMED112; genus TMED112. The sequence goes on along the minus strand of CAZNPG010000001.1, from coordinate 34,254 downwards.
TAGTTTTGTTTGCTCAACATGGTTTATAGGCACATAAAAACCTGAGTTTTTTTCAAATGAAAAAGAAAATCCTACTATTTCTGCTGCATGCGGGTCTAATGATGTAGTTTCTGTATCAAATGCAAAGCATGTAGAATTTTTTATTAACTCCTCTATCTCATCTAACTCAGCCATCTCTTTTATAGCCTTATATTGTGTAACTCTCTTTTCATTTGCCTCGCCTACAAATGAATTAAATTCAAGTTCTTTATAGAATTTTTTAAGGTCTTCGCTATTGGTTGAGGGAGTATTTACCTCACTAAATTCTGTCCCAAGATCTATATCTTTTTTTAGAGATACTAAAAATAGGTTTCTCTGTAACAGATCTTGTTCTTCTCTTAAATTTTGTCCCACAACACCTGTAATTTCATCAATATTTTTTAAGATATTTTCTAAACTGCCATAGTGATTTAACCATTTTGATGCTGTCTTATTGCCTACTTTAGTAATGCCAGGAATGTTATCTGCTTTATCTCCTACTAGAGCTAAAAGTTCTGCAACTTTATCAGGACCTACCCCAAACTTTTCTTTTACGTATTCTTTACTAAAAAATTCATTAGACATTGAGTTATGTTGAATAACATTCTCTTCAACGAGCTGTGTAAGGTCTTTGTCTGGTGAAGATATTAGAATTTTTTTACTTTTCTTAAAATTATGTGCCAAAGTTGCTATTACATCATCCGCCTCTACGCCTTCTACCTCTTCAACTGTAAAATTAAATAATTTTGATAGTTGTTTTATGTCATCAATTTGTACTCTTAATTCATTAGGCATTGGAGGCCTATTGGCTTTATATGCTGGGTAATAATCATTACGAAAGTTATGTCCTTTTGCATCAAACACCATAACCATTGGAACGGCGGGATATTTAGAAATTAATTTTCTCAACATAGATGCGAAACCTCTCGTAGCTCCTGTTGGTTTACCTGTAGATGTGGTTAAGGGAGGTAATGCATGAAATGCACGGTAAATATAGGAAGTTCCATCAATTAAAATTAAATCTGGTCTAAAAATCATCGGACTATATATATAATACTTAATAGTGAAAGAAATAATTAAACATTATTGTGATTCCTTGATTACTTTTTGTGCTGCATTAGTAATGGGTGGTCAATATTACCTTGAGAACATTGTTGGTTTAGAGCCTTGTAATCTATGTTTGCTGCAAAAATATTCTGTGCAGGCCGTTTTCTTGATTTTCCTTATTAAAATGGTTGTTCCTAAATTCAAAATTATTTTTGATTTTCTTGGTATTTTTGCACTTTGTTTTGGAGCATCTGCAAGTGTTCGACAAATATACCTTCAAAACCTTCCAGCAGACCAGCTTTCTGGTGGGTATTGTGATATTCCATTTGAGTTTCTATTTAATATGTACCCTTTCTTTGAAGCGCTTGGTAAGGTCTTTCAAGGTAGCAGCAAATGTGCGGAAGAGTCATGGGCCTTTCTTGGGCTAAATATACCAGAATGGGCTCTTATATTTTTTGCTTCAATGATCACATTATTATTGGTAAGATACGTTTTAATAAATTTTAAGGGCCAAAAAAATTAAATGTCTAGATCTCTAGTTCTGTCGAATTCTGAATTAATTGAAAAGTCTGTAGCAAATAACGAAGGTGAGTTAACTCATACTGGCGCCCTTTTGTCACTTACAGGCAATAGAACAGGTAGAAGCACAAACGATCGATTTATCGTAAAAGAAAGCAGCACTGAAGATAATATTGAATGGGGAGAGGTAAATAAACCTTTCGATGCCCATCATTTCGATAAACTTTGGAATAAAGTTAATAATTATCTTGATGACAAAGTGAATTATGTTTCAAACGTGCATGTTGGTGCTAACAAAGATCACTATATACCTGTTGAAGTAAAATCGGAGCTAGCTTGGCACTCTTTATTTTCAAAGTTAATCTTTATTTCTCCAGATAGTTTTAATGAAGAAAATAAAGAGGTTTGGAAAATTGCAACAGCTGCAAATTATGTTTGTGATCCCGAAGAAGATCACACCAATTCCGAATCTTGCGTAATCATTAATTTTTTAAGAAGAAAGGTTTTAATTGCAGGCATGAAATATGCTGGTGAAATGAAAAAATCAATGTTTGCAGTTCAAAATTTTCTGTTACCAGAAAAGGGGGTTCTTCCAATGCATTGCTCTGCAAACCAAACCTCTGATGGCAGAACAACATTATTCTTTGGGCTGTCAGGTACAGGAAAAACAACTTTATCTGCTGATCCAAAATGTGCGCTTATAGGAGATGATGAGCATGGCTGGGGTGATGGAACAGTTTTTAATTTTGAGGGAGGTTGTTATGCGAAATGTATTAATCTTTCAAAAGAAAATGAACCTCTTATTTGGGATGCTATAAAATTTGGGAGCATTCTAGAAAATGTAGTTATAAATGATAGTGGTGTGCCGGATTATAGTGATAGCAAATATACTGAAAATACTAGAGTCTGTTATCCAAGAGATTTCATTAAAGGTGCAGTTAAAGAAAATGAAGGGTGTGAGCCTGATAATATAATATTTTTGACTTGTGATCTTTCAGGAGTTCTACCTCCCGTTAGTGTTTTAAGTGAAAATGCTGCGGCTTATCATTTTTTAAGTGGCTACACTGCTAAAGTTGGCTCTACAGAGGTTGGAGCTACTAAATCAATGGATTTTGCTTTCTCCACATGTTTTGGTGCGCCTTTTTTTCCAAGACCTGCTGGTGTATATGCAGACCTTCTTATAAAGAGAGCAAAAAGAAATAAAACAAAGGTTTTTCTTGTAAATACTGGCTGGACTGGTGGTGGTTTTGGTGTAGGTAATAGATTTCCTATACCAGTAACTCGAGCAATTATAAATGCGATCCAGGATAATAAGGTTGATTCAAATAATCTAGATTATTTAGAAAAACTAAACCTTTATGTGCCTCGAGAGTTAGAGGGGGTCGAAACTAATTACTTAAATCCAAGAAGTTGTTGGGAATCTGAAGAAGATTATGATTATGAATGTGAAGCTCTATGCCAAAGGTTCAAAGATAATTTCAAAAGATTTGATGTGTCACAAGAAATAATAGAAGCTGGGCCTAAATAAGAATTATTATGGTTGCTCTCAACCAAGATCGAATCTCTAATTTTCTAAAATCCGATAGGGTTACTTATAAGGGCTTAGAAAAAGAAAACCTAAGATCAGACAGTGATGGCAAAATCTCAAATAAAACATTTCCTGATGTGTTTGGCGTACATAATTACAATAGATATATAACACTAGATTATTCAGAGCCTCATTTAGAAGTAGTAACTCCTCCTTTTGCTAATAATGTGGAGGTTTTTAATTTTCTAAATGACTTGCATTCTCATGTTGAAAATAATCTAGATGGTGATTTGTTATGGAATTATTCGATGCCACCTAGATTTAAAAGCAAGCACATCAAACTGCCGCCACACAGAGAAACAAATACTACTAAACTAGCGCACCTCTATAGGTATGGTTTGAGAAATAGATATGGGGACAAAATGCAAAGCACTGCTGGAATACATTTTAATTTTTCTTTTTCAGAATCTGCACTATCAAGTCTTGGTTTAGATAAAACTGAGCTCTATTTAGGTACTTGTAGAAATTTCTTGAGATTGTTTCCAATGATATTAAGGTTGATGGGGTGCTCTCCAATAGCACATAAATCCTTTTTGAAAGGCAGGAATATCAATATAGAAAATCTTAATGTTGAAGATTGTTATTTGCCCAAGTCAACTTCTTTACGTGTTAGCAGGTTGGGTTATTATTCTGAAGAGCAAGACGAAAACTTCATAACCTTCAATACGCTTGATGGATACCTCAAAACCATAAAAGATTACATCAATACTCCTAATGAAAAATTTAAAGATATTTCTCTAGACCTAAAACAACAAGTCAATAATGGAACGATACAAATGGAGAGCGAGCTATATAACCACATAAGACCAAAAGGAGTTATATCTAAGAATGTTCGGGCATATAATCAGCTGAAAGAGAATGGCATTGAATACCTTGAAATAAGATCAATAGATTTAAATCCATATTCAACCATAGGAATAAGCTTAGAAGATATTGAATTTTTGGAGCTAGTGTCATTGTATTGTGCACTGTCTGACTCACCTAAAATTAACGATGTTGAGAGCATATGTATCAAAGAAAACATTAGAAGGTCATCTGAAACTGGTCAAAACTGTAACTTCATTTCATCTCTTGATGGTGATCAGGCTGAAACTCCAGCAAAAACTCTTACACACACATTTTTAAATGAGCTTAAAGTTTTTGCAAAAAAGATAGGAGCAGAAGAAGAAAAGAAAAAGATGTTTGAAGAATATTGTAAAAGAAACGAAACAACACTATCAATGAGATTTATCCAAGATGTAAAAAATTCTGGCGGAGTTTTACCTTTTGTACTCAGTAAATCTACTCATACAAAAAAAGATATTAATGATGAACATTTATTCTTATTCGAAAAAGAGAAAGAATTGTCTGAGAAGGAATACCTCAAAGAAAAAAATGAAGATAAGATATTATTTGAAGATTATTTGGAAGATTTTAGGGGAGAAATAAAATGAAAATATTGCATTGTAAAGAATATGGGCCAGTTGAAAATCTTGTTTGGGAAGACATAGAGACTCCAGAACCTGGAGAAAATGAAGTAGTAGTTAGTATTAAAGCTGCTGCGTTAAATTTTCCTGATTTTTTAATTGTTCAGGGCTTATATCAGTTTAAGCCTGAGCTCCCTTTTGCTCCAGGCAATGAAGGTGCAGGTATTATCAAAAAAATTGGCAAGAATGTTACAAGATTTAAAGAGGGTGATAGGGTTTATTTTATGGCTCCATACGGTGCATTCGCTGAAGAAGCATGTATGAATGAATTTGGAGTTTTTCCCATATCAGATGAGGTTTCTTTTGAGCTGGCTGCATCTTACCAGATGGCTTATGGAACAAGTTACCATGCTCTTGTTCAAAGAGGAGAATTAAAAAAAGACGATGAAGTTTTAATATTAGGCGCTTCTGGAGGTGTTGGTCTCGCTGCACTTGATATTGCAAAAGCTAAAGGTGCCCGCGTTATAGCTGGTGTCTCAACTGAAGAAAAAGCAAAAATTTGTCGAGAATATGGTGCCGATGACGTTGTTGTTTATGGAAATGGTCCAACAGATAAAGACTCAGCTAAGCTATTCTCAACAGAGCTAAAGTCAAAGAGCTCTAAGGGTGGTTATGACATTATTTATGATCCAATAGGAGATTGTTATGCTGAGCCAGCATTTAGATCAATTGGTTGGAAAGGCAAATATTTAGTTGTTGGATTCGCTGCAGGACAAATACCAAAACTTCCAATTAATTTAACTTTACTTAAAGGTGCATCAGTAGTTGGTGTTTTTTGGGGTGCTTTTACAGGAAGAGAATTTGAAGAAAATCAAAAAAATATTGCAGACATCAACTCATTGCTCTCGAATGGTGACATTAAACCATTAATTTCAAAGAAGATTCCTATGGAAGATGCCATAGAAGCAATAAATCTTATTGGAAGTAGAGGGGTTGTTGGAAAAGTAGTATTAGTAAATAAATAAAAAGAGCCCTATTTAGGGCCCTTTTTAGAAATCTAAAATTATTACCAACCTTTAATTGGTGTAACCGTCATTACATTCTGAACTTTACGATAACCACCAACTTCTTCAGCAAATTTTGCAAAAGCATCACTGGCGAATGCTCCTTTTGTTTCAGATGATAATTCAGGCAATGATGATGCACCAACAAAAGCGAAATGTGATGCATATCCATTCCCCGTAATATGAGTTACTAACCCTTGTGAGCCAGGCCCTCCAACTGCATTAGTCATTTTTGACCAAGCTGCAGCATATTCTCCTGCCTTTGCAGGTTCAACATAAAGGTCGTACTTAAAAAAAACTGCATCTTTAGTCCAATCACCTCTCTGTAAAGATAGCTCTCCAATTCTATTGAAGTACATATCATCATGAGTGTTTGCACCTATTTCTTGTAAAAACTCAAAATTTGCAGCGCAGTTAGACAACTTTTGTCCAAGATCCATCTTTTCATAATCACTAAATCCAACGTAGAAAAAGTGGGACATCCCTGAACCTTGCAGTTGCATTAGAACAACATTTGCACCTGTTTCTGATTTCCATTTCTTTCCACAATCTGAAGCCATAAACTTATCTGTAGCAGCAACTACATTTAGTGGATTTGTAGCTTTAATATAATGAAACTCTCCAACTTCGTTTCCTGGCATAACTTTGTGATCATCTGCAGAAATAGTTGAAGCATAAAATGTAAGAGTAAAAATAATGATAAAAATATTTTTCATAAAATCTCCGTTATTTTTATCCTAACAATAAAAGAAGTGCTTAACTGTTACAGATATGTAACATTTAAATTGTTCTGAGCAAAGATTTAATGACTAGCGCCATATTTGAGCTTTCAAAGGGAGCCTTAAAGATGCCTATAACTTCAGCTTTTTCATTAACAACAATTAAGTGGTTTGTATGAGATATAATTCTTTGGTTCATATGGTTTTCCATTGGCGCTAATTTTTCAACACCAAGTTGATAACCAAGTTTTACAACTTCTGATATTTCTCCACTTACACCAACAAAATCAGAATTAAATGCTGTCACATAGCTTTTTAACCTATCTAATGTATCAATTTCAGGATCAAAACTGACAAGATAATAAGCAATATTTTCTGTTTCAATTTTTTCATATACCTGCTTCATGACTGACATCATAACTGGGCATTCAGTTGGACAACTTGAATAACCAAAATATAAAAAATTCAAATCGTTTGCAGCAAAGTCATCTTTAGTGAAGCTATTTCCATTATGATCAATCAATTTAAAGTTTCTTAGTTCTTCAAAAGACCCATATTGATAGAAGCCATTAACTTTCATTTCATCCTGAGACAGAACTCTTGGTTGACTTATTCTCCATACCGAATAAAAAGACAGAAATATAACTACTGCAAATAAAATAATGGTTAAAAAATTCTTAGACATACAGCATCAACAAAAAATCAATATACGTGGCTAGAAAAAATAAAAACATATACTTCACTGAAAAATTAAAAATTTTCATCGATAATTCATTTTTCTCATCTCCTAAATAGGATATACATAGATAAATGAAATAAATATTTAAGGTTGTAGTTGAAAATAAATAAAAATAACCCGTGAGTCCATAAAAATATGGCGCAAGGGAAGCTCCTAAGAGTAAAAAAGCATATACAACCATTTCTTTCTTTGTTCTAGTCACTCCTTTTGCAATTGGCATCATGGGAACACCTTCTTTCTTATATTCTTCTAACCTATCTATAGCAAGCGGCCAAAAGTGTGGAGGGGTCCATAAAAAAATAACTAGTACAAGAATTAATGGAAGCAAAGAGATTTCATTTGTTACAGCAGTCCAGCCTATTAATGGCGGCAAAGCACCAGATAGCCCTCCAATTACAATATTTTGTGGTGTGGCCCACTTAAGATAGATAGTGTAGATCAGGCTATAAAAAATAAAACCAAATGTTGTAATAAATAAGGTGAGTAAATTAGAAAAATATAAAAGTAGGCTAGAACCAATAAATAAAAGCATTGCTGTAAAGGATAGAGCCTGAAATAAAGTTAATTCACCAGATGCAAGCGGTCTCTTTTTTGTTCTTTCCATATTTTTGTCGGATTCTCTATCAAAAATTTGGTTTAAAGCAGCTGAAGAGGCGGCGAGCAAAGCGAAGCCCAAAAGACTTGCTAAACCAGCAAGAACATTTGAGTAAAATTCAATGCTTAAAAGCATCCCAACAAAAGCTGTGATTGTTAACAGCAAGACAATTTTTGGTTTGCAAAGTGATATAAAACTAGATAGCGCCATTTACTCTCCTAAAGCTTAGAAAAGTCATAACTACAAAAGATAAAACTAGTAATACTCCCACAATATTATGGGCAACTGCATTCCAAAGAGGCAGAGAACTTAAAACATTATTGATTCCTAAGAAAACCTGTACAAATAAAATCGCTAAGAAGCTGATAACAATCTGTTTTGTTTCTGAAGACCAAAGTTTTGCTGCAAGAAATAGCGAATAGAAAAAAACTACTATTGCACCGACTCTATGTGTTAAGTGTATGGCTACTCTGGCTTCATTGCTCATTTGCCCATAGAGATAGTTCGGCCCAATAGATTGAAATAAATTGAAACCTTCTTTGAAGTTGGTTTCAGGGACTAATTGGCCCTGACAATAAGGTAGATCAAGGCATGCTCTAGCTGCATAATTTGTTGAAGTCCATGCTCCCAAGAAGATCTGAAAAATTATTAAGGCAAAACCAATTATTATTAGGGTCTTATTTCTTGCTAAAACATCAAAGGTTTTGGTGAGTTTTAATGACCTCATAAAAATAATAAGAAATAGAGATGTTGTGATAATTGCGCCAAATAAGTGTGATGTAACTATCAAGGGATGTAGTTTTAAGCTTACTGTTAAATAACCAAATATGCCCTGTCCTATAATTATAATGAGCAATATTGTTGATTCTAGTTTTAATTTATTTTCTTTAAAGGCAATGAATAATAATGCTATTGCTAAGAGTCCTAGCGAAGCAGCAAAATACCTATGGACAACTTCTGGAATAATTTTATCGATTTCCACTGGAGAGTCTGGAAATAAGTTTTCTGCTATTGCTATCTCATCCGGGGTAGTGGGAAAGGTTACAAAACCATAACATCCAGGCCAGTCAGGGCAACCAAGACCTGCATCTGCTAACCTAGTCCATGCGCCTAGGCCAATAACTATAAAACAAAAAGCTACTCCGATTGCTGAAAAAACCTTCGTTGTTAAAAAATTCATAATATTTCTTTTACTTCCTCAAAAATATCATTAAAAGTAAGGTCTGAGTTAAATTCCCAGATTACTAAAGCAAAGGAGTCAACTATAAACATTGAATTAGATGTGTATGGATCATTTAGTTGGCTAGTAATTTTCTGATTAAATAAATTACCGTCATCAAACAAAAAAATTACACCCGGATATTTTGACCTAAGGTTTGTTGCTTTACTAAACATCTCTTTATCTTTATAGACAACCATTCTTAAAAGTCGATGGCCCTCTCTTCTAAGTGTTATTTTTGAGCTTCTTGCTATTTCATATTTTTTTTCACTAAATTCTTCATCCTTGAAATCATCAAAATAAACAAAATAGAACTTACCAGGAATAAACTCAAATTTAGCTCCATCTTCTCCTAGTAAATTAATATTTTTAGTTTCTATTTTAGGGTCAATAGGCATGCCAACTGTATTGATTGTAGGTTTGTAACCTAGAAAATATGTAAGTGTGGACGCAGTTAATGTAAGAAGAGGTATTAATAAAATTATTGCTGCTAACCTATATTGTTTATCCATCTTTTCTCCTATATGCGTAAATAGTTAATATTATTAAAGCTGCACATAGACCAAACCATTGAATGGCATAACCAATATGTTTGCTAGCTGCCATATTAACTGGTTTCTCTATTGCTTGAAATTTTTTCTTGTCCCTTACGTCTAGATTAAATAAAAATGGGTGCAAATATCTATCTTTCAATAAGGGGAATTTATTTATTAGGCTTTCTGTATTAAATTCTTGGATTATTCTTGCATCAGATTCTTGTATATTTTGTACAAAACTATTGTCTTGTTTGATCAGCACACTTCCTTTCAGTGCTTGTTTGCCTCTAGGAATATCAATTTGTGGTAGGTTGTTTTTTATCATATTCCTTTCAATAAAACCTCTATGTACAAATACATAAGAACCATCTCCATTTTCGAAAAGATGGTAAATCTTAAAGCCAGCCCGACCATTCACAATTGCATTATCTTCAAAAATGACGGTATCTTTAAATCTTCCAACAGTCATTACAGGTTGCCAGTTTTTATATGTTGTGTTTGATTTAAGCCCTATAGGTTCAGATGTCAAAAGCTCGTCATAGCTTGCTATTATCTGTTTTTTTTCTTCTGCTCTATCTATTTGCCAAAAACCAAGGCTAATAGTGATAGGAACAAATATTATTGCAAAAATTAATATCTTTGATTTAAAGCTATTCAATGTTTTAATATTCCCGTGTTAAAAACTATCATCTTTATTTTACTTATATTGGTTTTAATAAGCTTGGGTTCAAGCCTTGTTTTTCTTTTCCTTGATAGGGGTGACCCTGGTAAAAAAAGAATTCTGTATGGTCTTGGTTTTAGGGTTACGCTTGGAGCTATTTTATTAGTACTCATAGTTTATGGTATTTCAACTGGCCAACTAGGCAATGAAGCGCCTTGGGGTTAAAGAATATAAACGAATAAAAATAAACAGACCCAAACAACGTCTACAAAATGCCAATACCATGAAGCAGCTTCAAAACCAAAATGCTCTTTGTCGGTAAAATGGTTAAATCCTGTAGATCTTGTTAATTGGGTAGCTAAAAATATTCCGCCAATTAAAACATGCATACCATGAAAGCCTGTAAGCATGAAAAAAGTTGTTCCGTACACTCCTGTATTAAGGGTTAAACCAAGATGACTATAAGCTTCATAGTATTCAAGTGCTTGTAGTACTACAAATATAAATGCAAGAGCGACTGTAACTCCCAACCAAAAATTAAATCTTTTTCTATTGTTAATTTTTAATGCCATATGGGCAAAATGTACTGTTGCGCTAGAAGTAAGCAGAACAATTGTGTTGTACAAAGGCAGCCAGGTGCCTAAATTTTTAATGCTATGTAAATACATACTTTCATCTGGGCCTTTGGTAACTGCTTGTTCGCCCAATAAACTCTCTTCAGGTGTAATCATAGGAGGCCAAGTTGCTTCGAAATCTGGCCACAATAAATCTCCGGCTAGGCCTTTTGCTGTTGAGCCCTCTCCCCCAAGCCAGCTAATTGAAAATGTTCTGATATAAAAAAGAGCTCCAAAAAAAGCAGCAAAAAACATCACTTCTGAGAAAATAAACCAGGCCATACCATAAACATATGATGTGTTAAGTTGCGGGGTATCAAGCCCTGCCTGAGATTCTCTTATAACCACTGACCACCAATAAGCCATGGTGGAAACTACTGCAATAATTCCCATGAACAACAAGGTTGTTCCTTTGCCCATTACAGCATCTGCTGCACCAACACCAAAGAAAAGCATAGCAACTGCAAAAACTATTGGTATTGAGCTGCTCTCAGGTACGTAGTATTTTTGGTGGCCTGTTGATTCAGTGTTCATGGTTGACAGCTAGTGCTTCCTCTCTTTCTTTTTCAAACAAAGTATATGACAAATACACATTATTTACATTTTCTGTAAGTTCAGAATCAACATAAAACCTAATTGGCCATTCTTGTGTTTCATATGGCTCAAGAGTCTGCTCACTGAAACAGAAACATTGTATTTTTTTGATATTTTCAGCTGCTAGCCCCGGAGAAACTGAAGGCACTATTGAAAGAGTTAATTTTTTATTTGTGTTATTAGTTGCAACATATGATGTTTTGCTGACCTTGTCAGTCATAACCTCGATATTTGTTTCTGTTGGGTAAAAAGTAACTGGAGCTGATCCGTTAACAGTGCTGAGAAATCTTATATTAACTTGCCTTTCATAGGTTTCATTATTTTTTTTAAAAAAATCAGACGGACCATATATTTTTCCATTCAGTCCAGTAACTTCACAAAAAACATTATAGAGAGGCACCAACATAAATGAAAAAAGGAACATAAAAGCTACAGCCCCAACTAAGGATAAGAAGATTTTATTATGTAAAGGTCCTTTAGCCATTGATTTTTGGTGGCACATCAAAGGTGTGATAAGGAGCAGGCGAATCTACTGTCCATTCTAGACCATCTGCACCATCCCAAACTTGTGGAGTTGCTTTCTTTCCTGCGAAAACTGTTTTAACCACAATATATAGAAACAATAATTGTGAAAAACCAAATAAAAATGCTCCCACTGAAGACACTGCATTCCATTCAGCAAATTGAAGTGCGTAGTCGGCATACCTTCTTGGCATGCCAGCAAGCCCAACAAAGTGTTGTGGGAAAAACGTAATATTAACTCCTATAAAAGAAAGCCAAAAATGCAATCTTCCCATTTTCTCGTCATACATATTACCTGTCCATTTTGGAAGCCAATAATACACTGCAGCCATTATTGAAAATACAGCTCCAGGCACTAAGACGTAATGAAAATGAGCAACCACAAAATAGGTGTCATGGTATTGAAAGTCTGCAGGTGTAATAGCTAGCATAAGACCTGAGAAGCCACCAATTGTAAACAACACTACGAATGCGATTGAAAATAACATTGGTGTTTCATATGTAATTGAGCCTTTAAAGATTGTGGCGCACCAGTTAAAAACCTTAACACCAGTTGGTATAGCTATAAGCATCGTTGCCCACATAAAAAATAATTCAGCTACTAGCGGCATTCCAACTGTAAACATATGGTGAGCCCAAACAACAAACGATAAAACTGCTATAGACACCATTGCATAAACCATTGAGGCATGGCCAAATAGAGGCTTTCTTGAAAAGGTTGAAATTATATGTGATGTAATACCAAATGCAGGGAGGATCATTATATAAACTTCTGGATGACCAAAGAACCAGAAAACATGTTGAAATAGTACTGGGTCCCCACCACCTGCTGCATCAAAAAAAGATGTGCCAAAATAAGCATCCATCAACAACATTGTCACTGCTCCTGCTAGTACCGGCATAACAGCAATTAGAAGGTAAGCAGTAATTAACCATGACCAGACAAATAGAGGCATCTTCATAAGCGTCATGCCTGGTGCTCTCATGTTCATAATTGTCACAACTACATTAATAGAACCCATGATTGATGAAGCTCCCATGATATGTATAGCAAAAACAAAATAAGCGACGTTAGGATAGTTTGTGGATAAAGGTGCGTAGAAGGTCCAACCAAAACCTGGCATTCCTCCTTCCATAAAAGCTGTTGATAATAATATTGCAAATGCAGTTGGTAGCAACCAGAAACTTAGATTATTCATTCTTGGCATAGCCATATCAGGCGCGCCTATTTGCATTGGAATTAACCAGTTTGCGAGACCTACAAATGCCGGCATGACACCACCAAAAATCATAATTAAACCATGCATTGTTACAAGCTGGTTGTATCTTATAGGATCCATTAGCTGTAGCCCTGGTTCAAATAACTCTGCTCTTATACCCATGGCAAATGCGCCGCCTAAAAGAAAGGCAGCAAAACTAAACCATAGATATAGTGTTCCTATGTCTTTATGGTTGGTTGTGGTTAACCATCTCATAATGCCTTTTCTTGGCCCATGATGGTCATCATGATGGTCGTGATTTTCAACTACTGCGCTCATATATATCTCCTATAAATTATTTTCTTTGTACTCAACAATGTCTTTTGGTACAACAATCTCTCCATCTCCTGTCTTGTCATTTCCCCATGCTAATCGTGTGAATGTGATAACAGACGCCATTTCAACTTCGTTAAGCTGTTCTGCAAATGATTGCATTTGGCTTCCTCTAACTCCTTCCATTAGTATTTCGATTTGTGCTGCTTTGTCATTCATTACAACTCCACTACCTGCAAGTGCGGGATAAAAACCAGCTATTCCAGCACCATTTGCCTGGTGGCATGCAGCGCATCTTGTTTCGTATATCTCTTCACCAGTTGCCAACAACTCTTCTGATGTCCAGTCTTTCTCTGTTAAATAGGCAATTTGTTCAGCGAGATCTCTTTTTTCTTGCAGCCATGCTTCATACTCTTCTTGTGTTACTGCTTTAACAACAATTGGCATGTACGCATGCCTTTCACCACATAGTTCTGTGCAATTTCCTCTATAGATGCCAGGAACATTTACTTTAGTTTTAGCCACATTAATAAACCCGGGTATTGCATCTTGTTTAACAGCAAAGTCACTCATATACCATGAATGAATAACATCGTTGCTTGTTATAAGAAAACGAACTGGTGTATCAACTGGAATAACTACGGGCTCATCTACTTCTAATAGATAGTTTTCTGTTTTCTCGACTCTATTGAATTCGTATTGATCTGGTGGGGTTGTCAAATTTGAAAAAAAGCTAAGGGGAGCATTTCCAACTTGCTCATCAAGATATTTGTATTGCCATTTCCATTGCCAACCAACAACCTGAATATCTATACCACCTTCTTCTGCTTCATGTTCATAAATTTTCTTAAGGGTTATAGAAGCAGGGACTGCCATAGCAATTAAAATAAGTGTAGGAATAATAGTCCAAAGGATTTCAACGGTATGGTTTTCTGTAAATTTTGCTGGGGTCTTATGGTTGGATCTTCTGTATTTCCACATAGACCAAAAAAGGCCGCCAAAAACAATAATACCAATAACTACAACGACAATAAAAATTGCCATATGTAAATCAAAGACTTCCTTACTTATATCGGTTACGCCTACTGGCATATTCACATCTAACCAGTCAGCAGATGTAAAAAGTGATACAGGGTAAAGAATAAGAGCCCAGAGCTTGTTCTTCATGTACGCCATATACTACTATAAATACTGTTAATGTCGAGTAATAAACGACAGTAATGTAGGGTTTTTTTAGTCGTTTATTATCTTTATAGATTCTATAATTTTTGTGCCTTTTTTTCCAAACTCATCATCTTTCATTTTGAAGTAGTTGCATGTGATACATTTTATTTCGGAATCATCATTTTTAAGCATTATGGAGTCTAGATCACCACAAGCTGGACATACTGCTCCTGCAATAAATTTATAATTCTTCATTTAGTCTATTTTTAATTTTCTCAACTTCTGGTTTTTTATTGAACCAAAGCTCAAAACACTGTGCTGCCTGCTCTACAAGCATTCCAGTACCGTTATAAAGGTTGGTTTTATCAACAATTGAAAGATCAGAAAATATCATATTTGTTTGATTTGAGTAATTAATATCATACAAAATACTGCCTTTTGTAAGCGTTAAGTGTTCAAAGTATTTAGAGGTGTTCAAATCAAGTGTTTGAGCACAAGAAATAACAAGATCTAAACTTTCTCCGTTGTATCTCTTTAAACTGTTGTTTTCGTCCAGTATTTCTGTTGTTTTTTCTTCTGTTCTGTTTGCAACATAAATGTTTTTACAAGAAATTAGGCTATTTAATATTGATTTAGAAGCTCCGCCCAAACCATAAACCAATACATCCATATTCTTGTAATCGATTTTTTTCGAGTGAAGATCGCTTATTAGGCCATTTCCATCTGTTGAAGCTCCTTTTGTTCCTTTTGCATAAATACAATTTATAGAAGCTGGAGAACCAATTAATGTTTCAGCAAAAATTTCTTTATATGGTTTTGTTACGTTTAAACCAAACCCTTCATTTATAAAAAAATCTTTAACAAAGGAGAGTGGGTCCTCTTTAATGTCATATATTTGATAATCAATCTTAATATCAAACTGCCTTGCAAACTCTTTTTGAATTAATGGTGAAAGCGAGTAGCTAATCCCTTTGCCCAAAACCCCTAACTTATACATCTTCAGTCCAGTCTTTTGGTTTTTTTATTGCTGTGTAAAGCTTTTTATTATTAGGTGTAAGCTCAGAGTCAAATTTATAGTGCCACTCTACTGCATTTGGTAAAGACATTAAAATTGATTCAATACGCCCTCCTGACTGAAGGCCAAAAAGTGTGCCTCTATCGTAAACTAAATTAAACTCAACATACCTGCCCCTCCTAAATCTTTGAAACTTTACATCTTTGTCTGAGTATTCAGTATTTTTATGTTTGTCTATAATTTTTTTATACGTTTCAGTGTAATTTTGTCCAACTCTTTTTGAGAACTCTAAGCCTATATCTGTGTTTTTAAATAATTGCTTCTCGTAGAATATGCCGCCAATACCTCTGTGCTCTTTTCTATGTGGTAGAAAAAAATATTCATCACAATTTTTTTTAAATTTTTCAAAATATTCATTACCAAGGAAATCACAAGTATCTTTAGCAGAAAGATGCCAATCTTTACAGTCTTCCTCATCTAAAATATACGGAGTTAAATCAAACCCGCCGCCAAACCACTCTTCAAATACCTCATTATTTTTATAAGTACAAAAATATCTTACATTCAGGTGTGAGGTAGGTATATTAGGGTTCTTAGGATGAAATACTACTGATACTCCAGTGGCAAAATATGGCAAGCCAGATGATTTATTAGTGCTTCCAATTGATGAGTCAGGCAGCTTATCGCCTCTAATGTTAGAAAAATTAATTCCTGCTTTATCAAAAAAATCTCCATCATCAATAATTACAGAATGTCCTGTGCCTAAGCCTTTTTTTTCCCATAAATCATTAATAATTTTCTTTTCTGTCTCATAACATTTAAATTCTGAAACAATATCGCTATGGATCTGACTAAACGCATTTGCTATTTGTGTTTGTTTATCTAATGTATTCATTGTTTTCAAGATCTATTATCCTTGATGGTTCGCTCTTACCTCCTAATGGTAAATCTAAAGCGCCATAGATTTTATCATCAAAGACAGCCTTTATCTCATTAATGTTTGCACACACCTCTTCTCCTGAAATATTTGCAGATGTTGAAATCAAAGGCTGTTTTATTAATTTTAAAAAGTCTAACAAATCTCCTTCTTCTGGTATTCTGGCTGCTATTTTTCCAGCCACAGTTGGAATAATCATTGTTGTAAATGTATTCTTATGCTGCTCAATTAAGCTGTTATATTCTGGCTTGATATTGAATCTTTGTGTTAGCTCCTCCAAGGAGGATAGTAACAAGATATATTTTTTGTCTGTTGGTCTAGATTTTATTCTGCCAATTAAATTAACTATGTGAGGTAAGTTTAATCCACCTATGCCCCAAACTCCCTCTGTAGGATAAGCGATTACCTCTTCATTTAGCACCCATTGGGCAGCAACTTTGATTTTATTTGTAGTTTTCAATCTCTATCAAGATTTTGATCTTTCTTAATAGTTTTCTCTCTTAGTTCTTTTTTGAAATCGATCATTTTGTCAGCCATCTCCGTATCTTGGATTCCTAACATTTGAGCTGCAAAGATTCCTGCATTTGTTGCTCCAGCTGTTCCTGCTGCAAAAGTGGCCACTGGAACTCCTGCTGGCATTTGAAGTGTTGATAAAATTGCATCCAGCCCGTTTAAGCTGTGTTCAGTTGGAACACCAAGCACTGGGCTTGAAGAGTGTGCTGCTACAGCTCCAGCTAAATGTGCTGCCATGCCTGCAATTGCTATGTATGCTTTACAGCCCCTCTCTTTTGAAGTTTTAAGATAATCTACTAATACATCTGGGGAGCGGTGAGCTGAAATAACTTTTAACTCACAGGCTATGTCAAAACTTCTTAAAGATTTAATGGCTGCCTTGCCAAGATCCACATCAGAATCGGAACCTAGAATTACAGAAACTTGTATATTGTCCATATATATAAAACTATAATAATTAATCTATGAATAGATTGAATATTTTAACATTTCCTGACCCAAGGTTAAGAAAAAAAGCAGCATCAATTACTAATTTTGATGACGTCTTAGAGAAAAAGGCAAAAGATATGCTTTTTACTATGTATGAAGACAAAGGAATAGGCTTGGCTGCAACACAAGTTGATATTCATGAAAGGCTCATAGTTATAGATCTCTCAGAAGACAGATCTGAACCAATTTTTATAGTAAATCCGAGCTACGAGGTCCTTGATGATACACAAGTAATATCCAAAGAAGGGTGTTTATCTATTCCAACTTTTCAACAGGAAGTGCCAAGGGCAAAAGAAATTGAGCTTAGTTATCAAAACCTTAAAGGAGAAGATGAGAAGCTCATTGCTGATGGCCTTATGAGTTATTGCATTCAACATGAAGTAGATCATCTTGAGGGTAAGTTGTTGGTTGATTATGCATCATCACTTAAAAGAGGACGCATAAAGGAAAAGCTAATGAAGCTAAAGGATGGTAAAAACAAAAATTAGAATTGGTTTTGCTGGCACCCCTAAAATTGCCTTTGATCATTTGTCTAAACTTCTGTTATCAGACAAGTTTTCTGTTGAATTTATCCTCACACAACCAAATAAAAGTGCAGGTAGAGGAATGTCAAAAACTACATCTTTGTTTTCAGATGTAGCTAAAAAAATCCCTGTTTTTCAGTTTGATGACCTAAGGTCTCAAGAAACACAAAACGAAATAAGCTCATATAAGATTGATCTTCTTGTTGTTGTGGCTTACGGCAAATTGATACCAAAGTGGCTTTTAAAACATCCTGTGCATGGCTGTTTGAACGTTCATTTTTCTTTGTTGCCCAAATATAGAGGTGCCGCTCCAATGCAAAGAGCAATTCAAAATGGAGAAAAATGTTCGGGTGTTAGTTTTATGAAACTTGAGGAAGGTTTAGATGAAGGGCCAGTATATAAAAAAATTGAAGCTGTTATAGATGACAAAAATTTCTTTGAAGTAGAAAAAATATTGCTTCAAAAATCACTAGACAAGATAGTTGCTACTGTAGATGAGATTTGTATGGGCAAGAAACCGGAAAAACAGAATCACTCTGAAGCGACTTATGCAGAAAAAATAGAAAAATTAGAGGGTAAGATTGATTGGAAAGATAGCTGTATAAATGTAAAAAATAAATTTTTAGCTTTTGTAAGTTGGCCTCAAAGTTTTTTTATGCTGGGTGAGGAAGAAATAAAAGCAATAGATCTTAAAATTTATTCTTCAGAAAAGGGTAAAGCCGGCGAAGTGCATAGTTTTGATAAAAATTCTTTGAATGTATTTTGTGGTGACGGTGTTATTTCAATTACAAGTGTAAAGTTTCCTGGGAAAAAAGTTATAGATTCTTTAGATTTCTTTAACTCAAAAAGAGATATAATTTCTAAAGGAGATTTATTGATTTGAAAATAATCATATTAGGGGGTGGTTCCATTGGTGGAAGCGTTGCTAAAGAGCTGTCCTCAGAAGAAAATGATGTTGTTGTTATAGACAATAACGACGAAAACCTTGAGCAAATAAAAAGTGTCGAGGGCATTCAAACTATACATGGCAACGGCTCATCTCCAACTACCTTAGCCAAAGCTGGTCTAGACGAGGACAGTTTGTTGCTTTGTTTAACTGACTCAGAAGAAACTAACTTGCTTGCTTCTTTGATTGGAAAACAAAAATTTAACGCGGGCAGGATAGTGTGTAGGCTTAAAGGTTCTGAATACACAAAGATTGCAAAAGAAATTACTCCATTTGTAGATTTTTTTATCAACCCAGAGGATCTTATAACCGATGAAATACGAAGCCTTCTTCATCATCCTGGGGCTCTTGAAATATTAGATTTTGCTGATGGAAAAATTAAATTAGTAAGTGTGTATGCCAAGCAATCTGGAATTCTGGTTGGAAGGCAAATAAAGGAACTTAAAGATGATCTTCCTGAATATGAGACTAGAATACCAGCCATATATAGAGGTGACGATTTAATAATTCCAACCGGCAGCACAACCATTAATGAAGGTGATGAGGTTTACTTTATTGCTGATGAAAAACATATTGAAGATGTTACAAAAGAGCTGCAAAAATTAGAAAGCCAATATAAAAATGTGTATGTAGCAGGAGCTGGAAATATTGGAAAGTCCCTTGTAAAGAAAATTAATGATGACTTTAATACCAAACTCATAGATAAAAGCAAGGACAAATGTGAGCTGGCGTCTGAGGAACTTGATAACGTTCTAATATTAAATTCTGATGCAGCAGATAAAGAATTTTTATCTTCCGAGGGGATTTCTGAATGCGATGTTTTTGTAGCTGTAACGCAAGATGATGAATCAAACGTATTGTGCTCTTTAATGTCAAAAAAGCTTGGGTCTAAAAAGACCATAACAATTATCAATAAGGAGGCGTACTTTGATCTGGTTGGAAAAAACGAACTAGATATAATAATTTCACCTGTTCAGATTACTGTTTCCCATGTTTTGAAATTTATTAGAAAAGGCTCTGTATCAAATGTGCATAAAGTAAAGAAAGGCATGGCAGAAGCAATTGAGATAGGCGTAGATTCCTCATCTGAAAAACTTAAAGGCAAACTTATATCTGAGTTAGGGTTAGATGAAAATATTAATATACCAGCAATCAAAAGAGGCGAGGAAGTCATCATGGCTCACGGAAACACACAAATACATGATGATGATCACCTAATAGTTTTTTATAAAAATAAGGATGTAATAGATTCTTTCTACGAAAAATTTAGATGACAGCAGCACTTAAGTTATTAAGATTTTTAGGACCAACTCTGTTGTTTTTTGGAACTTTTGTAGTTCTGCCTCCTCTTTTAATGAGTTATTTCAATAATTCTTTAGATAACAACATGTTATGGATTTATTTTTCTTGCATTATGTATTCTCTAGTAATTTTATTAACACTGAGAAGAAAGAAGTTTTCTTATACACCGAAAGATGGTTTCATAATTACTTTTTTAACATGGGTTTTCATTTCTATTCTGGCTTCTTTGCCCTTCATGACAAACAACTTAACATTTTATGATGCATTGTTTGAGGCTGTTTCTGGCCTGACAACTACTGGCTCGACAGTAATAAATGATCTTTCTTTATTACCAGATCATGTTTTGCTTTATAGACAACTTCTTCAGTGGTCTGGTGGTGTTGGGTTGGTTATAGTTGTACTTGCAATTATCCCAGCTGTTTCTGGTGGTATGAAAGTACTTCAAGCCGAAACTGCAGGCTTTGCCGATAAAAGCTTCTCCCCAAGACTAAGAGAAACAGCAAGATCCTTGTTAAAATTTTATGTGCTTATAACGCTTGCATGTGTATTTTCTTATTGGCTAGCTGGCATGTCATGGTTTGAAGCTTTTAGTCATTCTTTTAGCACTGTATCAATTGGTGGTTTTTCAATATATAACGAAAATTTTGGGCATTTTAACAATCAGTCTATAGAGTTAGTTGCTGTCGTTTTCATGTTGATTTCTGCTACTAACTTTGGCTTACATTTTTTATCTTTTACAAAAAGAAGTTTTAGATATTATCTTGCAAATGATGAATTTAAGTTCTTTTTGCTGATAATTTTAATAACAGTACTAGTCTCATTCGCCACTCTTTATATAAAAGAGGGCTTTACTTTTGAAAACGCTCTGAGATATGGCGTCTTCCAAACAATCTCAATTGTAACTACAACAGGATTCACTCTAGAGCCTTTAACAGCCATGGGAAGTTCAGTTGGTTTTTTAATCTTTGTTGTAGCTTTTATTGGTGCTTGTTCTGGTTCGGTGGGTGGTGGTATGAAAGTATGGCGTGTACTGCTTATGTTAAAGGTTGGTTTTTCTAACATGACTAAGATTATGCACCCAAATGCAGTTAGTAGTGTAAAGCTAAATGGAGAAAAAATAGTTTCTTCTCAGATGGAAGCGGTATTCTCTTTTATAGCAATATATATAACTTTTTTCTTGTTTTTCTTATTTGTTCTCATCTTCCAAGATGTTGATTTTTACTCAGCTTTTTCAGGAACAGCAGCAGCAATAAACAATTTAGGTCCTGGTCTTGGAGAGCTGTCAGAAAACTATGCAAGCTTAAATGATGTAGGAAAGCTTTCCCTAACATTGGCAATGATAGTTGGAAGGCTTGAATTATTTGGTGTGTTGATATTGCTGGTTCCTTCTTTTTGGAAGAATTAATATATATTGAAATTATTGGGTTTTAATTTTCTAAATTTCTTGTATTCCCATCCGTAAATTTCAGGAGCAGAATTAATTGCTTCTTCAAAATGTTGGTTCATTTGTTTTGTTGTAATTGGGCTCTCTATTTTTTTTGATATAAATTCGTATTTATTGGTTTTGCCTTTTGTTAAGTAAACGAAATAAAGGTCATGGGTTTTTTTATGTGAAAGCTTTTCTATCAAATCAATGCAGTAGCACTCTTTGTTAAAAAAGGTCTCATATACACCCCTATCATGAGGCACCAAATCTGAAGCTACTAATAAGTTTTCATTTGCTAAAAATCCTTTATAAAGCGCTTTTACGCCTTTTGAAGTGGCTGGCAACATTTTTGCTCCGCCTCTTTCTCTTATAGCTTTAAGTTTCTTTTCTAGTTGTTCATTTTTTGCTGGTGTATATAAAATATTTATTTGAGAAAGTAATTCAGACATTATAAAAACCATCATATCTACACAGCCCATGTGTAGCGTATAGAACAGTTTAGGCTTACCATCATCAAGGTTGCTTTTTTCTATATAGTTTGGGTCTAAAAGCTTTTTGTAATTATTTTTTTTACCCCAAATATATGGAAACATAAGCGACATTTCTATTGTTTCTTTAAAACTTTTGTGAACAAGTTCTGATTCATTGCTATAACAATGTTTTATATTTTTTTTTGTTATTTCGAGCTGCTTTGAACCTAGTATTGTTAATACTTTTGTCAAAATAAAAGAAATGGCTCTCAATATTATTAGAGGTGTGCGTGAAATTAATCCAAAAAGTATGCTTATCATTTTTAAAGTAATAAAATAGCCTAAATAACATACTATAGGAAAAATTTTGTCAGCAAAAAATATTGATGAGCTTATAGCCCTCTGCAAAAGAAGAGGTTTTATTTTCCAATCTAGCGAAATTTATGGGGGCACCCAAGGTTTGTATGATTATGGGCCATTAGGTGTTGAATTAAAAAATAATATTAAAAACTCTTGGTGGAAATCAACTGTTTATGAGCGTGATGATGTTGAAGGTCTTGATGCAGCAATCCTGACAAAACAGTCTGTTTTAAAGCACTCAGGACATGAAGACACCTTTTCTGATCCTCTAGTAGACTGTAAGTCATGTGGTGAAAGATTTAGAGCAGACCAAGTGCCAGACTATTGTAAAAAAGAAGATTTAACAGAGCCGCGTCAATTTAATTTAATGTTTAAAACAAATGTTGGGCCTGTTGATGATGGTTCTAGTTTCGCATACTTAAGGCCAGAAACTGCTCAACAGATTTTTACTAATTTTAAAAATGTTGTGGACTCAACAGCTAGAAACATTCCTTTTGGTATCGCTCAAATAGGTAAAGCTTTCAGAAATGAAATTACTTTAAAGAGTTTTATCTTTCGGGTTAGGGAGTTTGAGCAAATGGAGCTTGAATTTTTTGTGGTTCCTGGGACTGATGAAGATTGGCACAAAGAATGGGTCGAATCTAGGCTTGTTTGGTGGGAAAATCAGGGAGTTTCTAGAGATAGTCTTGAGTTATATGATGTGCCTAGTGATGAATTAGCTCATTATTCAAAAGCAACAGTAGATATTATGTATAAGTTTCCGCATGGAGTTGAGGAGCTTGAAGGTATAGCTAATAGAACAGACTTTGATCTTGGCTCTCATTCAAAAGATCAAAAAGAACTTAATATCAAATCCTCTGTTACAGAAAATAATGAATCTAATGCAAAACTTGCTTTGAAAGATCTAGATAATAACTGGGTAGTCCCTTTTGTTATAGAGCCTTCAGCAGGTGTAGACAGAGCAGTTCTAGCAATACTTAATGAAGCTTATAACGTCGAAAAAATAGATGATAAAGAAAGAGTTGTTCTTAAATTAAAGCCCCACCTGTCGCCAATTAAGGCAGCTGTGATTCCTTTAAAGAAGAATGATAAAAATATTGTTTCGAAAGCAAAGAATATTAAAAATAAACTTCAGTCTCTGGGTATGGGAAGGGTGTTGTTCGAAAATAGCGGTAACATTGGAAAAAATTATAGGCGTCATGATGAAATTGGTACTCCAATATGCATCACAATTGATTTTGATACTTTAGAAGACGGCACAGTTACGGTAAGAGACAGAGACACCATGAACCAAGAACGTGTAAAAGAATCTGAATTAGAAGAAACTTTTAAAAAGCTGTTTTAAATATCAACGTTTTCAGCTCTTAGAGCATTCTCATCAATAAACTGTCTTCTTGGTTGAACCTGATCACCCATTAAAGTTTCAAAGATGTCATCTACCATTTCTCTAGCATCATCTAGTGTGATTTGTACCAACCTTCTATTAGCTGGATCAAATGTTGTCTCCCAAAGTTGCTCGGGATTCATCTCACCTAAACCTTTGTATCTCTGTATTTCAGGGGCTCTTGCGCCTTCAGAGCTTTCTTTTCTGAGCATCTTTAAGATCTCATCTTTTTCTTCCTCGTCTTTTGCATAATGAGTTTTGCTCCCTTTGCCAATTTTATATAGAGGAGGTAAAGCTAAATATATATGCCCTTTTTCAAGAAGGTCATACATCTGGTTGTAAAAAAATGTAAGTAAAAGCGTTCTAATGTGTGATCCATCTACATCAGCATCTGTCATTATAATTACTCTGTGATATCTGAGTTTTTCCACATCAAACTCATCTATTCCTATGCCGGTTCCTAAGGCTGTAATGAGCGTTCCAATCTCATTAGAGGATAAAACTTTATCTAGTCTGGCTTTTTGAACATTAATAATCTTTCCTTTAAGGGGAAGGATGGCTTGAAAACTTCTATCTCGTCCTTGTTTTGCTGACCCTCCTGCAGAATCTCCCTCGACTAAAAATATTTCAGACTGAGATGGGTCTTTTTCTTGGCAATCAGCTAATTTTCCTGGTAGACCACCTATGTCTAATAACCCTTTTCTCCTTGTCATTTCTTTTGCTTTTCTAGCAGCCTCTCGTGCATAAGCAGCTTCTAAAACCTTCCCCAATATTTCTTTGGCTTGAGGTTTATTTGCTAATAGGAAATCCATGAAATAGTCATTTAATAAGCCTTCTACGGCTGGTCTTGCTTCTGATGAAACTAGTTTGTCTTTTGTTTGAGATGAAAATTTTGGATCTGGCATTTTTAAAGAAATAATAGCAACCATTCCTTCTCTTACGTCCTCACCTGTTATTTCAACCTCTTTTTTTCTCATAAGGTCTTCTTTCTTAATAAAGTTTTTAATTACCCTTGTAAGCCCGCCCCTAAAACCTGCAAGGTGTGTGCCACCATCTGCTTGAGGTATGTTGTTGGTAAAACATTGTACGTTTTCTCTATAAGTAGTTGTCCATTGAACAGCAACCTCTACACCAATACCCTTCATATTGGCTTGTGCATAAAATGGAGTTCCAACTGTTTCTTTTTTTCCTGTTAAGTATTTAACAAATTCACTTAATCCCCCATCTGACTTAAAATTATGTGACTTGCCTGTCCTTTCATCTAGAACACTTATACCAATACCCTGATTAAGATAAGACAATTCTCTAATTCTTTTAATTAAAATATCAACATCAAATGTAGTGTGAGAAAATATTTCTTTTGATGGTATGAATGTTACTTTAGTCCCAGTTTTATCGCTTTTCCCAACGATTTCTAGCTCTGTTTTAGGAAAACCATCGCTGTATTCTTGACGATACATAGAGCCTTGTCTTTCAATTTCTAGAATTAACTTGCTGCTTAATGCATTCACAACAGAAACCCCGACTCCATGCAATCCACCTGATACTTTATAGCTGTTTTCGTCGAATTTACCCCCTGCATGCAATACAGTCATAATTACTTCTGCTGCTGAAGCTCCTTCTTCATGTTTGTCTACTGGTATGCCTCTTCCGTTGTCAGAAACAGCTACAGAGCCATCTGTGCCTATTACCACGTCTATTTGATTACAAAACCCAGCTAATCCCTCGTCAATAGAATTATCTAATACTTCAAAAACCATATGATGAAGGCCTGTGCCATCATCTGTGTCACCAATATACATACCAGGTCTTTTCTTTACTGCTTCAAGGCCCTTTAAAACCTTAATACTGTCTGAATCATAATCATTTGACATAAGATGTGTCTCCTTTGTGTTCTACGTGGAACAAAAATACATCTTTATGAGCTGAAAAGTGTGCTTTTTCGATAGATGTCATAATTGTCTGAACGCTGTTATCTATAAGATATTTTAACATTAAATTAGCGTTTTCCTTATCTAATTCAGAAGAAATATCGTCCATTAATAGAATAGGGTCTGAACCAGTGTTTATTTTAATAATTTCTCGCTGAATTAGGTGTAATATTATAGAAATTATTTTTTGTTGACCCCTGGACAGTGTTTCACTTGCTGACTTATTTTTTAACAATATATCGAAAGATCTTTTGTGGGGTCCAGCAGTTGTTCTTTTGAGAATTGTATCTTTTTCTAAGTTTTGCGACAAAATATCTGTAAAAATATCATTTACATCATATCCAGGTAGGTATTTTATTGTAAGATCATTCAACCATGGGTTGTTCTGCACAAAAACATCTACTATATTGCTGTTTTTTAGCGCCTTATTAAGCTCTCCACAAAGTTTTTGGTTTAAATCAGTTATAATTGGTTCTATTAAAATAAGCTGTTCGTCCCAGTACTTAATTTGATTAAAGTCTTTATTTTTCAAGCACCCAGCCCTTTGTGCTACAATTTTTTTAAGTTCATTTATTTTTGTTGAGCCCTCTTGTTCTACGTAGAACAATGTTTTATTCATAAAACTTCTTTTTTGTTCAGGGTTAGAGCTTGAAAAGAAGAATTCTTTGTTTTCAACAAGACATGTTGGAAATTTTTTGACCAAACTGGTGTAATTTTCTCTTTTTTGACCTTTGTTTTGTGTAATAATTGCTGTATTGTTCGTTTTTTTTGTTACTTTTACAGTTTTTCCATCAAAAAATACTAATAATGCTTGCAATTGATTGGTTTGATTTCTTATTAAGTTGTTTGTTTCTGTTGTTCTAAATGATTTTCCTGAAAGAGCATAGTATATACTTTCTATTATAGTGCTTTTACCAGAACCATTACTACCATAAATAAGGTTTAAGCCTTTTTTAATAGGCATTTCAAGAAATTCATAACTTCTAAAATTTTCTAGTTTTATTTCTTTGATTAGCACTGTTTAGAGCAATAGCGGCATTAGAACAAGAACTTGATTGTTGTCGCTACTTTGCACTAAAGCGCTTTTATCGCTTCCATAGCTAACTAAAGAGATCTCTTCATCTTCTATGGTGCTTAAGACTTCTCTGAGATAATTTACATTAAATGCTATGTCAAATGCGTTGTTATCGCCTGTAACGTCAAGTTTTTCTTCAGCTGACTCTTGATCAGGGTTGTGTGCAGAAACGTCTAAGACGCCACTTTCAGACTTAAGCTTTACCCCTTTAAATTTTTCGCTTGTTAAGACAGAGACTCGAGATAGTGAGTCAAGCATATTCTTTCTGTTGAATGTTATTTTTGTGCCCTCTCCTTGTGGTACAACCTGGCTATAGTTTGGATAGTTGCCATCAATTAATTTAGACTTAAATGTAAAATTTTTAGACATAAATACTATATTGTTAGCATTGATGTAAAACTGAATCTCTTCGTTTTGTTTGGGAAGAATTTTCATTAATTCAACCACGGTTTTTCTTGGTATGATTCCAGAAAAATCCCCACTACTTTCAAGGCTTGATTTATAAATTGCCAGCCTGTGTGCGTCTGTAGCAACCATATTTAAAGCGTTTTCTTCTTTCTCAAAATAACAACCATTAAGGTAGTGTCTCCAATCCTGATTTGCCATCGCAAATGAGGTTTTATGGAAAAGTTCTAGTAATTTTTCTGTTGTAATTGTATGGGTTGTGTCGCTTTTAATTACATCAAAGTCTGGAAAATCCGAGCCGGGAATAGTGGCTAAGTTATAACGTCCTGAGGAGGATTTAACTGTAAGTTTTGAGCTTTCTTCATTCAACTCGAATGAAACTTGTCCTTCTGGTAATTCGCGTATTATGTCTGCAGCTTTTTTTGCAGGAATCGTAGTTTCGCCAGGTGTAATTATGTTTGCTCCCTGCATGTTGATTTCGAGCTCAACCTCTAGGTCGGTGCTTAGCATCTTGATACCTTCAGCTTCACACCTAATTAATATGTTGCTTAAAATCGGCAGTGTTTGTTTTTTATCTGCCACAGCAGCCAATGATTGAAACTCATTAATAATGTCAGATTTTTCTACAGTAAATTTCATGTTATGCAGACAAACTTCTTCTTAGTTTTTTATAGTCCTCTTCAATTTCAAGGTTGTCTTTTTTAAGTTCTTTTGTTTTTTCACAGGCGTGAATTACTGTAGTGTGGTCTCTGCCACCAAAAGCCTCGCCTATTTCAGGAAGGCTGTGGTTTGTAAGCTCTTTAGCTAGTGCCATAGCAACCTGTCTAGGCCTTGCAATAGACCTGTTTCTTCTTTTGGATAAAAGGTCGCTTAATTTAATGTTGTAGTAGTCTGCAACAACCCTTTGGATGTTTCCGATGGTTACCATTTTTGCTTGTATTGCCAAAACATCTCTTAAAGATTCTTTAATAAGATCTATGTCGATGTCTGTTTTAGCGAATTTAGCGTTTGCAGCAACCCTTTTTAAAGCACCCTCTAGCTCCCTAACGTTTGATTTTACTTGCTGAGCTATAAAAAATGCACAGTCTTGAGGCAGCTCTAAATTCATCTCATCAGCCTTCTTCAGCAGAATTGCTGTTCTTGTTTCTAGTGCTGGTGGGTCTATAACAACTGACAAACCCCAACCAAACCTTGATTTTAACCTATCCTCTAAGCCTTCAATTTCTTTGGGGTACCTGTCGCAAGAAAAAATCATCATATTGCCGCTTTCTATTAGGCTGTTAAAGGTGTGGAAGAGCTCGTCTTGTGATTGTTCTTTTCCAGCAAAAAACTGAATATCATCAATCAAAAGAGCGTTTAGTCCTCTATAGAATTTTTTAAACTCATTAATTGCACCAAGCTGCAAAGCCTTAACCATGTCGCTAACAAACCTCTCAGAATGAACGTAACAAATTTTTGCATTAGGCCTTTCTTCTAAAAGTTTGTTGCCTATGGCGTGCATTAGGTGGGTTTTTCCGAGACCAACCCCTCCATAGACAAACAGCGGGTTGTATTCTGTTTGAGATGCATGCTCTGCTACCTGTTGTGCTGCCGCTAGGGCAATTTGGTTAGACTTGCCCGTAACAAAAGTATCAAAGGTGTAGTTTTTATTAAGGCCTGTTGTTTGTGGTTGTGTTTGTGTCGAGCTTTTAACAGAAACATTTAAAATAAACTTATTTCTGCCAATGTTGTTTTCTAGAAAGGCTGTAATTTGCGGCAAATACTTTTCTTTGAAAAAATCACCAACAAAATTGTTCGGGGCATAAATATTGAAGTTGTTTTCTTTTAAATCAAACTGAAGCGGCTTGATCCAGGAGTTAAATTCTGTAGAGTTAATTTCTTTCTCTAGGTCTTTAACACACTTGTTAAAAATATTTATTGTTGAAACCTTGTTAGACATGTCGATAAGTTTATAATACTTAAGCTTTTTAAAACATGTAATAAATACATTGTTTTTTTGTTAAAAAACTGTGGATAAATATGAAAAGAACACTAAAAGTTACAAATATTAAAAGAAAAAGAACTCATGGGTTTAGGGAAAGAATGTCTTCAAAGGCAGGAAGGTCGGTGCTTTCAAACAGAAGGTCTAAAGGCAGAAAGTCCCTTGCTGTATAAGTTTAATGCCAAAATCTTTTTCGCTCCCCAAAGAATCTAGAATTAAAAAAATTTCCAAAGAAATGTTTGGTTGGGTTTCTTGTGAGGTTTTTGAGGGTGTCAGGGTTTTTTACAACCATAACAACCTCGACAAAAACTCTATCTTGGTGATGATTCCAAAAAAAGCAGTTCGTGATGCTTCAAAAAGAAACTCTCTTAGAAGAAAAACAAAAGAAGTGTTCAGATTGAATGTAAATAGAGATAAGTCAGCCGATTATTTGGTAAAATTTAACAGGTTCACTGATGGGTTTGAGGAGAGCCTTAGGAAATTTTTTAAAGATGTTTAATCCACGAGGTATTTTTGCAGCCGTAACTTTGGTGTTGGTGTTAGGTTTGATTTTCGAATGGAACTCAAGCAGCAAAAGCGCAAAGCTTCAAGATTCTGTTGCTGTCCAAAACACCACAAACCTTAACAATTACGAAAAAATCACAAACGGGACTTTAGAAATTTTTATTGATCTGAAAGACGGATCGGTTAAGGAAGCCTACCTGTTTGAAAAACAAGAAAGGGATGGTCTTTATAAAACCAGGCTTTTGTCTAATGATAGTTTGCTTAAGTTTTATTTTAAAACTTCTGTGTCTGGCTTTAAAAACGAATCTAGTTTTGTTGTTACCCAAAAACAGGCAGACAAGCTCACCATCTCTTCATCAGACCCTAATGGGAACCTATTAGAAAAAACTTTTTATTTTGATGGGGCAAATGTTTTAAAAATTGATGATGGTTTGGAGCTTGTTTCAAGCTCTTTTGGAAATATTTCTGCGTACAAAACCTTTTATAGAAACAAAAACAAGTCAATTGATTACGGTGTTTCTTTTTCAAGAGACCATCTTGCATACAGCACCTCAGACGATGTGTTTAACGACGAGCAAATCACGTCCATAAGGGGCAGAGAGGACTATTTGGGAAACTGGATTGGTTATTCTCAAAAACATTTTGTTGTTGCTGTTTTTGACGAAAAAGCACAGCAAAAAATTTCGCTTTACCCTTCTGACGAAAATGGAGTTTACCGTTTTGGGTTTACCGAAGAAGCCGAGCCCACCAGGGGAGGTTTTAGGTCTGAAACCAGCGTTTTTCTTGGCCCAAAACAAAAGACAATCCTGGAGTCAGTTGCGCCACACTTTAAATACAACTTAGATTTGGGTTTTGTTTATGGCATAGGGGAGTTTTTAATTGTGGTCTTAAATTTCTTTTATGGTTTGGTGGGAAATTGGGGCTTTGCAATTGTATTGCTTACGTTGTTGTTTAAGCTTCTCCTGTCTCCTCTTCAGATTATGCAGATAAACTCGATGGTAAAGATGAGAAGGCTCCAGCCCAAAATTCAAGAAATTCAAAACATGCACAAAAACGACCAACAAAAACTTGGTATGGAAATGATGCAGCTTTATAAAAAAGAAAAGTTTAATCCTTTAGCTGGTTGCTTTCCTATGATCCCGCAGATTCCTATATTTTTAGCCATGTTTTGGGTTACTCGTGAAGCCTTTGAGTTTAGGGGTGAGTCTTTTCTTTGGATTCCTGATTTGGCTGAATCTGACCCTTTCATGATTGCTCCTGTTTTGATGGGCGCCATGATGTATCTGTCTCAACTTATGATGCCAAAACCCCCACAAACCGAGGGGATGCAGGCTCAAATATCAAGACAAATGATGATTGTGTTTCCACCAATGCTTACTCTTATCTTTTTGTTCATGCCGGCCGGGGTTGTAATTTACTCAGTGATCAATATGGCTCTTTCAATCGTACCACAGGCTATTATTTTAAGGCGGGTTGATGGCGGGGAGCGCTAATAGTTCTGAGCCGATCTATGCGCTTGGCTCTGCTTTAGGAAAATCAGCTTTAGCAGTAATAAGGGTTTCTGGTCAAAGCCTTCCTGAAGAACTATATAACAGCCTTTCGGTATCAAAAGCAGAAAAGGGTTTCTTTGTACGAGATGTCTCTTTCTCGGGCATTAGTGAAACCTGTCTTGTTCTTAGTTTTCCCGCTCCTGCTTCTTACACCGGGGAAAGCATGCTTGAGCTCCACCCTCATGGCAACCCTGTTGTGCTGAGTGAGGTTTTCTCTTGGCTAGAAAGCATGGGCATAAGGGAGGCTGAGCCTGGGGAGTTTAGTCGAAGGGCTTTCTTAAACAACAAGTTAAGCCTTGCTGACGCTGAGGGCATTGCGCTGGGCATCGAAGCAGAGTCTAGAGAGCAGCTGCTTGCGCTTGAGGATTTCCGAGGAGGAGTCCTTGGTGAAAAAATTAATGAGGTTTTAAAAAAGACTGAAAACACCCTGGTGCGTATTGAGTCTCAATTAGACTTTTCTGACGAAGAGGGTGTTGTTGAGGTTGAAGCAAAAGAGATTTTGTTACATTCAGAAGAAACCAGAGACTGTCTCCGTCTTCTCATAAAAGAATATAAGCCTTTTGAAAAAGATGCTCTTAAAAAAAACATTGTTCTGCTTGGCAAACCCAACGTAGGAAAATCCTCTCTTTTCAATTTGCTGGTTGGTGAAAAGGCCGCTATTGTTTCAAGCGCCGCAGGAACAACAAGGGATGTCGTTAGAAAGAGGGTTGTTATGTCTGGTTTTGATGTGGAAGTTCAGGACACCGCTGGCCTTAGAAAAACGACAAGCGACAACATAGAAAAAGAGGGCATGCTTTTGGCTTTAGCTGCTGCAAAAGGCGCGGATCTGGTTTTACATGTTGTTGACAGCGCTGCTGAAGCAGAGGCTATGAAAGAAAAACCAGGAACAATTATTGTTTTTAATAAATACGACCTCCACCAAAAATCTTTCTCAGGCGAAGCGATTTGTGTTTCAGCTAAAACTGGTCTTGGTCTAGATGCTTTGGTTGAAAAAATTAAGGCAACTTCTTTGAGCTCAGCGCCCGGGCGTCAAGTTTCAGAAAGGGTTTATAAAAAACTCGTTTTGGCAGAAGAAATCCTTTCAGCCTCTTTGGGTAAAGAAGACTTTTTTGAAGTGGCTGCTCAAAACCTTAGGGAAGTTCTTGTGGCTCTACAAGAAATATATGGCGTCTTTGACAATGAAAAGATCTTAGACCAAATATTTAAAAACTTCTGTATAGGGAAGTAGTTTTCTTGTTTACAAAAGGGGGATAAGTTTTAACCCACATACTGTCAACAAGATCTCTGCCCCTTCCCCATAAATATAAAACAACTTTCCCTTCCTGTTCTTTTTTTATAAAAGCCTTATAAAAAGATATAATTCAGGGTTATTAACAGAAACAGGCAACCTTAATAATAATAATAAACATAAGATGAACAATATATTTGATTTAATAGTAATAGGGGGAGGCCACGCTGGGGTTGAAGCTGCTTTAGCGGGCAGAAGAATGTCCCTTAAGGTCGCACTCATAACTCTTGATAAAAACAAATCTGGAAGAATGTCCTGCAATCCTGCAATTGGGGGAATTGGTAAAACTCACCTGGCTAAAGAAATAGATGCATTAGGCGGTTATATGGCAGAAGCTACAGACCTAGCAGGCATACAGTTTAGAACCCTTAATAAAAAGAAAGGGCCAGCCGTTCAGGCAACAAGAGCTCAAACCGATAAAGAAATTTACGAAAAAACAATACAAAACAAGATCGAGGAAGAAGGTGTGATAGTTATAGAAGACGAAGTTGTCGACTTTCTACAAGAAGGAGAAATCCTAAAAGAAGCAGTTGGAAGAAAAGAAAACTATCAAGCAAGCGCATTCGTTTTGACAACAGGAACATTTTTAAATGGCTCAATACTTGTTGGTAATGAAAAAAAAGAAGGAGGAAGAATAGATGAAAAAAGGGCCGAAGGTCTGGAAAAATATTTTGCAAAACTAGACCTAATGGTAGGGAGACTTAAAACAGGAACGCCTCCAAGATTAGCTAAAGAAACAGTTGACTTTGACGTTATGGAAACACAACCAGGAGAGGAAAAAGAAGTGTTTATGTCATACCTTGAGGGAAAAAACCAGCACCCAAAACAAACCTGTTGCCACATAACAAAAACAAACCCAAAAACGCACGAGATAATAAGAAAAAACATCGAAAAATCTGCAATGTATTCAGGCCTAATAAGCGGAGTAGGGCCAAGATATTGCCCCTCAATAGAAGACAAAATAATGAGGTTCTCTGACAAAGAAAGCCACCAAATATTTGTAGAGCCCGAAGGGCTAAACACAAACTGGATTTATCCCAACGGCATCTCTACAAGCCTGCCTGTAGAAGTTCAACAAGAATATATAAGATCTATTAAGGGGTTTGAAAAAGCAGAAATAGTCCAACAGGGCTACGCGGTTGAGTACGACTATATAGACCCAAGAAACCTCAACAAAAACTTAAAACTCAAGAACACACAAAATCTTTTTCTGGCAGGCCAGATAAATGGAACGACAGGCTACGAAGAGGCAGGAGCACAAGGCGTCGTTGCTGGCATAAACGCAGCCCAACACATTAAAAAACTTGAAGCCTGGACACCTTTGAGGCAAAACAGCTATATGGGAGTGCTGGTTGATGACCTTACAAGGTTTGGGGTAAGTGAGCCCTATAGAATGTTCACCTCTAGAGCGGAGCATAGGCTTTTGCTCAGACAAGACAATGCAGACGCCCGGCTTTATAAAGAGGCAAAACAGCTGGGATTGATTAGCAAAGAAAGAGAAGACGCCTACTTACAAAAACAAGAAGACAAAAAAGAAGTTATGGGTTTGCTCAAAAAAACCAAAACAAAAATTAACAAAGAAACCAAGACAGCCGAAGAGCTGTGCAAAAGAAACGA